>CP073041.1:3026005-3631206 GCA_025370055.1 Woronichinia naegeliana WA131 | reverse complement strand
GCCCAGAGTTGGGCTTTAATCAGAAACTCGTTGGCGATTTGTTCACGGCTGGCTCTGACTTCGGCTTTTTGTTGATCAAGCTGTTGGTCTTTTTGCAGTAGTTTATTCAAATCCTTGACCATTTCCTCCGCTTGCAGAATGGCATCCGCTTCCCGAAATTGCCCTTGATCAAAATAGTCCTTCGCTTGTCGTAGGCGTTCCGTATTGATTTCGATTTTGCTAAAAGTTTCGGCTAACCTGACAATATTTTCCTTGAACTGCTCTAACTGCGCTTCCAGTTGTTGTAATTCCCCAGAAATTTCTAATTTTTCTAAAGGATCAGTTTCTAGCCGTAAAAGCCTTTTTTTATCCTTAATCCCAGCCATCAAAGCTTGATAATCAGGAGATTGCACAATAATATTCTGAGTGACCTGATTACGATCGCCAATCGCGCCCACAGGACTATTTTGTAAATTCAGATTGTATGTAGCCTCATTCATAAAAAATCCTCAAAATATCCTAAAAAATGCGGTAGGGGTTTGGTTTCCAAATCCTAACTCAATGGGCGAACGCCATTCGCCCCTACAGAATGATTTTTGGGATCACGGTTTCGACCCGAAATTCATGATCACCTTGCCGCGATCGCCAATCACCCCGATCTGGCTTCCTTTCGCATCAATATTAAATTTACTTTTTGCGGGAGCCTCTTCCAGAATTTGAGCAATTTCTGCCTTTAAAACCGCATTATCTGGCGCATTAAGAATTTTATCCAAATGATAGGCCAGAGTCGTCTTCGCCATTTCATTATCAGGATTAATCGCCACATCCTTTGCGATCGCCAAAACGCCTGGCTCGGTGTTTATCTGGGGAGATAACTTATTCCAAATCTCCTCTGCTCCTTTTTCCCCCAGCTTTTCCGAACCTTTTTCCATCGCTTTTTGCCCCAACCCCATTAAAAAAGGTAAGTAAGGCGTTAATAAACCCACTAACCAAACAATATCCATAGAAATCTCTGCTAAAAAGTTTTATTTGTCTATTTTAAACGAGATCAAACCCAAAAAGCAAGAATACTTTGATCAACATAAAATCTGTTAACTATTCACTATCAATTATTAACTATTCCGCGATCACCCCTAACTTCAAAAATCAACTCTTGGGTAAAAATCCAAATAACTTAGCCCCTCCTGCAATTAACGCAGCTAAAACTGCCACCACAACCCCACGATTCAAAAACTCTTGATTATCCAAACGCTTACCAAGCCCATCCACTTTCCCGTCTAAGGTTTTAATTTCTCCCGATAACCTTTCATCAAGAGCCTTAATATCTCCCGAAAGTTCAGCTTGCCCTACCTCTAACTTAGTTAAACGTTGATTAACTTCTGCAAACTGACTATCCATCTTGTTTTCAAGACGTTCAAACTGCCGATCAATTTTCTCGAAACGCGCATCCAACTTCTCGAAACGTGCATCCATCTTCTCGAAACGCGCATCTATTTTATCCTCAATACGTTCGAGGATGTCTTCGAGGCTATAGGTGACGGTGGTTTTAGGAGTGGTAGTCATCGCGGATTAACAGCACAATAACTTTGATTATAGACGATCGCCCCTGTTCGTAAAAAGAAACCGCGATCGCACAGTTAAACCCTGTGTATAATCAAAATATCAATACGAAGTGAAACCTGAACTATGAAAACTCCCATTCATCCCCAATCAAAACCCCTTAACAATTTACCTAACCCAGAGCAAAAAACTAGTGATATTCAATTTGACTATAATGCTGAACCAATTTGGGAATTAGCCGCCCGCCTTTCTGCTCAAGTTCCCCAAGAAGAATGGGCCAAACTTCCTACCGATTTAGCCCGCAACTTTGATCATTATCAACAACAGGATAATTCGTGAGAACCGTTTTTGCAGATACAGGTTATTGGGTCGCACTCCTTAATCCCCAAGACGATCTACACGCGATCGCCGTTAATTTATCTAAAATTCTGGCTCTCCTGAATAAAGAGTTATAATCAAAACTTATCACGAAAAGCAAGCTAAAAAGCGACTTCGCATATTATCAAAGTTAACAAATCCATAAGCTTGGGAACTGGTATCGTCTGATCAAAGTTGGAAAAAGTTATGGTGTAAGGCTTTGAGAAAATAGAAAAATATTTTAAGACTAGACATCGGCCCGTTTTTATTATACTATTATTATTGTCATTATATCAAAGAAGAAGGAAACAGAAAACAATGTCAATATTAAAGAAAAGCTCTATGGAAATTCTGAATGATGTTGGCTTGTGCCAAGAGAAAGAGGATGCCTTATTCAAGAAAAACTGTCCTCATTGCTATAGTGAAAAAATAAAAATACATTCTCATTATCAAACGAAAGGTAACGGGGAACGTAAAATGTTCATTTGTCAAGAATGTAGTTCTTGTTTTGCTGAGACTTATGGTAGCGTAATCGCTGGCTTAGAAACCCCATTAAGTGAAATTGTAAAAGTATTAAAAGCCAGAATGGAAGGAATAGGATTAAATGCAGCAGCCCGAGTATTCGGCTACGCGAAAACAACAATATTGAATTGGGAAAAGAAATTATCAGGATTACAAGAGACATTATTTTTATACGCCTTAGTGAATGAATTTGTTAAATTAGTAATAGAAGGGGATGAACTATACACAAAAGTTGGAAAAAATAAAGAAGCAAGTGCCTCTGAGGGGTGGACAATCGTTCTCATGGACAGGGCAAGCCGCTTTATTTGGCATTTAAAATGTGGTCGAAAAGAGCAGAAATTATTTCTAGTGGTCTGTCAATTTTCTATTTGTGGATAAAGACGCTTGAGACGGATACGAGCCTCAGCCGTCGTGAATTGCCAATCTACCGACTTTTGGGAATGATTGCGCTGAGTGTACCAAGCCGTTGTTTCTTGCTCTAAAGTTTCCCGATCTGGAATTCGACGAGCTAGGCATTGCCGAGTCATTGCGGACAGCTCGTTTTCAGCAATATTAAGCCAACTGCCATGTTTTGGGGTATGGTGAATTTCCAACCGTTCGACTAGACGACGAGCCGTGGAAGGCTCAAATGCTTCATATAGTGAGGCAAGTTTGTGAGTATTTAGCTGATCACATACTAAAATGACTTTGTCGTTATCAGCATAGTCGTTATCGAGTAAATTCTTAATTTCTGTTGCCCAGTCAACCGATGTTCTACGTTCACTGACAACTGTCTTTCGCCACCCAGACAAGGGTTCTGTAAACATAAAGATATTGGCTGTTCCATTGCGTTCATATTCGTAATCATGCGCCTCTGGCTGTCCAGGTTTGGCTGGTAGAGGAAGGCGGGTTTCTTTGACCAATTGTATAGGTTGCTCATCCATGCAAATCACTGGACAATTGGGGTCATAGGGTCGGTGATAAATTTCTAGAACATCTTCCATGTTAGACACAAATTCGGCACTCTTTTCTGGTGGAATCACGTACATCTGTCGCAGATGAGGTTTTAGTTCGTTTTTTTTAACACTTGACGCACGGTTTCGTGACTAATTGCTGGCACAATTTCTAACTCGACCGCCTTGTCGGCTAGTAACCTCAATGTCCAACGGGCTTGACCAGCAGGCGGTTCTCCACAACGTAAGGCGATTAGTTTTGCTTCTACCTCTCCATCAATAATCGGTTGACGAGGCGGCGTTTTGCGGGGCTTGCGGCTTAATGCTGACTCCACACCTTCATTGACCAATCGCTCCCTGAGATTGGCGACTGTGTTGCGGTGACAACTAAAGGCGGCGGCAGCTTCCTCATCCGTCCATCCTTGTCCATTCACATCAATGTTTAACAGAATATTGGCGTGCTTAATTTTGTAAGCCGCTCCTTTGCCGATGGATACCAAATCTTTTAGGGTCTGACGTTCTTCTTGACTTAATCGGACAATATAGGTCTTGAGCATGGTTACTTATTACGATATCTGTTGAGGTAATGAATAGCCTCTCCATTTTCCCTCAAATTCACAATCTTTAGCTTGACAGACCACTAGGAGCCAAGGTTGTTATTTTTATCGAAATTACTGCCTCTTTTCATCTATCCCCTCGGATTGATTACCTTACTGATAGCATTCAGTAGTTATCTCGCCTGGAAAAAGCGATCATGGCTGCAGTTTCCCCTAATATTAGCCCTGTTATTACTTCTCTTAACTGGTAATCGTTGGGTGAGTGATGCCCTGTTAGCGTCCCTTGAACACCAAAATTTACCGCAACATTTACCGTCTGCCGAAGCCATTGTCATCTTAGGTGGAGGGATCTATTCCGCCATTCCGCCCCGACCCATGATTGAAGTGTCTGAAGCCGGCGATCGCGTTTTATATGGAGCCAAGTTATACCGTGAAGGAAAAGCTCCTTTATTAATCGTTACCGGGGGAAGAATCACTTGGTTAAGTCAAGGCCAACCCGAAGCCAAAGATATGGCTAGTTTGTTGGAATTTTTTGGAGTCCCCCCTAGGGCGATCGTTGAAGAGCCTCTATCCCTCAATACCTACGAAAATGGAGTCAATGTCAAAAAAATCCTAGAAGCACGGGGAATTAAGCAAGTGCTATTGGTAACATCGGCCTTTCATATGCCCAGAAGTAAACTTATTTTTCAAAAACTAGGAATAGATGTTATTGCTGCACCCACAGATTTTCGGATTGAGGTCGGCCAAACAGAACAGTTCACCCTCGGCACCATCTTAATTAATCTGATTCCCAATGTCGATTCCCTAGCCCAAACGACTCTAGTGCTCAAAGAGTATTTAGGGATTTTTCTTTATGCAATTTAAGCTCTATTCCTCAAGGTCTTGCTCAATGATTGCCCTCTGTTGACAAAATATCTATCTTTTTCTGAAATTAAGATGATAGTAACGATAAAATTGCTCGTGACTAATCTTGAACATTCTTGAAGCAAGCAAGAACAGAAATGCTGTGACATTAAAATAAATTCTATTAGACAATGCAAGTATTCATAAAAAGAAAGAGTTTCTAGAGAAAATAAAAGAGAAAATGCCAAATTTAATAATAGAGTTTTTACCAGAGTATAGTCCAGACTATAACTTAATAGAGTTAGTATGGCATTCAGCAAAAGAGTTTATTGCCAATCGCCTATTTAAATCAATAGAAGAACTAGAAGAAATGCTTAACCGATTACTCTGGTGGGGCGACAAGAGTAGGTAAAAGTCCTGTGTAGCAAGGATTACAGTAGGGCGTTGCTTAATCAGGGTATGAAATAGAATTTTGCATACATCTAGAAACCAGTGTGAGTCAATGTTTTAAAAATTGCATCTTTAGAGATTCATACCTCAAGTCAGCAACGCCGGATTACAGTAGAAAGAAACAAGACAAGATACTCTATAAAAGAGTACAATAACCCCAAAAGGAAAACATGATAGCAAAAGAATATGAAGCCACTCTACAAGAGAATCTAAGTCGAGCCGAATACTTATTCCTATTTGTAGTAGTAGGATGCTTGCAAATATTACAAGATATGAGGTTAGAAAGAATAGCGGAAGCTCTACCAATTCCCATCTTAATGGAAAGTAGAAGGAGAAAAATACAGAGATTTTTAAATCTGGAAAAACTAAGTATAGAGAAAATCTGGTTTCCCTGTGTAAAAGAGTTAATAAAGAAGCCAGAAAAATGTGTTAAAAATGGTTGTGTATATCTAGCAATAGATAGAACAAATTGGGGTGTAATAAACATCCTGACAGTAAGCTTAATTTATGAGAAAAGAGCGGTGTTAGTATATTGGGAATTTTTAGACAAAAAAGGAAATCGTAATTTAACGGCTCAAAAAAGGGTATTAGAGAAGGCAATAAGCCTATTCTCAGAATACAAAATAGTGATATTAGGGGACAGAGAATTCTGTTCAGTCACACTGGGAAAGTGGCTAGGAAAGAAGGGTCTATACTTTTGTTTGAGACAGAAAAAGACGACAAATGTGTCGGAAGATGAGCAGCTTTACCAAGAAATGAGAGCGTTGGGATTATCCCTGGGAACAAGTCTATTTTTGAATGAAATAAACGTTACCAAAATGAAAGGATTTGGAGGATTTAATTTAGCCTGTAAATGGAAAAAGACCTACGGCGGATTTAAGACAAAAGAGCCTTGGTTTA
Organism: Woronichinia naegeliana WA131; assembly: GCA_025370055.1. Lineage (NCBI taxonomy): Bacteria > Bacillati > Cyanobacteriota > Cyanophyceae > Synechococcales > Coelosphaeriaceae > Woronichinia > Woronichinia naegeliana. The sequence continues at coordinate 3,625,106 of CP073041.1, read as the reverse complement.
TCTTGACAAATAAAGACACTAACAAATTTAAGTTGCTTTGAAATTCCGACAAAAACCATAAACCACCCAGAATTTTCCCTCAAAAGACAAAAAGAGGCCATCAAAAGACCTCTCCTTGTATATTCAAAAAATGGTATTTACAGCAGACCTGCATTTGTTCCAGGTTTGCCCGTAGCCAATTGTACCTTAACAATTTTGCCACCCATTTTCATAATCCGTTGCTGTTCGCTAAACCAATTATCAAAGGGAACTAATTTGGTGAAATAGGTATTTTGTAATTCACGCTGTGTCCGAATGCGAGTTTGGCTAGGAACACAAGCCGTAATTTTAAAGAACCGCATGGGGGAGCTTCTCCTGAAAACTTTCAATCAAAAAAGATGAGGCTATATACAGCAAGGATCGGGAGTCAGAAGTCAATACTAGACCGTTAAAACTCATTCTGTTAATCACAAGAGATAAGCTTCAAACCCTCTAGCACTCACTCTAGACTTCCCGAACCTAAAATCCTAAAACCAGACTTGGTTATTAGGTCTCATTAATCTAGCTTAAGCCAGAGCTAATGTAGTCGAGGTAAACACCCATTTCTTTACCAGCATCAGCACCTACTAAGCTAGCAGTAACTTCTTTGATCGCTTGAATCGCTTGAATGGTAGAAGAAATAGGAACACCTAAAGAGTTATAGGTTTCTTTTAAACCATTGAGAACGCGCTCATCCAAAATGGAAGGATCGCCTGCTAACATTCCGTAGGTAGCGTAACGGAGATAGTAGTCCAAATCCCGAATACAAGCCGCATAACGACGAGTGGTGTACATATTGCCACCGGGACGGGTAACATCAGAGTACAGTAAGGATTTAGCAACTGCTTCTTTGACGATGGTAGCTGCGTTAGCACTAACAACACTTGCTGCACGAACACGCAGTTCACCCGAAGCGAAGTATTTGGTTAGTTTTTCGATCGCACTACTATCAAGGTATTTGCCTTGAACGTCAGCAGAGTTGATTACAGCCGTAATTGCGTCTTGCATAGTTTTTTTGTTCCTTGAATCTTGCTTAGTGTAAAAATGGCTCAAACAAAAGAAAATCTTTTCGTTGATTACGTTTAAGTCCAAAAAGGGACTAGTGGCACGTCAACTTTATTTTGATGGGTTGCTAGATTCTCAAAGCCTTGCCAAAATAGACTTACGGGTTCTTGTAGCCCCTCATTTCAAGCTTGACAGACCACTAGCTCAACGCACCAACAACATAATCAAAGTAAGCAGCAGCTTCAGAAGCATCGCCGGCAGAGATTAAGCCTAAGGAGACATCTTTGAGTTCGCGGACACCTTGAGCCACTGCACCAACGTCAGTTCCTAAGGATTTGTACATTTCACGAACACCGACTAAGCCGATTTCTTCAATGGGGGTAACATCACCAGCTACAACACCATAGGAGATCAGACGAAGATAGTAATCCAAGTCACGCAGGCAGGTAGCAGCCATCTCTTCGCCGTAAGCATTTCCACCAGGGGAAACGATGTCAGGACGTTTTTGGAATAAGCGATCGCCAGCTTGTTTGACGATAGTTTCGCGAGCACCAGTGAGGGTTTCAGCGATACGTAAACGAGCAGCACCGCCAGTTACGAAAGCTTTGATTCTATCTAATTCACCAGGGCTGAGGTAGCGAGCTTCTGCATCAGCATTCACGATTGACTTCGTGACGATACTCATTGATGGATTCCTCCCGAAAAATAAAAGTTAAGAATGGTGTTAAGCTGACCTTTTTAACCAAGACGGATTACATAGGAGCAATTGAGCAGACACTCAATCGTCCAGCAACCTGTCCCAATTATTCTCAGGCATTGTGATCCCCTTCGTAATCATTCCTTAACAGTTTGTAACATTCTGCTCAGGAAGACCGACTAGGATTTGGTTTCTAGTTTAGAGGATTAGGGGGTAATTGCTTCAAAAAAATGGCAATTTTGACAGGGGCCAGACGGATTTACCGCACAGCGGATCATCCGTGTCAACTTAAAGGAATGGGTTCCCAAATTTGTTGATTGAGAGCGGCCTTTTCTCGATGTCGCTTTCTCTCAGCTTTGACCAAACCAAATAACTTAGCACGTTCAGCCAGATAGGTTACTGTATCAGGCTTTTCTCCTCTAGCAATAGCCTTCGCTACATAGTATAGACTCCGAAACACCATCTCTACTGAGATTTTTTCTTTCGGTTGATTTAGAGCAATCGCCACTTCCCCTACCAATTGATTTAAGACCGTATAGAAAATCAAAGTGCAAATAATCTGGATTTGGACACCATTCTTATTCCCTACCCATAAATAGGCTAGTCCTAAAAGTCTTTTCGTTAATAAAAAGGCTTCTTCGATTGTCCATCGTCTTCGATATAAATCACAGACCTCTTCGGCGGACAGTTGTTCGGGAGACAACACATTTGTTAAATACTGATACCAGATTGTTCCCCATAATACTGAGACTAATCTCACCGGATGCTTGCAAGGATTAGAACGGTAATTTCCCATAATGATAATCTCATCTCTGTAATGACTACCTTGAGACAATACTTGTTTGGTTTTGTAAGATGTACCCGCTCTAAATCTGGTTAGAAAAAACTTTTTAGCTTCTGTTAACAAATCAAACCACACAAAGCTAAAAAATCCCATATCTACGAGAATTAAACCATTTTCTGGTAATTTAGCTGCCAATTCTTCACACCATATTTTATCATTTGATTTATCATTTTCTGTGTACCATAAAGTAACGGGTCTTTGGGTAAAGGCTTCCACTACCATCATTATTTTACCCCCCAATTTACTCTTTTCTTCTTTACTTATTTTCATATTTTTCCTTATCTGCTCTAGCGTTTAGCCATCTGCTATCCACACTGCACTAAACTTTTCTCTTATTTTTTCCCATTTTTCTCCTACTTGGAGCTTCTTCCCTTTTTCGGCTGCTTTTTCTAACACTCCTTTTAGTAATATTGCAAATATTTCGGCTGGCACATTCATCATTCTTTTTGATACTGCCTGTTTGCTTACTTTTAATGATGCTACCCATAGCAATCCCTCTTCCTCTAACAGTCTTACCGCTTCACTTATACCCGCTATTTGACGATACACTATACTTAACACTAATGCCACCATTACTGGTAAATTTAGCACCCTATCTCTCATCATTTTCTCATGAGTTCCCTGTAAATATTTTAATGGTGTAAACATTGTGGGTTCTAGTAATTCAAACAACTCTTTTGTTATTTCAGGGATTTCTACCCCTGGCTGATTTGTCTTACGACGTAAGTCTGGGTTTCCTTTTCTCCGAGGATGTTGTCTTGCCATTTGTTTTTTGCTCACTTTTTTATATACTAACCTTTTTTTCAGCCTACTCTTACTTCCGCCTGCTTTTAGGCTAATCTTTTGTGAGTAGGCATTTTGGCTTAAGTTGACACCAATGACAGCGGATCAGTTCCGAACGGGCATTAAAGCGACAGGTAACATCCCCTATGGGCCCCTCTCTATTTAACTCACTGGTTTCACCGCTTTCCACTGAGGCATTGGCTGGACAGACCTGTAGAGAAATCTTGGTGAGGCAATAGCCCCCAATTTTATATTGGTAATGGTGATGACGCTCTAAAACCGCATAAACCTGTCCTGCAAATTCTAGATAATTACCCGGTTGCGGCATCCAATCGAGATACACCTTCCCCAAGGACTGACGAGGATGGGCCACAATGATCTCAGTCGGTAACAATTCTGCTGCCATGCGGTGAAATTAAGAGAATTTAAGCGATCGCAAATTTGGGTAAGACTTATAAGACTTAATTTAATAGCGAATACGAGGATCAATATAGGCATTGATCACATCAATGAGCATACTGGCAATGACCACAATAACCCCAAAGAAAATCATTAATCCTTGGACAGTCGGATAATCCCGCACGGAAATAGCTTCATAGAGACGATTGCCCAAGCCTGGCCAAGAAAAAGTAACTTCCGTTAAAACGGCCCCTCCCAGCAACGACGCAAAGGTTAAGCCTAAAACCGTAATGACGGGAATAAGCGCGTTTTTCAAGGCATGGGCAAAGAGAATTCGGTTTTCAGTGACCCCCCTCGCCCTGGCTGCTTCCACATAATCTGCTTTTAAGGTTTGTTGTAAGTTGACACGTACCATACGCTCAAAAATACCACTCAGTAAAACGCCCAGGGTGACACTCGGCAAAATCAAATAGTAAAGAGCCATGAAAAATTGCTGCCCATTGCCACTGAGCAAACTATCGAGGGTGTAAAGACCAGTAATGGTATTAGGAGGTGATTCATTGAGGGGAAAACGAGTTCCTAGGGGAAAAATGTGCAAATTGACCGAGAAAATTAGCTGTAATAACATCCCCACCCAAAAAATGGGTAAAGAGTAGGTAATAATCCCAAACAACCTTCCCCCTACATCGATCGCCGTTCCTGGCCGAGAAGCAGCCCACATCCCTAAACCAACACCTACTCCCACCGCAACTAACATACTGTAAAAGGCCAGTTCTACCGTCGCCGGAAAATGCCGTTGAATAATTTCCCAAACCGATGTGCCCTTACTGGTAATGGAATTGCCGAGATCCAGATGAAGTAACCGACCTAGATAGTCAAAATATTGCAAAATCAGTGACTTATTCAGTCCCAACTGTTCTCGCATCGCTGTCTTAGCAGCTTCTGGGGCACGATTTCCCAAAATGGCATCTACGGGATCGCCAGGGGTGGCCCTCAATAGCAAAAACACTAGGGTGACAATCGTCCAGATCATCAGAGGCGCGAGCAATAACCTAGCGGAGATGTAGTATTGCAGAGCTTTGGCGCGAGACATAGGCAGGACAGAAAAGGGATAATATCCCCAGAATTGTATCGAATTTTAACGGCTAATTAACCCATTCCTGACATTTTGCCCCTATTCCAGGTCAGGAGAGTCTTCCACCTCCGGCGGCTCTACCTCAATTCCTAACTGTTTTCTACTGGCCTTAAGCTGTTTCCACAGAGCCTTGATCTGTTTATAGGCAGCGTCTTGATCAATTTTCCCCCCCGTTTCTAAGTTGCAGAGCAAGCTTACTTTCTGGGCAAATTCTTGTAAGTTGGCATTGAAAACGAGGGATTGAGGCGTAAAGTTCCCATAATATTTACTACGAGGATAGAGAAATTCTTCTTTTTCCCGATCAGAAGTCATAGCATTCCCTCAATTTTAAAGATTGACGCTTTTATTCTAGAATAAGTCACCAACTGAGGAAAACAGGCACTGGTTCAGCCTAGTTGTTAAATAGCCTGAAAGTCTTGCCCTGTAAGGATTTTAGTGATTCAGGGCAAAAATCGTTGTATCCCTTGCTGCACAGGGGTTTGATGCAATTCCAATAATCAGACTGAACCATTGCCCATTATTGACCAGCTCAAAAATATTCAGATTGAACATTCTCGTCAACGCAGTCCCGTTAATTTTGGGGTTAACCTTCTCTGTGGCTTGATTTCCTACTGTCATCAACCTAAAAAACCAGGACTTTCTCTTGAACGGGCTTTACCCCCTGCTGCTTAACCAGAACTGACGTTACCTAATGAAAGACGACAGTAAATGATAGGACTTAAGGCGATCACACTATCAATATATTGGGCGATCGCGTTTTCAATGTCAACTATCAACTATTCATTATTAACTATCAATTATTGACTGAAGGGTTGACTCAATATCTGAATCAATTTCTGAACAAGAAATAAGACGGTAGTTCAAACCACTTTGGTGGAGAAGAGATTCTACAGCATTGCAGAAAGCAGAGTTTAGAACAGGCTGGATCTCTATCCATTGAGGTCTAACCTTAGAAGTGTAGGCTTTGATGGTTTCAATTTCTAGACAAAAGAATCCTGGAGAAAAAGTTGAATTTAAGCCGCCATCATATTCAAATTTACTGTGCATTAATTGTAGGGAATAAACCGATGTGGGATCAAATTTGCCCACCTCTGGCACGGTTTTAGCACGAAAAACGGGAATGCATTGCTGGAAGGGAATACGTAGAGTTTGGAGAGTATTATTCAAGGTATCAAAAGAATAGCAATAACTCAGTCCATCCCATTTGCCTTCACAACGGGTAATTAATTTATAGCGTTTACCATCGCCTTTAATCCTAATTTCAATGCCCTCATAATGTGCTAAATTTAACGGCGGGGAAAAATTGCGAGTGCGGACGGAAGCAAAACCACCATTATTGGCAGTGGATACTTGACCGGAAAAAATGGCGCAATCGCGGCTCAATTGAATTTGACTACTGCTGACTCCTCCCATCACCACATCATCGACGGCTCCCCAGGTAGTTTTTAAATCATCCGTGGGTTGGGTAAAATCAAAAATTGTTGGATCAGGAGAGAGTAAATATTGCTGGGCTAAATTAAATAATTCTTGATATTCCCATTCATTGGAGAGAGGACTACAATTAATCACCATTGAAACAGAGTCAAAGATAGCAGGAGTGATATTTTCAACAGTCAAAACCTCAACAGGATCGGCAAAGTTGTTAGGGGCTACTCCTAGTTTTTTTCCTAAAACTCGAACTTTAAATTGCCGATTGAGCAAATGAGTAATAACCTTTTCGCCGACAGAACTATTGGCATTCATCACCAAAACGGTTGTCATCATTTTATTTTCCTTCAGAGGCGGCTGGACTGGAACATTAGATTGCCCAAAAAATAATCGCTGCAAACAATTGAGGAAGGGAACGGCCTCAAAATAGGTTAGGGTTTGCCAAAATCGTTTAATATCCCAGGCTTGTCGGGGCGATCGCGTCATGGAGTCAATCCTGTCCTTAAAAATTCACCTTTTCATTGTACAGTCGTCAACTAATCGCTGTTGACCTAACTCGGCGGCCAATTGGATTGCTGCCCGAAAACTTTCTGATCGGGCTATTCCCTGACCGGCAATATCAAAGGCCGTACCGTGATCGGGGGAAGTCCGAATAAAAGGCAGTCCAATGGTCGTATTAATCGCCTGATCAAAGGCCAATAATTTTACCGGAATCAAGCCCTGATCGTGGTACAAAGCCAAATAACCATCCGCTACAGAGGTTGTTTGCTGATTAAACCAGGCTTGACCCGGACTAACCCAGAGGGTATCTGGCGGGACAGGGCCGATCAGTTTAGCTTGAGGATAGTCTTGTTGAGCTTGGAGGAGCCAAAGAATTAACCAATCCTGTTCTTCTCGCCCCAGTTGACCCTGTTCACCACTGTGGGGATTTAAACCAGCGATCGCAATGGTGGGATATTTAATACCAAAATCTTGTTGCAGCGTTTCTACAAATAAAGCCAGCTTCAGACTCATTAATTCAGGGGTAAGAGCGATCGCGACTTGGCGCAGGGGGATATGGGTGGTGGCCAGTAAGGTGCGTAATGTCCATTGACTATGGGGCGATCGCGCTACAAATAACATCCCAAATTGATCGATCTTGGCCCGTTGCGCTAATACCTCCGTTTGACCTGGAAAATGATGACCGGCTAATTTCCAAGCGGCTTTAGCAATAGGAGCAGTAACAATGCCCTGAAAGTTTCCAGCCAAGGTGGCCGCGATCGCCGTTTCTAAATAGGCAAAACTAGCTGCTCCACTGGCGGCATTTCCCGTGCCTAATTTAATTTGAGCGATCTGAGACGCATCAAGGTCAACTTCTAGTTGGGGAAAATGGTCGGGATTGGCAACGGTTTTTCCTAATTCTTTTAACTGTTCATAGGTTTGCTGCCACAGCGATCGCGTTCCGACCAGGGTAATGGCAGCAGTTTCTTGAAGGGGGCGATCGGCCAACGCTTTTAAAACCACTTCAGGGCCAATTCCGGCGGGATCACCCATTGTTACGGCGAGGGCTATCATCAACAACATCCAAAAATTAGGATAAGAAAGTTAGTTTTATTCTAGCCTGCATTGCCAGCCGAATCTAGGGGTTCAATTAGTTGCTCCATCTTGAATTAGTTGCTCCATCTTGTTTTTTTCGTCTGGTTTTATTTCTTTTATATATTTGGGTATTTTTTGGGTAGGCTCGGCCAGTAGAGAATCAAAAACAAAGAATCCTTCCTCTGGCAGAAATTTTGCCTGTATCTGTACGAAGTAGCGTTCTGGCTTTTTATCTTCTTTCGTTAGGTTTGGAATAAAACGGAAAGGGGGGACTGGAGAATTTTGCCAGGACACAGGAAGATGAGTCGGCTTGCAGCGATCTTGGGGATACCGTTTCTCATTACGAAAGATAGAAATAGTAGTGTATTGAGATTGACCGAAAAACTGCCAAATTCCTCTGAGGGTAAATACCTCTGGAATGGCATCTTCGGGTTTAATTTTCTGTTCTGGGCCGCCAGTATAACAAGAAAGGGCGTTAAATCCAAAGACTTGTTTTTGATTAGCAATAGTAGGATAGACTCTCAATAAATACTCTTCGCCAATCTCTAGTTTTTTGAAAAGTTTTGACTTAGCGTAGAGTTTATAAAGATCTGAGCCAATCTGAATGGCTATCCGTCCATCTTCTCCTAGAACGATTACGCCTTGAATGAAGCCGATCGCCTGAAAAAAGGTTGCTGGAGGGGGTGAAGTTTTTTGGGCTTTAGAGGGTGACGGCTCCAAGGGTAAGGAGTCTGAAGAGTTAAGGGGCGTTTGCTCAACTTCCGTAATTTCAGAATTAGCGACAGCTTCAATCTTAGTTTTTTTAGCCGATTTCTTAGACTTAGCACTCTGTTTACTTGAATTAGTCTCTGATTTTGGAGAGGATTCTTGTTTTTCAACAGTATTTTCAGGAGCAAGCACCTGATCAGGCTGAGTTTCTACCTTAGCTTCTGATACTACAGTTTTATTCGTTTTTTTCTTCTTTTTACTGGGAGGATTATCTTTATTGGTCGAAGAAGTCTCTTGGGAGATATCAGTTTCCTTGTTTTGCTCAGGAGTCTCCTCTGGAGCCGATTTACGTTTTATGGCACGGATTTCTAAGGGCATTGCTGAATTTTACTTTTTTTTAAATTATACAGTTTTTCTTTGATTTTTAAGAGCAATAGTAACTGCGTTCTATGGAAATGGGGGGTGAGTTAGTAGCGATCGCATTCTCGTTATTTGGGTATCTCGGCTCTTTCATAGGGCATTATATCTAAAATTGATCAATATTTATAGAATCGATTGGAACTGGCAGGTACATTACCATTAAAGTAGAAAAAATTACATAAACTTATTTGCGTTTTCCCTTCATTAAGATAGTAAAAGTATCATGGTTTAAGTTAATAGGATTTTTAAGCCAAATTATTCTAATTTAAGTACAAGACCACGATAGACTTGTTCAATCGCAAAGCTAAGATTAATGCTTTTGAGTTCGATGGTATCTCCTTCTTTGTAGTTAATGATAATCCATTCACCGTTCTCTTTATGATGATATAGGTCTATTTCGATGCTAGTTGAACTAACTAATAAATAATCTTGTAAGATAGGGTTATTGCGATACATTCTAAATTTGCCACCGCGATCGTAGGCTTCAGTGCCGGCAGATAGAACTTCGACAATTAGACAGGGATAGGTAACATATTGGGTTGTGGTTTTATCGCGATTATCACAGGTTACACTAACATCTGGATAGGTATAGTTATTGGTTCCAGTGATATTAACTCTTAGGTCTGAGTTACCTATTTCGCAGTTACTTGTTTCTAGATGATTAGAAACTGGACAGTGGGAAGTTCTCGAGGCGTGTAAGTGGAGAAAAGAAAATCGGACATCCGATACAAAAGAGTGCCGTTATGTCCGAAACTGGCTGATATAAGAAAATCGATAGCCAGTGCTATCTATCAATTATGCAACTATGTCAGCGACTAGAGCAAATCCTCAATAATCTCCGTCCAGCCTTTAGCCGAGAAGCAACGTTCCAATGGTTTATCCTGTTAGTCTGGGGAGTAGTGCTCAACAGCCAACCCAGCGCAATAACTAGCTATGTCAATGCCATTGGCTGAACAGAGAGCTACTACAATCAGGCTCTACATTGGTTTGATTCCAAGGCGTTTAGCGTCGAAGGACTAACTTTACAATGGTCAAAGTGGCTAAGTCAGCATGAAAGTCTATACAGAATTAAAGGGAAACGGGTGTATGTGGGTGATGGCATCAAAGTGGGGAAAGAAGGACGCAAGATGCCAGGTGTAAAACGACTACACCAAGAATCGGAAGATGTGTCCAAGCCAGAGTGGATAAGGGGTCATTACTTCAATGCCTTGAGTATTTTGGTGGGAGTAGGGAAAGCCTGCTTTGCCTTGCCCTTAGTGTTGCGGCTAGACGATGGCATCAAGTCCAAAGCAACCGAGAAGGGGGAGGGAAAAGGCAAAAAAAAGGTGAAGACGAGCCTGGTGACAAAAATGGCTGACCTTTGTGTTACTTACGCAGAGGCAGGGAGTTATGTAATTTTGGATGCTTATTTTGCTTGCGAACCAGTGCTCAAAAGTTTTCGCCAGAACGCCTTGCATCTAATCACAAGAGTGCGTTGCTCCACCGTCGCCTATGCCCCCTTTTGTTCCGTGCCGACGCTGACGGGGAGAGGACGACCACGGATTTGGGGGAGTTCGATAAAACTAGAAAAGCTGTTCGCTCTGGCGGCGGACTTTCCGACAGCTAAAGTCTGGCTCTATGGTCAACAAGTCACGGTTTCTTATCAGTGCTTTGAGTTCCACTGGGATAGTCCCCATCAGCTCGTCAAGTTTGTTCTGACCCAATTGCCTAACGGACGACGACTGATTCTGCTTTCTACTGATCTCTGTTTGACTGGACCTGAGATTATTGCCGCTTACGGTCTCCGATTTAAGATTGAAGTCACTTTTCGTCAATTAGTCCATCTTTTGGGCAGCTTTGCCTATCGTTTTTGGCTTAAGAGTCTTCCTACTTTACCTACCTGGCCCAGCAATCTTATCCTCAGTGACTATCCACAAGCTGTTCAGACTCAGATTTTAAACAAGGTAGAAGCCTTTGAGCGTTTTGTTAACCTTAATGCCATTGCTTTAGGGCTACTTCAAATTCTCGCCTTAGAGTTACCCCAGGGGATTTGGGCTAATTTTCCTCGATGGTTTCGGACATTACCATCCCATGGCTACCCTAGTGAACGGATTGCTCAACTAGCCCTTCAACATCAAGCCCAAATGATTTTTCCTCAAAGTCCACCCAGTCTGCTTTTGCCTAAATTCCTTACCGCTAAACTTGCCTCTTCCCCAAGCCCTGATATGCTTACTTTCGTCGCATAGTCATTACCTTATCTGGCATCCATAAACTTCCCACTGTCCAGTTAGAAAATAAAGTGATAAATCTCACGGAGATTAAGCTATGGTTTTTGCTACCACCACTCATCGCATAAACTTCACCGTTAATATATTCATATTTTTCGAGTTGTTGTTCTTCCCATGCAAAATATTCTGTGGGGGAAAGTTGGGGAAAGTTGTTGGGATTTGCTATCATAGTTAAGTTGCTCGATTTTCTGATTAAAGTTGTTGGATAATTTCTTCAATTACTTTGTTGTTTATAACTGACTGATTAGATTTAGAGTAAATGTTAATAAAAATAATTTTAGTGTTGGTTTTTAAGTAGTAGATAACTTGATAACCTGTGCTTTTTCTTTTTGAATATTACTATTTTTAAGCCAAATTTTAAAGACTTGATATTTAAGTCCCGAAATGTAGTCACCCAAATTGTTTAATGAGAGGAATTAGGTTTTGACGAATTGCAGACAAAAATAGTTAACTTGATCGTCTTAAATTCTAGGTTCCTAGCCGCCACAAAACCACCCTGAATCCTAGGTCATGGTAGCAGCCTCCTGAGCAACCAAGGCTGAGTTAAGAAGGTTTGTGTTATTCTAGCCTGCATTGCAAATTGAATTGAGGAGTGGCAAGCTTGATGACCATCTCGACTGCTGGACTAAGTTTAGGGAGTCTCCGCAAAATTCACCACATTGCCCTCAATGTTAAAGATATGGCCGCCTCTCGTCACTTCTATGGTCATATTTTGGGATTAATCGAACTTACGGGCGATGCTATTCCTAGTACGCTTAGGGACTTGGTAGCCCAGGGAAAAGTGGCTAATTTTATGACCCCCGATGGCACTATTCTTGACCTTTTTTGGGAGCCTGACCTAGTTCCGCCTCATCCTGATCCCAGTCAACCCTTTACCCGTGCTCATCATTTAGCCTTTGATATTGCCCCTGACCAATTTCCCACGGCGATCGCCGTTTTAAAGCACCATCAAGTGGTTATTGATCATGGCCCCGTTACCCGTCCCACTGGGCAAGGTATTTACTTTTATGACCCCGATGGCTTTATGCTAGAAATCCGTTGTGACCCCTAATGGTCATTAAATATTTTTTTGTCTCTATTCTTAACTCCTAACGACTCAGCCCTAAACTAATCCATGAAACTTATTTGCAACCAAAGTGATCTCAATAGCAATTTATCCTTTGTTAGTAGAGCCGTCTCTTCCCGTCCGACCCATCCTATTTTAGGGAATGTGCTGTTGGTCGCCGATGAAAAACTAGGACGATTACGCTTAACGGCCTTTGATTTGAGTCTAGGGATTCAAACCAGTTTTCCTGCCGATGTACAAGAAGGGGGCAGCATTACCCTACCGGCCAAACTATTTGGAGATATTGTCAGCCGTTTACCTGACGGCAATTTAACCTTGAGTGTTACCGATGTTGCTCCCGAAGGCGATGAAGAGTCCTCAGACTCAGAAAGTTTCATTGCCACCCTAACCTCTCAATCAGGGCGTTTCCAGATTCGGGGGCTGAGTGCCGAAGAATTTCCTTCCTTGCCGACCGTTGCCGATAGTGTGCCCTTGATGTTACCCGTTGCGGCTCTAAATGAGGGGTTGCGGGGAGCCTTATTTGCAGCCAGTACAGACGAAACTAAACAGGTTTTGACCGGAGTTCATTTTAAAGGAACGGCTGACACCCTAGAGTTTGCGGCCACCGATGGCCACCGTTTAGCCCTAGTGGAAACCCCCACCCAGGTAGAAGCCGAGGAAGGAGAAGAAGCGATTCAGGGTAGTAACTTAGAGAATTTTTCGGTCACAATTCCGGCAAAGGCCTTACGGGAACTGGAAAGAATGTTAGCCACTCGTCAAGATAGTGATCTGGTCTCTTTATTTGTCGATGATACTCAAGCTATTTTTGAATTTGGCGATCAGCGTCTAACCAGCCGTAAATTGGAAGGGGCCTATCCCGCCTATCAACAATTGATTCCGCGTCAATTCAGTCGAACTGTGAGCATGGAAAGAAAACGTTTACTGAGTGGCTTGGAACGGGTTTCCGTCTTATCGGATCAAAAAAATAATCTGGTCAAGTTTTCTCTCAATACAGAAGATAGCCAGATTTTGCTTTCGGTGGAAGCACAAGATTTAGGAAATGCCAGGGAATCCTTACCTGCCGAAATTACAGGGGCGAGTGGAGATATTGCCTTTAACGTTAAGTATCTGATGGATGGTTTAAAAGCGTTACCTGGTGGCGATATTCAGATGCAACTCAATGAGGGTAATCAACCGGTGATCTTTACCCCTCTAGGTGGAGCCAAAATGACCTATTTAGTCATGCCGGTTCAAATTGTCCGCTAAAAGAGGGGCAAAACAGAGGGGGAATCGTCAACATTGTTGGAAAATACCGATGTTAGACGGCGGCACTGGTATCGTCTAGCTAGAAGCTACAAACGTTGCAATACGAGAGGTTCAAGAAATCAGGCGAATTTGGAGTAAGTCCTCCCAAGTTAACCCTTTTTCAATTATACCGAGAGCTACAGCAGGAACTTTTTTCGTCGTAAAATGGCTGCGAACAAAGTTATGAACCATCCAGAAAATATCTAGGACTCGCTGTAATCCCACAACAGATTTAGCATAAGTATTTGTACGACGACGAAAGGCGGCTAAATAGCGTCGGATAGCACTATTAAATGCCTCAACGTGGTTGGCATGGACGTCCTTTTCTTCTGGTTTTTCTGTTGTCTCTGGATGTTCTGGTTTCGGAGTTTCTACTTTCTTTAGTTTACCCTCAGAATCTCGACGTTTACTACTCTTATTTTTTAGTCTTACCACAAGACCCTTCGGTAATACTTTGGTGGGACGACCTCGCTTTCCAGTCCTTAATACTTCGTGACAAATATTAAATAGCAGTTGACTATATCGCTTTTCTCCATCTGTAAATAGGGCTTGCTGAAAAAGTCAAAAAACGAAAGAAATGTGGGTTAGGGAAGTATGGACTGAAAAAGCATAGATAACTTATCCTTATGGAAACAAATCAAAATACAGATTTTGTTTAATCTATTGTTCCTTTCTGTCTAAAAAGGTCAACACAAATCACTCCTCACAAAAGAGAGGAAAATTAACACCATTTTTCACAAGAAAAACGACTCTACAACTTTTTACTTTTTGTTTTCTTTTTTGTCTTCTGAAGTAGAGTAGAAAGATTCATTACCAAAAAGTTCATCGCAATTACCGTTTCCGAGGTCTCAGGTAGTTTGGCCATCACTCGACCAAGACTAAATTTCCTCTTTCCCTGTCCGAATTTACCCTCAATGGCATTACGCACTCTTTCATCTGAGCGTGCCTCTTTCTTTTTTTCTTTGCTCACCTCTTTCGGCGGTCTTCCCAATCGGGGACCACTCATTCTTATATCCCTTTCTTTACAATAAGCTCGATTCGCTTTTGTTCGATAGATTTTATCCACATGAACCGATTCCGGATAACATCCTGTTTCCCTTTTATATTCTTCTATTCGCGCTTGTAAATCTCCCGATTCGTTGTAATTATCCCAACTTAATTTGTCTAAGAAGACAAAGCCATTCACATTACTTGCCGATATTTTAGCTCCAAACTCTACTGCTTTTCCCGCTTTTCCACGCACTATTGGACGCACGTGAGGTTGGCTTACACTCACAATTCTGTTTTCTACTTTATTTGTCTTTTTTTCATACATTTCTAACTGTTGCTCATACACTTTTCCTATCGTTACAAGCTCTTCTTGCTCTTTTTTCGTTAGTTTTTCTAACTTTGCTCCCTCTTCTATCATTTTTTCTATATCAGACAAGTTTCTTTTTATATATCCTAGTTGTTTTTTTGTTCCTTTTCTTCTTTCTTTTTTTGACACACGACGTTTTTTTGCTATGGCTAAGTACTCTTTTCTTGCCACTTCCCTATAAGTCCTCGGCTTTTCTTTCCTTTTCTCTTTTATTTCTTCATACAGCTTATCTATTATTTTTTCTGTTTTTTCTCTGGCATCATTCAATATTCCTATATCCGTTGGATATTTTATATCTGCTGGTGTACAAGTCGCATCTAACAATAACTTTCCTTCATTTTCTTTTTTTTCTGACGCTACACCCGTCGCTTTTTTTCTATTTCTTTATTAATTTTATTTATTAATTCCATTCCTATTTTTTTACGAAAATGAACCATCATTGACGCATTAAATGCTTCTTTGCTACTATAGCTTTCCATTCCTATAAAGTACTGTAAATAAGGGTTCTCTTTTATTTGTTCTACTGTTTCTCTGTCACTTTTTCCTGAAATTTCTTTGATAATTAATGCTCCTAATGCCATTCTAAATGATTTGGCTGGGGCTCCTTTTTTTTCTGTGAAGTTTTTTGCATATTCTTCCTCATATTCTTCCCAGGGAATCATTTTTGACATTTCTATCCAACGATTTTCTTCGTCTAACTGCCCGCCGAACAGATTTTTCAAGTTTTCTGGTGTTTCAATTGAGTACTGTTGCTTTCGGTACATCTGCTTTCTCTCTTCTTAATGCAATGGTTTTGAGGCATTCTACCCTATTTTCGTGCATTCTAGCGGTTCTTAATTCGCCTACTATTTTTCTCCGTAAAGGTTTCAGCTTTTTTCAGCAAGCCCTACTTATAAAGGTTATTTGCCAGAAGTAAAGGAAAAGATTGCCGAAATGGCAATGAATGGTAGTGGCATAAGGGATACAGCCCGTGTGCTGAGGATTAGTCCATCAACAGTGATTAGTGAACTAAAAAAAAAGAGTCTAGTTTAGTATTCGTCAACGAAAAAAAACTAGCAGAACTGGAACCCAGTCAGAGTATTGTAACGCTCTGCCAATGGAATGACGTGGAAGCAGAACTCGACGAAATGTGGGGTTTTGTGAAGAGCAAAAAAGAGTAAAGATGGTTATGGCACGCTATTGATCATAAGACAGGTGAGATATTAGCTTATGTTTTGTCTGGTCACAAAGACGAAGCATTTCTAAGGCTAAAAGAGTTGTTAGAACCTTTTGGTATTACTCAATATTATACAGATGGATGGGGGGCTTACGAACGACATATTGAGCCAGCATTGCATGAGGTGGGTAAGTATAATACTCAAAAAATCGAACGAAAGCACTTGACATTGAGAACTCGAATAAAGAGATTAGCGAGAAAAACGATTTGTTTCTCCAAATCTATTGTGATGCACGATATTGTCCTTGGATTATTTATCAATCGCTTTGAATTTGGATGTCTTATTTAGATGTGCTTCCACAGATTCAGATAGATGTGCTTCCACAGATTCAGAACACTACCTGGGAATGGCGGTCGGTTTACCCTTTTGATTAGGAATAGTCTGATGGGCAAGAGCCAAAGCCTGTCGTAGGCGACGTTGTGCCAAAGTATAAACCAATAAAGAGACAACCATAATCATCATCAAAGCCATAATGCGTTGAGGATTCTTGAGAAAAAGAGCAGAGGCAAAAAAGAAAGGGTCTTTGAGAAAGCGAAAGCCGCGCTCGGTGTTTTGTTGAGCCTTATATTCAGCCAACATCTGGTCGGGACTCAAAACCTGAGAATCAAGAACATTAGTAGCTAAAATAAAACGTCCAGCCCGTTTAGATGCGGCTTCCAAGCAAGAGGAATCAAGGCTTAATTGCCCAGTTAAGCGGTAATGAAAACCGAGAGGGGTAGCCCCTTGTTTCGGTCTTCCTCCCTTGGCATATACTGAACACGGTCACAAGTTGCGAATTTTAAAAATAAGAGATAATATAGTAAAAATAGAAAAAGTAGTCAAGAGGCTGAGAAATGATTAAGTTAGAATTTACGGAAGAAGACAAAAGACTGTTGTCTTACGGTCGGTTTAATCACCCGCATCCTAGAGTACAGCTAAAGATGGAAGTTTTATGGTTAAAAAGTCAGGGATTATCTCATCAAAAAATTGCTCAATTCGCAGGAGTTTCAGTAAATACGGTGACAAGCTATATCCGTGATTATCAAGAGAGCGGGATAGAAAAACTAAAAGAAATAAAATTTAATCGCCCGAAAAGCGAGTTAACAGAGCATCAAGGGACAATTGAGGCATATTTTGAGTCAAATCCACCAGCAACAATAAATGAAGCAGTAAAAAGAATAGAAGAATTAACGGGAATAAAAAGAAGTCCAACGCAAGTCAGAAAATTTTTAAAGTCAATAGGAATGAGGTGTCTAAAGGTGGGAACAATTCCATCAAAAGCAGATGTAGAAGCTCAGGATAGCTATAGGAAAAAAGAGCTAGAACCAAGGCTAGAAGAGGCAAAAGCAGGAAAAAGGGCAGTTTTCTTTGTAGATTGCCTCTCATTTTGTAATGGGAGCATTTGTAAATTTTATATGGTGCTTCAAGAGGATTTTTATTAAGTCACCATCAGGGAGAAAACGTTTTAATGTGTTAGGAGCATTAAATGCAATTACCCATGAAGTAATTATGGTAACGAACAGTTCTTATATTACGGGAACTCAGGTTTGTGAACTCCTAGAAAAGATAGCAGAATTAGGACTATTAATACCGATTACGTTGGTATTAGACAATGCTCGTTATCAAAAATGCCGAATTGTGCAGGAGTTGGCAGAATCATTAGGAATAGAGTTACTGTACTTACCTCCTTATTCTCCTAACTTGAATTTAATTGAAAGACTGTGGAAGTTTGTGAAGAAGAAGTGTTTATACGCAAAATATTATGAAGATTTTACGCAGTTTTCTGCAGCAATTTCAGGATGTCTTGAAGATGCTAACGTAAAATATAAGGAGGAGCTTGATTCTTTGCTCACCTTACGATTTCAACGCTTTGATAAATCTCAGATTATGAACGTTTGAAGTATAGTAAGGAATAGTCTGAACCTCAACTTGACTGAGTTGATGATAAGTCAAGGTTTTTGGCCAGAGTTGAGCCTCAGTAAGAGCATCGGCCTCACAAGCAAAATTCTGTCCACAAAGTTTCTGCCATTCTTTTTTGACAACTTTATCGGCTTTCTCAATTTTTTGACTTATAGCTTTATTATCGGACTGGAGACGTTGAGCACTTTCGACCACAAGCCATCGTTGCTGTTCACCCCCATATTCCGAAGCCCTCACTTGCCAACGATAACCGTCCTGTTCACCCTGCTGCCATTGGTCTTCTGATATATTTGCCAAAGTCTCAGTGGCTTCTTTCAGAGGGACACGACTTAACCATTGAATTGACCTCGCCATGCCCACATTTTCCGCCGTATAAAAAGCTCCATCCATCACCGATAAACCTTCCATATTCAACCTTTCTTGACAGTCTTTGATTATCTGGGGAAACACCTTTTTATCCGATTCATTGCCATCTCCTAATTGCATAAAGAGAGGGACACCACCATCTCCACTACATATCATATTTAACATAAACTGTTTTAGGTCTGGTCGTTTATCTCTGGAATAACCAAATTTTATTTTTATGGCTTTTGTCTGCTCGTCTTCCTCATCTTCTATCCTTTCCTTATACTTCCCTTGTACAGACATTGAGGTTGAGTCTAAATGCTTTGACTTTTGTTCTATTCCAAAGATTGCTGCCGCTTTTAGGACTATTTTCGTGAACCGGTTTTTTACCCCCACTCCAAATACCTTATCCAATGACCTCCTAGCTTGTCATCATTTAAATCTTCTGCTTTTATTCCTTCTCCTAATAGGTGTTCTAATGCTTTTCCTTTAAAAAATTCACTCAACAAATATAACGGAGCATTGATACAGGCACTGGTATCGTCTAGCTAGAAGCTATAAACGTTGCAATACAAGAGGTTCAACAAATCAGGCGAATTTGGAGTAAGTCCTCCCAAGTTAACCCTTTTTGAATTATACCGAGAGCTACCGCAGGAACTTTTTTCGTCGTAAAATGGCTGCGAACAAAGTTATGAACCATCCAGAAAATATCTAGCACTCGCTGTAATCCCACAACAGATTTAGCATAAGTATTTGTTCGACGACGAAAGGCGGCTAAATAGCGTCGTAGAGAACTATTAAATGCCTCAACGTGGTTGGCATGAACATCCTTGTCTTCTGGTTTTTCTGTTGTCTCAGGATGTTCAGTTTTCGGAGTTTCTACTTTCTCTAGTTTACCCTCAGAATCTCGACGTTTACTACTCTTATTTTTTAATCTTACCACCATACCCTTCGGTAATACTTTGGTGGGACGACCTCGCTTCCCAGTCCTTAATACTTCGTGACAAATATTAAATAGCAGTTGACTATATCGCTTTTCTCCATCTGTAAATAACTGGAGAGATTCTGCACTCCTTTCAAATAATTCCGCTACCGTCATCATTGCTTCTAGAAATAATTTCTGCTCTTTTTTACCACATTTTAAATGCCAAATAAAGCGGCTAGCCCTGTCCATGAGCACGATTGTCCACCCCTCAGAGGCACTTGCTTCTTTATTTTTTCCAACTTTTGTGTATAGTTCATCCCCTTCTATTACTAATTTAACAAATTCATTCACTAAGGCGTATAAAAATAATGTCTCTTGTAATCCTGATAATTTCTTTTCCCAATTCAATATTGTTGTTTTTGCGTAGCCGAATACTCGGGCTGCTGCATTTAATCCTATTCCTTCCATTCTGGCTTTTAATACTTTTACAATTTCACTTAATGGGGTTTCTAAGCCAGCGATTACGCTACCATAAGTCTCAGCAAAACAAGAACCACATTCTTGACAGATGAACATTTTACGTTCCCCGTTACCTTTCGTTTGGTAATGAGAATGTATTTTTACTTTTTCACTATAGCAATGAGGGCAGTTTTTCTGAAATAAGGCTTCCTCTTTCTCTTGAGGTAAGCCAATATCACTTAGGAGGTCAATTGAGCTTTTATTCAATGTTGACATTGCTTTCCGTTTTCCCTTTCTTTAATATAATGACAATAATAATAGTATAACAAAAACGGGAATATGTCCAGTCGTAAGTTATTTTCTATTTTCTCAAACTCTTACACCATAACTTTTTCTAGCTTTGATCACACGATACCAGTACCTTGATACATCCTAAGCAGTTTAATATCATTGCTTTTACTATTGTACCTACACTGAGCTTTTCTTGAGGATGAGTTCCCACTTCCTCATCGATAATTTCTACTAAACCCATTTCATCTATAATTCCCGCTACGATTCCTAAGTGGTCGAGGTCTTTAATATTTAGGTTATTCATTTTTACTGTTGATTCTATCTAACTGGACAGTGGGAAGTTTATGGATGGCAGAGAAGGTAATGACTATGCGGCCAAAGTAAGTCTATCAGGACTTGGAAAAGGGTCAAGTTTAGCGGCAAGGAATTTAGGCAAAAGCAGACTAGTGGTCTGTCAATTTTCTATTTGTGGATAAAGACGCTTGAGACGGATACGAGCCTCAGCCGTCGTGAATTGCCAATCTACCGACTTTTGGGAATGATTGCGCTGAGTGTACCAAGCCGTTGTTTCTTGCTCTAAAGTTTCCCGATCTGGAATTCGACGAGCTAGGCATTGCCGAGTCATTGCGGACAGCTCGTTTTCAGCAATATTAAGCCAACTGCCATGTTTTGGGGTATGGTGAATTTCCAACCGTTCGACTAGACGACGAGCCGTGGAAGGCTCAAATGCTTCATATAGTGAGGCAAGTTTGTGAGTATTTAGCTGATCACATACTAAAATGACTTTGTCGTTATCAGCATAGTCGTTATCGAGTAAATTCTTAATTTCTGTTGCCCAGTCAACCGATGTTCTACGTTCACTGACAACTGTCTTTCGCCACCCAGACAAGGGTTCTGTAAACATAAAGATATTGGCTGTTCCATTGCGTTCATATTCGTAATCATGCGCCTCTGGCTGTCCAGGTTTGGCTGGTAGAGGAAGGCGGGTTTCTTTGACCAATTGTATAGGTTGCTCATCCATGCAAATCACTGGACAATTGGGGTCATAGGGTCGGTGATAAATTTCTAGAACATCTTCCATGTTAGACACAAATTCGGCACTCTTTTCTGGTGGAATCACGTACATCTGTCGCAGATGAGGTTTTAGTTCGTTTTTTTTAACACTTGACGCACGGTTTCGTGACTAATTGCTGGCACAATTTCTAACTCGACCGCCTTGTCGGCTAGTAACCTCAATGTCCAACGGGCTTGACCAGCAGGCGGTTCTCCACAACGTAAGGCGATTAGTTTTGCTTCTACCTCTCCATCAATAATCGGTTGACGAGGCGGCGTTTTGCGGGGCTTGCGGCTTAATGCTGACTCCACACCTTCATTGACCAATCGCTCCCTGAGATTGGCGACTGTGTTACGGTGACAACTAAAGGCGGCGGCAGCTTCCTCATCCGTCCATCCTTGTCCATTCACATCAATGTTTAACAGAATATTGGCGTGCTTAATTTTGTAAGCCGCTCCTTTGCCGATGGATACCAAATCTTTTAGGGTCTGACGTTCTTCTTGACTTAATCGGACAATATAGGTCTTGAGCATGGTTACTTAGGGCTTGCTGAAAAAAGCTGAAACCTTTACGGAGAAAAATAGTAGGCGAATTAAGAACCGCTAGAATGCACGAAAATAGGGTAGAATGCCTCAAAACCATTGCATTAAGAAGAGAGAAAGCAGATGTACCGAAAGCAACAGTACTCAATTGAAACACCAGAAAACTTGAAAAATCTGTTCGGCGGGCAGTTAGACGAAGAAAATCGTTGGATAGAAATGTCAAAAATGATTCCCTGGGAAGAATATGAGGAAGAATATGCAAAAAACTTCACAGAAAAAAAAGGAGCCCCAGCCAAATCATTTAGAATGGCATTAGGAGCATTAATTATCAAAGAAATTTCAGGAAAAAGTGACAGAGAAACAGTAGAACAAATAAAAGAGAACCCTTATTTACAGTACTTTATAGGAATGGAAAGCTATAGTAGCAAAGAAGCATTTAATGCGTCAATGATGGTTCATTTTCGTAAAAAAATAGGAATGGAATTAATAAATAAAATTAATAAAGAAATAGAAAAAAAGCGACGGGTGTAGCGTCAGGAAAAAAAGAAAATGAAGGAAAGTTACTGTTAGATGCGACTTGTACACCAGCAGATATAAAATATCCAACGGATATAGGAATATTGAATGATGCCAGAGAAAAAACAGAAAAAATAATAGATAAGCGATATGAAGAAATAAAAGAGAAAAGGAAAGAAAAGCCGAGGACTTATAGGGAAGTGGCAAGAAAAGAGTACTTAGCCATAGCAAAAAAACGTCGTGTGTCAAAAAAAGAAAGAAGAAAAGGAACAAAAAAACAACTAGGATATATAAAAAGAAACTTGTCTGATATAGAAAAAATGATAGAAGAGGGAGCAAAGTTAGAAAAACTAACGAAAAAAGAGCAAGAAGAGCTTGTAACGATAGGAAAAGTGTATGAGCAACAGTTAGAAATGTATGAAAAAAAGACAAATAAAGTAGAAAACAGAATTGTGAGTGTAAGCCAACCTCACGTGCGTCCAATAGTGCGTGGAAAAGCGGGAAAAGCAGTAGAGTTTGGAGCTAAAATATCGGCAAGTAATGTGAATGGCTTTGTCTTCTTAGACAAATTAAGTTGGGATAATTACAACGAATCGGGAGATTTACAAGCGCGAATAGAAGAATATAAAAGGGAAACAGGATGTTATCCGGAATCGGTTCATGTGGATAAAATCTATCGAACAAAAGCGAATCGAGCTTATTGTAAAGAAAGGGATATAAGAATGAGTAATCCCCGATTGGGAAGACCGCCGAAAGAGGTGAGCAAAGAAAAAAAGAAAGAGGCACGCTCAGATGAAAGAGTGCGTAATGCCATTGAGGGTAAATTCGGACAGGGAAAGAGGAAATTTAGTCTTGGTCGAGTGATGGCCAAACTACCTGAGACCTCGGAAACGGTAATTGCGATGAACTTTTTGGTAATGAATCTTTCTACTCTACTTCAGAAGACAAAAAGTAAAAAGTTGTAGAGTCGTTTTTCTTGTGAAAAATGGTGTTAATTTTCCTCTCTTTTGTGAGGAGTGATTTGTGTTGACCTTTTTAGACAGAAAGGAACAATAGATTAAACAAAATCTGTATTTTGATTTGTTTCCATAAGGATAAGTTATCTATGCTTTTTCAGTCCATACTTCCCTAACCCACATTTCTTTCGTTTTTTGACTTTTTCAGCAAGCCCTAGAGTAGTCTTCTCTTTTTTGCTGCCTTTTTTCCCTTCCTTTGCCGTTGCTTTGGACTTGATGCCATCGTCTAGCCGCAACACTAAGGGCAAGGCAAAGCAGGCTTTTCCTGCTCCCACCAAAACACTCAAGGCATTGAAGTAATGCCCCCTTATCCATTCTGGCTTCGCCACATTTCCGGATTCTTGGTGTAGTCGTTTTACCCCTGGCATCTTGCGCCCTTCTTTCCCCACTTTGATTCCATCCCCCACATACACTCGTTTTTCCTTGATTCGATATAGATTTTCATGCTGACTTACCCACTTCGACCATCCCAAGGTCAGTCCTTTGACGTTAAATGCCTTGGATTCAAACCAATGTAGTGCCTGATGGTAGTAGCTCTCTGTTAACCCTAAGGCATTGACATAGCTTGTTATTGCGCTCGGTTGGCTGTTGAGCACTACTCCCCAGGCTAATAGGATAAACCATTGGTACGTTGCTTCTCGGCTAAAGGCGGGACGGAGATTCTCTAGGATTTGCTCTAGTCGCTGACATAGTTGCATAATTGATAGATAGCACTGGCTATCTATTTTCTATATCAGCCAGTTTCGGACATAACGGCACTCTTGGGTATCGCATGTCCGATTTTCTTTTCTCACTTACCCTGCTCGAGAACTTCCCACTGTCCAGCTATCTAAGGCAAGACTCCATTTTAGAACTTTATTGACATTTTTTATCCTTGCCCGAAATCAATGCACAAGTACCGATACTAGCTCGCGTGAACTAGTGTTCCTCTTCGACAACCTGCGGAATGTGGGTTCTAACTTTGCTCCCTCTTCTATCATTTTTTCTATATGAGACAAGTTTCTTTTTATATATCCTAGTTGTTTTTTTGTTCCTTTTCTTCTTTCTTTTTTTGACACACGACGTTTTTTTGCTATGGCTAAGTACTCTTTTCTTGCCACTTCCCTATAAGTCCTCGGCTTTTCTTTTCTTTTCTTTTCTCTTTTATTTCTTCATATCGCTTATCTATTATTTTTTCTGTTTTTTCTCTGGCATCATTCAATATTCCTATATCCGTTGGATATTTTATATCTGCTGGTGTACAAGTCGCATCTAACAATAACTTTCCTTCATTTTCTTTTTTTTCTGACGCTACACCCGTCGCTTTTTTTTCTATTTCTTTATTAACTGGACAGTGCGAAGTTCTAGGAAAATCAACGAGTTTACTAGGGTTTCAGCCCCCAACGTCCTTCACCCCTCTTCCAGACTCACAATCGCTGAAAGGCTTTCAATGCAAGGCTTTTAGGCATTTTGTCAAAATGTCTGACAGAGAACTTCGCACTCTCCAGTTTATTAATTTTATTAATTAATTAATTCCATTCCTATTTTTTTACGAAAATGAACCATCATTGACGCATTAAATGCTTCTTTGCTACTATAGCTTTCCATTCCTATAAAGTACTGTAAATAAGGGTTCTCTTTTATTTGTTCTACTGTTTCTCTGTCACTTTTTCCTGAAATTTCTTTGATAATTAATGCTCCTAATGCCATTCTAAATGATTTGGCTGGGGCTCCTTTTTTTTCTGTGAAGTTTTTTGCATATTCTTCCTCATATTCTTCCCAGGGAATCATTTTTGACATTTCTATCCAACGATTTTGGCTCTTCCCCCAACTGTGTGGAAAGTGTATAATAGTAATACCACAGTAGGAGGTGGAGTATGTGGATAAACTTGGATGAGCTACTAGGTTTGCCAAAGGTAACAGTCGTAAACTATCGAGAAATAGATGGTGCTTTGTTCGGGTGCGACCTTTAGTTGATAAAAGCTGTTGTAATCAGGGTTCTACAGGGAACCCATATTGATCAAGTTTTGCCCAAAATTGACTCCATCGTTCCTTGGTCAATACCAAAGCTCGTAGGCTCAAAATAATTCCTGCTCCTTTTTCCTTCCATCGCATCCCTGAACAACATAATCGTTGTTTGACCAACGTCTTACAAGCTGCTTCCGTAACACCTGAACCAATCGGATACTTTTTCTCTATGTATTCAGCATAATCCATTTGATGCTGATGATTCTCGTAATAAGTAATCGCCGCTTGTAGTTTCTCGGTAAGATTCTTAGAATGACTTTTTTCTTCTTTGACTTCTTTCATCAGATTTAGCAGTTCTCCTGCTTTTCCTTTTTCATGCTTGAGTTCTCGACAATTTTCAGTCAACCATTCTTTTTGTTTTGACACGGTATTCGGATGCAACGCTTCTGCCAAGGCACCTAAGTAACCAGAGGCATGATAGAAATCTAATATCTGTTCTTCCGTTTGCTTTTCTAAAAACTTCCAATTTGATTCTGCCCCGTCTGCTATCCCGACCAATGTTGCCTCTGGATAACGGTTTTTCGCTCGCTCAATTTCTCTTTCTAATCTTTCTAGAAAACTCTTTTTTCCATACTCTGGTGCCGCACCTAGATAGATTGTAGGTTGACGTTCGCCTTCACTATCGTATAGGGAAACGGTTCCCACCATTGCTTCACGGTAGCCATCCTCACACATCAGCATACAGGTTCCATCTAATCCTATTCCCACTGTTGCAATTTGGCTATCCTCCTTGGGCGGGGCATAACTCCACGCTTCTTCTTTTGCCTGTACCACACTTCCTACTGCTTCACTCAATCTTTGGATATAGGATAGCGCTACTTTTCTACCATGATTTTCTAATAAATCATTTTTCACCTCTTTGCCTGCCATCCCTGACATTTTTGAGGATACCTGTTTTGCCAATAATGGCGTTGATGTTATGATTATCCTTGCTTCTCTTTCTAAGGGGCAATACGTTTTTCCTCAAAGGTGAACGCTGATATACATGACGATTCACTATAACCTCACCATAAGGTGTTTGATATTCTTTCGGTTGCTCTCCCTTACTCTTCCAGATTTCTTCACCGATTTTTAAGGGTGAACCATCTGTATCTAAATATTTCAAGGCTTCTTTGCTGGCGATGCAACCTACTTCGTTTAAGCCTTTTTGAATATTTATTTCTGTATCCAACATTGAACGACTGAGTTCTAATGTTAGTTCTATTTTTATCTTTGAACCCTCTACATTAATTAGTTTTGCTGTCATCATTGTTTCCTCTTTGTCACTTTTCATCCCATGTTAACACTTTTCTTTTCCTTCATCAACTAAAGGTCACACCCCTTTGTTCTTAAAATTAAAAATGAAAAACGAAGTAATGGAATGTCCAAATTGTCATAAAGAATTGGAAGATATAAATCAAATAGAATATAATTTGGTTCGGGATTTATCCCTATTGGGAAAGAAAGTATATCTGGAAGTGCCCCGCCGCCAGTTCCATTGTGAAAAATGTCAGAAATACATAACAGAAAGACTGGACTTTATGCGGCTAAGAAAACATTATACAATTCGTTATGAAGAAAAGATTTATGAGCAAGTAAAAAAGAAAAATGTAGAAGAGGTAAGGCAAGAAGAAGAAATAAGTTGGGGAACATTGGAATCAATATTTGAAGAGTATGCAAAGCAGGCAGAAAAGAAGGAATGGGAATTACCAGAAAAGATAAGTTTAGACGAATTTAGTAATAGAAAAGGAAAAAAAGACTTTATTACAACAGTGATAGATATAAATAAAAAGGAATTGTTAGAAGTAATAAAAGGACACAAAAAAGAAGAGATAATAGAAGCCCTAAAGGTGCAGCCAGCAAGGGTTAGAGAGAATGTAAAGGAAGTAAGTGTGGATATGTGGGAGTGATTTACGTCAGCAATAAAGGAGTTATTTGTAAATGCTAAAATCGTCTATGATAGATTTCATGTAATGAAAAATATAAATGAAGAATTGAATAAATTGAGAAAGAAAATGAATATCCATAAAAAGGGTTTAACATACCTATTATGGAAAAATAAAGAAGAGTTAAAAAAAGAAAAAAGAGAAGAGTTAGAAGAGATATTGAAAATGTATCCTTGTTTAGGAATAGCGTATGAAATGAAGGAAGAGATTAGAGATATTTATGAGCATTCAAGAACGACAAATGGTGCAAGGAGAAAATTTGAAAAATGGATGAGAACAGCGAGCCTATTCTATAAAAAAAGTGTGGGTATGCTGAAAACTCATTTGACAGGTATATGCAATTATTTTGAAAACCATACAACTAATGGATTAACGGAAGGGATGAATACAAAAATTAAATTAATAAAAAGGAAAAGTTATGGATTTGCTAATTTTGAGCATCTACGGCTTAAATTGTTAGCTTGCTTTAACTCTTAACATAACATTACACACAGACAAGGGGAGAGCCCGATTTTCTTCATCTAACTGCCCGCCGAACAGATTTTTCAAGTTTTCTGGTGTTTCAATTGAGTACTGTTGCTTTCGGTACATCTGCTTTCTCTCTTCTTAATGCAATGGTTTTGAGGCATTCTACCCTATTTTCGTGCATTCTAGCGGTTCTTAATTCGCCTACTATTTTTCTCCGTAAGGGTTTCAGCTTTTTTCAGCAAGCCCTACTTAGGTGCCTTGGCAGAAGCGTTGCATCCGAATACAGTGTCAAAACAAAAAGAATGGTTGACTGAAAATTGTCGAGAACTCAAGCATGAAAAAGGAAAAGCAGGAGAACTGCTAAATCTGATGAAAGAAGTCAAAGAAGAAAAAAGTCATTCTAAGAATCTTACCGAGAAACTACAAGCGGCGATTACCAGCAATTCTAAATTTGCGCTGTAGCAAGAGTTTCAGGTTTTAGTTCGCGTAATACGGGGTAAAATTCAACGGGATTAACAAGTTCATTTTACGAGTCTTCAGGCTTTTAGGCGCAATAGTACATACAGGATTGCCCCAAAAACCCCCTTTGAAATGTTCTTTAAATCCCTAAAAGGCTTGCTGTGTCTAAAACTGAGAATTGCTGGGCGATTACTTATTACGAGAATCATCAGCATCAAATGGATTATGCTGAATACATAGAGAAAAAGTATCCGATTGGTTCAGGTGTTACGGAAGCAGCTTGTAAGACGTTGGTCAAACAACGATTATGTTGTTCAGGGATGCGATGGAAGGAAAAAGGAGCAGGAATTATTTTGAGCCTACGAGCTTTGGTATTGACCAAGGAACGATGGAGTCAATTTTGGGCAAAACTTGATCAATATGGGTTCCCTGTAGAACCCTGATTACAACAGCTTTTATCAACTAAAGGTCGTACCCATTCAGACTAGCAAGTACACGCGCAAACGTATCGTGGGAGGGGATGCCATTCGGCAATTCCAAAATTTTTTTTAGCCATTGATGTTTAGCCTTGCCGAAACTTTCCATGGCTACCCAACCTTCTGCTCCACAAATGACGGCTAAGATGGCAATCGTTAGAATATCAATGAGTTTATGCCGTTTTGTTCGTTCGATGCGAGGGTCATCTATTTCGGCAAAGTGTTCTACCAGTCTATATTTGGGTCGGAGTTTCATCGCTTTTGTTTTCTATGCACTTTTCCTTATTTTCCCTTATCCATCCCTCTATAATGTTCTTGTATCTGTATCATTTTTAGATGCGTTCGCCCTGGTTCTACCTTGACTGACTACTAGTAATCTAGCCGCTTGAGATTTTATAATCAGTTTTTGGAGTGACCAAGCTTTATGCTTGTCGCCAAATTGAACTGCTTTGAACACTCTTTTCTGTAGTCGGAAGAGCGTCTTTTGGAATTTCTTCCAAGGTAGTTTCTTCCATAGTTCACTGGTGTTAATACCGTGTCTAACCATAATCTGCATCCAATTGTGTTTTCTATATACCTCTAGGCAATTACGCCTTGTCCTACCCGAATCTAAGGAATTGCACCTCTCGTCTGGTTTACTGAGGATTCGACCGCCCTCAGACCCTAGATTCGTTTTTATTCGTTCCATCCTTTTGATTGATTGTCCCTTTAGATGTAGCCACTTCAACTGCCAGAACCCCTTACTCTTACCGATATCATCAATAACTCGGCGGGATACTAATCTCTGGCGGAGTCAGACTCTAAGTACTATGTCTGCTTCAACACTAAGTTGCTTTTCTAGGCTCTGTTTCATCATGGGAACTCCCTGTTAACGCCAGTGCCATCTGCAATTGATATCTGATTGCGTCCTGCTCCCAGCTTCACTCTCACAAATTCCGAGTTGTGTCAGTGTGGGCAGATAAGGAGTTACCTTCGAGTTTAAGGAGAGGGGCTTTCACCCTCATCAAGGGGATAGTTAAGCTAGTCTTGGGAGACTTGGCAAAGAGCGGTTATTTACGGACTTTCACCGTGATTCACGCTAAACGAATCGCACATTGATCAAGTTTGTTTGCCGGTTGCTGACTCTCCAAGAGGCTAAGATTCGAGGAGGAAGTACGAAAAACGTCAGAAATCAGCGAAATCTCTCTTGACCCCATAAAAGCGAGATAACGTCTGTATTTTATGTTACCGTTTGAATTTGGAATTGCTGTCCTAGATTACTATTTTTGATGGATCATGGGAAATCTCTTTTGGGGGTGATCACCCTGTTTGAAAATGTATTTTTTCCTTATTTGTCCGCTGCTTTCTTTCCAGTAAGCTAAGATTTTGGTATAAGATTAAGCTTGTGGATCAAGACTCCCATCGTTGAATATTGTGAAATTTTTGACCCTAGGTCCAAACTGCCCAAATCAGCTTGTTCTCTTCCGACCAGAGCTATTCCTTCTCAATCAGCCTATTCTCCCTAAGCGACCTAAGCGACGAAGCGGTATAGAACAAAGTCCGTCGTCGTTTTTATAGATTGCCTGCCTTGAGAAAATTATTAAGCTTTATAGGAGACTCAAAATGTTACACCGCAAGATATACCAGTTTTGTACTGATGGACAGGAAGTTTGCATTTACTTGCGGGATCAGCAACGCTGGATTGAAAATGCTCGCATTATCGCCCTCGAAGGGGATCTCGTGACCATTCGCTATGAAACAGAGGAAGATGATGAAGTCAGTTCATGGGAAGAAATGGTTCGTCTAGAAAGTATTGGAGCCGTGAGTCGTAAATTGGCTTCCGTTTCTCGCTCGAATTCTGAGTTATTGATCTCTGACGATTGTCCTGAAGCTGAACAAATTTATGCTCGCTATCCCGACTCTAATCTAGAGGATGAGGATTTCGATTCAGAATAGCTAAACTTTAATCTCTATGAAGCTTGAATTCTAATCTCTAATTTTTTTCTCTAATCTTTTTCCAGTGGCCTTTCCCATTACCTGTAAAATAGGGAAGCAGTCGGTTATTTAATATCTGTGTATAGCACAAATGGGTGACACAATGGTTGTACAAAGGAAGTCAATGACCTTTGACCTTGCTTCCTATCTTCAAGAAAAGCAGGGGCTAGTTGAGCAGGCTCTGAATCAATCTCTCCCCATTAGAAGACCTGCCAAGATTTATGAAGCGATGCATTATTCTCTGCTGGCGGGGGGAAAAAGATTAAGACCGATCCTTTGTTTAACCACTGGTGAG
The DNA here is from genome assembly GCA_025370055.1 of Woronichinia naegeliana WA131. Taxonomy (NCBI): domain Bacteria; kingdom Bacillati; phylum Cyanobacteriota; class Cyanophyceae; order Synechococcales; family Coelosphaeriaceae; genus Woronichinia; species Woronichinia naegeliana. Next base: position 3,594,252 of record CP073041.1, on the reverse strand, counting down.
CTTCATGGTGGCAGTTTGGAAATGTGCCTACCCACAGCCTGTGCCTTGGAAATGATTCACACTATGTCATTAATTCATGATGATTTACCAGCTATGGATAATGACGATTATCGTCGAGGAAAGTTGACGAATCACAAGGTTTTTGGGGAAGATATCGCAATTTTGGCAGGAGATGGTCTGTTAGCCTACGCCTTTGAATTTGTGGTTACTCAAACCCGTAATGTTGCGCCCCATAATTTGCTGGAGGTGATCGCTCGTTTGGGAAGAACGGTTGGAGCAGAGGGATTAGTGGGAGGTCAAGTCTTGGATCTGGAGTCGGAGGGGAAAACCGATGTCACTGCCGATACCTTGACTTTTATTCATACCCACAAAACGGGGGCTTTACTGGAAACGTCGGTGGTTTCGGGGGCCATTTTGGCAGGAGCGACGGAGACGGAAGTCGAGAAATTGTCAACTTTTGCCCAAAATATTGGCCTGGCTTTTCAAATTGTGGATGATATTCTCGATATTACGGCAACCCAAGAAGAACTGGGCAAGACGGCGGGGAAGGATTTATTGGCCCAAAAGGCAACTTATCCTAGTCTTTGGGGAATTGAGGAATCTCAAAAACAAGCTCAACAGTTGGTGGACGAGGCGATCGCGGCGTTGGATTGCTATGGAGAGGCCGCTACACCGTTAAAATCGTTAGCCCAATATATTGTTAGCCGTAAGCACTAAGGGCTTAAACTGGTGTCAAACTGTCCGAGTGCTTATTTATTGTTTAAATGTCTTGATTTATGCAGGATTTCCCTAGTATTCTTGAGAATCACGTTTTGTTGGTGTCTTTGGCCGCTTGTTTGATTGCCCAAGGATTAAAGGCGATCGTGGAACTGGTTCGCAATGGTAAAATTAATATCCGTTCCCTGGTTTCGACGGGGGGGATGCCCAGTGCTCATTCGGCGTTGGTAGGAGCTTTGGCAACAGGTGTCGGTTTACAAAAGGGTTGGGGTAGTAATGAATTTGCGATCGCTTGTCTGTTTGCCATTATTGTGATGTATGACGCGGCAGGGGTTCGTCAGGCAGCCGGAAAACAGGCCCGTATTTTGAATCAAATGATTGATGAACTCTTTCAAGATGATGGTAATAGTTTTAATGAAGTCCGTCTCAAGGAACTCCTCGGTCATACTCCCGTTCAAGTCCTGGTTGGTTTGGCCTTGGGAATTGCGATCGCCTTTCTTTTTTTAGGGGTAATTTAATAAAAAATCATTTGGCAAACATGAGTAGAATTCGGCATCTTTGCGATAAAACTTAGAGCGTGTCATCAATCAGGGCAAACGCACAGGGCGAACGCATCTTACGTGAGCAAAACCTTAAGGAGATAGTCCTCGTCCCAACCAGCGCGTAGCCGTTTATTCTTGATACCGAGTTTAAGAGTCTTTTCTTTTGTGAGTAAGTTAAGCCCTATATTTCGTACTAATTTTGAAAAAATAAAAATAAAGTGAGAAATGGTAACGGAATAGTTAAAATCAAATAAGCGAATAAACCTCAAGAGAAAATGACTAAGTTAAGCGTTAAAACCCACATTCCGCAGGTAAGTCAAGAGACAAAGTAGTACTTGTGACATGAAGAGCCAAGAAAGGAAAGAATATGTTTGTGTTTGGAGCCCACATTCCGCAGGTAAGTCAAGAGACAAAGTAGTACTTTTGACATGAAGAGCCAAGAAAGGAAAGAATATGTTTGTGTTTGGAGGTCAAATTAACGATAGTTTGAATGCCGTCAATCTCTAACCAACGGATAAACAGAAAAGACTGAAAGACCCAAAGCAGAGTGGGAATGGCGGTCGGTTTACCCTTTTGATTAGGAATAGTCTGATGGGCAAGAGCCAAAGCCTGTCGTAGGCGACGTTGTGCCAAAGTATAAACCAATAAAGAGACAACCATAATCATCATCAAAGCCATAATGCGTTGAGGATTCTTGAGAAAAAGAGCAGAGGCAAAAAAGAAAGGGTCTTTGAGAAAGCGAAAGCCGCGCTCGGTGTTTTGTTGAGCCTTATATTCAGCCAACATCTGGTCGGGACTCAAAACCTGAGAATCAAGAACATTAGTAGCTAAAATAAAACGTCCAGCCCGTTTAGATGCGGCTTCCAAGCAAGAGGAATCAAGGCTTAATTGCCCAGTTAAGCGGTAATGAAAACCGAGAGGGGTAGCCCCTTGTTTCGGTCTTCCTCCCTTGGCATAGTAAGGAATAGTCTGAACCTCAACTTGACTGAGTTGATGATAAGTCAAGGTTTTTGGCCAGAGTTGAGCCTCAGTAAGAGCATCGGCCTCACAAGCAAAATTCTGTCCACAAAGTTTCTGCCATTCTTTTTTGACAACTTTATCGGCTTTCTCAATTTTTTGACTTATAGCTTTATTATCGGACTGGAGACGTTGAGCACTTTCGACCACAAGCCATCGTTGCTGTTCACCCCCATATTCCGAAGCCCTCACTTGCCAACGATAACCGTCCTGTTCACCCTGCTGCCATTGGTCTTCTGATATATTTGCCAAAGTCTCAGTGGCTTCTTTCAGAGGGACACGACTTAACCATTGAATTGACCTCGCCATGCCCACATTTTCCGCCGTATAAAAAGCTCCATCCATCACCGATAAACCTTCCATATTCAACCTTTCTTGACAGTCTTTGATTATCTGGGGAAACACCTTTTTATCCGATTCATTGCCATCTCCTAATTGCATAAAGAGAGGGACACCACCATCTCCACTACATATCATATTTAACATAAACTGTTTTAGGTCTGGTCGTTTATCTCTGGAATAACCAAATTTTATTTTTATGGCTTTTGTCTGCTCGTCTTCCTCATCTTCTATCCTTTCCTTATACTTCCCTTGTACAGACATTGAGGTTGAGTCTAAATGCTTTGACTTTTGTTCTATTCCAAAGATTGCTGCCGCTTTTAGGACTATTTTCGTGAACCGGTTTTTTACCCCCACTCCAAATACCTTATCCAATGACCTCCTAGCTTGTCATCATTTAAATCTTCTGCTTTTATTCCTTCTCCTAATAGGTATTCTAATGCTTTTCCTTTAAAAAACTCACTCAACAAATATAACGGAGCATTGATACATCCTAAGCAGTTTAATATCATTGCTTTTACTATTGTACCTACACTGAGCTTTTCTTGAGGATGAGTTCCCACTTCCTCATCGATAATTTCTACTAAACCCATTTCATCTATAATTCCCGCTACGATTCCTAAGTAGGGCTTGCTGAAAAAGTCAAAAAACGAAAGAAATGTGGGTTAGGGAAGTATGGACTGAAAAAGCATAGATAACTTATCCTTATGGAAACAAATCAAAATACAGATTTTGTTTAATCTATTGTTCCTTTCTGTCTAAAAAGGTCAACACAAATCACTCCTCACAAAAGAGAGGAAAATTAACACCATTTTTCACAAGAAAAACGACTCTACAACTTTTTACTTTTTGTCTTCTGAAGTAGAGTAGAAAGATTCATTACCAAAAAGTTCATCGCAATTACCGTTTCCGAGGTCTCAGGTAGTTTGGCCATCACTCGACCAAGACTAAATTTCCTCTTTCCCTGTCCGAATTTACCCTCAATGGCATTACGCACTCTTTCATCTGAGCGTGCCTCTTTCTTTTTTTCTTTGCTCACCTCTTTCGGCGGTCTTCCCAATCGGGGACCACTCATTCTTATATCCCTTTCTTTACAATAAGCTCGATTCGCTTTTGTTCGATAGATTTTATCCACATGAACCGATTCCGGATAACATCCTGTTTCCCTTTTATATTCTTCTATTCGCGCTTGTAAATCTCCCGATTCGTTGTAATTATCCCAACTTAATTTGTCTAAGAAGACAAAGCCATTCACATTACTTGCCGATATTTTAGCTCCAAACTCTACTGCTTTTCCCGCTTTTCCACGCACTATTGGACGCACGTGAGGTTGGCTTACACTCACAATTCTGTTTTCTACTTTATTTGTCTTTTTTTCATACATTTCTAACTGTTGCTCATACACTTTTCCTATCGTTACAAGCTCTTCTTGCTCTTTTTTCGTTAGTTTTTCTAACTTTGCTCCCTCTTCTATCATTTTTTCTATATCAGACAAGTTTCTTTTTATATATCCTAGTTGTTTTTTTGTTCCTTTTCTTCTTTCTTTTTTTGACACACGACGTTTTTTTGCTATGGCTAAGTACTCTTTTCTTGCCACTTCCCTATAAGTCCTCGGCTTTTCTTTCCTTTTCTCTTTTATTTCTTCATACAGCTTATCTATTATTTTTTCTGTTTTTTCTCTGGCATCATTCAATATTCCTATATCCGTTGGATATTTTATATCTGCTGGTGTACAAGTCGCATCTAACAATAACTTTCCTTCATTTTCTTTTTTTTCTGACGCTACACCCGTCGCTTTTTTTTCTATTTCTTTATTAATTTTATTTATTAATTCCATTCCTATTTTTTTACGAAAATGAACCATCATTGACGCATTAAATGCTTCTTTGCTACTATAGCTTTCCATTCCTATAAAGTACTGTAAATAAGGGTTCTCTTTTATTTGTTCTACTGTTTCTCTGTCACTTTTTCCTGAAATTTCTTTGATAATTAATGCTCCTAATGCCATTCTAAATGATTTGGCTGGGGCTCCTTTTTTTTCTGTGAAGTTTTTTGCATATTCTTCCTCATATTCTTCCCAAAGAATCATTTTTGACATTTCTATCCAACGATTTTCTTCGTCTAACTGCCCGCCGAACAGATTTTTCAAGTTTTCTGGTGTTTCAATTGAGTACTGTTGCTTTCGGTACATCTGCTTTCTCTCTTCTTAATGCAATGGTTTTGAGGCATTCTACCCTATTTTCGTGCATTCTAGCGGTTCTTAATTCGCCTACTATTTTTCTCCGTAAAGGTTTCAGCTTTTTTCAGCAAGCCCTAGGTAGGCACAATTGATTTTTTAGAGAATTGAGTCACAGCAAGGCTTTCAGGGTAATCAATTTTACATTTAATTGCAACTACCTACTTACTTGGATTCGGGGCATTAAGCAGAGGAGAAGGTGAGGGTGTGGGCTTTGGCATAGCTCGGACTTCCTGAGCCGACAGCCCATCTCCCTGAAAACCGAAATACCACAATGTGGCCGCTGCTTCTGCCCTGGTCACAGGCTTTTTGGGTTGAAAGAGCGTTGTATAGCCGAAAACCCGCCGAATATTAGACTGATCTCCATTTTGAAAATCGTCATAGATGCTTCGCCAAACCTTGGGATCGATTTTGGCCACATCCTGAAAACCCCAGGTTTCCTTCAAATTATCAATCGAAGCATTGGGAAGGGCTTTACGGGTATCGAGAGGAACCTTCCAGGCAATCAAATCTTCTCGCGTTAGGTTGACATTGGGACGGAACAGACTGGCACTGGGATCATTACTAAGAGGAGAAGGAATTAATCCGGCTTCAGCCAAACCTTGAATTGCTGGAAAATCAGGATCTTTGCTAGACACATCCGCAAAAGCGGGCGCAGAATTTTCGCTTCCTAAACGAATTTGTTTGGCCGGGACATTGGCATAAAAGCGGTTATTGGCAGCTATCAACCAACGAGCATATTCCCGTCGTGTAATCGGACTGTTGGGCTGGAAATTTTGATCATTTCGAGAGGAAAGAATCCCTAATTGGGCCAGATCTTCGATGTAGCCTCGAAAGGGTTGGGAAACCGTGGCCAGATCGCTGAATTGTAGAGGACTGCCGGGGGAGGGACTGGGGGATGGGGGGAGGAGGGGAGAGGGGGAGAGAGAGGCGGGGGAGGAGGGGGAGAGGAGAGGAGAGGGAGGAAGAGGGGAGAGGGAGGGGGAAACTTCTAGAGCGGGGTTGACGGCAAAGCGGTTGGCGAGGGGACTACCACTACAGCCAGTGAGCAAACTTAAACAGAGAAGAATCAGGGGAGAGGGTTTAATCATTTCAGGGGGTGCGAACTAGCCATCTTTTGAGGCCTTGGACAAGTTTATTGATTTTTTTAAAAATAAAGGGGTAAATGCCTCGATAAAGTTTATCAAATTTGTAATTAAAAAGAATATCGATCGCATCGTCAAAACTCAGATATTTTAGATAGGCAACACCGAGATCAATTTTGGCATCATCATATTGCAAATAAACTTTACGGTTAATCGCCTCTGAGACATTCCATTTTTGAGCAAAATAATCTTTCATGGCCTTTTCATAGCCAGAGAAGCTTGCTTTTTTGCCCTGAAGATAGGCTTCAATATAGGGAACAGCGATCGCGGCTCCTTGCATCCCATGACGAATTCCTTCGCCGCCGAGAAAATTAACCGTAGAAACAGCATCACCAATGGCAATGAGATTATCGCGATAATAGGTATCCTCTAGATGAGAAGAATACTCCAAAATAGAGCCATGAATTTCCACTAATTGATAATGGTCTAGTTGCAAATAATCGGTAATCAAAGCCTTGGTATAGTCCCGTAGAGGCTTTAATGTTTTTAAATATTGATGTTCCGCATCAATCCAAGCCGATCCCACTTTTAACTGATAGTTATCCATTGGAAAAATCCAGGAATAACCCCTCGGACTCCAACGATAACCTAAAAAGAAAAGTAAGGATTCGGCATATTGAGTATGGGTTTGTTCGTCCACTGTAATTAAATACTCAATGCCTGTGGCTTTGTAAAAAGAAGGGCGATCGCTTTTTTGAGGATACATGACTGCGCGAGCGTAACCAGTGGCATCCACAACAACCTGGGCGGCGATCGTGCTCACCTTTCCCCCTGATCGCTTTAGCTGAACTAAAGTTTTCTCGCCCTCCTGAACCGTATTGAGATAACGATGACCTAACCAAACCGTTCCCCCTTGTTGTGTAACTTTTTCGGCCAGATAGGAGCGCAATTTCGCAAAATCAAAGACCGCACCCAAGGGCTTGTCCGATGACCATTCCTGAGCTTCATGGGTGCTAATCACCGCTAATTTTCGCCAATACTGAGCGACCACGGCTGAGGGCAAATTAAATTGGGTGAGGGTTTCAAGAGGTGTGGCAGCACTGGAAAAATTGTTTTTGGTAAAGTCTGGGTGCTGTTCTACAAGCAGCACTTTATAACCCTTTTGGGCCAATAAATAAGCTCCATAGCCACCGGCTGGCCCACCGCCCACCACTACCACATCAAATTGTTGCATTGTTGCTCAAAAGTTCTAACCGCGAATGGTTCCTAACTGGTCTGGGGGAACAGCCCCTTTTTCCGTAATGATGGCTGTAATGAGTTCGGCCGGGGTGACATCAAAGGCCGGATTATAAAAGTCAACGCCCTCTGGACAAAGACGAGTCTCTCCCACTTGATAGATTTCCTGGGGGTCACGTTCCTCAATGGGAATTAGCGTTCCATCTCGCAAGGAAAAATCAATGGTGGAAAGGGGAGCGGCCACAAAAAAGGGAATATGGTGCATTTTAGAGATGACGGCTAATCCATAAGTCCCAATCTTATTGGCAGCATCACCATTGGCGGCAATGCGATCGGCCCCGACTACCACCGCATCAATCCGTTTTTGCTGCATACAATGGGCTGCCATATTATCACTAATCAAGGTAACAGGAATTCCCTCCTGTACGCATTCCCAGGCGGTTAATTTCGCGCCCTGTAATCGGGGTCGGGTTTCATCGGCATAAACTCGCTCTAGTCGTCCGGCGGACCAGGCACTACGAATCACACCAAGAGCCGTTCCATAACCAGCAGTGGCTAAGGCTCCAGCGTTACAGTGGGTTAACAAGGTTAATTTTTCTGGGGTTTGGGGTAATACCTGTAAACCATTGTCTCCGATCGCCTGACAGGTTTGTAGATCTTGAGCTTGAATGGTTTGGGCTGTCACCAATAATTGTTGTTTAACGGCATTGACATCTTCGCCACTCTGGTAGGCCACCTTTAGCATCTCTTCAATGGCCCAAAAGAGATTAACCGCAGTGGGTCGGGTTTGACGCAATTGTTCAGCGACGTATTCCAAACGGGCTAAAAATTCCCCTAATTCTGGGGTATCAATCTCCCTAGCTCCTAGATACATACCATAGGCCGCTGCCACCCCGATCGCCGGTGCGCCCCGCACAATCATGGTTGTAATCGCCTTGGCCATGGCCTGATAGTCAGCGATCGCAACTTGACGATATTGGTTAGGCAATAGGGTTTGATCAATGAGCAGAACTTGATTGTCCTGCCAAATGACGGGATAAATGGGATTAGTCATAAATACACAGTCAGTATAAAGGCAAGGGACTAAAAATGGGTTTCAGACTTGTTCCAGCGTAATGCAACGCGAGTTAACGCGATCGCTATCAGGAGACTAAATAAAAACACTGGAAGAAACGTGAAAAATTTCAGCTAATACTTTGGCTTGAGATTTACTAATGGAACGTTTACCATTAACAATTTCTGAAACCACACCTTTAGAGCCAATTTTTCCAACTAGGTCAGCTTGCTTAAGATGATGTTCCTCCATCAGGTAAACAAGTACCTCTTGAGGAGAGGCTGGTTCAGGTGTTGGTTGCTTATGATCAAACTCTTTAAGTAAAACAATAATTAATTCCCGCAATTCTATCTGCTCTGGACTGAGAGATGGCAGCATGATTAATTCTACCAGAATGCGATGAGCCTCATCATATTCAGCTTGAGTTTTAATAACTTTAGGTTGAAAGGCAGTCAAAAGTTCGCTATAGATCGTTTTGTTGATAATTAGTGCCATTTTGAGTTTAAATTTTTTGAATTGGTTGGATGAGTGATTAATTGAGATGATTAATCTAGGTTAAGCTTGGACAAAGAAAACAATAGAGAAAGTGGGAGACAAAAATAGCTGTTCTCCCTGGCTAATTTCCTAGTTTACTATTCTATAATTTGCGCTTGGTATATTCTGCATGAGGCAAAAAAAAGAGGTAGTAAATTCGCTTAAGAGAGTAATCAATCTTTGTAATGATTCTGTAATCATTGCCTTTGATATTAAAGATAGTAGTTTCAGTATTACGAGCAAAATCTGCGGATGGAAGTGTTTTTTTAACCTCTTCAATATGAATCCACTCTGCTCCTTCAACGATCTTGATCCACCTTTCAACCCCTCTTTTTGTACCACTATACTTGCTGATATCTGATCTTAGCTTGGCTTTTCCGACTAACTCCATCGTTGTATTTTTGCCCTTCCCTGTAGTGAGTATTTTCGCTAGTGGTCTGTCAAGCTAAAGATTGTGAATTTGAGGGAAAATGGAGAGGCTATTCATTACCTCAACAGATATCGTAATAAGTAACCATGCTCAAGACCTATATTGTCCGATTAAGTCAAGAAGAACGTCAGACCCTAAAAGATTTGGTATCCATCGGCAAAGGAGCGGCTTACAAAATTAAGCACGCCAATATTCTGTTAAACATTGATGTGAATGGACAAGGATGGACGGATGAGGAAGCTGCCGCCGCCTTTAGTTGTCACCGTAACACAGTCGCCAATCTCAGGGAGCGATTGGTCAATGAAGGTGTGGAGTCAGCATTAAGCCGCAAGCCCCGCAAAACGCCGCCTCGTCAACCGATTATTGATGGAGAGGTAGAAGCAAAACTAATCGCCTTACGTTGTGGAGAACCGCCTGCTGGTCAAGCCCGTTGGACATTGAGGTTACTAGCCGACAAGGCGGTCGAGTTAGAAATTGTGCCAGCAATTAGTCACGAAACCGTGCGTCAAGTGTTAAAAAAAACGAACTAAAACCTCATCTGCGACAGATGTACGTGATTCCACCAGAAAAGAGTGCCGAATTTGTGTCTAACATGGAAGATGTTCTAGAAATTTATCACCGACCCTATGACCCCAATTGTCCAGTGATTTGCATGGATGAGCAACCTATACAATTGGTCAAAGAAACCCGCCTTCCTCTACCAGCCAAACCTGGACAGCCAGAGGCGCATGATTACGAATATGAACGCAATGGAACAGCCAATATCTTTATGTTTACAGAACCCTTGTCTGGGTGGCGAAAGACAGTTGTCAGTGAACGTAGAACATCGGTTGACTGGGCAACAGAAATTAAGAATTTACTCGATAACGACTATGCTGATAACGACAAAGTCATTTTAGTATGTGATCAGCTAAATACTCACAAACTTGCCTCACTATATGAAGCATTTGAGCCTTCCACGGCTCGTCGTCTAGTCGAACGGTTGGAAATTCACCATACCCCAAAACATGGCAGTTGGCTTAATATTGCTGAAAACGAGCTGTCCGCAATGACTCGGCAATGCCTAGCTCGTCGAATTCCAGATCGGGAAACTTTAGAGCAAGAAACAACGGCTTGGTACACTCAGCGCAATCATTCCCAAAAGTCGGTAGATTGGCAATTCACGACGGCTGAGGCTCGTATCCGTCTCAAGCGTCTTTATCCACAAATAGAAAATTGACAGACCACTAGATTAGCATCACAATGTTCACATTTTGAGAACCTTTTTGTCAAGTCCCCTCTTAAAAAAAATCCAGACCATTATGATCTGGATGTACAATCCCGAATTTTGGCGAAATTTGCCCTAATCGTTTTGGGGAGAAACCTGTAAACTCGGCGCAACGGTTCCACTTTCTTCGGGAACTTGACTCGCTTGACCCTTGGGCTGTGCAGTTGGTGAGGGGCCAGATTTACCACCCCCACCTTTGAAGAAACGCTCTTCAATCTCTTTAATCAGACTGTACAAAACAGGTACAAGGAAAAGACTCAGCATGGTGGAAATCAAATAACCGCCAAAAATAGCCGTTCCCAATGACCAACGACTCATGGCTCCTGCCCCCGCCGCAATTACCAAGGGCCAGAAACCAACTAGACCCGAAATTGCCGTCATTAAAATTGGTCGTAAGCGTTCCTTGGCCGCAAAAGCTGCTGCTTTAGGAATACTCATGCCTAAGTCCATCGCCTGATTAGCAAACTCCACGATCAAAATGGCATTTTTACTAGCCAGACCAATTAACATCACTAGCGCGACCTGGGCATAGACATTATTATTGACCGTTGGCCATACAGCACTCGTCATAACCTGAGCATTGGCACGTAGCAGAATCGCGCCCATCGCTCCCAAAATAGCCAGGGGAACGGTCATCATAATAATGGTGGGATCAATATAACTTTCGTACTGAGCGGCTAAGACGAGGAATACCATGATAAAAGCTAGACCAAAAATGATTGGAGCCGCACCACCGGATTGTCTCTCTTGATAACCTGTCCCATACCACTCATAACCTATAGAGACAGGCATGATTTCCTTGGCTAATTTTTCCATGGCCATCATCGCTTGTCCCGTACTAAATCCCTGGGCTGGCGAGGCTTGAACGTCAACAGCAGGATAAATATTAAAGTGGGTGACAATGGGTGGGTAGTTAATTTGCTTAATGTCAACGACGTTACTTAGTTGCACTAAAGCACCATCCCGCGATCGCACATAGAGACGACTCATGTCCTGGGGGTTAGAGCGAAAACTGCCTTTTGCCTGGGCATAAACCTGATAGAGACGACCACCTAAAACGTACTGATTGACGTAGCTCGAACCCATGTAAACGCCTAGGGTCTGAAAAATACTGGAAACATCAATGTTTTGAGCATTGGCCTTATCGCGTTGTACCGAAATTTCAAACAAAGGAGCCGAAAAGGTGAACTGGGTAAAGATCGTTCGCGGATTGAGTTCAGGCAACTTTCGAGCCGCCGCCATGTAGTTTTGGATGTTTTCAATAAAGGCATCCATGGGTAGATCGCCTCGATTTTGGAGGTAGAAGTCTAAGCCTCCAGTGCTACTTAGCCCATCCACCGGCGGAGCATTAACGGCAATGACCTGCGCCCCAGAAATTTTCATTGATAATTCTCGGTTGATATCTGCTAAGAGGGCAAACACCGATTTTTTCTGGCCAGGTCGCTCTTCCCAGTTTTTTAACTTGACAAAGTAGAGAGATTTACTACTATCATTGCCTAAAAAACTAAACCCTCCCATTCCCAAAACGTGTTCAACTTCTTCCCGCTCCTTAACAATGGTAATAACCTTGCTAATAATATCCTTCGTATATTCAATGGATACCCCTGGCGGCGAGTTACCTAACATAAAAAAGTAACCTTGATCCTCCTCAGGAATGAATCCCGTCGGTGTAACGCTATAAACCCAAGCAGTTCCGACTAAAGCAGCAATAAAGAGGGGCAACACCAATAACCGAATGGTAATTAGAAATTCTACAATTTTTCCATATCCTTCTCGAATCCAATCAAAAAAGCGATTAAACCAACGAAAGAAAACCGCCAGGGGGCCATGTTTCTCTGTGCTAGGCCGCATCAGAATGGCTGACATACTAGGGGAGAAGCTGATGGCATTAAAGGTAGAAATGGCTACGGAGAAAGCCATAATCAAGGCAAACTGTTTATAAACAATCCCCGTTGTACCTGGAAAGAAGGTGACGGGAATAAATACAGCCATTAAGACAATTGAGGTGGCAACGACGGCTCCTGTTAGCTCATTCATCGCATCAAGGGCCGCCTGCATGGGTCGCATTCCCTGGGATAGTTTGGTTTCGATCGCCTCTACCACCAGAATCCCATCATCTACTACTAGACCCGTGGCTAGAATGACCCCAAACAGCGTTAACTGATTCAAACTAAAGCCAAAGACTAGGGCAAAGGCCATGGCCCCAATTAAAGATACGGGAATGGCGATCGCCGGAATAATAGTAGTACGCCAATTTTGAAGAAAAACGAAAATGACCAAAAATACAAGCAGAATGGCTTCAATTAAAGTTTTCTGAGCTTCATCCAAGGAAGCTGTTACAAAGAGAGTATTGTCCGTGGCGACAGCAGCATTCAAGCCAGGCGGAAAAAGCGGTTTCAACTCAGCCATTTTTTCCCGCACTAAATCGGCTGTATTGAGCGCATTAGTGCCAGGCAATTGATAGATTAAAAAAGCCACCGCCGGTGCACCATCAAAGAGGGAAACCTGTTTATAACTTTGAGAACCCACCGAGGCATAACCCACATCTTTAATCCGGATCAAGGTTCCATCTTGCCCTGCCTTGACCACAATCTCGCCCGCTTCCTCTGGACTGACAAAACGACCTAGCACCCTCGCATTAATCTGGAATTTTTGACCGGCATCCACTGGTGGTAGGTTAATCCCCCCCGCTCCGACTTGAATGTTTTGTTCTCGAATGGCGTTAACCACATCTAAAGCGGAGAGGCTACGAGCGGCCAGAGCATCGGGGTCTAACCAAAATCGCATAGCATAAAGACCCACCCCAATAATCGCCGTACTACCAACCCCATTCAACCGTTTAATTTCGTTATTGACAACACGATCAACAAAGTTACTAATAAAAAGATCGTCGTAGATAAATTTACCTTCCGCATCTTTTTCTGAATAAAAGCCGTAGGCAATGGTGATCGAGGGAGATTGCTTTTGCGTGACAATCCCCTGACGGTTTACTTCCTCTGGCAAACTGGAAGCTGCAATGGAAACGTTATTTTGGACTAAGACCTGGGCAATATTGCGATCCATTTCGACGGGGAAATAGACGTTAATTGCACTTGTCCCTGTATTATCGGTCGAGGAGTTCATGTAAATGACCTGCTCTGTTCCGTTGATCTGTCGCTCTAGTACCGTTGTTACATTCTCTTCCGCCGTCTTAGCGTCAGATCCCACATAACTGGCATTGACCGTTACCTGTTTAGGAGCCAAATCGGGCAATTTTGCTAACGGTAGTAGGGGTAAGGCGATCGCGCCCAATAAAACGATAACAATGGTGCAGACCGTCGTTAGAACCGGTTTTTTAATAAAATTATCGGAAATACTTAGTAACATAGGATAGAGGAAAGACCTTAACCGAATACCGAAGGAAACTCGTTAACTTCAGACGCACAAATCAGTCCTTTAGATCCCACTGAGGGGAAAAGTGATTTGCCTAATATCTTACGAGAATTTACTCTAACCTAGAAAATATACGCTAAAAAAATAAGATCTAGACACGACTTGGAAGATTAGCACTCAATCACAGGGCTGAAACCAAGCATCCTCGTTGAAAAGGCTAAAATGCTCATCCTCTGAAACCCTTATTAGACAAGGTTTTTAAAATAACCTCCCAATTCCTGTGATTGAGGTGAATAGTAAGCTTGAGTCAACGATTTACTGTTAGTGTCTTTATTTATTCGCGCTCCAGATTTAGGCTTTCTGAAACCCTTATACAGTAAGGCTCGATTTTTTATCTTTGACCCAGTGCGAAAGATTGGTGACACTAACCCATTTTCAGCCAGGCAAAAATATTTCCAGCAATATGGTTATGTTCAATTGAGCCACCAGTCATTGGGACAATCACTCCGTCTAGGTATTCATTTTTCTTTTCGGACTTTTCTTGTAGGGCCAAATATTCGGCGAGACTGTATGGTTTTGGGGGAGATTCAACTAGGGTAGGCATAGTTTTAAGCGGTTACTAAAGGTAGAGCAAAGGATTGAAGATTAATTTCATCAACATTTTGAGAATAATTATCGAGGGTAATAGCCACTACTTTACCTTGTTCATCATAGTCCAAAATAAGATCATCTGATATGGCATCAGTTGAAACAACGGGGTTACGGGTTAATTCAATGGCTAAAGTATCAGTTTCAGGAAAGTATTGAATTTTCATTTGGTCTCTTCTCCGCGTTGTTGTCGTTTATAAAAGTTGCGATCAAAGAAGGCATTATGCACTGTTTCACTATCTTCAAGGGTAATAACCCTAATTACTCGTCCATCAGCCTCTTCGATGTTACCCCAATAAGCCATGCGTCCATTTGCTCGATGCTCTTTTGTTAAGGGATTTGCCAAAATTCTCTCGATCCACGACTCCTCGATTTCTGGGTGCTTTTGACAAGCAAATTGTTGGAAATAACGAGTGCTTCTCATGGTGTAGGTTACTCTATTGGGTCGTTGATGTGATTTAAAAACGACGAAACTGTTGTAGTGAAACTTTTAGGGCGAAATAGCTGGCTAAAGGGTCTTTGAGAATTGTTATCCTAATTCCTTGATTTAATTTAGAGCTTTAAGGAGTTTTGCTTGGGGATGATGGGCAAAGGAATCGGTATCAAGTTTTTGTTTAAGTCGTTTTATCTCATATACTAGGTTATCCCATTGTTGCCAAAGCCAAAATTCAAGGTTATTTGCTCAAATGGTTGCCAGAAAACGATAAATCTCTTTTTTTAAGTCAAGCTGGCTATGTCATTAGTGACCCTGAACAACTCGAATCAGACTTAAGAGAGCAAATTTTGCCCTTATAAGCCGATTTCATCAGGTGTGATCGTTTTTGTCTTCGGTACGACCCACATTCAGCCGGTATTTTGACGATTAACATTTTTTGAAAACCTTACTGGATAAGGCTTTTAGAGATTCACACTCTATTTAATACTTTTGACTTTAAGTAGGGCTTGCTGAAAAAAGCTGAAACCTTTACGGAGAAAAATAGTAGGCGAATTAAGAACCGCTAGAATGCACGAAAATAGGGTAGAATGCCTCAAAACCATTGCATTAAGAAGAGAGAAAGCAGATGTACCGAAAGCAACAGTACTCAATTGAAACACCAGAAAACTTGAAAAATCTGTTCGGCGGGCAGTTAGACGAAGAAAATCGTTGGATAGAAATGTCAAAAATGATTCTTTGGGAAGAATATGAGGAAGAATATGCAAAAAACTTCACAGAAAAAAAAGGAGCCCCAGCCAAATCATTTAGAATGGCATTAGGAGCATTAATTATCAAAGAAATTTCAGGAAAAAGTGACAGAGAAACAGTAGAACAAATAAAAGAGAACCCTTATTTACAGTACTTTATAGGAATGGAAAGCTATAGTAGCAAAGAAGCATTTAATGCGTCAATGATGGTTCATTTTCGTAAAAAAATAGGAATGGAATTAATAAATAAAATTAATAAAGAAATAGAAAAAAAAGCGACGGGTGTAGCGTCAGAAAAAAAAGAAAATGAAGGAAAGTTATTGTTAGATGCGACTTGTACACCAGCAGATATAAAATATCCAACGGATATAGGAATATTGAATGATGCCAGAGAAAAAACAGAAAAAATAATAGATAAGCTGTATGAAGAAATAAAAGAGAAAAGGAAAGAAAAGCCGAGGACTTATAGGGAAGTGGCAAGAAAAGAGTACTTAGCCATAGCAAAAAAACGTCGTGTGTCAAAAAAAGAAAGAAGAAAAGGAACAAAAAAACAACTAGGATATATAAAAAGAAACTTGTCTGATATAGAAAAAATGATAGAAGAGGGAGCAAAGTTAGAAAAACTAACGAAAAAAGAGCAAGAAGAGCTTGTAACGATAGGAAAAGTGTATGAGCAACAGTTAGAAATGTATGAAAAAAAGACAAATAAAGTAGAAAACAGAATTGTGAGTGTAAGCCAACCTCACGTGCGTCCAATAGTGCGTGGAAAAGCGGGAAAAGCAGTAGAGTTTGGAGCTAAAATATCGGCAAGTAATGTGAATGGCTTTGTCTTCTTAGACAAATTAAGTTGGGATAATTACAACGAATCGGGAGATTTACAAGCGCGAATAGAAGAATATAAAAGGGAAACAGGATGTTATCCGGAATCGGTTCATGTGGATAAAATCTATCGAACAAAAGCGAATCGAGCTTATTGTAAAGAAAGGGATATAAGAATGAGTGGTCCCCGATTGGGAAGACCGCCGAAAGAGGTGAGCAAAGAAAAAAAGAAAGAGGCACGCTCAGATGAAAGAGTGCGTAATGCCATTGAGGGTAAATTCGGACAGGGAAAGAGGAAATTTAGTCTTGGTCGAGTGATGGCCAAACTACCTGAGACCTCGGAAACGGTAATTGCGATGAACTTTTTGGTAATGAATCTTTCTACTCTACTTCAGAAGACAAAAAGTAAAAAGTTGTAGAGTCGTTTTT
The DNA here is from genome assembly GCA_025370055.1 of Woronichinia naegeliana WA131. Classification (NCBI taxonomy): domain Bacteria; kingdom Bacillati; phylum Cyanobacteriota; class Cyanophyceae; order Synechococcales; family Coelosphaeriaceae; genus Woronichinia; species Woronichinia naegeliana. Next base: position 3,577,345 of record CP073041.1, on the reverse strand, counting down.
CTTGTGAAAAATGGTGTTAATTTTCCTCTCTTTTGTGAGGAGTGATTTGTGTTGACCTTTTTAGACAGAAAGGAACAATAGATTAAACAAAATCTGTATTTTGATTTGTTTCCATAAGGATAAGTTATCTATGCTTTTTCAGTCCATACTTCCCTAACCCACATTTCTTTCGTTTTTTGACTTTTTCAGCAAGCCCTAAGTACATAAGATAATGAATTTAACTTATTTTTAATTCCAATTCGTAAAAAATGACAAAACACCTCGTTTATCAGTTCTATATTCTTTAATCTTCTGCGGCTCAGTACATAACTTGGTTTTCTGGGAAAAAAGGCTGAACTTCCTATCTGGCATGAGTTAGACTGCAATTAGCTGAGTTATTTTTTTACTCTAAAAACCTGCTGGGAAATTCCTTTAAGTACAAAATATCTGCTGAATGTGGGTTGTAATATGGCAGGTGGTTTAATAGGTAAGCGATAAGCAAGATATGATTAGTATATAACCCATCATTGGAGCGGACAATATTGGGATATTACAGTGTTGAGTAGCAGGCGATCGCCTCCGATAAAACAGAACAGCGATCACCATTTAAACTTACTATTAAGTGACAGGAATAGTGTGATGATAAATAACCTCATGGGTTAAGGGTTTTCCCTGTGCAAATTCAGCGATATTCGCCAACGTGGTATCCGCGATCGCAGTGAGGGCATTGCGAGTGAAAAACCCTTGATGGGCCGTAATCACCACATTAGAAAAGGATTGTAACAATTGAAAGGTATCATCTTGAATAATATTGTCAGAATGATCCTCAAAGAAAAGCCCATCTTCTTGTTCATAAACATCAATTCCTAGATAACCAATTTGACTTGATTTGATTCCCTCAATGGCAGCTTGAGTATCAATTAAATGACCACGACTGGTATTAATTAACATTACACCTGGCTTCATTTGCTCAATGGTTTTAGCATTGATTAAATAATGGGTTTCAGGTAATAAAGGACAATGGAGAGAAATAATATCTGAACGGCTTAAAAGTTCTGATAACGAAACATAACGAGCGTTGGGAATCGTCTCAAATTGACTATTTGGGTAGGCATCATAACCCAATAGTTGAGAACCAAAACCCTGCATAATCTGAGCAAAAACCATGCCAATTTTGCCAGTGCCAATAACTCCTACGGTACAACCATAAAGATCAAATCCCAGCAAACCATCAAGGGAGAAATTATCATCTCGAACTCGATTGTAGGCTCGGTAAAGTTTACGATTGAGGGTTAAAATTAAAGCAACGGCGTGTTCAGCTACGGAATAGGGAGAATAGGCAGGGACTCGTACTATTTTTATTCCCAAGTCTGCTGCTTTTTTGAGATCAACCTGATTAAAACCTGCTGATCGCAGAGCTAACAAGCAAGTGCCATTAGCCGCTAGAATTTCCAAGGTTTCAGCATTGGCTAAATCATTAACAAACAGACAGACAATGGGAAATCCTCTCGCTAAAATAGCGGTATCAGGATTGAGTTGAACTTCAAAAAAAGTTAATTCCTGATGATATTCTATATTGGCCATGTCAAAGAATTGACGATCATAGGATTTGCTACTGAAAAATGCAACTTTCATTCTCAAAATATCCAATTAAGTTAAGTTAGCAAACAGGTTCATCGGTAGTTACTATGCTAAGTCATCTTATCAACTCTTAAAACCCTTGCTGTATAAGGCTTTTAGTTAAAACTGTCCTAAGTACAGGACAAAAGGCTTGAAAAGTATACGAGAAAGGGGTTTCATGGAAGATGAACGTAATGTAAGAAAACCCATGAACCAATATAACGCATTGAAACAAGCCCTAAAACCCCATTTGGGATGGCATGGTGCCAGACTCTCCTTCCTAGCCTTGTTCTTACTCGCCCTCCTCAAAGTGAAAACGGTTAACCTTAAAGAATTGGCTCTGGGTTTTGAAGGTCGGGCATTGGTGGATTCTCATTACAAACGCTTACAACGCTTTTTCTCAGGATTTGAGCTGGATTACCATCACATTGCCCGTATTGTAGTCAGTTGGCTGGATATCCCTCAACCTTGGGTATTAAGTATTGACCGCACAACCTGGGAGTTTGGCAGTCATGGTTATAATATCCTCACTGTCGGCATTGTCCATGAAGGAGTAGCCATTCCCATCTTGTGGTGGATGCTTAGCAAGAAAAAGGGCAATTCTAACAGTGATGAACGAATGCGTTTTATCGAGGAGATGCTCAAGATTTTTCCCACCGCCCTGATTCGTTGTTTATGTGGCGACCGTGAGTTTATTGGTCAGGCTTGGCTTCGCTATCTTCTGCTCGAACCGCTACTGGCTTTCTGTCTGAGAATTCGGGCTACGGACAAGATTGAGCACAATGGCAAGCTTTTGGCCGCCAAAGTCATTTTTGCCCATCTTGCAAAAGAGTGAATCTCAACGTCTTCAAGGGAGTTGTCGGGTTTGGGGATATCCTGTTTCTGTAGAGGCTCTTCGCTTGCCTGATAATTCTCTACTCATCGTCATTGGACATCCCGATTCCCAAGGTCTTATTCACGATTATGCCCTGCGTTGGGGCATTGAAACCCTTTTTGGCATCTTTAAGACTCGTGGCTTTTGCTTGGAATCTACTCACTTTACTGACCCCAAGCGTCTTCGTAAGCTTTTGGCTTTACTGACTTTAGCTTTGGCTTGGTCTCTCAAAACTGGTCTAGCAATTCATCATCTTCATCCCATTCCCCTCAAGAAACATGGTCGCCTAGCGCAGAGTCTTTTTCGTCTTGGTTTTGACCATCTTCGTCATCTTGTTCTTAATCCTTCTCTACCCAATTTTTCTCTTTTTCTCGACTCCCTACATTTTTTGTCCTGTACTTAGAAAACTGTCAGTTGATTTGGCATGAATTGAGTATAAAGACAAGGAAACCCTTTCTTGGCATGGGTTCTGGAGTAGATAACCTCATATTTGGCATAACAAATACTGAAGAACAAAATAGCCAAATTGGAAGCAAGAGAAAAGGTTTTAAATTTAATTAAATAATCGCCCAAGAAAAAGCCTTGACAATAAAACCCTATATAAGATAAGCTGTAGCACGATATTAATATTATAGCAATTTTCATTCAAATGAGGTCAGCGCAAACGCAAGAAAATCATGAAAGCCTTTTCTGGTAAGCGTTTTACAGATTCATGTTTTTTAGTATTCGGTATTCGATGGCTAGAACTCTTGCCCAGTAGGTATTCCAAAAATAAGATGCGTCTGCCCTGCAAATGAGGTACAGACAAGGGGCTAAATGCCTTTGTAGCAAGGCTCATTGATACCTCACCAAAATGAAAAACGCTATCTTTCTCTTCTGTCAAACTGGGTTAAAATTTTGATCTCTCGTTGGCTGAAACGTTGTGATTTCGTCAAAATATCCTTCAGTGGCACAAAAGAGATATACATCTTATTTGAATTAGCGTTCCTTCTTCCCAAAATGGCAATGGTTCAGTCTGATTATTGGAATTGCATCAAACCCCTGTGCAGCAAGGGATACAACGATTTTTGCCCTGAATCACTAAAATCCTTACAGGGCAAGACTTTCAGGCTATTTAACAACTAGGCTGAACCAGTGCCTCCCAAAATAGTTCTAGAGCAAACCCTAGAACTCTATTTACTCTGTAAATTCTGTAAATGATTGGACGCTTCCAATTTTTGCCTGTCAAAATCAACGAATTAAAATTTTGAAGATGAACGATCTAGTTTATGAAAAGATCTGGAGACAATTGCAAGGCAATGAAGAGTCTTGGAATTGTTTGTTGGAAGAAATAAAAACAGAAAGCTTGGATTATCATGCGATTAAAAGCTACTTTTCCCAGCATCAAAATTTGACAACTATCAGTCTTATTAAAATTAGTGAAACTGAAAAAAACTTTCTTAAAGAGAAGCAAATTTATATTAATACCCTTTATAAAAATTTTAATAAAGCGATTAAAGGTGATCAGGATAAAATAAATTTAGATCCTAGACGCTTTCAATTGATTGCAGTCCGAGAGAAACTCATTTATCTACTGTGTCCTTTTACCCAAAGAAAATTAGCTACTGAGCAATCTCTCTGGGTTACTCCTGATATTATTTTCTATCGGTTTGAAAGCAAGAATCCTTTTTATTTATTAACCACCCATATTAACACTGGATTTAAAAAAGGAGCTTTATATTTTCCTGATTTTAATTTATTAATTAAAGCTGATGACCCCCAGTGGGGAGTTCTGCCATCAGTGATTCCCACATTTCAAGCTCTCATGGTTACTCACTATCATGAGGTCATCTTTTACTTAAATAATCGCAATCCCAAAAAATTAGCTGTTTGCCTAGGCCATGATAATTTTGCTCACCATATTTTTAATGAATTATCAGGTCTGTATCGTCTCGAAAAAGCTCATTTATTGAACCAAATAGACACTTTTTGGATTTTGCGAGAGACGTTAGGTAAAATCGAGAATATTTTTCCACAAATTAGTCCTCAAAAAATCAAGAAAATAGCTATCATTAATCATACAAAAGTAAATAAAGAAGAAGCTTATATTCAAATTTTTAGAGAAACACTTAAGAATAATCACTTTTGTTTACATGTAGGAGACTGTTACATTTCTAATGCCTTAGCTCAGAGAATTTATCAACTCGCTATTGAATCAGATAATTGTTCTAATTTACCTAACCAGATTCAGACAATTAAGAAGTTTCATTATCCTTTACTTTGGATCAGTATTCGTGTTGACAATAGGACTTGGACAGATCAGGAAAATGGTTTTGCAAATCTGATTAACGCTTTAGCAGAAAAATTTCCTAACTTAGGAGTTGTTTTTGACGGTTTTTCTTATCAAGAGGATACTCTCTTTTCTGGAAAAATCAATGAATTAAAAACAATCGAAAAACAAAATGATATTGTTAAAAAGATTCATCAAAGATCGCAGTCAGATGTTGCTATTTATAATACCGTTGGCTGTTCACTATATGAATCTATAATCTGGGCTAATTCTATTGATTTTTACCTAGCTCATCATGGAACGATCCAACATAAAGTGGGTTGGTTGGCTAACAAACCTGGTATCGTTCATTCTAACACAAAAGTATTGAATAGTAGTCATCACTACATCGAAAATGCTAGAGAAAAAGGGATTAAACCTGTTTATATACATCCTCGTTTTGTTCAAGATGTTCAACTTAATATTTCTGATCCTCGTAATAATTTAGATAATTATCAAGTGGACTGGCAAGTTTTGCAACAATACCTTTTAGAGGTAATTTTAGAAATTCATAGGAAAAAAAAGTTATTTAATAGAATAATACTAATTATTACTAAATATAGAAAAAATCCTCGTTGGTTCTTGATTGACTGTAAAAATAATCTCAAATATTTTCTTAAACACTTAATTCGATTCATTGATTTTTCCCAACTTTAATCTGTCTAGCATCTCCGTTTTTTACAGTTAACTTAGACTAAAATTGCCAATACTTTAAGCTATGAATAATCCTACTTTCTCAAATTTTTACCAAAAACAAGGCAAGGCTTATTTTCAATCTGATCGCCCTGAAATGTTAACCTACATTCCATCAACAGCCAAAATTATTTTAGAAGTAGGTTGTGGCCAAGGCAACTTTGGTCGCTTAATTAAAAAACATTATGAGGCAGAAATTTGGGGGATTGAATTAAATTCCCAAGCTGCAATGCAGGCTTCTCAATGTTTAGATAGAGTCATTTGTGATAATTTTGAGGACGATTTAGACTTACCCCAGCACTATTTTGATTGTATTATTTTTAATGATGTTTTGGAACATCTCGTTGAGCCAGAAAGAGCCTTGATATTGGCAAGAAAATTGCTGACAGGTTCAGGCGTGATTGTCGCCTCAATTCCGAATGTGCGCTATTTTAATAATCTTTGGGAATTATTAATTGAAGCTGATTGGCAATATAAGGATTTAGGGATTTTAGATCGTACTCACTTACGTTTTTTTACCCGTAAAAGTATGATTAAGCTATTTCAACAATTAGGTTATGAAATTCAAAATATTGAAGGAATTCATCCCTGCGAGCAAAATTACCCATTAGCTGTCGCCCCACGCCGTCGTCAAATGTTTTTACTGTTATTTCCCTGGCTTGATAAATTGTTTCGAGGCCATTTGGGGGATATGCGTTATCAACAGTTTGCCATTGTTGCGAAAATACAGTTAAACAAGCCTAATGCTTCAGAATAAACACTTCTGATTTAAGTCAATGAAGGGAAACTAAAGTTATCTAAAATACAAAATGGTGTTGTTCGTTTAATCTGTTATTAATCTGTGACCTTAGTGGTTTCCCTTCCCTACAATCACTGGGAATAATTTTTAAAATCTCTCTTCGCGAACGTTACATTTTGACAATATTTCTGTTAACGTTAATTATAAACGCCTTTTTATGAGTCTCTTTTGCCCATGCTGCATCAGTTCTCTCCCTTGTTAGCGGTTTCTGCGATCGCGGTGGTAGGTGCAACATTATCCGTAACCAAAGCCCAGGCCGTTACCATGAATATCCAAAGTCTGTATAACACAGGCGTTGATAATAATGGTCAAGCTCTGCCTGGGAACACCACTGATCCTCACTATACCCTTGTCAGTCAGCCCAGTGGCGGTGTTGTCACCAATTCTACTGTCCCCTCTGGTACATTTCCCCTCAATAATGGTGGGCCCTGGTTAGCGAACAGTAGTACGTCAAACTGGATTGGAAGCAACAGTAATTCCTCTCCTGCCGGGGATTATACTTTCCAAACAACTTTCAATTTACCGAACGAGGCGATTCTTTCCACGGCTCAAATTCTTGGTCAATGGACAGCAGATAACACTGCACGAATTTTCTTAAATGGCTTTGATACAGGCAATGTTAAGGCTAATGGCAATAGCTTTAAACAGACCTATAGTTTTAGCATTAATCATTATTTTCAGTTCGGAAACAATACTCTTAGTTTTGTGGTAAATAACTCCAACATTTTTCCCTCTAGTCCTGTAGGTCTTCGTGTTGCAGCCATTTCGGGAACCTATGAGGCCGTCCCTGAACCACTAACAATCATTGGATCGATCGCTGCCTTGGGATTTGGAGCCAAAATGGAACGGAAATTTAGCCGTAAAAAAGCGAAAAAAGCTGAATCTGAAGCCTAAGTTTCCTGACCAATTGTGAAAAACGAAGGAGAATTTTCTAGAAGTATAGGGGCTTCTCTTTTTAGATGTCCGGCAGGCTATTTGTATTCGCTTTCCTAGCCATCAAAGTGATGATTTCACCTATGCTTAAATCTATTCTTAGAGCCGAATTAAAACGACTGGGATTAGCGAAATTTGTTCAGGTTGTGAATTATCTAGAAACAATCCCTTGACGAAGAATTCTACTTTGCTCAAGAATATGATCAATGTCAGCTTGGGATAACTGTTTAAGATAGTTAATCTTAATTTCTTCTAAGAGATCAATCAGTAGATATTCAATCTTCTCTAAATGATTTTGACTTCTTATTTCCTGATTGGTAACTTTCATTAAACTAACCACTAGTTTCTCCAATAATTCATCAAAAGTGGGGTCTTGTTGAAGGAGCATTGCTAAAATTTCTTGGATTTTTTGATAAGTTTGGCTTACCAATTGTTCTGTCAATTGGATTTGGATTGCTTTAACACCAGGAACAGTCTGTAATTGTTGATAGGCAACAGATTGATTGAGGATTTGCTCCAGGTTATAAATCACAAATTTTTCAACCTCTGGTTCGATTTTTGGTAAAACTCTCTCAATAATGACCTGGGAAACAATACGGGTAATCTCAACAATTTCATTTTGATTATTAATATCGATGTAGGACTGTTTACCTTGATAGTTCAATAAATCTCTTAATTTGCCTTGTCGAATTACAGATTCCGCTTGATCAACGAGACGAATCACCGCAATCTCAATCATTTCTTCAGCAATAATAGCCACAAAACCTTGAACCGCTTGATTTTTAATTTTTTTGAGGCTAATCAAACGAGCTTGATCCAAATGAATCAGTAAAGGAATAATTCTCAGCCAACGAAAAACGGGAATTAAAAGAAAAGCATCATACCAACGCCAAAGCATGGCATCAAACCAACTCACGCCTTTCTGCTGGCTACTAATTAATTTAGTGCGTACTAAAAAGTCGCTTAAGAAGATTAGAAAAAAGGGAAAATCCAGCAAAGGAAAGTTATCAATGGGTTGACCATTTTCAGCGATCGCCCGAAAATAATTAGTTTCGATTAAGGGGCGAATCTGTTCATTAAAAAAGGTAAGTTCCTGGGTAGAACCATTTTTAAGTAGATATTCCCTTGTCCAAAATTCTTGAAAAGCTTGAGTAGCAGAAGCTTTGGTTGTCCCAAAAACTCGCTTTCGCATTTTATTTTTAATTCGTTCTAAGGCTCCTGTTTTATTAGCAACTTGGAAGGGATTGGTTTGAATCATTTCCTTGCTTTGGGCCTGTAATTCCTTTAAAATTTCATCGATACTCTTACCTTGGCTTGAGGCTGGGGCGAGAGCTTTGAGGTCAGGAGTTTCTAACGCTTTTTGATCAATTTTATTCGTCAGCTGATCGACCAGTTCTAAATATTCTTCGGTACTGCGATAGGGTTCAATGCCCTTAACCCAGTCATAGCCTGGCGTGACAGAAATCGGTAAAATTCTGAGCGGTGTTGGCGGAAAATTCTGTTCAAAGGGGCCAATCTTGGCAGAAATTTGAACCCTTCCCTGTAGCCAAAAATCCCGAAAAGGAATATAACTCATATCGAAGAGAATAAGTCCAAAGTTAAGTAGCACTAATAAGGAAAACCCTCGTTCGTACCAAAGAGGAATGGAAATTTTGGGTTTAGTTGACTGGAAAGTATTCGGTGGCGATGGCATTCAGGTAAGCTCCAAGAGATGATATTTGATACATGATGGAGAGTTCAGGGTAAGCGCAAGAAAAATGCTAACGTATTAGACTTAATTGGAAATAGCGACAGCTAAAGCTTCAGTTATCTTTCCCTTCAACCTTATTCTTGAATTTAGGCAGCTAACTGTCGCTCATCAATTCGCAAGTTGTGCAATCCTGATGCTGTTTCCATGACCAAATCATCATACCCCGCCTTGCGGTTGCGACGGTACTCTTACCGTGATGACAATCTTTAGCTTGATTCTTTTTTACTAAGAGACAATTGTCTAATACTGTTCTATTCTACAGGATCATTACGCTCTCTCCATTCGTCTATGACCCCGACAACTTCTGCTCGCCAAACTGCTTTTCAGGTATTACGGGATATTGACCGCAAAGATAGTTATGCTGACAGTGCTCTAGACCGCATTCTACAAAAATCCGATTTACAACAGAGCGATCGCCGTTTAGTAACCGAACTAGTCTATGGCGTAATCCGTCGTCAAAGAACCTTAGATCATTTAATTGAACAATTTAGCCAAAAAAACAACCAAAAACAACCGCCGGATCTACGAAGAATTCTCCAGATTGGACTTTACCAACTCCGCTATTTAGATCAAATTCCTGCCTCGGCAGCCGTTAATACCAGTGTTGATCTCGCCAAAGCGAATGGCTTAAAAGGTTTAGCGGGTGTTGTTAACGGCATTTTACGGAGCTATCTACGCATTCAAGCCACCCAAGGCGATCCTTTGATTTTGCCGATTGATCCCATACAAAAATTAGGAATTTTTTATAGCTTTCCTGATTGGTTAATTCAGCTTTTTAGAGAACAGTGGGATGAACAGAACACCGCCGAACTCTGCCAATACTTTAATCAACCACCCCCCATTGATCTGCGGATTAATCCCCTTAAAACCGACCTCGAAACCGTAGAGCAAGCCCTAGCTCAGGTTACTGTAGAAACCCAACGTCTAGCAGGACTGCCCCAAGCCCTACGATTAATTAAAGGAGAACGCACCATTCAAAACTTACCTGGCTTTAGGGATGGTTGGTGGACAGTTCAAGATGCCAGTGCCCAACTGGTTAGCCATATACTCAATCCCCAACCCCAGGACTTAATTATTGATGGCTGTGCGGCCCCTGGTGGCAAAACGACTCATCTTGCTGAATTAATGGGCGATCGCGGCACTATTTATGCTTGTGATTTAACTACCTCCCGTTTAAAAAAACTTGAAAAAAGCCAACAACGTCTCCAACTGCGATCGATTTATCCCTGGATTGGAGATAGCCGAAAATTTCAATTACCAGAGGGTCAACTCGCCGATAAAGTCTTAGTCGATGCTCCCTGCTCCGGTCTAGGCACGCTCCATCGCAATCCTGATATTCGTTGGCGACAAACCCCTGACAAAATCCAATCCCTAACCTTATTACAAGCAGAAATTCTAGAACAAGCCGCCACCTGGGTAAAACCGCAAGGTGATCTTGTCTATGCTACTTGCACCCTTAACCCTCAGGAAAATCAAGCCATTATTCAACAATTTCTGCAAACCCACCCCCAATGGCATCTCTCTCCTTTACCAGTTCTCTCCCTAGCCAAGAAAATCGCCTCCGAGGAAGGTTGGTTACAAATCCTCCCCCAGGTACAACACATGGACGGCTTTTTTATTGCAAAATTGAAGAAAGCATAAAGAAATGCTCAATGTCAGTGAAACAACGTCAGGATCGACCTATAACTTACTCAAAGGAGTATCTCACGATGATGGATCATCAAAAAACGAAACAATTGCTTAAAATCCTGATCGGTGCGGCTTGGATTGATGGCGTGATTCAGGTCGAAGAAAGAAGCTATCTTAAACAAACTGCCCAGCAACATCATTTACAAGATGATCCAGAACTGAAACTATTGTTATCAGAATTAAAACCCGTTTCTCCCCAGGAATGTTATCAATGGTTACAGGATTACCTAGGCGACAATCATAGCGAGGAAGATTACCAAGAACTTCTCGAAAGGCTAAGTGGTTTACTTTACAGCGATGGAGATATCCAGATCCAAGAGGCGAAGTTATTAACGACTTTACAAGGACTTGATCCAGCCCAAGAAACACAAAAAAAACCGATTGAGAAACTCCTCGGTAAAATCCAAACTCTTTACCGTAAAGCCATTCGACAACAGATTTAGTTGGGAGCCAAAGAACGGCTAGATTGAAAGGGTGTGACCTTTAGTTGATGAAGGAAAAGAAAAGTGTTAACATGGGATGAAAAGTGACAAAGAGGAAACAATGATGACAGCAAAACTAATTAATGTAGAGGGTTCAAAGATAAAAATAGAACTAACATTAGAACTCAGTCGTTCAATGTTGGATACAGAAATAAATATTCAAAAAGGCTTAAACGAAGTAGGTTGCATCGCCAGCAAAGAAGCCTTGAAATATTTAGATACAGATGGTTCACCCTTAAAAATCGGTGAAGAAATCTGGAAGAGTAAGGGAGAGCAACCGAAAGAATATCAAACACCTTATGGTGAGGTTATAGTGAATCGTCATGTATATCAGCGTTCACCTTTGAGGAAAAACGTATTGCCCCTTAGAAAGAGAAGCAAGGATAATCATAACATCAACGCCATTATTGGCAAAACAGGTATCCTCAAAAATGTCAGGGATGGCAGGCAAAGAGGTGAAAAATGATTTATTAGAAAATCATGGTAGAAAAGTAGCGCTATCCTATATCCAAAGATTGAGTGAAGCAGTAGGAAGTGTGGTACAGGCAAAAGAAGAAGCGTGGAGTTATGCCCCGCCCAAGGAGGATAGCCAAATTGCAACAGTGGGAATAGGATTAGATGGAACCTGTATGCTGATGTGTGAGGATGGCTACCGTGAAGCAATGGTGGGAACCGTTTCCCTATACGATAGTGAAGGCGAACGTCAACCTACAATCTATCTAGGTGCGGCACCAGAGTATGGAAAAAAGAGTTTTCTAGAAAGATTAGAAAGAGAAATTGAGCGAGCGAAAAACCGTTATCCAGAGGCAACATTGGTCGGGATAGCAGACGGGGCAGAATCAAATTGGAAGTTTTTAGAAAAGCAAACGGAAGAACAGATATTAGATTTCTATCATGCCTCTGGTTACTTAGGTGCCTTGGCAGAAGCGTTGCATCCGAATACCGTGTCAAAACAAAAAGAATGGTTGACTGAAAATTGTCGAGAACTCAAGCATGAAAAAGGAAAAGCAGGAGAACTGCTAAATCTGATGAAAGAAGTCAAAGAAGAAAAAAGTCATTCTAAGAATCTTACCGAGAAACTACAAGCGGCGATTACTTATTACGAGAATCATCAGCATCAAATGGATTATGCTGAATACTTAGAGAAAAAGTATCCGATTGGTTCAGGTGTTACGGAAGCAGCTTGTAAGACGTTGGTCAAACAACGATTATGTTGTTCAGGGATGCGATGGAAGGAAAAAGGAGCAGGAATTATTTTGAGCCTACGAGCTTTGGTATTGACCAAGGAACGATGGAGTCAATTTTGGGCAAAACTTGATCAATATGGGTTCCCTGTAGAACCCTGATTACAACAGCTTTTATCAACTAAAGGTCGCACCCGATTGAAACGGGGTTTTGGCTAAACGGTTTCCAATCAATTGTACTATTTTATTCACCAGAAAAGGTCTCTGAATATAACCTGATGCTCCCGAAAGTTTGGTTTTAACGCTATCAATGATGCTGTTGTTTTCCATCAACATGATGATGGGAATGTTTTTCTTGCTGTAAAATTTTCGTTGATTACATCTGACGCGATCGCCAAACTCTTATCGTACCGTGACCCAGGATAATCTATCAACGAATTATTTACAGGTGGAAAAATAATAATTTTAAGAATTGTAATGAAAATGAAACTCCTGGCGTAGGGTTTCTAAAGTTCTGGGTTGATTGCTTCTGGCTTTAGCGCGTTTAAGGGAATCGAGAAGGCGATCGGCATTTTCCTGAGAACTGAATAAATAGGCAGTTTCTAGGAGGCTATTAAGTTCGGCGGTAGGAATTAAAGAAACATTTTCTCGCCCTTCCTGTTGAATTTCTACGGGTTGTCGAGTTGCGATCGCCTGTTCACAAAGTTGCTCAAAGGTTTGATTGAAGTTCAGGGTTGTTGTCATCGGAGTTTTATTGTGATTTGGTTTATCAATTATAGCTGGAATCAAGGGTCTGTCATTTACAAAGTCTCTGGATTTGGAAACCAAACCCCTATCTCCAAGTCCACCTTTTTAAGGGGGATTTAGGGCGATCAGATGGATATTCTGACTGATTGCCTAATCTGAATCGTCATTCTAAAATCTGGCGGGCGGTCTCGACATATTGTTACATATTGTTGAACTGTGATCAAAGTAATAAAAATTTAATATTGGGATAGGCTAACATCTTCTGATCTTCAGTGACAATCACTAAATTATTTTGTAAAGATTGGCACATCAAAAGACGATCAAAGGGGTCTTTATGTAAAGGAGATAAGTCTTTTAAGTGGACTATACTATTTTCATCAACAATAAGACTATTAATGAGATGCTGTTTTCTTTTTTTAGGGAGATAATTATCGGGATGTTCAGGAAATTCTAATTTACCTAATTCATATTTAGGGTTTGCCGAATAAAGGCAGAACCTTTATCAGATAAGCTTTTCAGCCATTTTGAACACGATTAGGTGCAAGCTTATGGCATTTGAAGGCTCAAAATCCATGCACTTTGCTAGAAAATTGTGGGTTAAAATCGGAAACTGATTTCTGAAGTCACCATTTTTCGCGCCCTGTGGCATCTAGGTTCGATTTGCAGACTTATTCAGCAAGCCCTATTTAATGACGCATTCCCAAATCGAAACAACACTCAAGAAAACCTCGTTATTAGTATTTTTTATTTCCTGACGTAATGAATCGGCCAAGCAAGGATCATCACGAATAAACCAAAGAAAAATATGGGTGTCTAGTAATAGTCTCATTGGGGATAAAATAAATCTAAAATTTCATCAGGTAACGGTTCATTAAAGTTATCAGGTACAATGAATTCACCATCAGCCAGCCCGATAGGACGAGATTTTTGGGATTGACTTAAAGATTGACAAATTAACTCAATCTCCTGGTTATTTAAAGGCTTATCTGGGTCTAATTCTTGATTATTTTTAATTAAATACTGCCATTTTTGCAATAAGGTTTCTATCGGATACTCTTCATTATTTACCGATAAATCATCTTTAGTTAAGTCTTCAACAATTTTCCAGATTAGATGAAGATTTTCTGAAGATAGGGCGGCTATTTTTTCCGTTAAACGATGTTGTAGTTCTAGGTTGTTCATAATTTTTAATTTGCTCCTAAATTTTCTAAAACTTGGCGGGCGGCCTCGGCATATTGTTGAACCCTTGGCAGATCGGGAAACTGTTGGGCAATTTCAGTCATTTCTTGGGCTAGTAATTTTGCGTTAGTGTCTTTATTTTCTGTCTTTGACCCAGTGCGAAAGATTCGTGACCATAAAGATTTTTTAGATTGAGCTTGTGCATAAAAAATACTGAGATTAATCAAGGTCATGGCCACATCGGGCAGAAAAGAACGGGGATTCTCTACCGCTAATTCTCTCCTAATCTGCAATGCCTCTTGGTATTCTGCCAGCGCGATCGCCATTTCATTTTTATCACTATGCAAAACAGCCAAATTGTTGAGAGTCGTGGCCACATCGGGCAGAAAAGAACGGGGATTCTCTACCGCTAATTCTCTCCTAATCTGCAAAGCCTCTTGGTATTCTTGCTCCGCGATCGCCATTTCATTTTTATTCTGATGCAAATTAGCCAAATTGTTGAGAGTCTGTGCCACATCGGGCAGAAAAGAACGGGGATTCTCTACTGCCAATTCTCTGCTTATCTGCAAAGCCTCTTGGTATTCTTGCTCCGCGATCGCCATTTCATTTTTAGCGTAATGCAAAGCCGCCAAATTGTTGAGAGTCATTGCCCCATCAGGCCGAAAAGAACGGGGATTCTTTAACGCTAATTCTCGGTAAATCTGTAAAGCCTCTTGGTATTCTTGCTCCGCGATCACTATTTCATTTTTATCACTATGCAAAATAGCCAAATTGTTGAGAGTCGTGGCCACATAGGGCAGAAAAGAACGGGGATTCTCTACCGCTAATTCTTGATAAATCTGCAATGCCTCTTGGTATTCTTGCTCCGCGATCAACCTTTCATTTTTAATATCATGCAAAACAGCTAAGTTGTTGAGAGTAATGGCCACATCGGGCAAGTCCCCTAAATTTCTACAAATCTCAAGAGCTTCTGTGTAATAAAGATTCGCTTGATCCAATTGATAATGTTCATCCAGAAAATGAGCGTAGGCAAATAAATTGTCTGTTGTTTTCAATGCCCGTAGGGACTCAGCAAAATATTCACAGGTCTGCTCAAAGCGGTTGGACTGCTCATAAAAAGTGGCCCAGAGTTGGGCTTTAATCAGAAACTCGTTGGCGATTTGTTCACGGCTGGCTCTGACTTCCGCCTTTTCTCGATCAAGCTGTTGGTCTTTTTGCAGGAGTTTATTCAAATCCTTGACCATTTCTTCCGCTTGCAAAATCGCATCCGCTTCCCGAAATTGCCCTTGATCAAAATAGTCCTTCGCTTGTCGTAGGCGTTCCGTATTGATTTCGATTTTGCTAAAAATTTCGGCTAACCTGACAATATTTTCCTTAAACTGCTCTAACTGCGCTTCCAGTTGTTCTAATTCCCCAGAAATTTCTAATTCTTCTAAAGGATCAGTCTCTAGCCGTAAAAGCCTTTTTTTATCCTTAATCCCAGCCATCAAAGCTTGATAATCAGGAGATTGCACAATGATATTCTGAGTGACCTGATTATGATCCCCGATCGCCCCCACATTACTATACTTCAAACGTTCATAATCTGAGATTTATCAAAGCGTTGAAATCGTAAGGTGAGCAGAGAATCAAGCTCCTCCTTATATTTTACGTTAGCATCCTCAAGACATCCTGAAATTGCTGCAGAAAACTGCGTAAAATCTTCATAATATTTTGCGTATAAACACTTCTTCTTCACAAACTTCCACAGTCTTTCAATTAAATTCAAGTTAGGAGAATAAGGAGGTAAGTACAGTAACTCTATTCCTAATGATTCTGCCAACTCCTGCACAATTCGGCATTTTTGATAACGAGCATTGTCTAATACCAACGTAATCGGTATTAATAGTCCTAATTCTGCTATCTTTTCTAGGAGTTCACAAACCTGAGTTCCCGTAATATAAGAACTGTTCGTTACCATAATTACTTCATGGGTAATTGCATTTAATGCTCCTAACACATTAAAACGTTTTCTCCCTGATGGTGACTTAATAAAAATCCTCTTGAAGCACCATATAAAATTTACAAATGCTCCCATTACAAAATGAGAGGCATCTACAAAGAAAACTGCCCTTTTTCCTGCTTTTGCCTCTTCTAGCCTTGGTTCTAGCTCTTTTTCTCTATAGCTATCCTGAGCTTCTACATCTGCTTTTGATGGAATTGTTCCCACCTTTAGACACCTCATTCCTATTGACTTTAAAAATTTTCTGACTTGCGTCGGACTTCTTTTTATTCCTGTTAATTCTTCTATTCTTTTTACTGCTTCATTTATTGTTGCTGGTGGATTTGACTCAAAATATGCCTCAATTGTCCCTTGATGCTCTGTTAACTCGCTTTTCGGGCGATTAAATTTTATTTCTTTTAGTTTTTCTATCCCGCCCTCTTGATAATCACGGATATAGCTTGTCACCGTATTTACTGAAACTCCTGCGAATTGAGCAATTTTTTGATGAGACAATCCCTGACTTTTTAGCCATAAAACTTCCATCTTTAGCTGCACTCTAGGATGCGGGTGATTAAACCGACCGTAAGACAACAGTCTTTTGTCTTCTTCTGTAAATTCTAACTTAATCATTTCTCAGCCTCTTGACTAATTTTTCTATTTTTATTATATTATCTCTTATTTTTAGAATTCGCAACCTGTGACCGTGTTTAGTATATTTGGCAAATTCAGATTGTAGGTAGCGTCAGTCATAAAATATCCTCAAAATATCCATTTTTGGGTTTTGTCTTTGACCTTCTATCGCCCCCTTTAGTCATCGCCAAACGTGCTGCTTCCTGATTACCTTGCTGATTAGCCAGTAACGCTTGTTGTTGATATTGGCTAAATTCCTGACGTTTGGCTTCATATTTTGCCCGTGCTGTTTCCTGAGCCGCGACCACTCTTGCCGCCGCATCCGTTAAGTTTGCCACTGCCAATTTCATGGATTCCAAGGATTCCTTGGCCACTTCAACGGCAATTTTTCCGCCTTTTTCCACAGGAACTCCCCAAAGCCAATGCCACATTCCAAAGAGCGTTGTTCCCGCCCGTTTGCCTATAAACCAATAGATAAAGCGTTTTACAAATCGTTTGTTTAGCATCGCAAGGTTTGGAATTTGATAACTACAGGGAGTTAACAGAGGTTTTTGAAGGAGTTTCGCCTTTTGTTACAAAACTTTACAATCGCTTTTTGGACTCGGATTTTGGCGATCGCGACTGCAATGTAAAGAAATGTTAAGTTTTGCGAAACTTTTGATTTTGAGACAGATAGCTGAATATAAGCAACTTATTTTGAGGAATCAAAGCAGATGAAAAAAATGTATGCCTACGGAATTATGTCAATAATAGCTTTAATAAGTATTTCAAGTATATTGAAAGGTTCCATATTTATTGTTAATCCAGGAGGAAGAGGACTAATTATCAATTTAGGTAAGCTACAAGATGAGCCTATTGATGAAGGTTTTCATTTTATTGTTCCCTATGTTTCTTCTGGGAAAACAATAGGCTCTTCCCCCAACTGTGTGGAAAGTGTATAATAGTAATATCACAGTAGGAGGTGGAGTATGTGGATAAACTTGGATGAGCTACTAGGTTTGCCAAAGGTAACAGTCGTAAACTATCGAGAAATAGATGGTGCTTTGTTCTTAAAATTAAAAATGAAAAACGAAGTAATGGAATGTCCAAATTGTCATAAAGAATTGGAAGATATAAATCAAATAGAATATAATTTGGTTCGGGATTTATCCCTATTGGGAAAGAAAGTATATCTGGAAGTGCCCCGCCGCCAGTTCCATTGTGAAAAATGTCAGAAATACATAACAGAAAGACTGGACTTTATGCAGCTAAGAAAACATTATACAATTCGTTATGAAGAAAAGATTTATGAGCAAGTAAAAAAGAAAAATGTAGAAGAGGTAAGGCAAGAAGAAGAAATAAGTTGGGGAACATTGGAATCAATATTTGAAGAGTATGCAAAGCAGGCAGAAAAGAAGGAATGGGAATTACCAGAAAAGATAAGTTTAGACGAATTTAGTAATAGAAAAGGAAAAAAAGACTTTATTACAACAGTGATAGATATAAATAAAAAGGAATTGTTAGAAGTAATAAAAGGACACAAAAAAGAAGAGATAATAGAAGCCCTAAAGGTGCAGCCAGCAAGGGTTAGAGAGAATGTAAAGGAAGTAAGTGTGGATATGTGGGAGTGATTTACGTCAGCAATAAAGGAGTTATTTGTAAATGCTAAAATCGTCTATGATAGATTTCATGTAATGAAAAATATAAATGAAGAATTGAATAAATTGAGAAAGAAAATGAATATGCATAAAAAGGGTTTAACATACCTATTATGGAAAAATAAAGAAGAGTTAAAAGAAGAAAAAAGAGAAGAGTTAGAAGAGATATTGAAAATGTATCCTTGTTTAGGAATAGCGTATGAAATGAAGGAAGAGATTAGAGATATTTATGAGCATTCAAGAACAACAAATGGTGCAAGGAGAAAATTTGAAAAATGGATGAGAACAGCGAGCCTATTCTATAAAAAAAGTGTGGGTATGCTGAAAACTCATTTGACAGGTATATGCAATTATTTTGAAAACCATACAACTAATGGATTAACGGAAGGGATGAATACAAAAATTAAATTAATAAAAAGGAAAAGTTATGGATTTGCTAATTTTGAGCATCTACGGCTTAAATTGTTAGCTTGCTTGGGTGTGACCTTTAGTTGATGAAGGAAAAGAAAAGTGTTAACATGGGATGAAAAGTGACAAAGAGGAAACAATGATGACAGCAAAACTAATTAATGTAGAGGGTTCAAAGATAAAAATAGAACTAACATTAGAACTCAGTCGTTCAATGTTGGATACAGAAATAAATATTCAAAAAGGCTTAAACGAAGTAGGTTGCATCGCCAGCAAAGAAGCCTTGAAATATTTAGATACAGATGGTTCACCCTTAAAAATCGGTGAAGAAATCTGGAAGAGTAAGGGAGAGCAACCGAAAGAATATCAAACACCTTATGGTGAGGTTATAGTGAATCGTCATGTATATCAGCGTTCACCTTTGAGGAAAAACGTATTGCCCCTTAGAAAGAGAAGCAAGGATAATCATAACATCAACGCCATTATTGGCAAAACAGGTATCCTCAAAAATGTCAGGGATGGCAGGCAAAGAGGTGAAAAATGATTTATTAGAAAATCATGGTAGAAAAGTAGCGCTATCCTATATCCAAAGATTGAGTGAAGCAGTAGGAAGTGTGGTACAGGCAAAAGAAGAAGCGTGGAGTTATGCCCCGCCCAAGGAGGATAGCCAAATTGCAACAGTGGGAATAGGATTAGATGGAACCTGTATGCTGATGTGTGAGGATGGCTACCGTGAAGCAATGGTGGGAACCGTTTCCCTATACGATAGTGAAGGCGAACGTCAACATACAATCTATCTAGGTGCGGCACCAGAGTATGGAAAAAAGAGTTTTCTAGAAAGATTAGAAAGAGAAATTGAGCGAGCGAAAAACCGTTATCCAGAGGCAACATTGGTCGGGATAGCAGACGAGGCAGAATCAAATTGGAAGTTTTTAGAAAAGCAAACGGAAGAACAGATATTAGATTTCTATCATGCCTCTGGTTACTTAGGTGCCTTGGCAGAAGCGTTGCATCCGAATACCGTGTCAAAACAAAAAGAATGGTTGACTGAAAATTGTCGAGAACTCAAGCATGAAAAAGGAAAAGCAGGAGAACTGCTAAATCTGATGAAAGAAGTCAAAGAAGAAAAAAGTCATTCTAAGAATCTTACCGAGAAACTACAAGCGGCGATTACTTATTACGAGAATCATCAGCATCAAATGGATTATGCTGAATACATAGAGAAAAAGTATCCGATTGGTTCAGGTGTTACGGAAGCAGCTTGTAAGACGTTGGTCAAACAACGATTATGTTGTTCAGGGATGCGATGGAAGGAAAAAGGAGCAGGAATTATTTTGAGCCTACGAGCTTTGGTATTGACCAAGGAACGATGGAGTCAATTTTGGGCAAAACTTGATCAATATGGGTTCCCTGTAGAACCCTGATTACAACAGCTTTTATCAACTAAAGGTCGCACCCGCTTGCTTTAACTCGTAACATAACATTACACACAGACAAGGGGAGAGCCAACAATAAATGTAAGAATTCAAAAAACAGTTGTTAAATCTAATGCAAGAACTAAAGATTTACAACGTCTTCAAACGGAAATGGCTTTAAATTGGAAAATTGATCCACTCAAAGTAAAAGAAATTTATCAAACTATAGGAAGTGAACAGGATATTGATATTAAAGTCATCACTCCTGCTTTTGATGAAATCATTAAAGGATCAATTCCCTCAAGATCGCTAGACAATGCCCTTGCTCAACGTGAACAACTTAGGGAAGAAGTTGCCACTAAAATCCAAAAACGTCTTGCTCCTTTTGGTGTATTAGTAGCAGATGTTTCGGTTGTTAACTTAATCGCATCTGAAGAATTTACAAAAGCAACAGAAGCTCGGCAGATTGCGGAACAGGAAGTAGTTACTGCAAAAAAACAAGCCGAGGCCTTAATTATCAAAGCAAAAGGCGAGGCTGAATCTCAAAAATTACTCCAACAAACTCTAACTTCCCAACTTCTTCAAAAGCAGCTAATTGATAAATGGGATGGTAAGTTGCCTACGGTTACAGGCGGTAATAATATTCCGTTGATCAATATTAATCCTATTACTGGACAAAATAAACCTTAAAAAAGGGGGCATCAATTCCAAATATCCAAAAAAATTTTTTTCTTTGAACCTTTGGAGGCGTCGGCTAGTTAGTACAAAAAAACCTCGATCACGATCAATCACGATGCTCCAAAGTGCGATCGCCTTCCTCAAAGCAAAGACGATCACAAAAATTCTAATCATTGCCTCTAGGGGGCAGTAAGAACCAACTATTCTGCGGCTTTTTTATCTATATTTTCGGACGGAGGAGGTAAGGTGGCTAAAAATGTTTTAATTTGGGGATTACTCAAAAAGGTCTTCGTTTCCTGAAGTAAGCGATCGCCCCAGAGATTTTCCTGCAAAAATTTAAGATCAGCATAGCGACTATCCAACTTTAAGGCAGTTTCTCCAGCTTTTAACCCTACTTCTTGTTTTCCCTGACTATAGAGGGCAACGGCTCTCGCTAATTGGGGTTCTGCCTGCTCTTTGTCAATGCTAATGGCCTGATCCCATTTTTTTAAGGCTCCTTCTAGATCTCCCTGCTCAAAGTTAACTAACCCCATATTATTAATAGCTGGCCAAAAATTCTTATCGATAGAGACAGCTTTTTCGTAACTCAGAATAGCATCTCCATACTGACCGAGTTTGAGATAGGAATTGCCCAGATCAAAAAGGGCAGCAGTGGTTTCCGGTTTAATCTTCAGACCGGCCTGTAAAGCGGCGATCGCGGTTGTATAGTCTCCTTTCTGGAAATAGGCATTGCCTAAGGTAAATTTAATTCCGGCTTCCTCTGGGGCCATTGATTGGGCTTTTAATAAACTTTGAATACCCAGATCCACCTTGTCTTGTTGTAAATAAAGAGTACCTAGAATAAACCAGGTTTGAAAACGTTGGGGAGCTAATTGAACCGCTAACTTGGCTCTAGCTAGAGCCAGATCGTACTGTTGAAAGCGAACTAGCTGAATCACATCCTCTGTCAGTGACAATCCTTGTTGCTCGATTTGCTCAGTATTCAGATTGGGGTTATAGGGTAAAAGTGCTTGTCCCTGGCTCGGTGTTGCCCAAGTCCAGAATCCCATTCCCATCAATAGAAACAATAACCAATTACGTTTAGGCACTGTGGTATCTAATTTTATTTGTAGAGTATAGTTTGAGCAGATTGCCAGTCTGGATTGACCCATTTTCGTCAAGGCTCCTTCACGAAAGGGTTTATTTTACCTAACTGCCGATTATTCTATCGTGGATTTACGGGTGTCGGTGTTGCCGTTGGCGGAGGACTGGTATTCCCTGGCGGTAGGGTTTGAGTCGGAGGAGCCACTGGTTTATTCGCTGGTTTACGAACGTTAGGAAGGGGCAGAAAGTAAATAGCAAAGCCGGCGATCGCCAAACTGAGAAGTCCAAAAGCCGCCGGAACAGCCCGTTGAGCTAAAGGTTCATCGGGTTGACGATAACGACGGGGAACAGGTTGTAATTTAACTGAAAAATCGGGCAAGGTTTGGCTATCCGCAATGAATTGATCCACCGCCTCCACCAAATCAAAAAGCTGTACCGTTGATAACTGAATAGAAACAGGAGCTTGATGCAGTTCGGGGGCAGGATACCAAATCAGACGATGTAGGGAAGGATCCGCCAATGCAACTAATTCAAGGTGATCGCCATCATTGCTCTCATTTTCTAGAGGATAGTGAACCCCACTCAAACATTCCTGAGCATAGCGATTAACTGTCTTAGCCAAACTTTCCAGAAAAGCCCGTCCCCCTTCTAAGCGTTGGTTCACGCCCATAAACTGGCATTGGGCATTGACCAAAATAGTAAGCGGGGGTCTGAAATCATGGGGATTACTGCCATCACTCAGCCCTTCTAAAATGAGCGTGCAATTGGGCAAACTGTACTGACGACGAATATTCACGCAACTTCTCCATCAAACAAACTGACCCAAAATCGCTGTATTCCCGTTGTCCCCGTGATAAAGAGTAATTGTTTCAGCAACGATAGGGCAAAATCATTTAAATCCTCTTCCGAGGCAAGATAAACGGAAACCTTGGCACGACAGGGATTCATACGACTCGTAAAATGGGAGCGAAATTGGTCTAGATATTCCGATAACAAGAAATGAGTCCCAACGGGTAGCTGTTTTTCCCGCATTTGCTGTTCTGCCAACAACAGTTGACGAATGGTCACGGTTGATTGCTTAGCTCGATAATTAGCAATAATAACTAAGGCCTTTGCCTGCACTAAGGTTAGGGAATGGCGATTATAGGAACGCCGCCAAGGATTGGTAGAACGCAACCGCCAGAGGTCAAGGCGATTTCTGATAATAGCTTGTAATTCTAGTTGCTCAATCGTTTCCAACATCTGTTCAGAAGCCCCCAATTCCAAAGCCTCGATCGCCAGTAGTAGGAGATCAATTTGCTGTTGAATTTGGGCAGCACAACGTTGGCCTGAAACCGGAAAATCTGGCAACGTTTTTAAAATAACGGGGTGATTGTCAATGGAAATAGAAGAATCGGACATTAGGGCTAGGGCTGAACTCATCCTGAAACCAGCTTCATTAGGTGCAACCATTTTTAGCTGCCTATGGGATTATAGAGGATGAGGAGTAGAACCGACTTCCCATCTTATCATCCCTCGTCCCAACACAGTTTAAGAATTGGGATACAAAGTTTGCTATAACTAAGCCTGAACCACGCGATTAATCCTATCAATTACTAAGAATCATTTCATGGATCTGAAGTCATTAATACGGGATATTCCCGATTTTCCCAAACCTGGCATTGTCTTTCGGGATATTACCACCCTGCTCAGTGATGCGGCTGGACTCCGCTATACCCTCGATACCTTAACCCAAAAATGTCGTGAAGCGGATCTGATCCCTGACTACGTGGTCGGGATGGAATCTAGAGGCTTTCTGTTTGGGGTTCCCCTAGCCTATCAATTAGGGGCTGGGTTTATTCCCGTTCGTAAACCAGGTAAACTACCCGCCGCCGTTCATCAAGTGGAATATGATCTAGAGTATGGGACAGATATCTTAGAAATTCATCAAGATGCCCTCGAAGCCCATCATCGCGTTTTGATTGTGGATGATTTAATGGCCACGGGGGGAACGGCTAAGGCCACGGCCGTTTTATTATCTCGCATTGGCTGTGAAGTATTGGGATTTGCTTTTATCATTGAACTTAAGGCATTAGGAGGACGAAAAAAATTGCCAGAAATACCAATTATTACTCTCGTTGAATATTAAGCGATCGCGGATGACCCATTCCCCTACAGCAATCCTCAATCACTGGTTCAATCGATTACTGAGCGGCTTAACCAGTGAAACTTTTTTGTATATTAGCAAGCGACTCTTACAAGGATTGTTAACCTTGCTATTAGCCTCCTTGCTCAGTTTTGCCATTATTCAATTGGCTCCAGGCAGTTATCTGGATACGCTCCAGCAAAATCCGAAAATCTCTCCCGAAACCCTCAAGGAACTCAAAATTCAATTTGGTTTAGATCAGCCCTGGTATGTTCAATATGGTCGCTGGTTATGGCAAGTTGTTAGTCGTTTTAATTTTGGACAAAGTTTTGTCTATAGTCGCTCTGTTTCTTCTCTGCTTTTAGAACGGGTTCCTGCCACCCTTTTGTTGGCTATTTTTTCCATTATTATTACCTGGGCGATCGCCTTACCCCTAGGCATTATCAGTGCCGTTAAACAGAATACAGTTTTAGATCGAATTTTACGAGTCGTGAGTTATTTTGGCCAGGGTTTCCCCAGTTTTATTACCGCGCTCGTGTTATTAATCCTGGCCCAAAATGTCTCTCCCTTTTTACCCGTCGGCAATATGACCAGTATTGATTATGCTGAATTTTCTCCCCTAAGAAAGGTGGGGGACATTCTATGGCATATGATCCTGCCCACTATTGCTCTGAGCATTACCAGTTTTGCTGGCTTGCAGCGTTTAACCAGGGGGCAACTCTTAGATGTTATGCGCCAGGATTATATTCAAACCGCACGAGCAAAGGGATTACCAGAAAATAAAGTCATTTATGTTCATGCTCTGCGTAACGCGATTAATCCCCTCATTACTTTATTGGGGTTCGAGTTTGCTAGTTTACTCAGTGGGGCCTTTATTGCGGAATTTTTCTTTAATTGGCCCGGTTTAGGAAGATTAATTTTGCAAGCTGTCACTGCCCAGGATCTTTATTTGGTAATGGGTAGCTTGATGATGGGAGCCGCGATGTTAATTATTGGGAATTTGCTGGCTGATTTATTATTAAAATTTGTTGATCCTCGCATTAAGTTAGCTGATCTTAAATAACGACTTGTCAATCAAGGCTTGAAGACATTGCTGCAAGGTCAAGGTTAAAGCTTCTGAACTAGATTTCATGGAAGTTGCCTCATAGTCAGATACGGCCAGGGGTTTACCGATTTCAATTTTAGCCTGGCTTCCCCAGGTGGGACAAGAAGGATCATATTGAAGGCCAATGGGTAAAATTTGAATAGAACTATCAGGTTGTTGGGCCAAGACTTCTAGGGCAATGCGTCCAACTCCTCGTTTCAAGGGATGAACCTTATTGTCTCGAAAAATACCGCCTTCAGGAAAAATTACTAACCATTCTCCCTCCTTAAGCAACGCCACACTATGGGCCAGAATAGTGAACTCTGGATGTTTTAGATCAATGGGAAAGCCGCCCAGATGTCTAATAAACCAACCTTGAATGCCGGTCATCTCCGTTGCTGTCACCATAAAACGTAGATCACGACCACTGACTCCCCGACCAACTGCCAAAGAAACCAGCAGAGCATCCCAACGCGATCGATGGGTAGGGGCAATAATCACCGGCCCTTGTTTCGGCATATTTTCCTGACCCGAGATCTCAATCTGACGGAAATGAATCAGTAATAGTAACCGACAAACAGGGTAAACCAAAGACATTAACCAAGGGGAAATCCGAAATTTCCCGATCTCGCTAGGCTCAAAAGTTGTCGCAGAAAGAAGCATAGGTCTGGTGTGAAAGCGAAAGATGATAACGATCACGCACAAAAATCCTGACTATATTATCTTTCCAGCTTACTATTCCCTAAGATAGAGGAAAAATTGAACTTGACAGTTTGGTAGTTGTCCTTGGATGAAGTCAATCGCAAGCAGGAAATTACAGCTTAAGTGGTTCTGCAAAAATAATCACCTATCTTCACGTAAAGATACTTTTGATGATTCTATTTATCTCTCTAAATTTTTCAAGCCAATATCGTCAGTCCATAGAACAGTACAAAAACACTAGTGTACTTACAAGTAGAACTTTGTGCTAGAGATTTTGTTACAATTCTTAATATTTAGCAGGGAAATATTATGGACAGCAGACACACACCCAGTTTAGTACAGTCTTCTTTTCCCGCAGGAGGAGCCGATCCAGAGCGATTTGATCCGCAGGAAGTTTGGTACCCCGTTTATTATCTAGAAGATTTAGATAAGCGGAAACTCACGACGTTTACCCTTCTAGGTCAGAATCTAGTCATTTGGTGGGATCAGGCTACAGAAAGTTGGCGAGCCTTTCGCGATCGCTGTCCCCATCGTTTGGCCCCGTTATCAGAGGGCAGAATTAATGAAGAAGGTTTGCTGGAATGTCCCTATCATGGTTGGACGTTTTCGGGCCAGGGCCACTGTGAAAGTATTCCCCAACAGGTAGCCGGAGGACAGGCTCAACTCTCTCAACGGGCCTGTGTACAATCTTTTCCGACCAGGGCAAAACAAGGGCTGTTATTTGTTTATGCGGGTGATCCAGAACGAGCAACACAAACTCCTTTACCCTTGGTGGATGTGTTGGATGAGTCGGAGGAGGAATGGGTCTGTTTAAATACTTTTCGGGATTTGCCCTACGATGCCTTAACATTACTGGAAAATGTGTTAGATCCCAGTCATATTCCCTATACTCATCATCGTACTGTTGGTGATCGCGCCAATGTGGGGCCAGTGGAATTAGAAATAATCCAAGCCGATCGTCAGGGTTTTACTGGGATATGGGCGGAGGGGCCAAGGCAAGGAAAATTAGGAACCCAATATACAACTTTTATCGCACCGAGCTTAATGTGGCATGATCTCACTTCTCAGCAATTCGGTCGTACCTTAACGGTTGTTTATGCGACCCCGATTCGTCAGGGAGAATGTCGTCTTTTTGCTCGTTTCCCTTTTAAGTTTCCAACAAAATTTCCTCGTTTAGCGATTAAATTAACCCCTCGCTGGTATTCCCATTTAGGGCAAAATCGTATTTTAGAAGATGATCAGATTTTTCTCCATTTTCAGGAACGTTATCTAGAAGAGTTAGGAGGAAGTGAAAATTTTGCTAAGGCTTTCTATTTACCAACCAAAGCTGATTTATTTGTTTCTAGTTTTCGCCAGTGGGTCAATCATTACCAAGTAGTATTATTTCCAGACGCATCCTTTTCGCCTCCCTTAAGCAGCAAAATTTTATTAGATCGTTACCATTCCCATACAGAAAAATGTGCTAGTTGTCGAGGTGCGTTAGCAAATCTTAAACATCTTCGTTCTAGTTCTCTAATTTTAGGGGCGATCGCCCTCAGTTTAATACCAATTTTTCTGGTGACTGGCATCAATAGTGAACTAATGGCTATTCTAGACAGTGGAATAATTGCCTTGAGTGCCATCTTGTGGTTAGGCTTGGGCAAGTTTGAACAATCTTTTTACCAAGGTCAGCCAATTCCTCCTCGTAATTTACCAGAGAAGAAATAAAATCTGGCGTTGCTGATTTACAGTATGAATCTCTAAAGATGCAACTTTTAAAACATTGGCTCAGACTGGTTTCCAGATGTATGCAAAATTCGATTTCATACCCTGATTAAGCAACGCCTTATTTTTTTGGCAGGGGATAAGGCAAAACTCTCTTTCCTGGGAAATTTGCCAGATTATAATGTCAATCTGTACTTTAAAAAATAGTCTGAGCGATCGCATTTTTAACATTTAATCAACAAGAAGAGGGCGATCGCCCTTTTAACCGTTAAGAAAAAAGCGATCGCCGATTAATTGATAGTTAATAATGAATAGTTAATAGTTAATAATTATCCATTGTTAATTGTCCATTATTCATTAAAACGCGATCGCCCTTTTAACCGTTAAGAAAAAAGCGATCGCCGATTAATTGATAGTTAATAATGAATAATTATCCATTGTTAATTATCCATTATTCATTAAAACGCGATCGCCCCTTACCGATAAAGATAAAAAGCGATCGCCGATTAATTGATAGTTAATAATGAATAGTTAATAGTTAATAATTATCCATAGTTAATAATGAATAGTTAATAGTTAATAATTATCCATTGTTAATTGTCCATTATTCATTAAAACGCGATCGCCCCTGTTATCTCCTTTAACTAGGGCTTGCTGAAAAAAGCTGAAACCTTTACGGAGAAAAATAGTAGGCGAATTAAGAACCGCTAGAATGCACGAAAATAGGGTAGAATGCCTCAAAACCATTGCATTAAGAAGAGAGAAAGCAGATGTACCGAAAGCAACAGTACTCAATTGAAACACCAGAAAACTTGAAAAATCTGTTCGGCGGGCAGTTAGACGAAGAAAATCGTTGGATAGAAATGTCAAAAATGATTCTTTGGGAAGAATATGAGGAAGAATATGCAAAAAACTTCACAGAAAAAAAAGGAGCCCCAGCCAAATCATTTAGAATGGCATTAGGAGCATTAATTATCAAAGAAATTTCAGGAAAAAGTGACAGAGAAACAGTAGAACAAATAAAAGAGAACCCTTATTTACAGTACTTTATAGGAATGGAAAGCTATAGTAGCAAAGAAGCATTTAATGCGTCAATGATGGTTCATTTTCGTAAAAAAATAGGAATGGAATTAATAAATAAAATTAATAAAGAAATAGAAAAAAAAGCGACGGGTGTAGCGTCAGAAAAAAAAGAAAATGAAGGAAAGTTATTGTTAGATGCGACTTGTACACCAGCAGATATAAAATATCCAACGGATATAGGAATATTGAATGATGCCAGAGAAAAAACAGAAAAAATAATAGATAAGCTGTATGAAGAAATAAAAGAGAAAAGGAAAGAAAAGCCGAGGACTTATAGGGAAGTGGCAAGAAAAGAGTACTTAGCCATAGCAAAAAAACGTCGTGTGTCAAAAAAAGAAAGAAGAAAAGGAACAAAAAAACAACTAGGATATATAAAAAGAAACTTGTCTGATATAGAAAAAATGATAGAAGAGGGAGCAAAGTTAGAAAAACTAACGAAAAAAGAGCAAGAAGAGCTTGTAACGATAGGAAAAGTGTATGAGCAACAGTTAGAAATGTATGAAAAAAAGACAAATAAAGTAGAAAACAGAATTGTGAGTGTAAGCCAACCTCACGTGCGTCCAATAGTGCGTGGAAAAGCGGGAAAAGCAGTAGAGTTTGGAGCTAAAATATCGGCAAGTAATGTGAATGGCTTTGTCTTCTTAGACAAATTAAGTTGGGATAATTACAACGAATCGGGAGATTTACAAGCGCGAATAGAAGAATATAAAAGGGAAACAGGATGTTATCCGGAATCGGTTCATGTGGATAAAATCTATCGAACAAAAGCGAATCGAGCTTATTGTAAAGAAAGGGATATAAGAATGAGTGGTCCCCGATTGGGAAGACCGCCGAAAGAGGTGAGCAAAGAAAAAAAGAAAGAGGCACGCTCAGATGAAAGAGTGCGTAATGCCATTGAGGGTAAATTCGGACAGGGAAAGAGGAAATTTAGTCTTGGTCGAGTGATGGCCAAACTACCTGAGACCTCGGAAACGGTAATTGCGATGAACTTTTTGGTAATGGGGTGTGACCTTTAGTTGATGAAGGAAAAGAAAAGTGTTAACATGAGATGAAAAGTGACAAAGAGGAAACAATGATGACAGCAAAACTAATTAATGTAGAGGGTTCAAAGATAAAAATAGAACTAACATTAGAACTCAGTCGTTCAATGTTGGATACAGAAATAAATATTCAAAAAGGCTTAAACGAAGTAGGTTGCATCGCCAGCAAAGAAGCCTTGAAATATTTAGATACAGATGGTTCACCCTTAAAAATCGGTGAAGAAATCTGGAAGAGTAAGGGAGAGCAACCGAAAGAATATCAAACACCTTATGGTGAGGTTATAGTGAATCGTCATGTATATCAGCGTTCACCTTTGAGGAAAAACGTATTGCCCCTTAGAAAGAGAAGCAAGGATAATCATAACATCAACGCCATTATTGGCAAAACAGGTATCCTCAAAAATGTCAGGGATGGCAGGCAAAGAGGTGAAAAATGATTTATTAGAAAATCATGGTAGAAAAGTAGCGCTATCCTATATCCAAAGATTGAGTGAAGCAGTAGGAAGTGTGGTACAGGCAAAAGAAGAAGCGTGGAGTTATGCCCCGCCCAAGGAGGATAGCCAAATTGCAACAGTGGGAATAGGATTAGATGGAACCTGTATGCTGATGTGTGAGGATGGCTACCGTGAAGCAATGGTGGGAACCGTTTCCCTATACGATAGTGAAGGCGAACGTCAACCTACAATCTATCTAGGTGCGGCACCAGAGTATGGAAAAAAGAGTTTTCTAGAAAGATTGGAAAGAGAAATTGAGCGAGCGAAAAACCGTTATCCAGAGGCAACATTGGTCGGGATAGCAGACGGGGCAGAATCAAATTGGAAGTTTTTAGAAAAGCAAACGGAAGAACAGATATTAGATTTCTATCATGCCTCTGGTTACTTAGGTGCCTTGGCAGAAGCGTTGCATCCGAATACCGTGTCAAAACAAAAAGAATGGTTGACTGAAAATTGTCGAGAACTCAAGCATGAAAAAGGAAAAGCAGGAGAACTGCTAAATCTGATGAAAGAAGTCAAAGAAGAAAAAAGTCATTCTAAGAATCTTACCGAGAAACTACAAGCAGCGATTACTTATTACGAGAATCATCAGCATCAAATGGATTATGCTGAATACTTAGAGAAAAAGTATCCGATTGGTTCAGGTGTTACGGAAGCAGCTTGTAAGACGTTGGTCAAACAACGATTATGTTGTTCAGGGATGCGATGGAAGGAAAAAGGAGCAGGAATTATTTTGAGCCTACGAGCTTTGGTATTGACCAAGGAACGATGGAGTCAATTTTGGGCAAAACTTGATCAATATGGGTTCCCTGTAGAACCCTGATTACAACAGCTTTTATCAACTAAAGGTCGCACCCTGGTAATGAATCTTTCTACTCTACTTCAGAAGACAAAAAGTAAAAAGTTGTAGAGTCGTTTTTCTTGTGAAAAATGGTGTTAATTTTCCTCTCTTTTGTGAGGAGTGATTTGTGTTGACCTTTTTAGACAGAAAGGAACAATAGATTAAACAAAATCTGTATTTTGATTTGTTTCCATAAGGATAAGTTATCTATGCTTTTTCAGTCCATACTTCCCTAACCCACATTTCTTTCGTTTTTTGACTTTTTCAGCAAGCCCTACTTAGGTGCCTTGGCAGAAGCGTTGCATCCGACATTCCGCAGGTTGCCGCCACCTATAGAGTAATTAATTTAAACTACTCTATTCATAGTGCATTAGAACAAATTAACGCCATACAGAAAGAACATCTATTGGTATTTATGCGCTATCTGTAGCGTTTGCGGAATGTGGGTTGCATCCTAATACCCTAAGTACAGGACAAAAGGCTTGAAAAGTATACGAGAAAGGGGTTTCATGGAAGATGAACGTAATGTAAGAAAACCCATGAACCAATATAACGCATTGAAACAAGCCCTAAAACCCCATTTGGGATGGCATGGTGCCAGACTCTCCTTCCTAGCCTTGTTCTTACTCGCCCTCCTCAAAGTGAAAACGGTTAACCTTAAAGAATTGGCCCTGGGTTTTGAAGGTCGGGCATTGGTGGATTCTCATTACAAACGCTTACAACGCTTTTTCTCAGGATTTGAGCTGGATTACCATCACATTGCCCGTATTGTAGTCAGTTGGCTGGATATCCCTCAACCTTGGGTATTAAGTATTGACCGCACAACCTGGGAGTTTGGCAGTCATGATTATAATATCCTCACTGTCGGCATTGTCCATGAAGGAGTAGCCATTCCCATCTTGTGGTGGATGCTTAGCAAGAAAAAGGGCAATTCTAACAGTGATGAACGAATGCGTTTTATCGAGGAGATGCTCAAGATTTTTCCCACCGCCCTGATTCGTTGTTTATGTGGCGACCGTGAGTTTATTGGTCAGGCTTGGCTTCGCTATCTTCTGCTCGAACCGCTACTGGCTTTCTGTCTGAGAATTCGGGCTACGGACAAGATTGAGCACAATGGCAAGCTTTTGGCCGCCAAAGTCATTTTTGCCCATCTTACTATTGGTGAATCTCAACGTCTTCAAGGGAGTTGTCGGGTTTGGGGATATCCTGTTTCTGTAGAGGCTCTTCGCTTGCCTGATAATTCTCTACTCATCGTCATTGGACATCCCGATTCCCAAGGTCTTATTCACGATTATGCCCTGCGTTGGGGCATTGAAACCCTTTTTGGCATCTTTAAGACTCGTGGCTTTTGCTTGGAATCTACTCACTTTACTGACCCCAAGCGTCTTCGTAAGCTTTTGGCTTTACTGACTTTAGCTTTGGCTTGGTCTCTCAAAACTGGTCTAGCAATTCATCATCTTCATCCCATTCCCCTCAAGAAACATGGTCGCCTAGCGCAGAGTCTTTTTCGTCTTGGTTTTGACCATCTTCGTCATCTTGTTCTTAATCCTTCTCTACCCAATTTTTCTCTTTTTCTCGACTCCCTACATTTTTTGTCCTGTACTTAGCCTAATACCGTGTCAAAACAAAAAGAATGGTTGAGTAAAAATTGTCGAGAACTCAAGCATGAAAAAGGAAAAGCAGGAGAACTGCTAAATCTGATGAAAGAAGTCAAAGAAGAAAAAAGTCATTCTAAGAATCTTACCGAGAAACTACAAGCGGCGAGGGTGCATCCCACTTAAGATGAATGCGACCTTTAGTTGATAAAAGCTGTTGTAATCAGGGTTCTACAGGGAACCCATATTGATCAAGTTTTGCCCAAAATTGACTCCATCGTTCCTTGGTCAATACCAAAGCTCGTAGGCTCAAAATAATTCCTGCTCCTTTTTCCTTCCATCGCATCCCTGAACAACATAATCGTTGTTTGACCAACGTCTTACAAGCTGCTTCCGTAACACCTGAACCAATCGGATACTTTTTCTCTATGTATTCAGCATAATCCATTTGATGCTGATGATTCTCGTAATAAGTAATCGCCGCTTGTAGTTTCTCGGTAAGATTCTGGCACTGGTATCGTCTAGCTAGAAGCTATAAACGTTGCAATACAAGAGGTTCAACAAATCAGGCGAATTTGGAGTAAGTCCTCCCAAGTTAACCCTTTTTGAATTATACCGAGAGCTACCGCAGGAACTTTTTTCGTCGTAAAATGGCTGCGAACAAAGTTATGAACCATCCAGAAAATATCTAGCACTCGCTGTAATCCCACAACAGATTTAGCATAAGTATTTGTTCGACGACGAAAGGCGGCTAAATAGCGTCGGATAGAACTATTAAATGCCTCAACGTGGTTGGCATGAACATCCTTGTCTTCTGGTTTTTCTGTTGTCTCAGGATGTTCAGTTTTCGGAGTTTCTACTTTCTCTAGTTTACCCTCAGAATCTCGACGTTTACTACTCTTATTTTTTAATCTTACCACCATACCCTTCGGTAATACTTTGGTGGGACGACCTCGCTTCCCAGTCCTTAATACTTCGTGACAAATATTAAATAGCAGTTGACTATATCGCTTTTCTCCATCTGTAAATAACTGGAGAGATTCTGCACTCCTTTCAAATAATTCCGCTACCGTCATCATTGCTTCTAGAAATAATTTCTGCTCTTTTTTACCACATTTTAAATGCCAAATAAAGCGGCTAGCCCTGTCCATGAGCACGATTGTCCACCCCTCAGAGGCACTTGCTTCTTTATTTTTTCCAACTTTTGTGTATAGTTCATCCCCTTCTATTACTAATTTAACAAATTCATTCACTAAGGCGTATAAAAATAATGTCTCTTGTAATCCTGATAATTTCTTTTCCCAATTCAATATTGTTGTTTTTGCGTAGCCGAATACTCGGGCTGCTGCATTTAATCCTATTCCTTCCATTCTGGCTTTTAATACTTTTACAATTTCACTTAATGGGGTTTCTAAGCCAGCGATTACGCTACCATAAGTCTCAGCAAAACAAGAACCACATTCTTGACAGATGAACATTTTACGTTCCCCGTTACCTTTCGTTTGGTAATGAGAATGTATTTTTACTTTTTCACTATAGCAATGAGGGCAGTTTTTCTGAAATAAGGCTTCCTCTTTCTCTTGAGGTAAGCCAATATCACTTAGGAGGTCAATTGAGCTTTTATTCAATGTTGACATTGCTTTCCGTTTTCCCTTTCTTTAATATAATGACAATAATAATAGTATAACAAAAACGGGAATATGTCCAGTCGTAAGTTATTTTCTATTTTCTCAAACTCTTACACCATAACTTTTTCTAGCTTTGATCACACGATACCAGTACCCAGTATTATCTTTTGTCATAATGACTTTTCTTATTTTCTTTGTTCTTTTTTTATGTACGGAATGTGGGCTGTAGCAAGGGTTTCAGGTTTTAGTTCGCGTAATACGGGGGAAAATTCAACGGGATTAACAAGTTCATTTTACGAGTCTTCAAGCTTTTAGGCACAATAGTACATCTAGGATTGCCCCAAAAACCCCTTTAAAATGTTCTTTAAATCCCTAAAAGGCTTGCTGTGTCTAAAACTGAGAATTGCTGACGGAAGCAGCTTGTAAGACGTTGGTCAAACAACGATTATGTTGTTCAGGGATGCGATGGAAGGAAAAAGGAGCAGGAATTATTTTGAGCCTACGAGCTTTGGTATTGACCAAGGAACGATGGAGTCAATTTTGGGCAAAACTTGATCAATATGGGTTCCCTGTAGAACCCTGATTACAACAGCTTTTATCAACTAAAGGTCGCACCTGTTCGATGCGAGGGTCATCTATTTCGGCAAAGTGTTCTACCAGTCTATATTTGGGTCGGAGTTTCATCGCTTTTGTTTTCTATGCACTTTCCCTTATTTTCCCTTATCTATCCCTCTATAATGTTCTTGTATCTGTATCATTTTTAGATGCGTTCGCCCTGTCTGTCCCCCCAGGGCAAACGCATCAAAATTCTAGACTCTTTATTTGACAAGCCTTTTAGTATTTTATAAAAAATCAATAATGATTGCTGAAACCTTTACCTAGCCTATCATTCAAAAATAAGATGCGTTTGCCCTGTCTTATTAGCCAGTACTTCTAAATTTAGAGTTTCATGGCATAAAAAGCCTTGTAATAAGAGGATTATATAATTCTTAACAATTACAGTGATCGCTGAAACGACGAAAAATCGTTCCAAATTTATTTTTGCTGGCCTTAACCTGTTGATCATTTCTCTTTTAACGGAATGTAGTAGAATTGAGCAATCCTGAACGAACTAAGCTTTCTTTTTCCCATGACTCAGACCAAAGTAGCTCCTAAAATTCTTGATCTGACTGATCCTCAGTATTATTTTAACCGAGAACTGAGTTGGTTGGCCTTTAATTATCGGGTGCTGCATGAGGGACTAGATGAACGCACACCGCTCTTAGAAAGATTAAAGTTTTTGGCAATTTTTAGTTCTAACCTCGATGAATTCTTTATGGTTAGGGTCGCAGGTTTGAAACAACAAGTTGAAGCAGAGGTAACAAAATTAACTCCCGATGGCAAGACTCCTCAGGAACAGCTAGTAGCCATTAGTGATGGATTACGACCATTAGTCAAGCAACAGGATCATTTATTTGAATATTCCCTTAAGGAAGCCCTAAGAATTCAGGGAATTAACTTAATTAATTATGTGGATTTAAGTCAGGAAGAACGGGCTTTTCTACATTCCTATTTTGAAGACTATATTTTTCCCGTATTGACCCCGCTTGCCGTAGATCCTAGCCATCCTTTCCCTTACATTTCCAATTTAAGTCTCAATTTAGCGGTTGTTGTCCGAGATCCGGATACAGATGAAGAATTATTTGCGAGGGTAAAAGTCCCACGAGTGCTGCCTCGTTTTGTCTCCTTACCCAAAGATATTTGCCATCCGGCCAAAGGAGAAACCTGGGTTTGGACAGGGGTTCCCTTAGAACAGGTCATTGCCCATAATTTAGAAGCCTTGTTTCCATGCATGATTATCCAGGAATGTCATCCTTTTCGTGTGACTCGTAACGCTGATATCGCCGTCGAGGAAGATGAGGCAGATGATCTGCTCTTAGCCATTGAACAGGAATTACGAAAACGACGGATTGGCAAGTCTGCGGTACGGATGGAAATTCATGTCTCCACGCCCCAAGCGATCCGCGATCGCCTCAGAAATGACTTAGGTTTAGAAGAAATTGATGTTTACGACATTGATGGCCTCTTGGGCTTAAAAGATCTGTTTTATTTTCAATCTTTGCCCTGTCCTCACCTGAAAGATGCCCCTTGGATAGCGGTCACTCCCAATGTCTTAAAACGGGTTAAGGAAATTGTCGATGGTAATGATGATGGCGAAGTCCAACAGGATGGTTCAGACATTTTTAGCCTCATTCGAGAAGGCGATATTTTAGTTCACCATCCCTATCAATCCTTTGGAGCCTCTGTACAACAATTTATTACCCAGGCCGCCTATGATCCCCAGGTTTTAACTATCAAAATGACTCTCTACCGTACCTCTGGAGATTCCCCCATTGTTAACGCTCTAATTTCAGCAGCCGAAAATGGCAAACAAGTGGCAGTACTAGTGGAATTAAAAGCCCGATTTGATGAAGAAAATAATATTACTTGGGCTAGAAAGTTAGAGCAGGCCGGTGTCCATGTGGTCTATGGATTAGTGGGCTTAAAAACCCATACCAAAACCATTTTAATTGTGCGTCAAGAAGGGAAGAAACTACGTCGCTATGTTCATATTGGCACGGGCAACTATAATCCTAAAACGGCAAAACTTTATACTGATCTAGGCTTTTTAAGTTGCCGAGAGGAATTAGGAGCCGATCTAACCAATTTATTTAATTTTCTCACAGGCTATTCTCGCCAAAAAACCTATCGTAAATTATTGGTTGCTCCTGTTAATATGCGCGATCGCATGATCGAAATGATCCAACGTGAAATTCACCATTGTCGCAACGGCGTTAACGGTCGTATTGTGGCCAAAATGAATGCCCTGGTTGACCCACCGATTATCCGCAGTTTATATGAAGCTTCCCAGGCAGGTGTTCAAATTGATCTGATTGTGCGTGGTATCTGTGCTCTACGCCCTGGGGTGGAAGGGATTAGTGATAACATTCGGGTAATTAGTATTGTGGGTCGCTTTTTGGAACATTCTCGCATTTACTATTTCCACAATCATGGCCAGTCCGAAATCTATATCGGTAGTGCAGATTGGATGGGGCGAAATTTAACTCGTCGGGTAGAGGCGATCGCGCCGATTGAAGATCCCACCAGTGCTCAGGAATTACAGGAAATTCTCGGTGTTTTGTTGGCCGATAATCGCCATGCTTGGGAACTCCAGTCCGACGGCAGTTATATTCAGCGTTATCCCAATCACCCGAACGAAGAACAGAGTGCCCAGGCTATTTTTATGGAAATGGCCCTCAAAGCTCATCGAGAACATGAGCTTGATAATTAGGGTCTGCTAAAAAAGTCCACAAAACGAACCTAGATGCCACAGGAGGCGAAAAATGGTGACTTCAGAGAGTTGTTTCCAATTTCAACCCCCAGTTTTCCAACGACGTGCATGGGCTTTGAGCCTCCAAAGGCCATAACCTTGCACCTGATCGTTTTTAAAATGCTTGAAAGCATTATCTGGCAAGAGTTCTATACTTATTCAGCAAGCCCTACCGTAGCTATCTATAAATTGTACTGTTGGTTTTGCGGCTCTTGGCTTTGTCATATACTCCACCTTGCTTCTAGTGGTCTGTCAAGCTTGAAATGAGGGGCTACAAGAACCTGACTTTTCCCGTTAAGTGCGGATTGCAAGCTGCCAGCCTTGGCAAAGGTCATGCAACTTCAACCAACCGCGCCAAAGGACTTGGATACCGAGAGGAGTTTTACGACGATGTTCAAGATAACCACCAAGAAAAGCAACAGACTCGACAGCCCAAGCAACAGTCAAAATAGGGGGAAGTTTTTGAGAGGCGGCTGCTTTTAACACCTGAAGTTGAAGAGGATTAAGAATTTCAATCGCGAGAGCATCGGGCTGGGTACGATGAAGATAAGTAACGTGTAAAAGTTCAACAGCAATGACACTTAAAAAACCCAAAAGAGTTTTCATTCCATCAGAGGCAAGTCGATAACGCTCACTCTGACAACCAGACTTAAGGACTTTATGAAATTCTTCAACCCGCCATCGGTAGGTGTACCAACGAAGAATAGTGACAGCCATCTCAATAGTCTCAACAACTTCTGTAGTCAGAAGCATCCAAGATAAAGGAGTTTCGCCTTCGGGACAATCGATTTCTGTCGCATAAACAGCATAGACATTCAACGGGTCACGATTATCAAAACGATAGGGAGTTCGTAGATTAACTGAGCAAAATCGGACGGCAAGCTTAACCTTCCGTGCTTTTCTTTTTCCTGTACTCGGAATCTCGATTTCTTGATGAAAACGAATCGGTTCTGATTCCAAATGTTGCCAAAGTCGTTCACTATTTTTGTCTAAACTACGATTATGAGACGCTCTGACCAGCACTCCTGTATGCTTGAGTTGACGCACTGAGTCAAAGACTTCTGAAACATCTCCTTCTCTGTCAAATACATGAATTACCCTCGTTGAACTTTCTACCTGTTTCTCACAGGTGTTTAGAGCCTCTACCCATTTGTAGGATTCTTTTTCCTCAAATGGTCTTTGACGAGCTGCTTTTCTTTGTTCTTTCTGTCTTTCTTTTTTCTGCTTCGCCGTTTCATCTGTTGGGGGCTTTTCTTTTACCTCCCTATTCCACAGTTTTTGCCATAATAAACCTAATACTTGTCCTTTTTCTGGCTCAATTGCTAAAGCACTATGCAGTATTAATCCATTCCCTCCTTTTCCAGTCGGCCCATACCCTTCCCTTTTTTCCTTGATATTGCGATAATCTAAGAAGGTCGTATCTCCGACTGATAGCATTATCTTATATTCTTCTACGGCGGCAGTTGTCATTTCACAGTGCGGCTCTATTATCTTGACAAAGTCTGTTTTCGGATTCCCAAAAATTCATAGGCCCTCTTTAACTCGTTTCCTCCCTTAAACACTTCTGATAAGGCTTTTCCAAACCCCTCACTTAACTTTTTCCCAATCGAGAAGGCACGATTGTTTAGCCTCTCGTCTCCCAATTCACAACTGGCAAAGTTTTTTGTCCACCATTCCAACATTTTTTGACCTGCCCTTTAAGATTTTCTCCATTTTACAGTCTCATACTCCCTTCATCCTTTGTTTTTGAAATTTGAACGATAAGCGGGATGATGGCTTCAGAATATTTTTTTCCTGTCAAGAGAATCATTACTCAAACCCTTGCCAGATAAAGCCTCTAGAAGTTTGCATTGCTGGATTTTGGACTTAACGGGAAAAGTCAGCTACAAGAACCCGTAAGTCTATTTTGGCAAGGCTTTGAGAATCTAGCAACCCATCAAAATAAAGTTGACGTTCTACTAGCCTTTTTTCTTCATTATAGCTCTCTTGCTCTGACAAAAGCAGCAATTCCAAATTCAAAACTTGATAGCTCTGAAAACCTTACACCAAGAGGACTTTACAATTCTTGACAATTTGGTGAATCGCTGAAACGACGCAAAATCGTTCTGAATTTATTTTTGCTGATTACATTGCCATAACCTTGACTTTTTGAATTTTGAGTTTTTTCTGGACTATTAATTCCTTCATCAAATTTTTCATTTTCTGAATTTTGTGGCTTAATCATAACAGTAGCTCCTTTTAGTAAACATATAAAGTTTATTAGTTTATTGTTTAGTCAAGAATTTTGATTCTTAAGTTATGCAGATTGGGGAATAATTTATCCCCCCAACTCTTATTATAGATTAACCTTTGGCTTTTTCAACCTCAGCAATCCGTAAAACAGTCTTCAGAACCGAGTCTGGATTCAAACTGATCGAATCAATGCCAAGCTCAACCAAAAACTCCGCAAACTCTGGATAATCTGAGGGAGCCTGACCACAAATCCCGATCTTGCGACCATTGGCTTTAGCAGTCTCGATCGCCATTTTAACCATGCGTTTAACCCCTTCATTGCGTTCATCAAATAAGTGAGCAACTAAGGAAGAATCACGGTCTAAACCTAATGTTAATTGGGTTAAATCATTGGAGCCAATGGAGAAACCATCAAACACCTTGCTAAACTCATCGGCGAGAATAACATTGCTGGGTAACTCACACATCACATAGATTTGTAAGCCGTTTTCCCCTTGTTTCAAACCATTTTTTTCCATCTCTGCAATCACCTTGCGACCTTCATCAGGCGTGCGACAGAAAGGAATCATCGGAATCACATTGGTTAAGCCCATCTCATCGCGGACGATTTTCAAAGCCTTACATTCCAAAGCATAGGCTTCACGATAGTTCGGATCATAGTAACGAGACGCACCGCGCCAACCGATCATCGGGTTTTCTTCCTTCGGTTCAAACTGACGACCACCGAGTAAATTGGCGTACTCATTGGTTTTGAAATCCGACATCCGCACGACTACAGGTTTGGGATAGAACGCCGCCGCAATCATGCCGATCCCATGTGCCAACTTATCCACAAAGAATTGAGCGCGATCGCCGACATAGAGTTTCGTTAACTCAGCAATTTCGGCTTTGGCTTCGGGATCTTCTAATTCATCAAATTTCATTAAAGCCAAGGGGTGAGCCTTAATATGATTAGCGATAATAAACTCTAAACGCGCAAGACCCACACCATCAGCGGGATAACTCGCAAAACCAAAGGCTTGCTCTGGATTTCCCACATTCATTAAAATTTGGGTTTTGGTACGGGGGATGTTGTTGAGTGCAGTTTCATGGATTTGATAGGGTAAAAGACCTGTGAAAACGCGGCCTTCTTCTCCTTCGGAACAGCAAATCGTTACATCCTGACCTGTAGGAATTTTTTCAGTGGCATCATTACAACCGACAATCGCGGGAATCCCCATCTCACGGGCAATAATTGCGGCATGACAGGTTTTTCCCCCTTGATTAGTCACGATCGCACTAGCCTGTTTCATGATCGGTTCCCAGTCGGGGTCAGTACGGTTGGTGATTAAAACTTCACCAGGACGGAACTGGTTAATTTGGGAAACATTGTGAATCACCTGGGCTTTGCCTTGACCGATCGCAGCCCCAACACTGCGACCCGTTGCCAAAACAGTGCTATGCTCTTTTAGCTCGTAGGTTTTGATAATATTGGCCGATTTTTGGGATTGCACGGTTTCAGGACGGGCTTGAACAATATACAATTCTCCCGTTACCCCATCTTTTGCCCATTCAATATCCATCGGCGTATCCATACCCCGCACTTGAGTATAGTGATCCTCAATAATGCAGGCCCAACGAGCTAGTTGTAGAATTTCTTCATCATTAATGCAATATTGGTCGCGATCCCCCTGAGGAACCTCCACATTTTTGGTTAGCTTGTTACCGCCAGTTTCATAAATCATTTTAATGGCCTTACTGCCCAGACGTTTTTCGAGAATGGGTTTAAAGCCTTCTTTGAGCGTCGGTTTAAAGACAAAATATTCATCGGGATTAACAGCACCCTGTACCACGTTTTCTCCCAAGCCGTAGGCCGCGGTAATTAAGGCTGCATTTTTAAACCCCGTCTCCGTATCAATGGAGAACATTACCCCAGAAGTGGCCAAATCAGACCGTACCATTTTTTGCACACCAACGGACAGGGCAACGGCAAAATGATCAAACCCTTTTTCTTGACGGTAGGAAATGGCCCGATCCGTAAATAGGGACGCAAAACATTTATGGCAGGACTCTAAAACACCCTTGATACCATGCACATTTAGATAGGTTTCCTGTTGACCTGCAAAACTAGCTTCGGGTAAATCTTCGGCGGTGGCACTAGAACGCACTGCTACATCAGTATTTTCCCCATAACGATCGCACATTTCCGCATAAGCAACAGCGATCGCATCCTGTAAATTTTGAGGAAAAGGTGTATCTAAAATCAGAGCACGGGCTTTTTTCGCTCGTTTTTGCAGATTACGTAAATTGTTAACATCCAAATCAGCAAATAATTTTCGTAATTTAGCTTCAACACCGGCAGACTCAATAAAATAGCGATAGGCATGGGCTGTGGTCGCAAAACCGCCTGGCACATTTACGCCTTTGGTCGTTAACTCTTGGATCATTTCCCCCAAAGAGGAATTTTTACCCCCCACTAAGCCCACATCCTGGGTTCCCACTTCTTCAAACCAAAGAATAAAAGCCTTTTCTTTATTAACCGTAGAGGGTTTTTCTAACAGTGTATTGATCATAGCGATTTACCTCTAATTGCCTCTAATTAATACCTTTAGTCTAACGATAACTGAGTAGCGATACCCAATTTGTTTGAATTAATTTACAAGTTGATAATCTTCTTAAAAAAATACCAATAATTATAGATAAAACCAAATAAATACTTAAGGTTTATCTAAAGATTGACCGAAAATGTTATAATCTCAAAACCAGCAAAGTTTATGTTACTTAATCTTAACAAAACTGTCATTATTGCTGTTAAAACTTTTCAGAGAACTGATAGGATAATTGTGAACTATTTCCTAGTACGGATCTGGCAAGTCGATCGCGTCAGTCTTGTCAAAAAACGCCTGGCTTCACCGTTCCCTTTCTTCTGTAATGATGATCTCAAGTTCTGCCCCAGCCCTAAATATTTCCTCCGTAACGGCCATCCCTATCAATCAGGATCTTCGTCAGGGCCAAACCTCCCCTTTGGGGGCGACTGTCTATCCTGATGGAGTGAACTTCTGCCTTTTCTCTAAATTTGCTCAGGAAGTTGTCCTACTTTTATTTGATCACCCGAATGCGCCCCAACCTTCACGGGTGATTACCCTCGATCTTCGATGTAATAAGACCTTTTACTATTGGCATGTTTTTGTGCCGGGTTTAGAGGCTGGTCAGGTCTATGCCTATCGGGTAAATGGTCCCTTTGAACCAGAAAAGGGATTACGGTTCGACTTTAGTAAAGTCTTACTTGATCCCTATGCAAAAGCGATCGTGGGGGATGAGATTTATGATCGTAAAGTTGCCATGCAGTACGGAGTGGATAATTGTGCCACAGCATTGCGAGGCGTGGTCGTTGATACGAGTCTTTACCATTACGATTGGGAAGGGGATACTCCCTTGCGGATTTCCTATGCTTATAGTGTGATCTACGAATTGCATGTCAGTGGTTTTACCAAAAATCCCAATTCCGCTCTACCAGAGAACAAACGGGGAACCTTTGCCGGCTTAATTGAAAAAATCCCCTACTTGCAGGAATTAGGCATTACCACAGTGGAATTGCTGCCGGTTCATTATTTTGATCCAGAGGATGCCCAGCCTGGTTTAACAAACTATTGGGGTTATAGTACCATCGGCTTTTTCGCGCCCCATCGTGGCTATAGTTCCAGTCAAGACCCGATTGGCCCGGTTGACGAGTTTCGAGATATGGTCAAGGCCCTTCATAAAGCAGGGATTGAAGTCATTCTTGATGTGGTTTTTAACCATACGGCTGAGGGTAATGAAAATGGGCCAACCCTATCTTTTCGGGGCATTGATAATCGGACTTATTATATTTTGGACGAGGATGAGAGTCAGTACAGCAATTACAGTGGTTGTGGTAATAGTGTCAAGGCCAATCATCCTGTGGTCGGCGGCCTGATTCTCGACTGTTTGCGTTACTGGGTTTCGGTGATGCACGTTGACGGTTTTCGCTTTGATTTAGCCTCGGTTTTTGCGAGGGATATTAAGGGCAATCCCATTCATGGAGTGGAGGGAGGAACGGCCAATATTATCTGGGCGATCGAATCCGATCCGGTTTTAGCGGGAACCAAATTAATTGCTGAAGCCTGGGATGCGGCCGGTTTGTATAGTGTTGGTAAATTTGTAGAATTAGCGGATTGGTTTGCCGAGTGGAATGGCCCCTATCGAGATGATGTGCGTCGCTTTGTTAAGGGAGATTGTGGTATGGTCAAACGTCTGGGCGATCGCCTGTTAGGGAGTCCTGATATTTACCATCGCAAGGATACTGATATTAACCGCAGCATTAATTTTGTCACCTGTCATGATGGCTTTACCCTGAATGATTTAGTTTCCTATAACGAAAAACATAATGAGGCTAATGGGGAAGAAAATCGAGATGGTTCTAACGATAATTGCAGTTGGAATTGTGGTATTGAAGGGGAAAGCGATGATCCACTCATTAATGCTCTACGGTTGCGACAAATTA
Organism: Woronichinia naegeliana WA131; assembly: GCA_025370055.1. Taxonomy (NCBI): domain Bacteria; kingdom Bacillati; phylum Cyanobacteriota; class Cyanophyceae; order Synechococcales; family Coelosphaeriaceae; genus Woronichinia; species Woronichinia naegeliana. The sequence goes on along the minus strand of CP073041.1, from coordinate 3,532,895 downwards.
AAAACTTTTTAACCATTCTCTTTTTCTCCCAGGGAACCCCAATGATGTTGATGGGAGATCCAGTTCGTCGCACTCAAAAAGGCAATAATAACGCCTATTGTCAAGATAATGAACTAAGTTGGTTTGACTGGCAAGGGGAAGAAAGCCATGCAGAAGAAACCCATTTTGTCAGGGGTTTAATTCAGTTAACCCAATCCTTGAAAATTTTTCAGGAAGAACGGGTTTTAGAGATCTTAGATTTGGGATTTAATGAGTTACCGCAACTGGAAATTCATCCTGAAACAGGAGAAGTAATACCGCCGCCACCAGTCAATTTGGAAATGCTGAAACATATCTATTTGGGCATGACCGAGAGCCATCCCAATCCCCACGTTACTTGGCATGGGGTCGATGTGGCCCTACCAGACTGGTCTTATGATTCCCATAGTCTCGCCTTTACGCTTCACCATCCCAGGGCTGGAGAACAATTACATATTATTTTGAATGCCTATTGGGAGCCGTTAGTCTTCAATTTACCGCCCCTAGCGAAGGGTAAACAATGGTATCGAGTGATTGACACCTTTCTGCCGAGTCCCCAGGATTTTTGTGAGTTGGCGATCGCGCCTCAAATTCTCAAAACTAGTTATTTAGTGCAAGCTCGTACTTCAGTGGTATTAATGGCAAAATAGCCTTCAATTAGGGGGCAGTTTCTAATCGGATGCCATAGGTTTGGTAAAGTTTGCCAGGGCTAATCATAATAAAATTGTTGGCATGGGGAACAATCACACCCTGTTCTCGCAATTTAACCATCAAGCGAGTAATGGTTACACGGTTAGAGCGGATCGCACTGCCAATTTGGGCCTGGCTAATAAAGTAGGGTAAATAGCATTCTGTGTCTGTTTTCTCTCCACTTTCCCGTAGGAGTAAAATCAAAAAATTGAGTAATCTCATTAGGGTTGATTTTTCACCAAGAATACTCATCCAAACCAGTTGACGTTGCTGAACTTGGTGAAACTGTTCCAAAATGGTTAAGTATAGGCTGGGCCATTGTTTTAATTCATTCCAATAGAGCCAAATCACGGCTGTTTGCTCAAGATGGGCATAGGCTTCGTAGCGGAACGCCCCTTGAGTCGGAATTTCTAGGGGTTGACCAAGACCAAAAAATCCGAGTAGGAATTCCCCCTCTCCAAGCTCTTTTTCAGAAGAGGAATTAGACCCGCCCATGGCTTGACTGCTTAGACGAACTCTACCCTGATGAACTAGGTACAATAGGCCAGGACGAGTCGGAATCAGGCTATCTTTAGCAAAGGTGCGATCGCGGTAATGTTCTTGGCCCCATTGCACCAGTTCCGGCCAAGTGGTTAGGGGGGAGAAGTCGCTAATGGCCATCAATTTATCCCAGGGCAATTGTGAGCTTATCTGGTTAAGTTACCAAAAATCAGCAGAGTTGTTATCTACTGGGTCATTAAAAAAACAGCTTCAGCATTACATCGGTCAGAAAATCGCTTCTCAATTTTCGTCGTTTCTGCCTACCTGGGAGCAAATTCCCTTAAAAATGTGCCTAACAGAGCAACACTTATGCTATCACTCGGCGATCGCCTTAAAATTTTGCCAACCCTTGGGCGATCCTCCTGAAAAGCTAACAAGACAGATTAAACAGCAATTAGTGGAATCACAAGAGGGGAGCAATCAGAGCTTAGATCTGCCTTTTACGGTACAGATTCACCATCCAGAATGGTTAACGTTTACGATTAGTTATGATTTGCTGTTGCCCTGGCTAACCTATTTAGAGTCAATGCTGCAAACGAGCATCGGCCGAGATTCTCTAGTCATTGGTATTGATGCCCCAGTCCCGATCGCTGATATCCAATATACCCATGCGCGGGCTTGTGCTTGGCTACGCTTAAGAACGATTGAGAAAAATGCGGCCAGGGTTTCCCCTCTGAACTCGGAAGTTGTCTCCCTAGTATTACCTCCCGTCCTATCCACACTTCTAGAACAAGTTTTGAGAATCTTAGATCAACCAGAAACCCTTTCCCCAAAACAATGGCAATCACAAGGACTGGCTCTTAGCAAAAAATTTTTAGACTACGAAGCCCAGGCTTGGCAGAGTCGCAACGGAAAAAATCAAAGCCCAAGTCCTCACCAACAAAAATCAAACTTTCAAATCTTTCAGGAAAACCTGATTCTGATTACCCAAGCCTTGCTCCAGCAGCTTTTAGTTGATAAATTAGGCTACCCTGCCCCAACGCAACTTTAATTATGGCGATCGCTGGACTAGTTCAAAAACTGATAAAAATTTTTAGGGAAAGGATGACAAATAGGCAAAAATACTGTAATTTATAAAAATGTGAGGAGCGAACCGGTTAGAGAGCCAAGACGAAACACGGCAAGTCGTTGGCTTTCTTTCTGTTTTTAGGGCTTTTAGGAAATTTTATTGCGGTGGTATAGTTCATTAAGATAACAAAAATGATAGTTTAGAGTCGGATTAAGATAAGTTGTTTAGACAGAATGCCTACCTTGACTCAGTGAAATTGTCCCATGATGCAACTGCCCCAACCGAGTGATCTACTCACGCTTTTTTTGAGTCAAGTTTTTTTGTCCTTGCCTTTTCTCTTAATTGGGACTTTAATTTCCAGTGCCTTATTAGTGCTGGTGGATGAACACAAATTAGAAGCTCGTTTTCCCCGCAATCGCATCCTGAGTAGCATGGTAGGCAGTTGTTTAGGATTTATTCTTCCCCTCAGTCAAATTGGCATCATTCCCATTGTGCGGCGTTTATTGCTCCAGGGCGCACCCTTATCCTTAGCCATTAGTGCCTTGATTGCTGCTCCGACCATCAATTTGGTGGTCATTCTGGGTACAACCAATACTCTAGTTGATAAACCTCGGATAGCCTTTCTTCGCATTCTGTTGACCTGGTTGATCGCGATCGCCATTGCGCTCATTTTTAGTAGCTACCGAGAAAAACCTAGGGTAGAGCCGCCCCTCAATCCTCTGACCAGAGTTCCTGTTTTGCGATCGGGTTCCTTTGTGGAATCCCAGGATTGTCATGATCCGCTACAACGTACTGGCAACTTAATCTATGAGTATGCGGTTCCTCAACTTCATCAACGTCCCTGGCCAGAAAAGCTCCGGCTATTGATGATTAATATGATGGAGGAATGTCTGGAATTCGGTGTCATTCTAATGTTAGCGTCGGCGATCGCGGCCTTGATTCAGGCTCTCATTCCCCAGGCAATTCTCCTAGAACAAACCGTAAATCCCCTGGAGCAAACCTTACTGATGATGGGGTTAGGATTTGTATTATCCCTAGAGGCAATTATCCCTAACGCCTTACTCGTGCCTTACCTGGATCATTTATGGTCTGGAGCCGTACTCGCCTTTCTTTTAGTTGGCGGTATCCTTAACGTGAAGAGCTTAGGACTCCTGTTCATTACCTTTCAGCCCAAGCCTCTCATTTATTTTATCGTTCTTATCGGCCAATCAATTTTACTATTTGCTCTGCTGCTCGACTACTACTGGAATTTCGTGAACACCTAATGTCAAAACGGGATATCAAGGTAGATCAACAATAAATTGCTTTGAGTGACGATTTTATCAACTATTATTAGTGATGAAAACGCAGAGATAAAGTCAAAAACAACCCGAATGTTAAACCAACGCTCCAGTGGCATTTTATTGCATCCCACCTCTCTCCCCAGTCGGTTTGGCATTGGTGATTTAGGGGAGGAAGCTTATCACTTCATTAATTTTTTGCGTCAAAGTCATCAACGTATCTGGCAAATTCTCCCGCTTGGCCCCACGGGCTACGGCAATTCCCCCTACCTTTGTTATTCGGCTCTAGCCCTTAATCCTCTGCTAATTAGTCCTGATAAGTTAGTAGAAGCGGAGTTAATCCCTGCCTCTGCTTTGGACGATCTACCAACGCTTAATCCTGAAAGAGTCGATTTTGAATCGGTAAAAAGTTTGAAAGCTAACCTGTTTCGACAGGCCTGGAGTACGTTTCAACAGGAAGATTTACCGGAACTCAAGGCCGATTTTGTCGCTTTTATTGAACAACAGGCAGATTGGTTAACGGACTATGCCCTGTTTATGGCCCTCAAAGAACACCATCTAGGAGCCAGTTGGCATACCTGGGATCTGGCGATCGCCGAACGTCATCCCGAAGCGATCCGTTATTGGCAAGATTTATTAGCCGAGGAAATTCGCTACCATCAATTTTTGCAATTCCTCACCTTCCGTCAATGGCAAGAACTCAAAACCTACGCCAATGAAAATCAAGTTTTAATATTTGGGGATATTCCCATCTACGTTGCCCACGATAGCTCTGATGTTTGGTCTAATCCCGATATTTTTTGTCTCAACGAGGAAACGGGAGAAGCGGCTCTCATGGCAGGGGTTCCCCCCGATTATTTCAGTGAAACGGGTCAACTTTGGGGAAATCCGGTTTATAACTGGGAAAAATTGCAGGAAACGGATTTTGCTTGGTGGGTCAATCGTTTTCGCTCTGTGTTGAAATATGTTGATATTGTCCGCATTGACCATTTTCGGGGGTTTGAGGCTTTTTGGGCTGTTCCCGAAGGCGAAAAAACTGCTGTCAATGGTGAATGGGTGGAAGCCCCAGGACGAGAATTCCTAACTACCCTCAAAGCAGAATTGGGAGATGATTTGCCGATTGTGGCCGAGGATTTAGGCGTGATCACACCGGCAGTGGAGGCCCTACGGGATGATTTTCATTTCCCTGGCATGAAAGTATTGCATTTTGCCTTTGACTCTGATTCTGGCAATGGTTTCTTACCGTTTAACTACTACGATCGCAATGCCCTGGTTTATACGGGAACCCACGATAACGACACAACGGTTGGTTGGTTTAACCAGCGATCGCCGGAAGAACAAAAACGAGTCACTGACTACCTGGGCTGTATCTGTAATGAAGGCATTCATTGGAGCTTAATTCGATTAGCTTTGGCCTCTGTGGCCAATATTGCCATTTTTCCCCTACAGGATGTCATGGGACTGGGTAATGACGCTCGCATGAACCTGCCTGGAACCGCCGAAGGTAACTGGGGCTGGCGTTATCAACCGGAAATGCTGCATCCCTGGCTCAGTGAACATCTCGGTTGGCTCACCGCCTTGCATGGTCGTCGCCTTAGTTAGATTGGTTAGATTGTCTTAATCCTCCAGAATCGGTCTAATGCCATCTTTGACGAACACAACTCGAACAAACTGACCATCGCTCCAGATCTTGAGGGAGAGTGGGGCTTTGGCAGCGAGGACAGGCGGGTAATTGTTCGGCACGGGCTTGCAATACGCTCTTCCAACGCTCGAAGGCCTCCATTGGGGTTTTAGGAGGCCTTGAAGAATCAGCCAGATTGGGAATGGGAAGAAAAGGTGCGATCGCTGCTTCAGAGAGGCTAGAGGATTGGACAGGTTCCAGAGGAGGAGAGGGCGGCAAATCTTGAATTTGATAACCCTGGGCAGAGGAAAAACGCAAGTCCAGCAAGGGTTGGGCCAGATGGGTATTTAACTGTTTCAGTAAAGGATAACGCTGCAAAGTGAGAGTTTGGGCCCAGACAGGGGTAATAGTGGCAACCCAAAACACTTGACGACGGAGAGCTAACGGTTTGGTCACGGCCAAAATTCTGGGTTCTACGACCTTTTCCCAAACTTGCAGCAGATGCTGATATTGACGATAGGCTTCCCAACTGGGTTGTTGCTGTAGGGCCAGAAGTAAGGTATCTAAAGCTTTCCAAGCCATTTTTTGAACTAATTTTTACCACTCGTGGAGAATATTTTTGCCGCTCAGAGACAGACCGAAATGCGATAGAGTATTAAGGCAAGATAGCACTTCTTTGCTGTTCCAGCGTTTAACCATCAGTCTTTAGGAGCGTTTATGTTAACTCTCAAAATTGCCGTTTATATTGTAGTCGGCTTTTTTATCTCCCTGTTTATTTTCGGCTTTCTCTCTAGCGATCCCACCCGTAACCCTGGTCGGAAGGACTTTGAGTAAATCCATTAAGCTATGCTAACGTTAGGTCATTAAGACGACGGGGGCGAGATTTGACTCGTCCCAATTATTGTGGTTAATTCCTTTGTTTGAGGTAACTACTACCGATTTCTAGCTTTAGTTGTTGACCTAGATGTTCCTATTCGCGCTTCCCCCCCAGCCGCCGCCGATATCTGTTATCGAAAACGTTACTCCTAGAAGAACGACTCCTTTTTGGGTAGCAGAAACAACGGGAACTTCTACGACAAAATCCCCTTCTACTATACCTTCGGTTATTGAGTTTTATTACTCCGACCCTAAAAAAATTACGCCACCTCCCGCTTCTGAATTACTCCCTCCCCAGGCGGCTCAAGATCTCGGTCAACCCATTTCCGTCCAAACTCCTAGAGAGGAAGTTCCCACTGAGCCAGTTTTCCCAAATCGCTCCTTAACGGCGATCGCCCCCCAGGAAGTTTATGGGCTAAGTAAAAACCGCGATCGTCTTCATTTTAAGCAACGTTTAATCACCCAAACCAGGGAAGGCGAGGTTCAAGAATTTATTATTCGCTCCGATGATGCTAAGAATCCTAATCAAGAAAATAGTGGAGCACCAACAAACTCTGATGCAACTCCTCCCCCCGCAGCCCCGACGGATCTAGCCAAGCCCGCTTCTCCTACCGTTAATCCTGTCAATACTACTAAGTCAGAAAAAACGCCCGAAGTGGTAGAACTGGTTTCCGATCAACAGGAATACGAGGCGAATCAACAAATTGTGACGGCCACCGGCAAAGTTGTTATGCGCTTTTCCAATGGGGTGTTATTGGCGGATCGATTGCGAATTAATTTACCCGATCGCTTTGCAGTAGCGGAAGGCAATGTGGTATTGACAAGAGGAGATCAAACACTCCAAGGAGAACGCTTTGAATATTTCTTCGTACAGGATAAAGGGGTTATTTACAACGCCAATGGCGAAATTTATCAGCCCACCACAGGACGGGATCTCGCGCCGGCATTACCCACCGATCCAGGCGGCAATATTATTTCTAACCAAACCCTCAATGAACGGTTATCTGCGAATCAGCCCCTTCAGCAGGTCACACCCAATCAAGGTTTAGGGATCTCGGTGGGAACCAGTTTCAATCTCAACCAATTTGGGACGGCGGGCAGTTCAGGGCCGAGGGGAGGCCAGGTCAATCGTCTGCGTTTTCAGGCTCAACGGGTGGATTTTGACTCGGCGGGTTGGAATGCTAGTAAGGTCAGAATAACTAATGATCCTTTTTCACCCCCAGAGCTAGAAGTTCAGGCGGAAAATGCAACCTATCAAAACGTTGGCCCCCAAGTTGACGAGGTTAAACTGAGCGGTTCACAGGTGGTTTTAGATCAACAAACTTCTTTACCTTTTCAGGATCGTCTGACCATTGATCGCCGCGATCGCCAACCAGGGGTTCTCAGTTTCGGCTACGACGGGCAAGATCGGGGCGGGCTTTTTGTTCAATCCGGCTTTACGGTGGTTGATACTAAAGTCGCTCGCTTCCAAATTAAACCCCAATACCTAATCCAAAAGGCTCTCTTTCCTGATGCTTTTCCCACTTCTAATCAAAGTGATTCAACGGTTTGTGTGGTCTGCCCTGCGGTTTTTGGCTTAATTACTGATCTAGATGTCAATTTCAGCGATCGCACCAAATTAATTAATACCTTAAATTTTTCTAATCTGAATCTCGATCAAATTGATAATTCGCTGCGGGCCAAATTAGCTCTCCAAAATAAAATCGGCGATAATGATCATCCCTACGATCTCCGCGTGGAATATAACTATCGAGAACGTTTATTTAATGGCTCCCTTGGTTTTCAGACTGTTAATAGTAGTTTTGGAGCCGTGCTCCTCTCTCCCTACATTACCTTTAATGATCCGTCCTTAGCCCTGAGTTATCAAGCCTCCATTCAAGATATTCAAGCGGATACCGACCAAACCAATTTACTGAGTCCCAATCGAGACAATAATTTAGTCACCTTAATGCGTTATCAAGGGGCCGCATCCCTGAGCAAATCTTTCCTCCTCTGGGCTGGAGATGCTTTACCGCCCACACCCGATCAAGGCCTGCGCTATACTCCTTTTACCGTTGTTCCCTATATTCAATTGATTACTGGGTTAACAGGTGTTACCAGTTTCTATAGTGATGGCAGTTCTCAACCCTCTTTAACGGGAAATATTGGCTTTCAAGGACAATTTGGTCATTTTTCCGAACCCTATCTAGACTACACCGGCTTCAATTTGAGTTATCAGCAAGCGATACGAGGAGATGCTTCTCCTTTTCTCTTTGATCGTTTTGTTGACACCCAAGTGTTAACCTGGGGCCTTACTCAGCAGGTTTATGGGCCGGTTAGAGTGGGTGTGCAAAGTTCCTATAGCATTGATGCGAACAAGGAAATTAGTACTGATTATTTTCTAGAATATAGTCGTCGTACCTACAATTTACAACTTCGTTATAATCCTCAACTTCAAGTCGGTTCAATTAATTTGCGGATTAGTGATTTTAACTGGAGTGGTAATCCTGGCTCTTTTGAGGGAACTGATATTCATCCAGTGCTTCAAGGTGTCACTCGTTAGTCAAGACGGGTTTTAGGGCGATCGCCTCTAAATTCTAACTATCTCTCTTTTGTCACAGCAAAAATAAATTCAGAACGATTTTGCGTCGTTTCAGCGATTCACCAAATTGTCAAGAATTGTAAAGTCCTCTTGGTGTAAGGTTTTCAGAGCTATCAAGTTTTGAATTTGGAATTGCTGCAATGTAATACTTGGTTTACTACTTTCTGTAATATCTTCATTCTATCTTGTTCCAGTAATTAGGGCTTGCTGAAAAAGTCAAAAAACGAAAGAAATGTGGGTTAGGGAAGTATGGACTGAAAAAGCATAGATAACTTATCCTTATGGAAACAAATCAAAATACAGATTTTGTTTAATCTATTGTTCCTTTCTGTCTAAAAAGGTCAACACAAATCACTCCTCACAAAAGAGAGGAAAATTAACACCATTTTTCACAAGAAAAACGACTCTACAACTTTTTACTTTTTGTCTTCTGAAGTAGAGTAGAAAGATTCATTACCAAAAAGTTCATCGCAATTACCGTTTCCGAGGTCTCAGGTAGTTTGGCCATCACTCGACCAAGACTAAATTTCCTCTTTCCCTGTCCGAATTTACCCTCAATGGCATTACGCACTCTTTCATCTGAGCGTGCCTCTTTCTTTTTTTCTTTGCTCACCTCTTTCGGCGGTCTTCCCAATCGGGGACCACTCATTCTTATATCCCTTTCTTTACAATAAGCTCGATTCGCTTTTGTTCGATAGATTTTATCCACATGAACCGATTCCGGATAACATCCTGTTGGGTACATCCCGGATAAAGTAGTACATAGAATCTGGGGTAAAATGGAAAAAAACTGATGAGCGAAAAAAGTATGTTACCGATTCCCCCAGAAGAAAAAGCACTGTTAAAACAGCATCTCACCGAATCAGCCCGTATCCTGCGCAAATATACGGAACCAGAGAAACAGAAGGACTTTGGAAGCATCGAAGTAGAAGTCAGAACCCAGATGTTAGAAATTGTGGGGCCAACAATGGGGGAGTTTTTTTTTCAGAAGGGGGAAAAAAACGGTCTGGAAACAAGCGAAAAATCAAAACCCTAGTCGGAGAAGTGGAAATAAGCCAAAAACAAGCCAGAAAACTAAAGGTGTCGCCAAAAATCGTCTTAAGTCCAGGTTTAGAGAAATGCTGTCTAAGAGCCAGTGCGAAAACATCCTACCAACAAGCAGAAGAAGATATAGAGGAGTTGATGGGGATAAAAGTAGGACATAGCAGTTTACATCGCTTGGTAGAACGGACAGAACTGCCCTTAGCTCAAGCTCAGTCAGAGAGTGCGGGGGTCAGTATAGATGGGGGAAAGATTTGTCTGCGGGGCGAGGAGAAGGAAGGGGGACAGTGGCGAGATTATAAACTGGTGAGTCTTCATGGCAATGTCTGTGAAGCCTTTTTCCAAGACCCAGAGGGCTTAAAGAATTGGAGCAATGTTCAACCTTTGTCCCCAATAGTGACCTTTTTGGGAGATGGTCATCCCGCAATCTGGAATGCGGTAGAGAGTTTCGCCACTCAATCGTGGCTGATACGACGAGAGGTGTTGGATTGGTATCATCTCAAGGAGAATCTGTTCAAAGTGGGTGGCTCTCTCAAACGGCTAGAAGCAGTGGAGCATTTACTGTGGCGGGGTTTTGTGAACAAGGCAATAGATGCGTTTGATGGAGTCAAAAGCAAGAGGGCAAAGAATTTTCAAGCCTATTTGACGAAGCATTATCAGCGTATCCCTGATTACCAATACTATCAACAGCTTGGTATTGTGATTGGTTCTGGTGATGTGGAGTCTAAGATTAAACAGGTGGGAGCTAGGGTTAAATTGTCGGGAGCACGTTGGCATCTTCATAATGTTTCTCGTATTCTTCGGCTACGATGTGCTTATCTCAATCACTCTCCTCTTTTGAGTGTCAATGTATTATCTTAAGTCTCCTCTTTTGAGTGTCAATGTATTATCTTAAGTGGGATGCACCCCATCCTGTTTCCCTTTTATATTCTTCTATTCGCGCTTGTAAATCTCCCGATTCGTTGTAATTATCCCAACTTAATTTGTCTAAGAAGACAAAGCCATTCACATTACTTGCCGATATTTTAGCTCCAAACTCTACTGCTTTTCCCGCTTTTCCACGCACTATTGGACGCACGTGAGGTTGGCTTACACTCACAATTCTGTTTTCTACTTTATTTGTCTTTTTTTCATACATTTCTAACTGTTGCTCATACACTTTTCCTATCGTTACAAGCTCTTCTTGCTCTTTTTTCGTTAGTTTTTCTAACTTTGCTCCCTCTTCTATCATTTTTTCTATATCAGACAAGTTTCTTTTTATATATCCTAGTTGTTTTTTTGTTCCTTTTCTTCTTTCTTTTTTTGACACACGACGTTTTTTTGCTATGGCTAAGTACTCTTTTCTTGCCACTTCCCTATAAGTCCTCGGCTTTTCTTTCCTTTTCTCTTTTATTTCTTCATACAGCTTATCTATTATTTTTTCTGTTTTTTCTCTGGCATCATTCAATATTCCTATATCCGTTGGATATTTTATATCTGCTGGTGTACAAGTCGCATCTAACAATAACTTTCCTTCATTTTCTTTTTTTTCTGACGCTACACCCGTCGCTTTTTTTTCTATTTCTTTATTAATTTTATTTATTAATTCCATTCCTATTTTTTTACGAAAATGAACCATCATTGACGTATTAAATGCTTCTTTGCTACTATAGCTTTCCATTCCTATAAAGTACTGTAAATAAGGGTTCTCTTTTATTTGTTCTACTGTTTCTCTGTCACTTTTTCCTGAAATTTCTTTGATAATTAATGCTCCTAATGCCATTCTAAATGATTTGGCTGGGGCTCCTTTTTTTTCTGTGAAGTTTTTTGCATATTCTTCCTCATATTCTTCCCAAAGAATCATTTTTGACATTTCTATCCAACGATTTTCTTCGTCTAACTGCCCGCCGAACAGATTTTTCAAGTTTTCTGGTGTTTCAATTGAGTACTGTTGCTTCCGGTACATCTGCTTTCTCTCTTCTTAATGCAATGGTTTTGAGGCATTCTACCCTATTTTCGTGCATTCTAGCGGTTCTTAATTCGCCTACTATTTTTCTCCGTAAAGGTTTCAGCTTTTTTCAGCAAGCCCTAATTACGGGTCTGCTTCTGGCTGGAACAGCCGCTTTGTTTTCCTTTAAAATATTAGAAACTACGGATTTTTAAAAACAATCTAGCAATAGATTTTTCTAGAAAAGGTATGGAGGGAGAATCAAAAATTTCTGGCGATTTTGTAGGTGCTACCGCGATGTTTGTATTAATTCTAATAATAGCTATCCCATCTCTTTATTATGATAAAAATATAAAAGTGGAAGACAATCGGCACGAGGCGGAATTAGCTCAATAAAAAGAGATAGAAATTAGAAAAATTGCCATGGAAAAGGAACGTTTAGGTTTAGCTCCAACTAGTAGTCTAAGGCGTAAGTTAAGATACTATTATTAGGCAACCGATAAAAAGATAAATATAGGTATATAGGAGAAAAGGTCATGCCCCGATTAGCCCCCGAAGAGTTAAAGTTGGAAGCAAAAGAACGAGAACATCTAGAAAAACTGATAAATCGTCATACAACCTGACTTTTCCCGTTAAGTCCAAAATCCAGCAATGCAAACTTCTAGAGGCTTTATCTGGCAAGGGTTTGAGTAATGATTCTCTTGACAGGAAAAAAATATTCTGAAGCCATCATCCCGCTTATCGTTCAAATTTCAAAAACAAAGGATGAAGGGAGTATGAGACTGTAAAATGGAGAAAATCTTAAAGGGCAGGTCAAAAAATGTTGGAATGGTGGACAAAAAACTTTGCCAGTTGTGAATTGGGAGACGAGAGGCTAAACAATCGTGCCTTCTCGATTGGGAAAAAGTTAAGTGAGGGGTTTGGAAAAGCCTTATCAGAAGTGTTTAAGGGAGGAAACGAGTTAAAGAGGGCCTATGAATTTTTGGGAATCCGAAAACAGACTTTGTCAAGATAATAGAGCCGCACTGTGAAATGACAACTGCCGCCGTAGAAGAATATAAGATAATGCTATCAGTCGGAGATACGACCTTCTTAGATTATCGCAATATCAAGGAAAAAAGGGAAGGGTATGGGCCGACTGGAAAAGGAGGGAATGGATTAATACTGCATAGTGCTTTAGCAATTGAGCCAGAAAAAGGACAAGTATTAGGTTTATTATGGCAAAAACTGTGGAATAGGGAGGTAAAAGAAAAGCCCCCAACAGATGAAACGGCGAAGCAGAAAAAAGAAAGACAGAAAGAACAAAGAAAAGCAGCTCGTCAAAGACCATTTGAGGAAAAAGAATCCTACAAATGGGTAGAGGCTCTAAACACCTGTGAGAAACAGGTAGAAAGTTCAACGAGGGTAATTCATGTATTTGACAGAGAAGGAGATGTTTCAGAAGTCTTTGACTCAGTGCGTCAACTCAAGCATACAGGAGTGCTGGTCAGAGCGTCTCATAATCGTAGTTTAGACAAAAATAGTGAACGACTTTGGCAACATTTGGAATCAGAACCGATTCGTTTTCATCAAGAAATCGAGATTCCGAGTACAGGAAAAAGAAAAGCACGGAAGGTTAAGCTTGCCGTCCGATTTTGCTCAGTTAATCTACGAACTCCCTATCGTTTTGATAATCGTGACCCGTTGAATGTCTATGCTGTTTATGCGACAGAAATCGATTGTCCCGAAGGCGAAACTCCTTTATCTTGGATGCTTCTGACTACAGAAGTTGTTGAGACTATTGAGATGGCTGTCACTATTCTTCGTTGGTACACCTACCGATGGCGGGTTGAAGAATTTCATAAAGTCCTTAAGTCTGGTTGTCAGAGTGAGCGTTATCGACTTGCCTCTGATGGAATGAAAACTCTTTTGGGTTTTTTAAGTGTCATTGCTGTTGAACTTTTACACGTTACTTATCTTCATCGTACCCAGCCCGATGCTCTCGCGATTGAAATTCTTAATCCTCTTCAACTTCAGGTGTTAAAAGCAGCCGCCTCTCAAAAACTTCCCCCTATTTTGACTGTTGCTTGGGCTGTCGAGTCTGTTGCTTTTCTTGGTGGTTATCTTGAACATCGTCGTAAAACTCCTCTCGGTATCCAAGTCCTTTGGCGCGGTTGGTTGAAGTTGCATGACCTTTGCCAAGGCTGGCAGCTTGCAATCCGCACTTAACGGGAAAAGTCAGGTCATACAACAGAGCAGCAAATTGCCTTAAGGGCAAAAATAGTGCTTCTGGCAGATGAGGGAGAAAATAATCGAGAAATTGCTAGAAAATTAAAAATCAGCCGAAAAATGGCAAGTCAATGGAGAGAAAGATGGATAGCAGGACAGAAAAGTGAAATAGAAATAACAGAAAGAATCAAAGATGCTGAACGTAGTGGAGCACCAGCCAAGTTTAAACCCGAACAAATCTTGAAGTTGTTCAAATTAGCCTGTGATGACCCAAAGAATTATGAGCGTCCGATAAGTCACTGGACAGGACGAGAATTAGCCGAGGAATTAGTAAAGCAAGGAATAGTGCAGGGTAATCGCATCTTATTTGTTACAAAAAATACAGACAAAAAGAGAGAAATATAGTGTAAAAAAGAAGCAGTCATCTAAGAGAAGAAAAGGCTATTATTTAAAAAAAGTAAGTGAGTGAGGTCAAAGATGGCAAAAGGCTTCGGCGCAAGAGTTCTAACCCCACAACAAGAAAAAGAAGTCAAAATTATCAAAAGAAGCATACTGAAACATTTTCAGTGCCTAAAAGAACCGAGAACAGGGAGAAGGCAAGACCATACATAACTTAACAGCAATTGTCACCATAGGAATATTGGCAGTATTGTCAGGGGCAGATGGCTTCGTAGCAATTGAAGCCTATGGCAAAGCCAAACGAGAATGGCTAGAAATGTTTCTAGAGTTACCAAAGGGAATTCCCTCTCACGATACCTTTGGAAGAGTATTTGGAATGTTGGAAACAGAAGAACTAGAAAAAAGTTTTCTGAGCTGGATAAGCAGTCTAACGGAGAAAATGGACATAGAGCTGATACAGATAGATGGAAAAACGAAAAGAGGTTCTTATGATAGGGAAAAAGGACTAAATGCGTTACACAGCATAAGTGCGTGGAGTAGTGAGCGGGGACTGATGTTAGCGCAAAAGAAAGTAGATAGTAAATCTAATGAAATAAAAGCAGTCCCCTTGTTACTGAAGTTACTTAACATCAAGGGGGCAGTAGTAACCCTAGATGCAATGGGAACGCAGACAGAAATCGCAAAACAAATAAAGCAAGGTGAAGGTGACTATGTATTGGCTCTCAAAGGAAATCAGGGCAAACTTAATAAACAAGTTAGGGATTGGTTTAAACAAGCGGTCGCTCAGAATTGGCAAGGAATTGAATACAGTTATCATGAGAAGACAGAAAAAGGACATTACCGTTTAGAAACTCGTCAAGTCTGGACAGTGTCAATCAATCAGCTTTCCGCATTGCATCGCCAAAATCAGTGGGTCGGTTTAGCAACTGTTGTGATGGTTAAAAGTAAAACTCAATTCGGTCATAAAACAACAGAGACGTTTCGCTATTATATTAGCAGTCTTCCTACGGATGCCGAACGTCATAGCCATGTGATTCGTTCTCACTGGAGTATTGAAAATAGTCTGCATTGGGTTTTAGATGTCACTTTTAATGAGGATGCGAGTCGAGTGCGTCAAGGTAATGCGGCTGATAATTTGGGCTTGCTCCGTCGTTTAAGTATTAATTTGCTTAAACATGAGCCATCTCAAAAAAGCTTGAAGATGAAGCGTTATTTGGCGGCGATGGACAACAATTTTCTTCTACAGGTTTTAGCAGCTAGTTCACGGGAGTGATATTCATGAGTATATTTAGCTTCAAATAGGGCTTGCTGAAAAAGTCCACAAAACGAACCTAGATGCCACAGGGCGCGAAAAATGGTGACTTCAGAGCTCAGTTTCCAGTTTTACCTCACATTTTTCCAGCAAAGTGCATGGATTTTGAGCCTCCAAATGCCATAGCCTTGCATCTGATCGTTTGTAAAATGCCTGAAAGTATTGTCTAGCAAGGATTTCATCCTTATTCAGCAAGCCCCAAATAGGAGGATTGGCAAAATATTGACACCAACAATTATGAATTAGCGAAATTACTTAATCTTTTAGAGTTTAAGTTGATTTTCTTCTCTTTTTAGTTTTTGATATAGTCTATTTTTAAGCTAGATTTCTTTTTTGATTCCACTCTACTAATATGCGATTACCCTGAGGAATAGTGGAAAGTATATCTCCTCGACAGGTAGGAAGATTATGGGAAGAAGCAGATATTAAACCCCATCAGTCAGGATACTGGCTAAATCCCCCCCCTGACCCAAATTTTGGGGAAAAAGTGAATGATATCTGCCAAGCCTATGAGAGTGCAATTTTAGGAGAGGAAAAGGGAGAAAAGACTATTTCTCTAGATGAAATGACGGGAATTCAAGCATTAGAGCCCACATTCCGCAGGTTGTCGAAGAGGAACACTAGTTCACGCGAGCTAGTATCGGTACTTGTGCATTGATTTCGGGCAAGGATAAAAAATGTCAATAAAGTTCTAAAATGGAGTCTTGTCTTAGATAGAATCAACAGCAAAAATGAATGGGTGCGACCTCTAGTTGATATTAAATAAGGTTTTTAAAAAGTTTACTGGACATCGATTTTTCAATCAATCGTAACATACGATGTTCTGAAGTATCTACCGGCAAAAGGACTCATTAAACAAGGATTTATCAATTAGAGGTCACACCCAAATGAATAACCTAAATATTAAAGACCTCGACTACTTAGGAATCGTAGCGGGAATTATAGATGAAATGGGTTTAGTAGAAATTATCGATGAGGAAGTGGGAACTCATCCTCAAGAAAAGCTCAGTGTAGGTACAATAGTAAAAGCAATGATATTAAACTGCTTAGGATGTATCAATGCTCCGTTATATTTGTTGAGTGAATTTTTTAAAGGAAAAGCATTAGAACACCTATTAGGAGAAGGAATAAAAGCAGAAGATTTAAATGATGACAAGCTAGGAGGTCATTGGATAAGGTATTTGGAGTGGGGGTAAAAAACCGGTTCACGAAAATAGTCCTAAAAGCGGCAGCAATCTTTGGAATAGAACAAAAGTCAAAGCATTTAGACTCAACCTCAATGTCTGTACAAGGGAAGTATAAGGAAAGGATAGAAGATGAGGAAGACGAGCAGACAAAAGCCATAAAAATAAAATTTGGTTATTCCAGAGATAAACGACCAGACCTAAAACAGTTTATGTTAAATATGATATGTAGTGGAGATGGTGGTGTCCCTCTCTTTATGCAATTAGGAGATGGCAATGAATCGGATAAAAAGGTGTTTCCCCAGATAATCAAAGACTGTCAAGAAAGGTTGAATATGGAAGGTTTATCGGTGATAGATGGAGCTTTTTATACGGCGGAAAATGTGGGCATGGCGAGGTCAATTCAATGGTTAAGTCGTGTCCCTCTGAAAGAAGCCACTGAGACTTTGGCAAATATATCAGAAGACCAATGGCAGCAGGGTGAACAGGACGGTTATCGTTGGCAAGTGAGGGCTTCGGAATATGGGGGTGAACAGCAACGATGGCTTGTGGTCGAAAGTGCTCAACGTCTCCAGTCCGATAATAAAGCTATAAGTCAAAAAATTGAGAAAGCCGATAAAGTTGTCAAAAAAGAATGGCAGAAACTTTGTGGACAGAATTTTGCTTGTGAGGCCGATGCTCTTACTGAGGCTCAACTCTGGCCAAAAACCTTGACTTATCATCAACTCAGTCAAGTTGAGGTTCAGACTATTCCTTACTATGCCAAGGGAGGAAGACCGAAACAAGGGGCTACCCCTCTCGGTTTTCATTACCGCTTAACTGGGCAATTAAGCCTTGATTCCTCTTGCTTGGAAGCCGCATCTAAACGGGCTGGACGTTTTATTTTAGCTACTAATGTTCTTGATTCTCAGGTTTTGAGTCCCGACCAGATGTTGGCTGAATATAAGGCTCAACAAAACACCGAGCGCGGCTTTCGCTTTCTCAAAGACCCTTTCTTTTTTGCCTCTACTCTTTTTCTCAAGAATCCTCAACGCATTATGGCTTTGATGATGATTATGGTTGTCTCTTTATTGGTTTATACTTTGGCACAACGTCGCCTACGACAGGCTTTGGCTCTTGCCCATCAGACTATTCCTAATCAAAAGGGTAAACCGACCGCCATTCCCACTCTGCTTTGGGTCTTTCAGTCTTTTCTGTTTATCCGTTGGTTAGAGATTGACGGCATTCAAACTATCGTTAATTTGACCTCCAAACACAAACATATTCTTTCCTTTCTTGGCTCTTCATGTCAAAAGTACTACTTTGTCTCTTGACTTACCTGCGGAATGTGGGCTCCAAACACAAACATATTCTTTCCTTTCTTGGCTCTTCATGTCAAAAGTACTACTTTGTCTCTTGACTTACCTGCGGAATGTGGGTTAGAGCGGAAAGCACCAGACCTTCCGATGTCTCAGGGGAAGATTCAAGGTCGAGAATTTGAATATATTCGTCACGGCACTCAAACGTTAATATACTTCAAACGTTCATAATCTGAGATTTATCAAAGCGTTGAAATCGTAAGGTAAGCAGAGAATCAAGCTCCTCCTTATATTTTACGTTAGCATCCTCAAGACATCCTGAAATTGCTGCAGAAAACTGCGTAAAATCTTCATAATATTTTGCGTATAAACACTTCTTCTTCACAAACTTCCACAGTCTTTCAATTAAATTCAAGTTAGGAGAATAAGGAGGTAAGTACAGTAACTCTATTCCTAATGATTCTGCCAACTCCTGTACAATTCGGCATTTTTGATAACGAGCATTGTCTAATACCAACGTAATCGGTATTAATAGTCCTAATTCGGGCTTGCTGAAAAAAGCTGAAACCTTTACGGAGAAAAATAGTAGGCGAATTAAGAACCGCTAGAATGCACGAAAATAGGGTAGAATGCCTCAAAACCATTGCATTAAGAAGAGAGAAAGCAGATGTACCGGAAGCAACAGTACTCAATTGAAACACCAGAAAACTTGAAAAATCTGTTCGGCGGGCAGTTAGACGAAGAAAATCGTTGGATAGAAATGTCAAAAATGATTCTTTGGGAAGAATATGAGGAAGAATATGCAAAAAACTTCACAGAAAAAAAAGGAGCCCCAGCCAAATCATTTAGAATGGCATTAGGAGCATTAATTATCAAAGAAATTTCAGGAAAAAGTGACAGAGAAACAGTAGAACAAATAAAAGAGAACCCTTATTTACAGTACTTTATAGGAATGGAAAGCTATAGTAGCAAAGAAGCATTTAATGCGTCAATGATGGTTCATTTTCGTAAAAAAATAGGAATGGAATTAATAAATAAAATTAATAAAGAAATAGAAAAAAAAGCGACGGGTGTAGCGTCAGAAAAAAAAGAAAATGAAGGAAAGTTATTGTTAGATGCGACTTGTACACCAGCAGATATAAAATATCCAACGGATATAGGAATATTGAATGATGCCAGAGAAAAAACAGAAAAAATAATAGATAAGCTGTATGAAGAAATAAAAGAGAAAAGGAAAGAAAAGCCGAGGACTTATAGGGAAGTGGCAAGAAAAGAGTACTTAGCCATAGCAAAAAAACGTCGTGTGTCAAAAAAAGAAAGAAGAAAAGGAACAAAAAAACAACTAGGATATATAAAAAGAAACTTGTCGGCACTGGTATCGTCTAGCTAGAAGCTATAAACGTTGCAATACAAGAGGTTCAACAAATCAGGCGAATTTGGAGTAAGTCCTCCCAAGTTAACCCTTTTTGAATTATACCGAGAGCTACCGCAGGAACTTTTTTCGTCGTAAAATGGCTGCGAACAAAGTTATGAACCATCCAGAAAATATCTAGCACTCGCTGTAATCCCACAACAGATTTAGCATAAGTATTTGTTCGACGACGAAAGGCGGCTAAATAGCGTCGTAGAGAACTATTAAATGCCTCAACGTGGTTGGCATGAACATCCTTGTCTTCTGGTTTTTCTGTTGTCTCAGGATGTTCAGTTTTCGGAGTTTCTACTTTCTCTAGTTTACCCTCAGAATCTCGACGTTTACTACTCTTATTTTTTAATCTTACCACCATACCCTTCGGTAATACTTTGGTGGGACGACCTCGCTTCCCAGTCCTTAATACTTCGTGACAAATATTAAATAGCAGTTGACTATATCGCTTTTCTCCATCTGTAAATAACTGGAGAGATTCTGCACTCCTTTCAAATAATTCCGCTACCGTCATCATTGCTTCTAGAAATAATTTCTGCTCTTTTTTACCACATTTTAAATGCCAAATAAAGCGGCTAGCCCTGTCCATGAGCACGATTGTCCACCCCTCAGAGGCACTTGCTTCTTTATTTTTTCCAACTTTTGTGTATAGTTCATCCCCTTCTATTACTAATTTAACAAATTCATTCACTAAGGCGTATAAAAATAATGTCTCTTGTAATCCTGATAATTTCTTTTCCCAATTCAATATTGTTGTTTTTGCGTAGCCGAATACTCGGGCTGCTGCATTTAATCCTATTCCTTCCATTCTGGCTTTTAATACTTTTACAATTTCACTTAATGGGGTTTCTAAGCCAGCGATTACGCTACCATAAGTCTCAGCAAAACAAGAACCACATTCTTGACAGATGAACATTTTACGTTCCCCGTTACCTTTCGTTTGGTAATGAGAATGTATTTTTACTTTTTCACTATAGCAATGAGGGCAGTTTTTCTGAAATAAGGCTTCCTCTTTCTCTTGAGGTAAGCCAATATCACTTAGGAGGTCAATTGAGCTTTTATTCAATGTTGACATTGCTTTCCGTTTTCCCTTTCTTTAATATAATGACAATAATAATAGTATAACAAAAACGGGAATATGTCCAGTCGTAAGTTATTTTCTATTTTCTCAAACTCTTACACCATAACTTTTTCTAGCTTTGATCACACGATACCAGTACCAACTTGTCTGATATAGAAAAAATGATAGAAGAGGGAGCAAAGTTAGAAAAACTAACGAAAAAAGAGCAAGAAGAGCTTGTAACGATAGGAAAAGTGTATGAGCAACAGTTAGAAATGTATGAAAAAAAGACAAATAAAGTAGAAAACAGAATTGTGAGTGTAAGCCAACCTCACGTGCGTCCAATAGTGCGTGGAAAAGCGGGAAAAGCAGTAGAGTTTGGAGCTAAAATATCGGCAAGTAATGTGAATGGCTTTGTCTTCTTAGACAAATTAAGTTGGGATAATTACAACGAATCGGGAGATTTACAAGCGCGAATAGAAGAATATAAAAGGGAAACAGGATGTTATCCGGAATCGGTTCATGTGGATAAAATCTATCGAACAAAAGCGAATCGAGCTTATTGTAAAGAAAGGGATATAAGAATGAGTGGTCCCCGATTGGGAAGACCGCCGAAAGAGGTGAGCAAAGAAAAAAAGAAAGAGGCACGCTCAGATGAAAGAGTGCGTAATGCCATTGAGGGTAAATTCGGACAGGGAAAGAGGAAATTTAGTCTTGGTCGAGTGATGGCCAAACTACCTGAGACCTCGGAAACGGTAATTGCGATGAACTTTTTGGTAATGAATCTTTCTACTCTACTTCAGAAGACAAAAAGTAAAAAGTTGTAGAGTCGTTTTTCTTGTGAAAAATGGTGTTAATTTTCCTCTCTTTTGTGAGGAGTGATTTGTGTTGACCTTTTTAGACAGAAAGGAACAATAGATTAAACAAAATCTGTATTTTGATTTGTTTCCATAAGGATAAGTTATCTATGCTTTTTCAGTCCATACTTCCCTAACCCACATTTCTTTCGTTTTTTGACTTTTTCAGCAAGCCCTAATTCTGCTATCTTTTCTAGGAGTTCACAAACCTGAGTTCCCGTAATATAAGAACTGTTCGTTACCATAATTACTTCATGGGTAATTGCATTTAATGCTCCTAACACATTAAAACGTTTTCTCCCTGATGGTGACTTAATAAAAATCCTCTTGAAGCACCATATAAAATTTACAAATGCTCCCATTACAAAATGAGAGGCATCTACAAAGAAAACTGCCCTTTTTCCTGCTTTTGCCTCTTCTAGCCTTGGTTCTAGCTCTTTTTCTCTATAGCTATCCTGAGCTTCTACATCTGCTTTTGATGGAATTGTTCCCACCTTTAGACACCTCATTCCTATTGACTTTAAAAATTTTCTGACTTGCGTTGGACTTCTTTTTATTCCTGTTAATTCTTCTATTCTTTTTACTGCTTCATTTATTGTTGCTGGTGGATTTGACTCAAAATATGCCTCAATTGTCCCTTGATGCTCTGTTAACTCGCTTTTCGGGCGATTAAATTTTATTTCTTTTAGTTTTTCTATCCCGCCCTCTTGATAATCACGGATATAGCTTGTCACCGTATTTACTGAAACTCCTGCGAATTGAGCAATTTTTTGATGAGACAATCCCTGACTTTTTAGCCATAAAACTTCCATCTTTAGCTGCACTCTAGGATGCGGGTGATTAAACCGACCGTAAGACAACAGTCTGTAATTAGTCACAGCAATAAGTGGGGCTTAATTCTCATTAAGCCCCAAAAATACTAGAGAGGAAGAAAGTCATCAATGGAAGGAGGAGAAAGACCAGAGGAAGATAAAATAAGAGATAACTGTTCGACCGCACTTTTACCTTGAAGTCTCATGGTTTCAAGAAAACTAAACATCATGGCAACAAGTTGTCCGCCCCAATGACTTCTAGCACCGCCACTAACCTTACGATGAATAACAACAGGACGCAAGGCTCTCTCGGCATCATTGTTATCAGGTTTAACTTCAGGAAAAGTAAGAAAAGTAAACCAATCATGCCAATAACGTCGAAAGCGATTAGATAACAATTGGGAATCACTTGCCCATCCCGTGGGCGGCGGATTATCCAGAACCTCTTGAAGTTGAGCTTCTACTAGGGGTCGCTGTTGTTGTAAAGCTTCTAAGCTCAGTTTGCCTTGATGATAATCTCGATGGGATTGACGAGCTTGCTCTAGAATAGGAAAAACTCTCTGAGCAAAAAGTTTATTTTCAGAAAAGTGGGAAGTTTCCAAGGCCTTCAATTCCCGCCCAATATGAGCCAGACATTTCTGTTTATGCTGGGCATTTTGGCGATGGTAAGCCCCCCAACAGTCCGTACTGAGAAGCCCATGAAAATCTTTACCTAATAGGGAATGAACCTCATCGGAACTCCGGCTGGGAGCCAGAAACAAAACACAAACAGAGGAGGAAGTAGCCACCCACATCCAATAGTTAACCCCATTGACGCGATAGCTGGTTTCGTCCACACAACGGACTCCAGGCTCCTGTATGTAAGTCCACCACTGTTCATAACTAGGATACAAGCTTTCGCAAAACCATCGGTGCATTTTAGCTAAACTCCCTTGAGACAGAGGAATGCCAAAGACCGTTTCTACCAAGTATCGTTGTTTTAGCCAAGTCAAATTTCCCCCATATCCCAGCCATCCCACTAAGCTGGATAAGGTTGCACCGTAGCTAAAATCTTCACGACATCCCAAAGGAAGTGGGGCATAACCTTCCCAATCACATTTTGAGCATTGATACTTTTCCCTAACATATTCCCTTACCTCTACTGGTTTACTGACTAATTCAGCTATTTGATTTTTTTTGATGATAGTCTCCTTTTGCTTTTCCACTGACGCACCACATTTTGGGCATTTTTCCATCCTTAAATCTACTATTTCATCTACCCGACCAAACCCGTTTCTGGTTTTACCCACATGGTCGTACTTTGGACCTCTTTTTTTTCCTTTTTGACCGAAGGTTTTGGCGACTTTCTTTTTGTAACCGTCACTGCTTGGGGGCTGAGAGCTATTTTCACTCGTTCTTTGGTTAAGCTTTTTCAGCTTTTCTTTCAACTTTTCTATCTCTTTCTTTAACTCTACCAATTCTTTTCTCAGCTTTTCGTTCTCTTCTTTTTCTTTCTGATAATCTTCATACCAATCTTTTGCCACTTCTTTTTGCCATGGCATTTTCACTTCTTCTTGGTTTAAGTCTGGAACTGGGTCTAGTTTTTTCATAGTCTCCCTATTCTAACCTATCTCTTTAACCGCCTTTCCTTTCTTCATTATTCTTTACTTTTTTCATTTGCTTCTCATTCTCAATAATTTCCTTCTTTATTGCGGTGACTAATTACAACAGTCTTTTGTCTTCTTCTGTAAATTCTAACTTAATCATTTCTCAGCCTCTTGACTACTTTTTCTATTTTTATTATATTATCTCTTATTTTTAGAATGGGTGCGACCTTTAGTTGATGAAGGAAAAGAAAAGTGTTAACATGAGATGAAAAGTGACAAAGAGGAAACAATGATGACAGCAAAACTAATTAATGTAGAGGGTTCAAAGATAAAAATAGAACTAACATTAGAACTCAGTCGTTCAATGTTGGATACAGAAATAAATATTCAAAAAGGCTTAAACGAAGTAGGTTGCATCGCCAGCAAAGAAGCCTTGAAATATTTAGATACAGATGGTTCACCCTTAAAAATCGGTGAAGAAATCTGGAAGAGTAAGGGAGAGCAACCGAAAGAATATCAAACACCTTATGGTGAGGTTATAGTGAATCGTCATGTATATCAGCGTTCACCTTTGAGGAAAAACGTATTGCCCCTTAGAAAGAGAAGCAAGGATAATCATAACATCAACGCCATTATTGGCAAAACAGGTATCCTCAAAAATGTCAGGGATGGCAGGCAAAGAGGTGAAAAATGATTTATTAGAAAATCATGGTAGAAAAGTAGCGCTATCCTATATCCAAAGATTGAGTGAAGCAGTAGGAAGTGTGGTACAGGCAAAAGAAGAAGCGTGGAGTTATGCCCCGCCCAAGGAGGATAGCCAAATTGCAACAGTGGGAATAGGATTAGATGGAACCTGTATGCTGATGTGTGAGGATGGCTACCGTGAAGCAATGGTGGGAACCGTTTCCCTATACGATAGTGAAGGCGAACGTCAACCTACAATCTATCTAGGTGCGGCACCAGAGTATGGAAAAAAGAGTTTTCTAGAAAGATTAGAAAGAGAAATTGAGCGAGCGAAAAACCGTTATCCAGAGGCAACATTGGTCGGGATAGCAGACGGGGCAGAATCAAATTGGAAGTTTTTAGAAAAGCAAACGGAAGAACAGATATTAGATTTCTATCATGCCTCTGGTTACTTAGGTGCCTTGGCAGAAGCGTTGCATCCGAATACCGTGTCAAAACAAAAAGAATGGTTGACTGAAAATTGTCGAGAACTCAAGCATGAAAAAGGAAAAGCAGGAGAACTGCTAAATCTGATGAAAGAAGTCAAAGAAGAAAAAAGTCATTCTAAGAATCTTACCGAGAAACTACAAGCGGCGATTACTTATTACGAGAATCATCAGCATCAAATGGATTATGCTGAATACATAGAGAAAAAGTATCCGATTGGTTCAGGTGTTACGGAAGCAGCTTGTAAGACGTTGGTCAAACAACGATTATGTTGTTCAGGGATGCGATGGAAGGAAAAAGGAGCAGGAATTATTTTGAGCCTACGAGCTTTGGTATTGACCAAGGAACGATGGAGTCAATTTTGGGCAAAACTTGATCAATATGGGTTCCCTGTAGAACCCTGATTACAACAGCTTTTATCAACTAAAGGTCGCACCCTTTAGAATTCGCAACCTGTGACCGTGTTTAGTATAGCCAGTTTTGATGTGGCCAAGGGTCAAGTAATCTGCTCTACAGTCGGAAATACTCGCACAGAGGCAGACTATTTAAGCCATATCCAAAAAACCATTGCCACCAGCCCTGATGTAGCAAAATGGCACTTGAGCATGGATTGCCTAAATACCCATCAGTCAGAATCTTTGGTTCGCTATGTAGCAGAATTTGAGGGACTTAATCTTGAATTAGGAGAGAAGGGCAAGAGTGGCATCCTTCAATCAATGGCGAGTAGAGCAACTTTTCTCAGTGACCCCAATCATCGAATTGTTTTTCACTTCACACCGAAGCATTGTTCATGGCTCAATCAAATTGAGATTTGGTTTGGTATTTTAATGCGTAAGTTACTGAAACGAGGAAATTTTCTCAGTCAAGATGATTTAAGAACGCAAATTCTTGAATTCATCGACTATTTTAACCGCACTATGGCGAAGCCCTTTCGATGGACCCCACATTCCGCAAACGCTACAGATAGCGCATAAATACAAATAGATGCTCTTTCTGCATGGCGTTAATTTGTTCTAGTGCACTATGAATAGAGTAGTTTAAATTAATTACTCTATAGGTGGCGGCAACCTGCGGAATGTCGGATGGACGTATCGGGGGAAGGTTTTGGCTGCTTAAATTTTATAGCACCCAAACTTACGCCTTGGACTACTAGTGACTTGAGTTTGCTTCTAAAGACGGATGGCAAAGTTGGTGATGATTTACCTGACTATACCTATGTTCGGAGTTCGTTTACATCATCTGAAAAAAAAGAAGATGCAATAGGAAGACTAGATTTAGTAAACGCCTTAAAAAAAATTGGCAGCTTAAATTTGTTTGACCCTATATTAGTCAGTATTCGTAATGATTGTAAAGAGGGGTTAGGACTTTGTGTTATTCCTATTAATTGGTTCCCTGCTACAACCCAAAAACAGGAGGTTAGGAAGGTATCACTTGCAAATCCAGAACCCACAGAGAAGTTACCTGTAAGGAAAGTTTTGGTTTGTAAAGGACATCAATACCTAGCTGGATCACGCATTAATTTTTCAATTAACAAAAATATCAATGAATTAGATGAAAAAGATGCGGATAATTCATCTCCCTACAAAAGGGAACCGCTACCAGAAATGGATACCAAATATTTAAATGAACCAGTTGATCAAATTAATGAGGAAATGTCATTTAAGGTTAGTCATAGCATTGGGAACTGGTATCGTCTGATCAAAGTTGGAAAAAGTTATGGTGTAAGGCTTTGAGAAAATAGAAAAATAGTTTAAGACTAGACATCGGCCCGTTTTTATTATACTATTATTATTGTCATTATATCAAAGAAGAAGGAAACAGAAAACAATGTCAATATTAAAGAAAAGCTCTATGGAAATCCTGAATAATGTTGGGTACATCCCGGATAAAGTAGTACATAGAATCTGGGGTAAAATGGAAAAAAACTGATGAGCGAAAAAAGTATGTTACCGATTCCCCCAGAAGAAAAAGCACTGTTAAAACAGCATCTCACCGAATCAGCCCGTATCCTGCGCAAATATACGGAACCAGAGAAACAGAAGGACTTTGGAAGCATCGAAGTAGAAGTCAGAACCCAGATGTTAGAAATTGTGGGGCCAACAATGGGGGAGTTTTTTTTTCAGAAGGGGGAAAAAAACGGTCTGGAAACAAGCGAAAAATCAAAACCCTAGTCGGAGAAGTGGAAATAAGCCAAAAACAAGCCAGAAAACTAAAGGTGTCGCCAAAAATCGTCTTAAGTCCAGGTTTAGAGAAATGCTGTCTAAGAGCCAGTGCGAAAACATCCTACCAACAAGCAGAAGAAGATATAGAGGAGTTGATGGGGATAAAAGTAGGACATAGCAGTTTACATCGCTTGGTAGAACGGACAGAACTGCCCTTAGCTCAAGCTCAGTCAGAGAGTGCGGGGGTCAGTATAGATGGGGGAAAGATTTGTCTGCGGGGCGAGGAGAAGGAAGGGGGACAGTGGCGAGATTATAAACTGGTGAGTCTTCATGGCAATGTCTGTGAAGCCTTTTTCCAAGACCCAGAGGGCTTAAAGAATTGGAGCAATGTTCAACCTTTGTCCCCAATAGTGACCTTTTTGGGAGATGGTCATCCCGGAATCTGGAATGCGGTAGAGAGTTTCGCCACTCAATCGTGGCTGATACGACGAGAGGTGTTGGATTGGTATCATCTCAAGGAGAATCTGTTCAAAGTGGGTGGCTCTCTCAAACGGCTAGAAGCAGTGGAGCATTTACTGTGGCGGGGTTTTGTGAACAAGGCAATAGATGCGTTTGATGGAGTCAAAAGCAAGAAGGCAAAGAATTTTCAAGCCTATTTGACGAAGCATTATCAGCGTATCCCTGATTACCAATACTATCAACAGCTTGGTATTGTGATTGGTTCTGGTGATGTGGGAACTGGTATCGTCTGATCAAAGTTGGAAAAAGTTATGGTGTAAGGCTTTGAGAAAATAGAAAAATAGTTTAAGACTAGACATCGGCCCGTTTTTATTATACTATTATTATTGTCATTATATCAAAGAAAAAGGAAACAGAAAACAATGTCAATATTAAAGAAAAGCTCTATGAAAATCCTGAATGATGTTGGCTTGTGCCAAGAGAAAGAGGATGCCTTATTCAAGAAAAACTGTCCTCATTGCTATAGTGAAAATGTAAAAATACATTCTCATTATCAAACGAAAGGTAACGGGGAACGTAAAATGTTCATTTGTCAAGAATGTAGTTCTTGTTTTGCTGAGACTTATGGTAGCGTAATCGCTGGCTTAGAAACCCCATTAAGTGAAATTATAAAAGTATTAAAAGCCAGAATGGAAGGAATAGGATTGAATGCAGCAGCCCGAGTATTCGGCTACGCGAAAACAACAATATTGAATTGGGAAAAGAAATTATCAGGATTACAAGAGACATTATTTTTATACGCCTTAGTGAATGAATTTGTTAAATTAGTAATAGAAGGGGATGAACTATACACAAAAGTTGGAAAAAATAAAGAAGCAAGTGCCTCTGAGGGGTGGACAATCGTTCTCATGGACAGGGCTAGCCGCTTTATTTGGCATTTAAAATGTGGTCGAAAAGAGCAGAAATTATTTCTAGAAGCAATGATGACGGTAGCGGAATTATTTGAAAGGAGTGCAGAATCTCTCCAGTTATTTACAGATGGAGAAAAGCGATATAGTCAACTGCTATTTAATATTTGTCACGAAGTATTAAGGACTGGAAAGCGAGGTCGTCCCACCAAAGTATTACCGAAGGGTCTTGTAGTAAGACTAAAAAATAAGAGTAGTAAACGTCGAGATTCTGAGGGTAAACTAGAGAAAGTAGAAACTCCGAAAACTGAACATCCTGAGACAACAGAAAAACCAGAAGACAAGGATGTTCATGCCAACCACGTTGAGGCATTTAATAGTTCTCTACGACGCTATTTAGCCGCCTTTCGTCGTCGAACAAATACTTATGCTAAATCTGTTGTGGGATTACAGCGAGTGCTAGATATTTTCTGGATGGTTCATAACTTTGTTCGCAGCCATTTTACGACTAGAGAAGTTCCTGCTGTAGCTCTCGGTATAATTGAAAAAGGGTTAACTTGGGAGGACTTACTCCAAATTCGCCTGATTTGTTGAACCTCTTGTATTGCAACGTTTATAGCTTCTAGCTAGACGATACCAGTGCCACCACATTTTAAATGCCAAATAAAGCGGCTAGCCCTGTCCATGAGCACGATTGTCCACCCCTCAGAGGCACTTGCTTCTTTATTTTTTCCAACTTTTGTGTATAGTTCATCCCCTTCTATTACTAATTTAACAAATTCATTCACTAAGGCGTATAAAAATAATGTCTCTTGTAATCCTGATAATTTCTTTTCCCAATTCAATATTGTTGTTTTCGCGTAGCCAAATACTCGGGCTGCTGCATTTAATCCTATTCCTTCCATTCTGGCTTTTAATACTTTTACAATTTCACTTAATGGGGTTTCTAAGCCAGCGATTACGCTACCATAAGTCTCAGCAAAACAAGAACTACATTCTTGACAAATGAACATTTTACGTTCCCCGTTACCTTTCGTTTGATAATGAGAATGTATTTTTACTTTTTCACTATAGCAATGAGGACAGTTTTTCTTGAATAAGGCATCCTCTTTCTCTTGGCACAAGCCAACATCATTCAGGATTTCCATAGAGCTTTTCTTTAATATTGACATTTTTTTCTGTTTCCTTCTTCTTTGATATAATGACAATAATAATAGTATAATAAAAACGAGCCGATGTCTAGTCTTAAACTATTTTTCTATTTTCTCAAAGCCTTACACCATAACTTTTTCCAACTTTGATCAGACGATACCAGTTCCCGCTTTTTCGATAATAATTGAAAAGGCGATTTTTTATAGGGGTTGGTGAAATTAATCATTTTTGATGTTCTATTTTAAGCCGCGACCTCCACTGATCCAACCCTCATCAATGGCTCAGGTAAAACTTCCCCTCGTTCTGCTAAAACCTCTAAATAAAGAGAAATTGCTTCTTTTACATTTTCCTGTACCTCTTCCAAAGTATCGCCAATACTGACACATCCAGGTAAATCAGGAACGATCGCCCCCCAATTTGTTTCGCCCTTTTCATAAATCACCGTGTATTTTTTCATAGTTAATCTCCTAATTGAGATGCAATCTTTTCAGTACCTCTTTAACCTTCATTTTCGGCGTTTTGTTTGAATAAACTGGGAAGTCCTTTCGACATTGTAATATGGCGATCGCTTTTTCGACAATAATTGAAAAGGTGATTTCAGGGCGAACGCATCTAAAAATGATACAGATACAAGAACATTATAGAGGGATGGATAAGGGAAAATAAGGGAAAGTGCATAGAAAACAAAAGCGATGAAACTCCGACCCAAATATAGACTGGTAGAACACTTTGCCGAAATAGATGACCCTCGCATCGAACGAACAAAACGGCATAAACTCATTGATATTCTAACGATTGCCATCTTAGCCGTCATTTGTGGAGCAGAAGGTTGGGTAGCCATGGAAAGTTTCGGCAAGGCTAAACATCAATGGCTAAAAAAAATTTTGGAATTGCCGAATGGCATCCCCTCCGACGATACGTTTGCGCGTGTATTTGCTAGTCTGAATCCAGAGCAATTTCAAGACTGTTTTCTGCATTGGGTCAAAAGTATAGCGGAGGTAAGTGAAGGAGAAGTGATAGCGATTGACGGCAAAACCCTTCGCCACTCCTATGACAATGCCAACGGAAAGGGCGCAATTCAGATGGTAAGTGCATGGGCAACAGCAAATCGTCTAGTACTAGGACAGTGCAAGGTGGAAAGCAAATCGAATGAAATCACGGCGATTCCTAAACGGGTGTGACCTTTAGTTGATGAAGGAAAAGAAAAGTGTTAACATGAGATGAAAAGTGACAAAGAGGAAACAATGATGACAGCAAAACTAATTAATGTAGAGGGTTCAAAGATAAAAATAGAACTAACATTAGAACGCAGTCGTTCAATGTTGGATACAGAAATAAATATTCAAAAAGGCTTAAACGAAGTAGGTTGCATCGCCAGCAAAGAAGCCTTGAAATATTTAGATACAGATGGTTCACCCTTAAAAATCGGTGAAGAAATCTGGAAGAGTAAGGGAGAGCAACCGGGTGTGACCTTTAGTTGATGAAGGAAAAGAAAAGTGTTAACATGGGATGAAAAGTGACAAAGAGGAAACAATGATGACAGCAAAACTAATTAATGTAGAGGGTTCAAAGATAAAAATAGAACTAACATTAGAACTCAGTCGTTCAATGTTGGATACAGAAATAAATATTCAAAAAGGCTTAAACGAAGTAGGTTGCATCGCCAGCAAAGAAGCCTTGAAATATTTAGATACAGATGGTTCACCCTTAAAAATCGGTGAAGAAATCTGGAAGAGTAAGGGAGAGCAACCGAAAGAATATCAAACACCTTATGGTGAGGTTATAGTGAATCGTCATGTATATCAGCGTTCACCTTTGAGGAAAAACGTATTGCCCCTTAGAAAGAGAAGCAAGGATAATCATAACATCAACGCCATTATTGGCAAAACAGGTATCCTCAAAAATGTCAGGGATGGCAGGCAAAGAGGTGAAAAATGATTTATTAGAAAATCATGGTAGAAAAGTAGCGCTATCCTATATCCAAAGATTGAGTGAAGCAGTAGGAAGTGTGGTACAGGCAAAAGAAGAAGCGTGGAGTTATGCCCCGCCCAAGGAGGATAGCCAAATTGCAACAGTGGGAATAGGATTAGATGGAACCTGTATGCTGATGTGTGAGGATGGCTACCGTGAAGCAATGGTGGGAACCGTTTCCCTATACGATAGTGAAGGCGAACGTCAACCTACAATCTATCTAGGTGCGGCACCAGAGTATGGAAAAAAGAGTTTTCTAGAAAGATTAGAAAGAGAAATTGAGCGAGCGAAAAACCGTTATCCAGAGGCAACATTGGTCGGGATAGCAGACGGGGCAGAATCAAATTGGAAGTTTTTAGAAAAGCAAACGGAAGAACAGATATTAGATTTCTATCATGCCTCTGGTTACTTAGGTGCCTTGGCAGAAGCGTTGCATCCGAATACCGTGTCAAAACAAAAAGAATGGTTGACTGAAAATTGTCGAGAACTCAAGCATGAAAAAGGAAAAGCAGGAGAACTGCTAAATCTGATGAAAGAAGTCAAAGAAGAAAAAAGTCATTCTAAGAATCTTACCGAGAAACTACAAGCGGCGATTACTTATTACGAGAATCATCAGCATCAAATGGATTATGCTGAATACTTAGAGAAAAAGTATCCGATTGGTTCAGGTGTTACGGAAGCAGCTTGTAAGACGTTGGTCAAACAACGATTATGTTGTTCAGGGATGCGATGGAAGGAAAAAGGAGCAGGAATTATTTTGAGCCTACGAGCTTTGGTATTGACCAAGGAACGATGGAGTCAATTTTGGGCAAAACTTGATCAATATGGGTTCCCTGTAGAACCCTGATTACAACAGCTTTTATCAACTAAAGGTCGCACCCTCCTAAACTCCTGAAAATGCTAGAGGTCAAAGGTTGTATCGTAACGATTGATGCCATGGGAACTCAGACAAAGATTGCCCAACAGATAGTAGGGCGAGGGGGAGATTATGTTTTGGCATTGAAAGGCAATCAAGGTAATTTATGTGAGGATGTTGAACAATTATTTGCTCATGCTCAATCGGTTAATTTTGTGGGAATTAAGCATGATTTTCATCAAACAATAGACAAGGGACATGGACGGATTGAAATTCGCCGTTGCTGGACGATGGAACAAACAGAATTTTTGCTGGGTGCGGAGAAATGGGCAAAGTTGACGAGCATCTGTATGATTCAAGCGGAGAGACGATTGAAAGACAAAACAGAGTATGAGACTCGCTACTATATCAGTAGCCTGCCGAGTAATGCTCAAAAATTATCCCAATCTGTTCGTAGTCATTGGTTGATAGAAAACTCTTTACATTGGGTTCTAGACTTGGCCTTCAATGAGGATGCTTGTCGCACTCGTAAGGATTTTGCTCCTGAGAATTTAGCCGTCTTACGCCATATCGCTCTTAACTTGCTCACAAAGGAAAATACTCTGAAACTTGGTATCAAGAATAAACGGCTACGCGCTGGTTGGGACGAGGACTATCTCCTTAAGGTTTTACTCGGATAAGATGCGTTTGCCCTGAAGGTGATTTTTTAATACAAAGGGAAATAAAGTTGGGAAACAGGAGCCGTGATCGCAACTTGCCATTAAGTTAGAGAGATTAATCACCTCCCGATTTGCTATAATTCAGATACCTTTAAATAACTGGGGATACAATGACGGACTCCGAACAGTTAGCAGAAATCAAAGTTTTAATCAATCATTTAACTGAGGATGTGGAATCTTTAAAACAAGAAACAACTAGGACTAATGATAGAGTCGAAACTTATCAAAAGGCTTCTCAGCAAGTTGTGAATTTGGCATTTAGTCTAATTTTGGCAGCAACTGCGGCGATTGTGATCTCTGTTGTGTTGGGCCGCAGATGAATACAACTTTCCCTAAAATACTCAAATTCTAATTAAAATTTATTAACAATATTAAAATTTATTAACAAAGTCTTACTTATCAAGGGTTGTCATGCAATCAAGATATACTACCAAGCATTTTGTCAAATTACCACTAGCTCTCAATCAAACGAAAATTCTGACTATACTAGCGATCACCGCACTTATCACTTTTTTCGGCAAACCCACCTTAGCCGCCTAAAATTACCAAACCCTTAAGGATGTAGAAGAACAATTGAATTTATTTGTGAAAACCCTACCGAATGGGAAAAATATAAAAGCACCCAGAGTTTTTGTCTATGAAGGTGTGGCCATGACACCCTGCGGAGAAGTTGCTACACCTGCCTATTGTTCTGGCGATAACACCATTTACCTTGAAACTAAACTTCTTAAAATTGCTAATCAGGCGATCGGGGATTATGCTGCCTATGCAGTTTTAGCCCACGAATATGGTCATTCCTACATGATGCAAACCAAAATTCATCCATCTACAAAAGAGGGAGAACTCAAAGCCGATGAATTTGCAGGCGTTTTTACTCGCTATGCACAACAGAAAAATTTGTTAGAAGAAGGGGATGTGGAAGAAGCTCTCAAATTTGCCTTTGCCTCTGGTGACTATGACTATTGGGATAAGGGCCATCATGGCACACCCGCCGAACGCGAAGAAGCTTTTCGGTTAGGATTAACAGGAGACTCTAGCACCTTTGCCTTCAAAGATTCAGCAAACCCAGAACCCACTCATGAAACCAGAACGCCAGAACCCGAACCGACAACCATGTCCTCCCCCCTAGATGATAATTCCCCCAAAGTAACTCGTCGCTTTGCTAAAGGTGTCCTTTGGATTCCAGTCTTATTACTGCTTTTACCTCTGATCGGTTTTGGTCTTTATCAATTGTTGCGCGAAGATGAGTAAAAATCAGGAACTGACTGTTTATCAACCCTATAAAATAAATAAATTTTAATAACACATCCTAATAAAGACGATCGCCGCTTAATTATAAGAATATGTTAATCACCGTCAGTCCCGAAACCTTAAGCCTAGAGCCAGGTAGTGAAGTTATCCTCAGACAGCAGACCTGGGAAGATTACGAAGACCTGTTAACTATTCGTCAAGATAACAACTTGCCTAAACTTTATTTCAATGCTCAAACCCAAGAAATCCGTCTTATGTCCCCCCTCGCTAGTCATGGAAACCGTGTTGATACTCTTAGAGATTTAGTTAAAGCTTTATTGCGCTTTGAAAAAAAAGATTGGCAATGTTTTGATCCTATCACGCTTAAAAAATTGAAACGGGCTGGCGTTGAACCCGATACTTGTTTTTATATTGAAAATCGTCAGGCAATTTTAGGTAAAGAACGCATTAATCTGAGTGTTGATCCTCCTCCTGATTTGGCGATCGAGGTAGATTTTACTTCCGTTACTAATCTTGGTTCCTATACCCCCCTAGCCATTCCCGAACTGTGGATTTATTGCCCTGGTGACTTAAAAATTTACCTTTTTGAAAATAATAATTATCAGGAAAAAGCTCAAAGTAACTTATTTAAAAATTGGGACATTAAAACCCTATTTCCCAAATATGTCGAAATTGCCTGGTTTAAAGGTTCAAGCATCGCTCTACGAGAATTTGAGGAGGATATTTTAAAGTAGCTTTTGCTAATATTACTGTTATAAGCTAGGTTTGTTATGCTATCTAAATAGGGCTAAATAGCTAAGTGTTAAAATTATAAAAGCGATCGCCCCTTAATCAAAAATTATGTTAATCCCCTTAATCAAAAATTATGTTAATCACCGTTAGTCCCGAAACTCTAAGCCTAGAACCTGGTAGTGAAATCATCCTCAGACATCAGACCTGGGAAGACTACGAAGACCTGCTGGCTATTCGTCAAGATAAGAACTTGCCTAAACTCTATTTCAACGCCCAAACCCAAGAAATTCGTCTTATGTCTCCCCTCGCTAGTCACGGAAAAAGAGTTGATACCCTCAGAGATTTAGTTAAAGCTCTATTACATTTTGAAGGTAAGGATTGGGAATGTTTTGATCCGATTACCCTTAAACAATTGAAACGGGCTGGAGTCGAACCCGATACTTGTTTTTACATCGAAAACCGTCAAGCAATTTTAGGTAAAGAACGTATTAATTTGACGGTTGATCCTCCTCCTGATTTGGCGATTGAAGTAGATTTTACTTCCATTACCAATCTTGGTTCCTATACCCCCTTAGCCATTCCCGAACTGTGGATTTATTCTCCTGGTGATTTGAAAATTTATATTTTTGAAAATAATGATTATCAAGAAAAAAATCACAGTAATTTATTTAAAAATTGGGATATTAAAACCCTATTGCCTAAATATGTCGAACTTGCTTGGTTTAAAGGTTCTAGTGTCGCTCTACGAGAATTTGAGGAGGATATTGCTTTGTATTAAATGCTTACAAACTACTGTAGAATAATTTTGTTTTTTAAATGTGGCTAAACACTTCAATGGATGAGAATACCCTAGATACCGTTAAATTTTTGCTCAGAGATATTCGTAAATTAACTGAGCAGTTTACAGACTTAAAAAATGGTCAAGATACTCTAACAACTGACTTAGAAGATTTAGAAAATAGACTAATAAAACTAGAAGAAAGTCAACCTGGGATAGGAGCATTTCCTGTTAGCAATTATGGTTTTACAACGGAAGAAAGTAACGCAATCCTAGACCTTCCATTGAGTCGGGTGATCGAAGTTTATTCAGAACTTCCTCAGATATTAGAATCCGTTTGTCGTCGTGCAACAGTTCCCCTTAATTATGACCGCGATCGCCCACTTTTAGAACGTAATCCTTTAGGTAATTATTGGGTCTTACAACTACGCGGAAAAAAGCATTTATTTTTGTTACCACGACCTGGTGCTTTTGCTAGAATTGCTGCTTTGGAAAGTTTGCAAAGTTTATTTAGTATTGAAGGGAAAGTACCCGAAGTTGGCGTACAGGAATTCATGCTAAAAGAACCTGCTAAATTAATTAATATTAAAACGAATCAACGTTGGCAACTAGAAGAAAAAGGCATAATTAAATTCGGAGAAGCCCCCCTAGAATATCAATGGCAAAAAGAACTTCAAGGCTTAAGAGATCAATATCAAAAATTTAATAATTTGCTTAAAACCGTTGGTGAAGCTGGCTTAGAATCTACCATTGCAGTTCAACGTTGGCAACAACAATTAGAGTTACTGTATGGCCCACCTGTGAGTATTATTATTAATACTTGTATGCCTATGGCCTATGCTATTTACAAAGGCCCGATGTTAGTTCCTTGTAATCTGATTACCGCTACAAATTGTTTAGTCGTTCCCGCCTGGGATCGTGGTATTCCCTGGGAAACGTCAATTTATGCTAAATTTCACAGTAAACATAACAAAAACGTATTGCGTTCTGCTCCTGATCATCCTTTCCTCCCTAACCAACCCTATTTGGTAGAAATTAATTGGGAAACGAGCCACACCTGGGCGATCGCCAATAATTATGAGGATGCTTCGCGGATTGTTACAAGTCTTAATGGCAATTGGGGTTCCTTGGCACAGAGGAGAGACTGAAGGCCACAAGCCTGACATATCTAGGGTTCAACAAGGAATTCGGCAAAGACCACAGCTAACAAACAATCACAGTACCATCTTCGATTTTTGTTATATCATAGATAAACATTGGGGAGCCTACGCTGATTTTTCCTGATCAGACTGTTTATCATAGTAAATATACCAATTTTTACAAACTTATGAGTTTTGTGAGCTTGCGTTCTTTGGGGTGTGGCACTCTCCTGTTGCTGCTTGCGGGTTGCGGTAATAACAGTCTGCAATGCGTTGATCAATCAGGTCAAGATGAGGCCGATCCCTTTAAAAATGTTCAGGTAGAGATCGGTGTTGACGGTAGCGCCTCCATGTTGGGTTACGTCAAAGAAAAAAATACACGCTATAGCCAAGCGATTGAGACTTTTTCCACTTTATTGGCCAATCAATTAGTCACAAACAAACCGATTCCGACTCGTTTTTGGCGTATTGGTAGCAATAAAAATAATGTAGTGGAAGCCCAAAAGCTGAGTTCCACAGATTTTTTGATCGCAAAAACAGGCAAGTTTTATCCTGGTTGTCCGAAAAATTTAGTTTCCCCCAATGAAAATACTACATTCTCTCCGTCAACGGTATCTTTTCCCTGTGTTGGTAGCACTCTTCAACAAATTTATGATGTTGGTGATGCAAATCCCAAGCAAGAAACATTAAGGATATTAATTACGGATCTGGAGCCTAACAATGCCGCCGTTGAAAGCTTGGTAAACAGTATTAGTAAAGAACTCAAGGCCCATCCCGACTATAAAGCTGTGCTTTTGGGAGTCCGCAGTCAGTATAGTGGTGCGATTTTTATTGCAGACGAACCTGATAAGAAGGCCGACCTAGACAACAAACCTGAAACGAAGGATGACCGCTACGAGACCGTTGACAAAGACTTGGATCAGGAGGGCCGACCTTTTTATGTCCTGATGACTGGCCCTAGTGCAGCAGTGGATAGGATTATTGATGGTTTTCAATCCTTTGGTAGAGATGTCAATAAAGCTCTGCGGGCCTCGTCCTTTGCGATCGCGGGTGGCGATGCATTGGTTATGGATAAAAGCAAAGTTCCCGATAAACTTGATGAATGTATTGAGCAAACAGGATCAATTAATCGTCAACGTCCGAAAGGAAATCAACAGGAACAATGGTTATTTTTAGAACAAAGTTGTAACGGAAAACCTTTAGAATTAACCCTTCTCTCCCAAAAATCGGTTATTTTGGCGGGGAGTGAAAAACTAACTCCTGAATCCTTTGAAAGTTCTAACCAGGCAGTCACCATTAAAGAGGTAAAAGACCTTGGTAATCAGTTAGCCTTAACCCTACTTCTTGACCGAACAAAATTTTCTCAAAAGAAAGGAGAATTTATCACGATTACCCTGAAAAAACGGGCTTTAGATGATGCAACCTGGGACGGTTGGGACACAGACACCAAGGCTCCAGAAGGTTCAAAAACCCAGAATTTAGATTACTTTATTCGAGGACTACGCAATTCAGTAGAAAATGCGGTACAAGGCAATCAGCAAAAAGAAGCCGCCCAGGAAGCGGTTAAGTATTGTTTAGGCTTTGCCCGCTATGATAAAGACCAAGACAAAAAGTAGCTTCTTAAATTTATAATACAAGGTAAGCTATCAATCATCTAAAATGCTAACGAGCAAGTTGCTTAAGCCCCTTGTTATAGGGCTTTAAGAAAAATTGCCATTTGTCGCCATTGTTCATTTTTGAGTTAAGATTTTGGCATTGTAAACTTAATTAACTTTTGGAAGGTTTATTTTTATGAATACACGACAGAGGGAAGTTATTTGTCTTGTGGGTATTACGACCCTGGGCATAGTGATCGCCGGTTGGCTACAACCTTTTCTTCTTCAACAAGTTCCCTTTTCGATGACGAATAAAGTGCGAGATGAGTGGATGGACTCGGTGTTTTCTCCAGTCAATAACGGAATTTTACTATTAGGCATTCTCACTTCTTTATTTTGGTATATCAGAGCCTATAATCTTCAATTTATGGCGGCTAAACCAGTGATCGGCAATGGTTTTTGGTGGTGGTTTCTTTTCTATCTTTATGGGGTGATTGGAGCGATCGCTTGTTTGTTAGTTGCTTACTTGAATAACTGGTTAGGAGAGGTAGAAGGAGCAGTTGCTTCTTTAATTTGTCTCTGTGTGGATGTGATCGTTCTTTATTGGTTGCCCACAGCCCTGGCGACCCCTAAATCTCTACGTTATGTCCCCCCTTTTTCTGCTGAATTACGCAAACTTTATGGAGGTTAAACCCAATGAGAAGAATTTATGCGATCGGTATTGGTGGCAGTGGAGCCAAATGTTTAGAAGCAGTAACTTTTCTGCACGCGATCGGTATCTTTGGAGATAGCTGTCTCAACATTTTGTTAGTAGATGCTGATCATAAGAACGGTAACGGCAATCGAACCCGAATCAATATAGACAATGCCTTAAAATGTCGGGAGGCTTTTGATAACTATTCAGGTGAAAAAAGTCAATTTATGGCAGGAAAATTTAAGCATTTCAGTCCTCCTTGGAATCCTCTTCGTGATGAGACTTCCAGCAGTGATCTGAGTAAGATTTTCCAAAAACAGGCCCTCACTAGCAGTGAACCGCCTTTAGCTAAGTTATTTAATGCGCTTTATAGTCCCGCCGAACAAGTGGCTGATTTAAAGGTAGGCTTTCGGGGTCGTCCTCCCATTGGTTCGGCAATTATGGGACGTTTGGAATTGCAAACTTTAGAAAGCGAATCGGGGCAAAAACAGTGGACAGATCTTTTTAAGGACGTTCAAGATGCTCGTGGTAACGGTGAAGAAGTTTCAATTCATCTTTTTGGTAGCATTTTTGGGGGGACGGGAGCCTCTGGTGTGCCGACTTTAGCCACACTTATTGCCGAGCAATTAACCAAAAATAGTTTGCGCGATAACGTTCACCTTAACGCTTCTGTTTTACTGCCCTATTTTGGTTTTGAAAAACCGAATGATGGTGATATATTTGCGGAAACTCATCTTTTTGCGCTGAATACTAAAGCAGCGTTACAACATTTAAAGGAACATTCCGACAAAAACTTTAATACGGTTTATGTGATAGGGCATGAAAGTAGAAAAAATTATAAATCCCATACGGGCGGAACTCAACAGCAAAATGAGGCCCATTTTGTTGAATTGTATGCCGCTTTAGCGATTAACCATGGCTTTAAACAACCAATTAACAAGGAAACCCAGGCAGCTTATATTAGTGTCACCAGTCCTGATCGCCTAGGTTGGCAGGATTTACCCGACAGCGATAAGGTGAAAAAGCTCCTCAGCACAGGGGTTCGGTTTGCCTATAGTTGGTATTATAATTTTTCCTTGGAATTAGTGGCGGCTCAGACCTTGGGAGCTAAAAAATTTGCGATCGGTGCGCCCTGGTTTCGGTTCTTTTTCAGTCTCAAAAAAGAGGACGATTCGGGATGGCCACCAGTTGGTGACGAAGAGCAAAAAAAACAGGCAGAAACCCTAACCAAATGGACAAAGGGGTTTCTCCTTTGGGCGCAACAAATTGCCCAATCCCATCCCAAAGGGGAACAGCTTTTTCGCTTAAAAGAGTTTAACCTAGAATCAGAAGATCGCAACTACGGAGAAGACCTCAGTAAACTGATTATTGATTTTCCTGAAAAAAGTGCCAAAGAAAAAGCCCGCGATCGCCTGGATACTTTCAAAAATAAGTTAGCGGATCAGGGTAAAAAGAGTAAAGGGGTGATTGGATTAGCCCATGAACTTTTTAGTTTACTTTAGGTAAATACTGTGAACAAAATTTGAGGTAAGGTCAATGGTTACTACTGCCCTTAAATCCTATAGTTTCGAGGATTATTGTTGCTATGATGACAACACCGATAACCGCTATGAACTTGTTGATGGCCAGTTAGAGATTATGACCCCGCCTAGTTTTCGGCATTTATTAATTGCGGATAAACTCAGAGCCATTCTTAATGAGGCGATCGCTATTGAAAAACGTCCATTATTTTGTTTACCAGAAATGGGAGTCCGAACGGGTTGGCGAAAATCTCGTATTGTTGATTTAGTCGTGGTTTCGCGTAGTCAGGTATTAGAATCCTTGGAACGATCCGCTATTTCCGAAATTCCCCCTCTGTTGGCGATTGAAATTGTCAGTCCTGAATCTATCCAAAGGGATTATCGTTATAAACGTTCGGAATATGCCGCCCTAGAGATTCCTGAATATTGGATTGTTGATCCTCTCTTACAAAAAATTACTGTGTTAACTTTCAATGAAGGTCTTTATGATGAAAAAGTTTTTTCAGGAGAAAATATGATCACCTCAAACCAGTTTGCTAATTTACAAATAATTGTTAATGAGATATTTAATATTAAGTAAATGGGCTTAATTAATTGTTAGATCGTGAAGCTTCTAGCCTGTGGACGGGCAGGATGCCCATCCCACGTTTTGTATTTAATTCCAACTGCCTAACTTAAGGGCAAAAGCGAAAGTTTTACAGGAAAAAGTGATCGCCGAACGGGAAAAACAACGGGCTGACACTTTGGCCGACTATTTGCGCTCTTTAGGTATTGATCCTGAACAAATTTATTAGATGTGTTTTGAGACTTTCTTAAGATTTGTAAAAAAATCTTCCCTAATTTTAACCATTGTTCAATTTTTCTAGTATGCTAGTGAAAACTGTCTCCCTTAAATTTTGTTCTGTAGGAAAGACCCTTATACTCGTGCCTGGCTTAACGGTTGAATTGTTGATTAGCGATCACCGATTGTAGCGATTGTAGCGATTTTGACCTTTAACGAAGGTCTCTATAATCAAAAAACAGGGAATATGGCTGTCTTATCTGTTCCATTTTTTGAAACAACGATTATTGTTAATGAAATTTTAGCGATTAATTAATTATGTCAAATTCTCAAGAGAAATCGGAAAAGCTGAAATATCGTCCCCTTTTGCCGAAAATGAAAAATTTTGGCAGTAGTGTTGCGGCTGGAGAATGGACTATAGGTGAAAAGTCTCTGTTTAGAGACATTGCGGACAATTTGGATTTTGATACGGCCAAATATACGGAAATCAATTCGATTCCCAGTCCCTGGTCGAAATCATTACAGTTTATGTCGGCGATACAAGAGACTAATTATCCTAGTCGGGACTGGTTAATCGCCCAGTATCGAGGTTTGTTAGCGGCGATCGCGCTTTCCGAAAATTTAGGGTTATCGTTACAAGCGGTGCGGGTTGACTTGGAGTTTTACAGAAATGTTGATAAAGAAAGAGACCCTAGCCTATACAAAAAAATTGAATTTGGGCGTTGTTTAGGAAAATTAAAACCTAGCGATGACTACACTGCTCTGAGCATGATTCCCCCAAGTGGTTCTTGGTCTCAGCTTTTTCTCTTTGAGTTGGGAGAGAACGTTATTGGCTTTACCAGTCCAGCCACCTTGGTTGTTCCTGTTGGTTATCTAAAAATAGACATAGAAAGACGAATACCCTGGGTTAGAAATGGCTTCTTTGTTGATCCCATTGCCAATGGCTTAAATACAACTCAAAAGCCCTTATTAGCCTCCTGGCTTAACAATTTACGCACTGAATTAATGAGAAATCCTGTGAATATAGACTTAGCAGGAAGCATCGCAAATGAGTTAGAAAAGTTTAGAACTGATTTAGGCATTAGTCAGCTAGATGTATTTAAGCCTTGTGACAAGGCAATTCCTTTTGGAGAACCCTTAACACCCTCTCCATTGGATGCTCTAGCCCCCGTCGAACGAGTGACAGAAGAGTCCAACGTTATGGTCAAGGTTTCCGCAGGATTAAAACCCGCCAGACAATTGTATCTTTTTGATCCGATTAAATTGCCTGCCTTAATGGGACGGGATGCGAGGGAAATTACTGTTATTGATTCTTCTTCTTTAGCTAATTTTAATCGTGATTTACATGGTCGTAGTGATGCTTTGTTTTTAACAGATGCAGAATTGTTTACAGAAAATTTGTTCTACGCAAGAATAAAGGGGTTGTTGCCTGGTACATGGCTAGATAAAAAGTTAAATTTAGACAATCTTACGATTTTGTTGCCGTTGAATCCTATTCTTAAAGACTACTTTAGTAGCGAAGATTTGGAAAAAAATGTTCAGTTGACTTCTTGCAATGCTCCTGAAGGGCCAGGGGTACGGGTGACATTGGGTCTTCAATTATCGGGTTTTGACAAAAAAACAGTTGATTATCAGGTTTATAAGGATTTCCCCCTCAAGGCCGAAAATGAGATGCTCCTGGCTTTTCCAGAACTATCTCTTTGGCCGAATATCCCTCCCAATAGATGGCGTGAGTATTTTGTTTTTGTTGATGTTACGGAAGATTTGGGAGGTCTTGCCTTTAGCATTGAACAACCGACAGAGAAAGCAACCCAAGAGATTCGTGAATCGGGGCAGGAAAAATTTCAATACTGGAAATGTGAGCGTTATCCTAGCATACTGTCCGCCATCAATCGAGATAAGCAATTTTTAGGATTTTTACCTCTGACTATCCCTAAAATTCAAGCTGGTGGTGCAGGAAGTTGGACGGTTGGTGTTGATTTTGGCACGTCTTTTACTAATATTTATGTTCGTGAAGGTAATGGAAAAGCTGATCGTATTAACCTGCGATCGCATCTTTTACGGATTGCTAAGGGTGGATTGGAAGAGAGTCAAACTGCTCTCATCTACCAGGAATTTTTTATTCCAGATGTGTTTTTACCAAGGGGAGAAAATCCTCCGTTGTCTAGTATTTTGACAACCAGAGGATGGCAAGAAATTCAGGGCAAGATTCCCGATCTAATTAGCCATGCTCGTACCTATTTTCCACAAGAGCAGTATGATTTTAACAAGGATTACATCAAGACTAATATTAAGTGGCAACAAGTCGAGTATCAACGCCCCTTTTTAGGGCAGTTACTAAGATTAATCGTGGCCCAAGCCTCAATTGAGGGAGTTAACACGATTGATTGGGTTGTATCTTATCCTTCTGCTTTTTCGTTGATGAAACTGAATCTTTATGAGCGAACTTGGCAAAATTTATTAAAGTCATTAAGTGAACTCTCAGAACAAACTCATCGCATTAATGGGAAATCCTACTCCCAAGGTACGGAAAGTGAAAATCCCGCCGTTCAAGGTTTAAGAACAGAAAGTATTGCTTTTGCCCAATTTTTTGCTGATATTTTAAACAAGAACTTGGTGCATACTACCTGC
Source organism: Woronichinia naegeliana WA131 (assembly GCA_025370055.1). Lineage (NCBI taxonomy): Bacteria > Bacillati > Cyanobacteriota > Cyanophyceae > Synechococcales > Coelosphaeriaceae > Woronichinia > Woronichinia naegeliana. The sequence goes on along the minus strand of CP073041.1, from coordinate 3,488,655 downwards.
GTAGATATAGGAGGAGGAACCTCAGATATTTCTATTTGGCAGGAAAACACTTTGGTCCACCAGGCTTCTGTTCCCTATGCTGGACGCAATATGTTTCATCGTATTTTAAGGGATAATTTAGCTTTTGTAGGTGATATTTTTGGCTTGTCAGTCCAAGATAGCGACGATTTTCGCTCGGAATTTAAAACCGTTAGTAATTTCAACTCGGCATTGGATTTGTATTTGAGAGCTAATGCTAACGAGATTCTGACTGACGGTTATGTAATGAGTTCCAACAAGCCTCGCAATCGAGAGTTTCGTACCCTAGTTGCTTTGGCTTGGGGCGGACTTTACCATTACCTTGGTTTGTTACATAAATACTTACAACACCCGAGCGAGAAGTTATTACTTCAAACTGAAAATGTCACCTCAATTTTAGTGGGAGGAAATGGTGCGCGTTTTCTGAACTGGTTAAGTCCCAGTGGACGATACACTGCTAATTCAGAAATTAACGACCTCTTGAGAGGGATATTAGTAAAATCATCTGGATTGCAACCTTATCCTGACTTAATGACCCTTTCCACAAAACCAAAGGAGGAAGCCTGTGGAGGACTTTCCGTTTTGCCCAGTACTACTAAACTAAAGGGATTATCGCAAAAACAGAAGGATTATCCTTTTTGGGGAGAAAGTTGCACAATTAATGGGAAAGATTTTGCACCAGAAGATCGTTTAATGCTATTAGATACTTGGCAAACCATTGATGATTTTCGTATTACCTCTTTTACGGAATTAGAAAACTATATTAGCAACTTTAACAAGATTATTGCTGATGAAAGTATTGAAGAAATTGACCAACTGCGTGATTTTCATCAGGGGGGATTATTTCAAATGAAAGATTCTATCAAACGTCTTTTAACAGATTCAGTCAGGGATGCCTGTATTAAAAAGCACGGACCCATTGCTGAGTTTGAACCTGAACCAGCCTTCTTGTTGACTCTACGGTGTTTTATTGGCGTTCTTGCTGATCAATGGTCTAAAACTGCAAATTGAGGAAAATGATCAATGAAAAAATTATGGGCTTTTCTAACAAAGGATATTCCATTTCTGCCATATTACCAAACTTCAATGTTTAAGTTTTTTCTTGGTAAAAATTTTTGTGGGAATCATCTGGTTTTGCTGTTGCTAACTCCTACTTTTTGCATTGCTTTTCAGCTTCAGGCAAAAGCAGCCGTTGATTGTCCCATTGCTTTGGATAGAGTCTTCCTGAAAAAAGCGAACAATAATCAATTAGAATTAAATATTTCTACGGGAGGATCACTAACAGTTGATTCATCAAATTTGCAAAATGGGTATGGTTTTCGGATTTTGGATCCAAATGCTAGAATCGAGCAAACTAATTTGGGTTCTCAAGATCAAGATAAATGTAAATATCAAGTTGAATTAACTCAAGCTCTCAAAGAAAAGTTTCCTCGTCTTTTATCAGGAAATAAACAGGCAACGTATTTTTGGATTTCCAAAAAGAATCTTCTAGATTTTCCCAAATACTCTCTAGTAGAGGATAGTCTTCAGAAGTTATTATTGTTTCAAATAATTCAAACTGTAATCATTATCGGTGGATTAGTTCTAGCCATTGTATTTGTTGTAGCTAATGAAAAGCAGAGAAGAGTTATACGTGATGAGAAAAAGAAATCTGATCAAACATTGAGGGAATTATCAGATATAATACGCGATGAGAAAAAGAAATCTGATCAAACATTGCAGGACTTGCCAGATAAAATCAATACTTTCTCAACAAAATTAAATCGGTTTGGTAATGATATTTCAATTATCCATTATTCAATTCAAGATTTATCTGCTTTGGTTAAGGAAGAATTTTTAAAAATTGTTAAAATTTTAAAAAAAGGTACAGATAAAAATGAAGAAATAATACCAGTAAAACCTATCGAATCTCAATTATCGTTATTTCCATCAACATCTCAAGAACTTAATCAACAAGAACTTAATCAACAAGAACTTAATCAACAAGAACTTAATCAACAAGAACTTAATCAACAAGAACTTAATCAACAAGCAGAGTGGACTGAGTTAGTTGAGCAGTTTAATAGTAGAAACACTAACTACTTTGAGAATAGCAAACATCGGTTTCTTAGTTTAACCAAGGCATCCGTCGAAAGTTCAGTTGGTCGAAATATGCGTCGGACTTTACAGTTTGAAATTTCTCCAGACAATTCTAGTCCTGCTTTTCTTCAGGTCGAGTTAGATAATAATCAATGGTTGATTCCCAATATTCTTTCATCTTCCTTTGAGAGAAGTTTCAATAACCTTGTTACTACTGATTACTTAAGGAAAAACGCTGGAATTTTCACTGTTCTAAATACAAACAGTTTGATTAAGTCTCAATTAGTACGCCCTGCCAAGCTTATAGAAATCATGACAGGAGTTTGGCAAGTTGCTGAACCTGGAGAGTTTCGGCAGTAATGAAAAAATAAAAAGTTAGCACTGTTTCTGGGGGATTACTCTTTTAAACCTGGCTACAGTCTTCTTCTACCATTACCATCAAAGCCAGCAACTCTGTCATCAAAACCTGTGATCAACCCTGTTCCCGATGATGTTATAACCCACATTCAGCACATAATTTGTACTTAAAAAATTTCCGGCAGGTTTTTAGAGTAAAAATAATGATTTAGCTAAGTGAAATCTAACTTATCCTAGATAGGAAGTGTAGCCCTTTTTCCCAGAAAATCAAGTTATGTACTGAGCTACAGGATCTTGAAGGGCATAGGACAAATGATTGAATTTTTTTGTCATTTTTTACGAATTGAAAATAAGTTAAATTTGTCTATTTTCTGCACTTAAGTTTAAAATACTAAATAAATTGTGAAGCTCTAAAAGCATTGCCCAGTAAGGATTTTAAAAATGTCTAAATTGTCAAAATATCTGCTGAATGTGGGATCAATTCACCGTAAAAATGGTAAAACGGGGCGATCGCCGAAGACATTACTTTTTAGTACTTTAGTTTTGAGTAGTTTGAGTTCTCCCCTCTTGGCTCAAGCTTATCCTTGCCTCAATTACGCCATTAATCCTCGCACCGGTAAACAGGAATGTTTTGATTCCCTCCAGAGACCATCCTCCCCCACTTCCCCCACTTCCCAACCCTCTTCATCAAAACCCAGGGGCCTAAATCAAAAAATTTATCACTATGCCCTCAATCATCTGGGGAAACAAGTCGGAGATGGAGAATGTGCAACCTTGACTTACAACGCGCTCAAAGCGGCTCAAGCTCAAAATTTTGATGAGTTAGGGCCCACCGGATTGGATGCGGACTATGTTTGGGGCAAATTAATTGCGACCATTACTCCTCAACAAAAAAATCTCTCCTCAGTGCAAATCGGTGACATTGTTCAGTTTCGGAATGTCTCAACCTATAAAAAAATTACTCAACCCGATGGTTCCTGGCAATCCTGGACGGATAGTTATGCCCACCATACAGCTATTGTGGCGGGGATTTCTGGACATCAGATTTTCCTGCTCCAGCAAAATGTGGGCAATGATCCCCAACGCCAAAAAACGGTACAAAAAGGACAAATTGATGTGGATAGTCTCCAGACAGGTACTCTCTGAATTTATCGTCCCTTACCCCTTACCAAATCTCAGTAGTCTAAACAGAATACAATAAATATTAATTGATTCTTAAGAAATCGAAGGTATTGACTGAGCAGTGATATTGCCAGTTGGATTTATTAAAGAAAGATTTCCTTCGTAAAGTTTAGTGAAATAAATATTTAAGATTAAATTAACAATTCCCTATAAAACAGATTGGCCCTAACAAATATTGGATAAAGAGAGAAAAAAAGCTGGGGATCAACAAGAAAATGTATAAAACGTAACGAAAACAAGGTTGTCGCTCGATCCCTGCCCATGTTAAGTTATGAATTATAGGGCGATCCCCATTTAATAAAATATCTATATTTTTAGGACTCTAGCTTCCCTACCATGAATAAATTACTGGATACAAAAACATATTTAAGACAGGAGACCGTTATGACTCATTCTCAAACGATTCGTTGTCCCAATTGTGGTAATCATGCTGTTCGTCAACAAATTGTTCATCTTAATGTGACGGAAACGGCTTGCCCTGTCTGTGATTATCTCATGATTAATTGTACAAGTACTGGTAACGTTCTAGAGTCCTACGCGCCAGGGCTAAAGGGTTTTAGTCAAGCTGTCTCCTGAAAAATAGTTCATTCCTTTTTGGTCAAGAAATGTAGTCATTTCATAATCTAGCTGAGGGACGCGGTGAGTGCGTCCTTTCTCTTTTTGGGGAGTTTCTTAATTTAGGAGCCGAGGGAATTCCAGGTTTGGGCAGCTTCCTCTAGGGCCTGATCAACGGTTTTTTGTTTGAGCATGGCGGCTCCTAAGTTTTCATAGATCGCTTTTTGTAACTGATTAAGATTTTTCATGGGCGGAATCAGTACTTCCGCATCTTTGAGTTGGGTTGCACTCACTTGTCGGGCCTGTTGAACAGAAGAAACCTTTTTCTCTTTGGAGATCGCGGCAATGTATTGTTTGACTGCTTCAGTGGTGGAAGGAAGAACGTTAGCAGCCTGGGCAAAGGCTAATTGATTTTGAGTATTGGTGACAAAAAGGGCAAACTTTAGGGCAGCCTCCTCATTTTTTGTGGTACGAGGAATGGTTAAGTTCATGACCGCCACATTCTTTTTCCCTGTTTTGCCGGTAATTTGGGGGGCTGCGGCCGAAATCTTGGCAATGGTGGGGGCATTGGTGGCAATACTGTTTAAAAATTCTGCTCCCGATCCCAAAAGGGCGATCGCCCCAGATTGATATAATTCCACCGCATGACGATGGCCCTGGGTTAAAACTTCAGGAGGCAATAATCCTTGCTGGTAAAGATCTACCCAATATTGAAAAGCCGCTTTGCCTTCAGGACTATTAAAAGCCGCTTTGCCCGACTCATCCACTAAATTAACCCCCATTTGTACGAGGCTCTCTAACACTTCCGCCGAATCATTGGCAGAGAAGGTGACAAAAAAGGCATACTTGCCCGTTTTTTCCTTGATCGTTTTTGCGGTCTGGGCCAATTCAGCAAACGTAGCGGGTGGTTTTTGAATACCGGCTTGTTTTAAAAGGTCTTGATTATAAATGGTCACTCTGGTGGTGAGATACCAGGGAACCCCAAAACTGGCTCCATTAAGGGTATTAGCCTGCCAAATATTAGGTAAATATTGAGCTTTGACGGCAGGAGGCACTTTTTCGTTAAGGTTGAGCCAGGCATTTTTCGCCGCTAACTGGGAAGCAAAGGTCGGGTTTAAATTAACAACATCCGGGGCGGTATTGGCAGAAACCGCCGTTAAAATTTTACTCGCCATCGCTTCCCAGGGAATATCTACCCAATTGACCTGAATCCCAGGATGATCACGACTAAAATCACGAATTAGATTATTAAAAAAGGTAGTGTGTTGGGGTTGAAGCTGCATTGTCCAAAAGGCTAGATTGGCTGCCCCCGTCGGATTTGGGGCGGTAGAATTGTTGGAAGTCGTCGTTGACCCTCCGCCACAACTGATTAACCAGCTTAGGAATAAGCCGCAGAGTCCCCACAGTAAGCCTTTTCTCAATTTTTTGAACAGTGCCATGAATTGCCGCTCCTAAAACACTAACATTTGCTAATAAAAGGGTTTTTATCTGCTTCAACCAGAGGTGTCGGCACTACTCTGTCCACAGACCTTCACGAACTGAGGCTCAGTCCGAAACGCTCAATATTCAGAGCAGCGTTTAAGTCTCTGTCAAGGGATTCATTACATCTCGGACAGACAAAAATTCTATCTTTCAGTGTTAATTCCTCGTTTTTATAATCGCATTGATGATGCAATTTGCTCGAAGGTGTCCATCTACTAATTACCTTAAGTTCCGAGCCGTACAACTCGCATTTATAGGTTAATTGCCTACGAAATTCGTACCAGCCTAATTCCGAGCTCGCCCCTGCTAACTTAGGATTGGCCATCATGCCTGAGACGTTTAAATCCTCAATGCAGACCACCGCAAAGGATTTAGCGAGATAACTGGTCAACTTATGTAACCAATCCTTCCGCAGACTGGAGAGACGGTAATACAGACGAGCGAGCCGTTGATTGGCTTTTTTCCAATTAGTGGAACCTTTGAGTTTGTGACGGTTGAGGTATTGGAGTTTAGCAATTTTAGCTTTAATTCGCTTGTAATCTTTAGGGACATCAAAAACCTCGCCGTTTGATAAAGTCGCAAAATGCTTCACCCCTAAATCAACTCCTACCGATGGATTGGTTTTCTCCACAGGTATTGGGTCAATTTCTAGGCGAAAACTCATAAACCACTTGTCCGCCTGACGACTAATGGTTACGGTTTTAGGCTTAACATTTTGGGGCAAGGACTCATAGGTTTTCAGAACACCAATCACTGGCACTTGGATTTTGTTCGCTCCCAAGATTTTGAGCGTTCCATCTAAGGTGAAGGAATCTTGCTCCCCTTTTTTCTTAAACCTAGGCGCGCCGCCGATTTTTTTGAAACAGCGAGACCAAGCATCTTTCAAGTGAATCAATGCCCACTGTCCAGCGCATTTGGAACTTTCGTAATACCAAGGGAATTGGGGTTTGACATAGGCGACCAACCATTTATGTAGGTCAATGGCAGAAGGAAACTTAATCTTGTCGTCGGGATGGGCTTGATTGTGGTCTAATACAGCTTTAGTGAGGGCCAAGCCTTGATTCCAAGCATGACGGGCAGTGCCAGCATGTTTCGCTAGTGTTGTCCGTTGCTTGTTATTCAACTTTAACTCTGTTTTAAATCCCAACAACATGGTTAATACAACGTTTTCCAGCCATAAGTGTAATGATAAACAAAATTTGAGATGAGTGAGCAGACGGTTCCCTCTCTTGACAAATATTAATCAAAGTTGGTGATTGTTGGAACTGGTATCGTCTGATTAAAGTTGGAAAAAGTTATGGTGTAAGGCTTTGAGAAAATAGAGAAATAGTTTAAGACTAGACATCGGCCCGTTTTTATTATACTATTATTATTGTCATTATATCAAAGAAGAAGGAAACAGAAAACAATGTCAATATTAAAGAAAAGCTCTATGGAAAGGGTGCGACCTTTAGTTGATAAAAGCTGTTGTAATCAGGGTTCTACCTGACTTTTCCCGTTAAGTGCGGATTGCAAGCTGCCAGCCTTGGCAAAGGTCATGCAACTTCAACCAACCGCGCCAAAGGACTTGGATACCGAGAGGAGTTTTACGACGATGTTCAAGATAACCACCAAGAAAAGCAACAGACTCGACAGCCCAAGCAACAGTCAAAATAGGGGGAAGTTTTTGAGAGGCGGCTGCTTTTAACACCTGAAGTTGAAGAGGATTAAGAATTTCAATCGCGAGAGCATCGGGCTGGGTACGATGAAGATAAGTAACGTGTAAAAGTTCAACAGCAATGACACTTAAAAAACCCAAAAGAGTTTTCATTCCATCAGAGGCAAGTCGATAACGCTCACTCTGACAACCAGACTTAAGGACTTTATGAAATTCTTCAACCCGCCATCGGTAGGTGTACCAACGAAGAATAGTGACAGCCATCTCAATAGTCTCAACAACTTCTGTAGTCAGAAGCATCCAAGATAAAGGAGTTTCGCCTTCGGGACAATCGATTTCTGTCGCATAAACAGCATAGACATTCAACGGGTCACGATTATCAAAACGATAGGGAGTTCGTAGATTAACTGAGCAAAATCGGACGGCAAGCTTAACCTTCCGTGCTTTTCTTTTTCCTGTACTCGGAATCTCGATTTCTTGATGAAAACGAATCGGTTCTGATTCCAAATGTTGCCAAAGTCGTTCACTATTTTTGTCTAAACTACGATTATGAGACGCTCTGACCAGCACTCCTGTATGCTTGAGTTGACGCACTGAGTCAAAGACTTCTGAAACATCTCCTTCTCTGTCAAATACATGAATTACCCTCGTTGAACTTTCTACCTGTTTCTCACAGGTGTTTAGAGCCTCTACCCATTTGTAGGATTCTTTTTCCTCAAATGGTCTTTGACGAGCTGCTTTTCTTTGTTCTTTCTGTCTTTCTTTTTTCTGCTTCGCCGTTTCATCTGTTGGGGGCTTTTCTTTTACCTCCCTATTCCACAGTTTTTGCCATAATAAACCTAATACTTGTCCTTTTTCTGGCTCAATTGCTAAAGCACTATGCAGTATTAATCCATTCCCTCCTTTTCCAGTCGGCCCATACCCTTCCCTTTTTTCCTTGATATTGCGATAATCTAAGAAGGTCGTATCTCCGACTGATAGCATTATCTTATATTCTTCTACGGCGGCAGTTGTCATTTCACAGTGCGGCTCTATTATCTTGACAAAGTCTGTTTTCGGATTCCCAAAAATTCATAGGCCCTCTTTAACTCGTTTCCTCCCTTAAACACTTCTGATAAGGCTTTTCCAAACCCCTCACTTAACTTTTTCCCAATCGAGAAGGCACGATTGTTTAGCCTCTCGTCTCCCAATTCACAACTGGCAAAGTTTTTTGTCCACCATTCCAACATTTTTTGACCTGCCCTTTAAGATTTTCTCCATTTTACAGTCTCATACTCCCTTCATCCTTTGTTTTTGAAATTTGAACGATAAGCGGGATGATGGCTTCAGAATATTTTTTTCCTGTCAAGAGAATCATTACTCAAACCCTTGCCAGATAAAGCCTCTAGAAGTTTGCATTGCTGGATTTTGGACTTAACGGGAAAAGTCAGGGGTTCTACAGGGAACCCATATTGATCAAGTTTTGCCCAAAATTGACTCCATCGTTCCTTGGTCAATACCAAAGCTCGTAGGCTCAAAATAATTCCTGCTCCTTTTTCCTTCCATCGCATCCCTGAACAACATAATCGTTGTTTGACCAACGTCTTACAAGCTGCTTCCGTAACACCTGAACCAATCGGATACTTTTTCTCTATGTATTCAGCATAATCCATTTGATGCTGATGATTCTCGTAATAAGTAATCGCCGCTTGTAGTTTCTCGGTAAGATTCTTAGAATGACTTTTTTCTTCTTTGACTTCTTTCATCAGATTTAGCAGTTCTCCTGCTTTTCCTTTTTCATGCTTGAGTTCTCGACAATTTTCAGTCAACCATTCTTTTTGTTTTGACACGGTATTCGGATGCAACGCTTCTGCCAAGGCACCTAAGTAACCAGAGGCATGATAGAAATCTAATATCTGTTCTTCCGTTTGCTTTTCTAAAAACTTCCAATTTGATTCTGCCCCGTCTGCTATCCCGACCAATGTTGCCTCTGGATAACGGTTTTTCGCTCGCTCAATTTCTCTTTCTAATCTTTCTAGAAAACTCTTTTTTCCATACTCTGGTGCCGCACCTAGATAGATTGTAGGTTGACGTTCGCCTTCACTATCGTATAGGGAAACGGTTCCCACCATTGCTTCACGGTAGCCATCCTCACACATCAGCATACAGGTTCCATCTAATCCTATTCCCACTGTTGCAATTTGGCTATCCTCCTTGGGCGGGGCATAACTCCACGCTTCTTCTTTTGCCTGTACCACACTTCCTACTGCTTCACTCAATCTTTGGATATAGGATAGCGCTACTTTTCTACCATGATTTTCTAATAAATCATTTTTCACCTCTTTGCCTGCCATCCCTGACATTTTTGAGGATACCTGTTTTGCCAATAATGGCGTTGATGTTATGATTATCCTTGCTTCTCTTTCTAAGGGGCAATACGTTTTTCCTCAAAGGTGAACGCTGATATACATGACGATTCACTATAACCTCACCATAAGGTGTTTGATATTCTTTCGGTTGCTCTCCCTTACTCTTCCAGATTTCTTCACCGATTTTTAAGGGTGAACCATCTGTATCTAAATATTTCAAGGCTTCTTTGCTGGCGATGCAACCTACTTCGTTTAAGCCTTTTTGAATATTTATTTCTGTATCCAACATTGAACGACTGAGTTCTAATGTTAGTTCTATTTTTATCTTTGAACCCTCTACATTAATTAGTTTTGCTGTCATCATTGTTTCCTCTTTGTCACTTTTCATCTCATGTTAACACTTTTCTTTTCCTTCATCAACTAAAGGTCACACCCTGTCAACATTGAATAAAAGCTCAATTGACCTCCTAAGTGATATTGGCTTACCCCAAGAGAAAGAGGAAGCCTTATTTCAGAAAAACTGCCCTCATTGCTATAGTGAAAAAGTAAAAATACATTCTCATTACCAAACGAAAGGTAACGGGGAACGTAAAATGTTCATTTGTCAAGAATGTAGTTCTTGTTTTGCTGAGACTTATGGTAGCGTAATCGCTGGCTTAGAAACCCCATTAAGTGAAATTGTAAAAGTATTAAAAGCTAGAATGGAAGGAATAGGATTAAATGCCGCAGTCCGAGTATTCGGCTACGCGAAAACAACAATATTGAATTGGGAAAAGAAATTATCAGGATTACAAGAGACATTGTTTTTATACGCCTTAGTGAATGAATTTGTTAAACTAGTAATAGAAGGGGATGAACTATACACAAAAGTTGGAAAAAATAAAGAAGCAAGTGCCTCTGAGGGTTGGACAATCGTTCTCATGGACAGGGCTAGCCGCTTTATTTGGCATTTAAAATGTGGTCGAAAAGAGCAGAAATTATTTCTAGAAGCAATGATGACGGTAGCGGAATTATTTGAAAGGAGTGCAGAATCTCTCCAGTTATTTACAGATGGAGAAAAGCGATATAGTCAACTGCTATTTAATATTTGTCACGAAGTATTGAAGACTGGAAAACGTGGTCGTCCCGTCAAAGTATTACCGAAGGGAATGGTAGTAAGATTAAAAAATAAGAGTAGTAAACGTCGAGATTCTGAAGGTAAACTAAAGAAAGTAGAAACTCCGAAACCAGAACATCCAGAGACAACAGAAAAACCAGAAGAAAAGGACGTCCATGCCAACCACGTTGAGGCATTTAATAGTGCTATCCGACGCTATTTAGGGCTTGCCGAAAAAAAGCTGAAACTCTTACGGAGAAAAGATAGTAGCCGAATTAAGGACAGGCAGAATACAGGGAAATAGGTTAAAATGGCTTGAAAACCTTGCCGGAAAAGGAGGCAAAACATATGTACGGAAGACAACAGTACGAAACTAAGACACCAGAAAACTTCAAAAATCCGTTCGATGGGCAGTTAGACGCAGAAAATCGTTGGGTAAAAATGTCAAAAATGATTCCCTGGGAAGAATATGAGGAAGAATATGCAAAAAACTTCACAGAGGAAAAAGGAGCACCAGCGAAATCATTTAGAATGGCGTTGGGGGCATTAATCATCAAAGAAATGTTAGGAATAAGTGATAGAGAAACAGTGGAACAAATTAAAGAAAATCCTTATTTACAGTATTTTATAGGAATGGAAAGCTATAGTAGCGAAGAAGCATTTAATGCGTCAATGATGGTTCATTTTCGTAAAAGAATAGGAATGGAATTAATCAATAAAATTAATAAAGAAATGGTAAAGAAGTTCGAGGGAGTAGTGTCAGAAAAAAAAGAAAATGAAGGACAGCTATTGTTAGATGCAACTTGTACACCAGCAGATATAAAATATCCAACGGATATAGAAATATTGAATGAAGCAAGAGAAAAAACAGAAGAAACAATAGATGAGCTTTATAAACAAATACAAGGAAAAGAGAAAAAAAAGCCAAGAACGTATAGAGTAGCAGCAAGAAAAGACTACCTAGAGATAGTCAAAAAACGTCGTGTGTCAAAAAAAGAAAGAAGAAAAGGAATAAAAAAACAACTACAATATGTAAAAAGAAACTTGTCTCATATAGAAAAAATGATAGAAGAGGGAGCCAAGTTAGAAAAACTAACGAAAAAGGAGCAAGAAGAGCTTGTAACGATAAGAAAAGTGTATGAGCAACAGTTAGAGATGTATGCAAAAAAGACGAATAAAGTAGAAAACAGAATTGTGAGTATAACCCAACCTCACATCCGTCCAATAGTGCGTGGCAAAGTAGGAAAAGCAGTAGAGTTTGGAGCTAAAATATCGGCAAGTAGTGTGAATGGCTTTGTCTTCTTAGACAAATTGAGTTGGAATAATTATAACGAATCGGGAGATTTACAAGAGCGAATAGAAGAATATAAAAAGGAGAGAGGATGTTATCCCGAATCGGTTCATGTGGATAAAATATATCGAACAAAAGCGAATCGAGCTTATTGTAAAGAGAGGGGAATAAGAATGAGTGGTCCCCGCTTGGGAAGACCACCGAAAGAGGTGAGCAAAGAAAAAAAGGAAGAGGCCCGCTCAGATGAAAGAGTGCGTAATGCCATAGAGGGTAAATTCGGACAGGGAAAGAGAAGATTTAGTCTGGGTCGAGTGATGGCCAAACTTCCTGAAACCTCTGAGACTGTGATAGCGATGAATTTTTTGCTAATGAATCTTTCTACTCTACTTCAGAAGACAAAGAAGAAAACAAAAAGTAAGAAGTTGTAGAGTCGTTTTTCTTCTGAAAAATGGTGTTAATTTTCCTCTCTTTTGTGAGGAGTGATTTTTGTTGACTTTTTGTAGAAAGAAAGGGACAATAGATTAAACAAAATCTGTATTGTGACTTCTTTCCATAAGGAAAAGTTATCTGTGCTTTTTCCGTCCATACTTCCCTAACCCACATTTCTTTCGTTTTTTGACTTTTTCAGCAAGCCCTATTTATCTGCCTTTCGTCGTCGTACAAATACTTACGCTAAATCTGTTGTGGGATTACAGCGAGTCCTAGATATTTTCTGGATGGTTCATAACTTTGTTCGCAGCCATTTTACGACTAGAGAAGTTCCTGCTGTAGCTCTCGGTATAATTGAAAAAGGGTTAACTTGGGAGGACTTACTCCAAATTCGCCTGATTTCTTGAACCTCCCGTATTGAAACGTTTATAGCTTCTAGCTAGGGCTTGCTGAAAAAGTCAAAAAACGAAAGAAATGTGGGTTAGGGAAGTATGGACGGAAAAAGCACAGATAACTTTTCCTTATGGAAAGAAGTCACAATACAGATTTTGTTTAATCTATTGTCCCTTTCTTTCTACAAAAAGTCAACAAAAATCACTCCTCACAAAAGAGAGGAAAATTAACACCATTTTTCAGAAGAAAAACGACTCTACAACTTCTTACTTTTTGTTTTCTTCTTTGTCTTCTGAAGTAGAGTAGAAAGATTCATTAGCAAAAAATTCATCGCTATCACAGTCTCAGAGGTTTCAGGAAGTTTGGCCATCACTCGACCCAGACTAAATCTTCTCTTTCCCTGTCCGAATTTACCCTCTATGGCATTACGCACTCTTTCATCTGAGCGGGCCTCTTCCTTTTTTTCTTTGCTCACCTCTTTCGGTGGTCTTCCCAAGCGGGGACCACTCATTCTTATTCCCCTCTCTTTACAATAAGCTCGATTCGCTTTTGTTCGATATATTTTATCCACATGAACCGATTCGGGATAACATCCTCTCTCCTTTTTATATTCTTCTATTCGCTCTTGTAAATCTCCCGATTCGTTATAATTATTCCAACTCAATTTGTCTAAGAAGACAAAGCCATTCACACTACTTGCCGATATTTTAGCTCCAAACTCTACTGCTTTTCCTACTTTGCCACGCACTATTGGACGGATGTGAGGTTGGGTTATACTCACAATTCTGTTTTCTACTTTATTCGTCTTTTTTGCATACATCTCTAACTGTTGCTCATACACTTTTCTTATCGTTACAAGCTCTTCTTGCTCCTTTTTCGTTAGTTTTTCTAACTTGGCTCCCTCTTCTATCATTTTTTCTATATGAGACAAGTTTCTTTTTACATATTGTAGTTGTTTTTTTATTCCTTTTCTTCTTTCTTTTTTTGACACACGACGTTTTTTGACTATCTCTAGGTAGTCTTTTCTTGCTGCTACTCTATACGTTCTTGGCTTTTTTTTCTCTTTTCCTTGTATTTGTTTATAAAGCTCATCTATTGTTTCTTCTGTTTTTTCTCTTGCTTCATTCAATATTTCTATATCCGTTGGATATTTTATATCTGCTGGTGTACAAGTTGCATCTAACAATAGCTGTCCTTCATTTTCTTTTTTTTCTGACACTACTCCCTCGAACTTCTTTACCATTTCTTTATTAATTTTATTGATTAATTCCATTCCTATTCTTTTACGAAAATGAACCATCATTGACGCATTAAATGCTTCTTCGCTACTATAGCTTTCCATTCCTATAAAATACTGTAAATAAGGATTTTCTTTAATTTGTTCCACTGTTTCTCTATCACTTATTCCTAACATTTCTTTGATGATTAATGCCCCCAACGCCATTCTAAATGATTTCGCTGGTGCTCCTTTTTCCTCTGTGAAGTTTTTTGCATATTCTTCCTCATATTCTTCCCAGGGAATCATTTTTGACATTTTTACCCAACGATTTTCTGCGTCTAACTGCCCATCGAACGGATTTTTGAAGTTTTCTGGTGTCTTAGTTTCGTACTGTTGTCTTCCGTACATATGTTTTGCCTCCTTTTCCGGCAAGGTTTTCAAGCCATTTTAACCTATTTCCCTGTATTCTGCCTGTCCTTAATTCGGCTACTATCTTTTCTCCGTAAGAGTTTCAGCTTTTTTTCGGCAAGCCCTAGCTAGACGATACCAGTGCCTAAACATCAATGGCTAAAAAAAATTTTGGAATTGCCGAATGGCATCCCCTCCGACGATACGTTTGCGCGTGTATTTGCTAGTCTGAACCCAGAGCAATTTCAAGACTGTTTTCTCGATTGGGTCAAAAGTATAGCGGAGGTAAGTGAAGGGGAAGTGATAGCAATTGACGGAAAAACCCTCCGCCAATCCTATGACAATGCCAACGGGAAGGGTGCAATTCAGATGGTGAGTGCATGGGCAACAGCGAATCGCTTAGTGCTAGGACAGTGCAAAGTGGAAAGCAAATCGAATGAAATAACGGCGATACCCAAACTCCTGAAAATGCTGGAGGTCAAAGGTTGTATCGTCACAATTGATGCCATGGGAACCCAGACAAAGATTGAGGTGGCCCCCCAAAACTGGACAGTAGTGTAAGCTCTAAATCGAAATCAGGAGAGCTATGAGCCCACATTCCGCAGGTAAGTCAAGAGACAAAGTAGTACTTTTGACATGAAGAGCCAAGAAAGGAAAGAATATGTTTGTGTTTGGAGGTCAAATTAACGATAGTTTGAATGCCGTCAATCTCTAACCAACGGATAAACAGAAAAGACTGAAAGACCCAAAGCAGAGTGGGAATGGCGGTCGGTTTACCCTTTTGATTAGGAATAGTCTGATGGGCAAGAGCCAAAGCCTGTCGTAGGCGACGTTGTGCCAAAGTATAAACCAATAAAGAGACAACCATAATCATCATCAAAGCCATAATGCGTTGAGGATTCTTGAGAAAAAGAGCAGAGGCAAAAAAGAAAGGGTCTTTGAGAAAGCGAAAGCCGCGCTCGGTGTTTTGTTGAGCCTTATATTCAGCCAACATCTGGTCGGGACTCAAAACCTGAGAATCAAGAATATTAGTAGCTAAAATAAAACGTCCAGCCCGTTTAGATGCGGCTTCCAAGCAAGAGGAATCAAGGCTTAATTGCCCAGTTAAGCGGTAATGAAAACCGAGAGGGGTAGCCCCTTGTTTCGGTCTTCCTCCCTTGGCATAGTAAGGAATAGTCTGAACCTCAACTTGACTGAGTTGATGATAAGTCAAGGTTTTTGGCCAGAGTTGAGCCTCAGTAAGAGCATCGGCCTCACAAGCAAAATTCTGTCCACAAAGTTTCTGCCATTCTTTTTTGACAACTTTATCGGCTTTCTCAATTTTTTGACTTATAGCTTTATTATCGGACTGGATACGTTGAGCACTTTCGACCACAAGCCATCGTTGCTGTTCACCCCCATATTCCGAAGCCCTCACTTGCCAACGATAACCGTCCTGTTCACCCTGCTGCCATTGGTCTTCTGATATATTTGCCAAAGTCTCAGTGGCTTCTTTCAGAGGGACACGACTTAACCATTGAATTGACCTCGCCATGCCCACATTTTCCGCCGTATAAAAAGCTCCATCCATCACCGATAAACCTTCCATATTCAACGTTTCTTGACAGTCTTTGATTATCTGGGGAAACGGTTCTTCTGGCTTTGCGGTAAAAGATGTATAATAAGATACAGTATATGAGGATGACATCAATGTTATTTTTTCTGGAAAATCTCCTGAATTTGCCAAAGGTAAGCATAAGAAATGTTATTCAAGAAGGGAAACAGGCATTTTTAATACTGAGTTGTCAAGAGGAAGAAGTCAAATGTAATTATTGTGGTAGCTTAACAGATGAATTACATCAGACGAACAATGTACTGGTAAGGGATTTGTCTATATCTGGTCAAATGGTATACCTGAAAGTGCCTCGTCGTAAATTTTACTGTAAAAATTGTCAAAGGTTTTTTACAGAAAATCTGGAATTCATGGAAGCCCGTAGGAAATATACGGTGCGGTATGAAGAATATATTTATGGACGAGTAAATGTGAGCAGTGTGGAACAAGTAAGCAGAGAGGAATCTCTATCATGGGATCAAGTAAATGGAATTTATCAACGTCAATGTGAAGTAAAAAAAAGGATTGGCAAGGGGTAAAATACGTGGGGATGGATGAAATAGCGAAACGAAAAGGTCATCAGAATTTTGTAACAGTGGTAGGAGACCTAGAAAAAGGAGAATTAATAGAAGTAATTGATAGTCATCAACAAGATAAAATAATAGAAGTGCTGATGGAGAAACCGTTAGAGGTGAGGGAAGGAGTAGAACAAGTGAGTGTAGATATGTGGGTAGGATTTCCGAAGGTGATAGAAAAAGTATTTCCGAATGCAGTAATTGTAACGGATAGATTTCATGTAATGAAGGCGGTGAATGAAGAATTAAATAAAATCCGTAAACAGACAAGGTTGAATGTAAAAATTAAGGGAGAAAAATGGCTATTATTAAAAAATAAAGAAGACCTAAAAGAGGAGGAGTTAGAAAAATTAGAATTGGTGTTAAAGCAATCTGCTCGTCTGCGTAAGGCGTATGAGTATAAAGAGTCATTTAGAGAAATATATGAAAAAGTAAATGAGAAGGAAGAAGGGCGATTAAAATTTACAGAATGGTTAGAGAATGCTAAGAGCATTTATACAGATGTAATTAGCACAATTCGTAGGAATTTAGACTCTATTTGTAACTACTTTTTGAGTCGAACGACGAATGGGGCAATGGAAGGAATTAATAATCGTCTTAAACTAATCAAGCGTCAAGCTTATGGATTTATGAACTTTGATAATATGCGAAACCGTTTTTTAGCTTGCTTTTCATGATAAGTTCTAATTATCACTCTTTGTTCAGGAGAACCGGGGAAACACCTTTTTATCCGATTCATTGCCATCTCCTAATTGCATAAAGAGAGGGACACCACCATCTCCACTACATATCATATTTAACATAAACTGTTTTAGGTCTGGTCGTTTATCTCTGGAATAACCAAATTTTATTTTTATGGCTTTTGTCTGCTCGTCTTCCTCATCTTCTATCCTTTCCTTATACTTCCCTTGTACAGACATTGAGGTTGAGTCTAAATGCTTTGACTTTTGTTCTATTCCAAAGATTGCTGCCGCTTTTAGGACTATTTTCGTGAACCGGTTTTTTACCCCCACTCCAAATACCTTATCCAATGACCTTCCTAGCTTGTCATCATTTAAATCTTCTGCTTTTATTCCTTCTCCTAATAGGTGTTCTAATACTTTTCCTTTAAAAAACTCACTCAACAAATATAACGGAGCATTGATACATCCTAAGCAGTTTAATATCATTGCTTTTACTATTGTACCTACACTGAGCTTTTCTTGAGGATGAGTTCCCACTTCCTCATCGATAATTTCTACTAAACCCATTTCATCTATAATTCCCGCTACGATTCCTAAGTGGTCGAGGTCTTTAATATTTAGGTTATTCATTTTTACTGTTGATTCTATCTAAGACAAGACTCCATTTTAGAACTTTATTGACATTTTTTATCCTTGCCCGAAATCAATGCACAAGTACCGATACTAGCTCGCGTGAACTAGTGCTCCTCTTCGACAACCTGCGGAATGTGGGTATGAGCAACAAGAAAAAACAGTATGGAGCCCAGTTCAAAGCCAAAGTCGCCTTAGAAGCAATTCGAGGAGAGAAAACGGTATCTGAATTAGCCAGTCAATATGAAATTCATCCAACAATGATTAATGGATGGAAACGAAAAGTATTAGACGAAGCTAGTGGTCTATCAAGCTTGAAATGAGGGGCTACAAGAACCCGTAAGTCTATTTTGGCAAGGCTTTGAGAATCTAGCAACCCATCAAAATAAAGTTGACGTGCCACTAGTCAAATCTTTGAAACAGAAAACCAAGGAAAAGAAATCAAAGAAAATGCTGAAACTCAGATAAATGAGCTATATCGGCAAATAGGAAAGCTAAAAGTCGAGCGAGATTTTTTAGTGGACAGGTCGGTACAATTGGGGCTACCGACCGAAAAACCTTGGTAGACCCCAAACATTCTGAATTGTGCATTCAACGTCAATGTGAATTATTAGGAATAAATCGTTCGAGTTATTATTACGAACCAAAGGAAATTAGTTCCGAAGAATTGACACTATTGAGACTGTTGGATGAACAATATATGAAAACACCATTTTATGGGAGCAGAAAGATGACAGTATACCTCAACACATTAGGTTATGAGGTAAATCGAAAAAGAGTGATACGATTGATGAATCAATTGGGAATACAAGCAATTTACCCCAAGAAAAGAACAACGTTGCGAAACCCTGAGCATCAAATTTATCCTTACTTATTACGAGACTTAAGCATTGAAAAAGCCAATCAAGTTTGGTGTACCGACATCACCTATTTGCCAATAGGAAAAGGACACTTTTATCTAGTAGCAATTATGGATTGGTTTAGTCGTAAGGTCTTGTCATGGAGGATTAGCAACACTATGGATGTTTATTTTTGTAAGTCAGCATTGGAGGAAGCATTGTCAATTTATGGCAAACCAGACATCTTTAATAGTGATCAAGGAAGCCAATTTACCTCGAAGGAATTTACAGGATGTTTAAAGCAAGAAAACATCCAAATTAGTATGGACGGAAGGGGACGTTGCTATGACAATATTTTTATTGAAAGATTGTGGCGTTCTCTAAAATACGAGTTAATTTACATTTATTCTTTTGAGGATGGAAAACACTTGACAGAAGAGGTAAAAAAATGGTTTAATTTCTATAACAAAGAGCGATTCCATCAAGCTTTAGAATATCAGATGCCAGACCAAGTCTACTGGACAAGTTTGAATTTGGCTTGAGAGGGCGTTTTTAGTTAGAGAACACCAGAAAAAAAGATGATCCAATGATTATAGCGGTTTGGCAAAGATTTCCACAAACCATTTTTTGAGGCTAGGAAGGCGATTAATCCGTGCTTCAACCTTTTCCATCCCAGCCTTGCTCAGCTTCACTCCTGTCTCATAAACTTTTTCTATCAGTTTCACTACAGGATTTTGACCCCTGAATGTTAGCGTTTTAGCAAAATTAAGCACGGTTTCAACCGTATCCAGTAAACTCCCATTCCAATGTTTTTCTAACCAACCAAAACAACGCTCTATCGGATTATACTTGCTGTGATACGGCGGATAATAAGCCAATTGTATATCTAGCTTTGACGATTCTGTAAAATCAATCATACGCCGCATGAATTGACTACGACGTGAATGATTTTCAGGTCCATTATCCTGATTTATCACCAATTTCTCAATATGACTAAAGCGATGCTTTACACTTTCCCACCAACTTTCTAATATGTCACCAATGCAATCTGCTGTTAATTTGGACGACACAAAAAATAAAGATAATTCATTCTGTTCAGGTAGAAAAATTCCGTAAGGAATTAGAGTAACTTCTGCTCCAAAGTCATGGTAAGAATGCCTCTGTTTTTACCCGCGTTTTTCCACCCCTGTCAAATTCTCCCACTTTGACCCCTACCTTGCCATCTAGCGATATAAGCTGTCATCACTCTAAGTGGATATAAGGTAGAATATATAGACTTACTTTTTTGTATGACTATGCTGACGTTAAACTTCTTAGACCAAAAGACCAAGAAAGAGCTACAAAAAGCCCTTAAAACGGAAGAGCACGCAGTTACAAGAGAGAGAATATTGATTATGTTACTGAGAAATGAAGGAAAAACGTATGATGAAATATCAGGATTATTAGGATGTTGCAAACGACAAGTGTGGTACTGGTGCAATAATGGAAATCCGAAAGAGATAGAAAGCTTAAGAGACAAAAGAAAAAAAGGAAATCACAGGAAAGTAACAGAAGAATACATAGAGAAATTGACGGAGATAATAATCAAAGAGCCTGAAGAGTTTGGATATGAATTTGGACGTTGGACAGTAGCAAGACTATCAACTCATATGGAAAAAGAAACGGGTATATTGTTAGGAAATACACAACTTAGAAATATGCTTAAAAAAAAGCGATGTAATTAGTCACAGCAATAAGTGGGGCTTAATTCTCATTAAGCCCCAAAAATACTAGAGAGGAAGAAAGTCATCAATGGAAGGAGGAGAAAGACCAGAGGAAGATAAAATAAGAGATAACTGTTCGACCGCACTTTTACCTTGAAGTCTCATGGTTTCAAGAAAACTAAACATCATGGCAACAAGTTGTCCGCCCCAATGACTTCTAGCACCGCCACTAACCTTACGATGAAGGGTGTGACCTTTAGTTGATGAAGGAAAAGAAAAGTGTTAACATGAGATGAAAAGTGACAAAGAGGAAACAATGATGACAGCAAAACTAATTAATGTAGAGGGTTCAAAGATAAAAATAGAACTAACATTAGAACTCAGTCGTTCAATGTTGGATACAGAAATAAATATTCAAAAAGGCTTAAACGAAGTAGGTTGCATCGCCAGCAAAGAAGCCTTGAAATATTTAGATACAGATGGTTCACCCTTAAAAATCGGTGAAGAAATCTGGAAGAGTAAGGGAGAGCAACCGAAAGAATATCAAACACCTTATGGTGAGGTTATAGTGAATCGTCATGTATATCAGCGTTCACCTTTGAGGAAAAACGTATTGCCCCTTAGAAAGAGAAGCAAGGATAATCATAACATCAACGCCATTATTGGCAAAACAGGTATCCTCAAAAATGTCAGGGATGGCAGGCAAAGAGGTGAAAAATGATTTATTAGAAAATCATGGTAGAAAAGTAGCGCTATCCTATATCCAAAGATTGAGTGAAGCAGTAGGAAGTGTGGTACAGGCAAAAGAAGAAGCGTGGAGTTATGCCCCGCCCAAGGAGGATAGCCAAATTGCAACAGTGGGAATAGGATTAGATGGAACCTGTATGCTGATGTGTGAGGATGGCTACCGTGAAGCAATGGTGGGAACCGTTTCCCTATACGATAGTGAAGGCGAACGTCAACCTACAATCTATCTAGGTGCGGCACCAGAGTATGGAAAAAAGAGTTTTCTAGAAAGATTGGAAAGAGAAATTGAGCGAGCGAAAAACCGTTATCCAGAGGCAACATTGGTCGGGATAGCAGACGGGGCAGAATCAAATTGGAAGTTTTTAGAAAAGCAAACGGAAGAACAGATATTAGATTTCTATCATGCCTCTGGTTACTTAGGTGCCTTGGCAGAAGCGTTGCATCCGAATACCGTGTCAAAACAAAAAGAATGGTTGACTGAAAATTGTCGAGAACTCAAGCATGAAAAAGGAAAAGCAGGAGAACTGCTAAATCTGATGAAAGAAGTCAAAGAAGAAAAAAGTCATTCTAAGAATCTTACCGAGAAACTACAAGCGGCGATTACTTATTACGAGAATCATCAGCATCAAATGGATTATGCTGAATACTTAGAGAAAAAGTATCCGATTGGTTCAGGTGTTACGGAAGCAGCTTGTAAGACGTTGGTCAAACAACGATTATGTTGTTCAGGGATGCGATGGAAGGAAAAAGGAGCAGGAATTATTTTGAGCCTACGAGCTTTGGTATTGACCAAGGAACGATGGAGTCAATTTTGGGCAAAACTTGATCAATATGGGTTCCCTGTAGAACCCTGATTACAACAGCTTTTATCAACTAAAGGTCGCACCCACGATGAATAACAACAGGACGCAAGGCTCTCTCGGCATCATTGTTATCAGGTTTAACTTCAGGAAAAGTAAGAAAAGTAAACCAATCATGCCAATAACGTCGAAAGCGATTAGATAACAATTGGGAATCACTTGCCCATCCCGTGGGCGGCGGATTATCCAGAACCTCTTGAAGTTGAGCTTCTACTAGGGGTCGCTGTTGTTGTAAAGCTTCTAAGCTCAGTTTGCCTTGATGATAATCTCGATGGGATTGACGAGCTTGCTCTAGAATAGGAAAAACTCTCTGAGCAAAAAGTTTATTTTCAGAAAAGTGGGAAGTTTCCAAGGCCTTCAATTCCCGCCCAATATGAGCCAGACATTTCTGTTTATGCTGGGCATTTTGGCGATGGTAAGCCCCCCAACAGTCCGTACTGAGAAGCCCATGAAAATCTTTACCTAATAGGGAATGAACCTCATCGGAACTCCGGCTGGGAGCCAGAAACAAAACACAAACAGAGGAGGAAGTAGCCACCCACATCCAATAGTTAACCCCATTGACGCGATAGCTGGTTTCGTCCACACAACGGACTCCAGGCTCCTGTATGTAAGTCCACCACTGTTCATAACTAGGATACAAGCTTTCGCAAAACCATCGGTGCATTTTAGCTAAACTCCCTTGAGACAGAGGAATGCCAAAGACCGTTTCTACCAAGTATCGTTGTTTTAGCCAAGTCAAATTTCCCCCATATCCCAGCCATCCCACTAAGCTGGATAAGGTTGCACCGTAGCTAAAATCTTCACGACATCCCAAAGGAAGTGGGGCATAACCTTCCCAATCACATTTTGAGCATTGATACTTTTCCCTAACATATTCCCTTACCTCTACTGGTTTACTGACTAATTCAGCTATTTGATTTTTTTTGATGATAGTCTCCTTTTGCTTTTCCACTGACGCACCACATTTTGGGCATTTTTCCATCCTTAAATCTACTATTTCATCTACCCGACCAAACCCGTTTCTGGTTTTACCCACATGGTCGTACTTTGGACCTCTTTTTTTTCCTTTTTGACCGAAGGTTTTGGCGACTTTCTTTTTGTAACCGTCACTGCTTGGGGGCTGAGAGCTATTTTCACTCGTTCTTTGGTTAAGCTTTTTCAGCTTTTCTTTCAACTTTTCTATCTCTTTCTTTAACTCTACCAATTCTTTTCTCAGCTTTTCGTTCTCTTCTTTTTCTTTCTGATAATCTTCATACCAATCTTTTGCCACTTCTTTTTGCCATGGCATTTTCACTTCTTCTTGGTTTAAGTCTGGAACTGGGTCTAGTTTTTTCATAGTCTCCCTATTCTAACCTATCTCTTTAACCGCCTTTCCTTTCTTCATTATTCTTTACTTTTTTCATTTGCTTCTCATTCTCAATAATTTCCTTCTTTATTGCGGTGACTAATTACAAAGCGATTTGTCTACATCTGGGCAAAATATAGTCTAGAAGATAAAAAAGATGAGCAAAAAAGAGAGGAATTTAGAAAGAAAGTTGAAGAGTACAAGAAGCTTTTGAAAGAAAAGCCAGAATCAATCCAGATATGGTTTTGGGATGAAAGTGGCTTCAGCTTAAGAGTAATACGGAGAAAACATTGGACAAAAAAAGGAAAGCGTAAAAAAGTGAGGGGAGATAGAAGAAAAGGAAGAGTCAATGTAATGGGTGGTATTAGATATACTGACAAAAAACGGTGGGTTGATTTGATTCCCACTGGTAGCTCTCAGAACTTCAAGAGTGTATTATTAAAATTTTACAAAGACATACAAAGAGAATGGATAGAACAAGGAAATAAAAAAGAAGACTTTGAAAAGAATGGTCCGAAGATTGTGATTATTTTAGATAATGCGAGCTTCCACAAAAAGCAAGAAATTCTAGACGAGAGCACGGAAGAAATGCCAAACATTATTTTGGAGTTTTTACCCCCCTATAGTCCCGATTATAATTTAATGGAATTGGTATGGCATTCAGCAAAAGAATATATTGCAAATAAATTATTCAAATCAATTGAAGAATTAGAATCTCTCATCCATAAACTTCTTAATGAAGGTGGATTGACAATATGTTGGGGACGTAAAATCAAAAACAAGGGCTCAAGTATTATTGCAAGTTAAACTGATGACAGCTTACGCAATGTCTTTGGGTCTTCATCTGCTTCCCTGTTGATTTTTTCGATTTGTTCAAAAATAGCTTCCGTTTCTGCTATCTTTTTTTCGGTTTGCTTTTTAATACTCTTTTTAAGCTATACCCCAAATCATTCAATTTTCTTCTGATTGTTTCCGATAATGGTAGTTCTTCCTCTTGATAACCTGATTGTACAATCAGTTGCCTACGCACCTCTTCACTTGTTATTCTCGTATATAATCGCGTACTTTTAAAACTTGGGTCTGTTTGACTTTTCGGCTCCACTATCGACTTTATATCTTCTAAGATATTCGGTAATTTTGTTTCTTTTTTTTTGCGCCCACTACGGCTGCGACCATCTATGAATGCTTGACCACTCGTTAATTCTTCTGTTCCTTTGCGGATTGTTCGTCTATTCCACCCTAATTCGCGTTCTGCGAAGGTTTGTCCCCCTATTCCCAAACCCTTGTACAACCTGTGCCATGAATTGTCTCCTGTCGCTACCTTTTAGTTTTTTGGCTGTTTCGATGTACAGCGATTTTAGGTCTTCACTGATTTCCGGTACTGATTTTTTCAGCATACAATTTACCTTTTTGTTAAAACTGTCTTTTGCTATTCTATCGGATCATTTATTTTATGGCTATCTCTTAGGGAGTCCGTTAACTTCAGAGCTTTACTCCCCGCTATTTTTGTTCAGTCTATTGGGGCCACCTCAGATTGCCCAACAGATAGTAGAGCGAGGAGGAGATTATGTTCTGGCACTAAAAGGCAATCAAGGTAATCTATGTGAGGATGTTGAGCAATTATTCGCTCATGCTCAAGCGATTAATTTTGTGGGAATTAAGCATGATTTCCATCAAACAATAGACAAGGGACATGGACGGATTGAAATTCGCCGTTGCTGGACGATGGAACAAACAGAATTTTTGCTGGGTGGGGAAAAATGGGCAAAGTTGACGAGCATCTGTATGATTCAAGCGGAGAGACGATTAAAGGGCAAAACAGAGTATGAGACCCGCTATATCAGTAGCCTGCCGAGTAATGCTCAAAAATTATCCCAATCTGTTCGTAGTCATTGGTTGATAGAAAACTCTTTACATTGGGTTCTAGACTTGGCCTTCAATGAGGATGCTTGTCGCATTCGTAAGGATTTTGCTCCTGAGAATTTAGCCGTCTTACGCCATATCGCTCTTAACTTGCTCACAAAGGAAAATACTCTGAAACTTGGTATCAAGAATCAACGGCTACGCGCTGGTTGGGACGAGAACTATCTCCTTAAGGTGTTACTCGGATAAGATGCGTTTGCCCTGCATCAACTCCCCTTCTCTTTGCTTTTTAACAGTAAACTCGATAATATAAAGTCGAAATATAATGTTTTTAGTTAAACTTTCATTTTGAGTCAGACCTCAGTGTTTTCTACACAACCACAACCAAAACTGAATCTTTCAGCATCTTGGGGAGAAAGCACAGACACCAGAGATGCCACTCAAGAAATGCGACTGAAAACCGTTGAGTTGCTACGGATCGTAGTTGGTACTAAGGGTTGCTTTTTCTGGGAATTCCATCCTAATCATACGCTCCGTCTCTATGGTTTTAATTTTCCTTCATCACCACCAGAGCAATTATTAATTTTTTGTCAAAATATTATTGAATCCAAACAACCCTTATTCAGTCAAGGGATTCTTCTCGGCTGTAATCAGCAGGATCACAGTCAAGCTTTTGTCCTTAATGAAGCAATTTCCCAACATTATTCCCATCTTTTCCTGCCATGTCTTTATCAGCAGCAGTACTTAGGGGGAATTTATCTTCATTCTTCGGACGATAATGATTTTGGGGAAGAAAGAGACATTAAGTTACTAAGAAAACTTGTTGAACAATACGCTTGCAGTCAGCATTGGATCCATCATTTTCTGGCCAATGAATATCCACTCCAGTTGCGGGGAGATTTGCTAGAAATGATTACCCAGACCCTCAATATCAATCTTGATATACCCGCCATTGTCGTTAAGATTTTAGGGTTAATTGGTAAATACTTTGAGGTAGATTATACTGCTCTATTAGATCAAGAAAAGCCCGATCAGGTTTTGGGAGAATGGTACAATGAGTCAGGCTGTGCCATTAATTCCATGCTCAACTTGCCTATTGTGGTTAGAGAAGAATTGGTCGCCAATTTGGTCTTAAAAACGTCCCATTCTAATCGCAATTTTACGCCTCAAGAAATTCAACTATTAGAACAGATCTGTGGAAGATTGGCTTTACTTTATCAAACCCTTAAGTGTCACCGAAAACTGCAAGAATTAACCCTTCATCAGGAAACGATAGAAGCTTTTCACCAGAGCAATAGCGAAACTCTGTCTCATATTCACCATGAGCTACGAACACCTCTCACAGGAATTTTAGGATTTTCCCGAATGCTACGGGAGGAACTTTATGGCCCTCTCAATGAGAAGCAAAAGCAGTATATCCAAGGGATTGTCAATTCAGGAGAACATTTATTATCTTTAGTGAATGATTTTTTGGATCTCTCTAAATTAGACGCCCATCGCGAGGAGCTATTTTTAGAAATGGTGGCAGTAGAGGATATTTGTCTTTCCTCTTTATCGATTGTGCAAAGCAAGGCGAGGGAACAGGGTATAGATCTCAATTTGGAGATTGCTCAGGATGTGGATGTTTGTATGACCGACCAAAAACGTCTAAAACAGATTCTCCTCAATTTACTATCCAATGCGATTAAATTTACTGAGCGCGGCTCTGTTACTCTTAAGGTAGAACGATATTCTAATAAGTTAACCTTTTCGGTGATTGATACTGGTATCGGCATTAAGCCAGAGGATCAATTACTGTTATTTCAACCCTTTAAACAAATTTATAACTCCCTAAGCCGTAAACAGAAGGGAACGGGGCTAGGGTTGGCCGTTTCTAAAAAGTTAGCTCAATTACATGGAGGCGATATTACGTTAGTGTCAGAGGAAGGGAAGGGTAGTTGTTTTATCTTACATCTACCGATTTAGTCACAATCAGGAGTTTGATAACCAAATGCTCAGGGAACGCTTACAACAATTGCAATCCATTTTTCGGGAGATGGACTGTGCCTTAATTGCCTATTCGGGCGGGGTGGATAGTGCTTTAGTAGCCAAGGTGGCCTACGATGTGCTGGGCGATCGCGCCCTGGCGGTGACAGCTATTTCTCCGTCATTGTTACCAGAGGAATTAGAGGAAGCCAATGATCAGGCGGAATGGATCGGCATTGCCCAGGAATGGGTAGAAACTCAGGAAATGCTGAATCCTAACTATACTAGCAATCCCGTGAATCGTTGCTATTTTTGCAAAAGTGAACTGCATGATACCCTTAAACCCTTAGCCCTAGAGCGGGGTTATCCCTATGTGATCGATGGCGTTAATGGCGATGATTTACAGGACTATCGACCAGGCATTCAGGCGGCCCAGGAACGGGGAGTGCGATCGCCGTTGGCCGAAATTGGGTTAAGTAAATTAGAAGTGCGAGAGTTATCTCAATTATTAGGTTTGCCTTGGTGGGATAAACCGGCCCAACCCTGTCTCAGTTCTCGTTTTCCCTATGGCGAGGAAATTAACCTGATTAAACTACAACGGGTCGGACGGGCAGAAATTTATCTGAGAACCTTGGGCTATCGACAGTTGCGGGTGCGGTCAGAAGGCGATACCGCCAGAATTGAATTACCTTCCGAACAAATTCAAGCCTTTGTCCAACAAACGGAGCTTAGCCAGGTGGTGCAGAAATTTCAGGAGCTTGGCTTCTTATATGTCACGTTAGATCTAGAAGGTTATCGGAGCGGCAAATTAAACCGTATTCTGCAAGGTACTGTATAATATTTACTTATTCATCATTAGGCTTCATACGAATGACAGAGTTCCCATTTATTTGGGTATGATAAGTAAAGTTTCTGTATTAGAGAGAAAGTTAAACCGCCATTCTTGCCTCTCAATCGGCTAATTTCCCCAAAATACTCAACCAACAGAGCCATATTGTCGATTGGTCTTTAGAATTGCTGTCTTTAGGACTGTTTTAGCCGACTAACCTCCCATGGTAACAGAAATTGCAATACAAAAATCCTCTAATGTTCGGGGCTTTAGGGGACTCTAAAACGATTATTGCCATAGATTCATATCTTGATTCGGTGATATCCGTCTTTTTTGCCCCGCAATTTCTAAATGTCTTCATCCTCACCCAAGCGATCAAAATTCCCCAACATCCCTCTAAGCTGGGTGTTGATCCTTCCTTTTGTGGTGCAAATTGTGGGAGCTGTCGGTTTAGTCGGTTATTTTTCCTATCGTAGTGGTCAAAAGGCGGTAGAACATTTAGCGAATGACTTAATGGCAGAGATCGGCGATCGCGTTAATCAACATTTGGATACCTATCTCGGCAATGCCCAAAAAATTAACCAGATGAATCTGGAAGCCGTCCAAGCCGGAGTTTTAGACCTGAATAATTTTTCCGCCCTGGGTAAATATTTTTATCGTCAGAAAAAGTCCTTTGATTTTGCCTATGTGAATTTTGGGAGTCCCGATGGGGGGTTTATTGGATCCGGAAATGGGGAAAATAATATCTTAGAAATTGCCGAAATTTCCCGTTCTAACCCGAATGTCCTGCGATCTTATGCCGTTAACCAAACCGGCGATCGCCAAAAATTATTAGGAACCGAAGCGAATCCTCAAACCAATAATCGAGCCTGGTATCTGGATGCGGTCAAAACAGGTAAACCGATCTGGAGTAATGTTTATACCTGGGCAGACTTACCCGATCACATCAGCCTTTCCGCTAGTACCCCCGTCTATAATGCCCAAAAACAATTGCAGGGGGTATTAGGCATTGATTTGGAACTTTCCCAAATTAGCTATTTTTTGCAAACCCTCAATCGTCATACCTCAGGAAAAATCTTTATTCTGGAGCGATCGGGATTAATGATTGCTAGTTCAGACAAAGATGCCTCTATTTCCCTCGTCAACGGTAAGGCCCAACGACAATCAGCCTTAACTAGCCCAAACCCGATCATTCGTGATCTGACCCAGGGTTTAATCCAAAAATTTGGCAGTTTAAAAACCATTCCTGCTTCAGCCTTTACTAGCTCACAACTTTTGCGATTGCCTGAATTGCCCCATTTTTGGGTTAGAATCAGCCCCTATCAAGATCGGTATGGCTTAGATTGGCTCGTCGTGACAGTGGTTCCCGAAGCCCATTTTATGAAAGAGATCCAATCCAATCGAGAACGAACTCTTTTACTCTCTGGACTCACCCTAGTCGCGACTACCCTAATAGGAGTGGTAACAGCCCGTTGGATTACGCACCCGATTCAACGATTGAGCCGAGCGAGTCAAGCGTTAGCCCAGGGAGATTGGCAAAAACCTTTACCAGAAGATAGTGCGATCGCGGAATTAAAGAGTTTATCGGTCTCGTTTAATCAGATGTCGGCTCAAATGCGTCGATCCTTTGAGGAGGTAGAAAACGCGCTGCAAGATTCTAGGGCAATGTATCAAAAGGTAGTGCAAACTCAAGCAGACTTTGTTCTACGCTCTTCGCCTGATACCACCATTACCTTTGCCAATGAAGCGTTATGTAAGGCTTTAGGGCGGCCTTTAGAAGAGGTTATAGGACTGAAATGGATCGATTTTGCTGATGCCAACGATTTAGAATCCATACATCACCAATTATTAACCTTAACGCCTGCTCATCCTAGCTTTATTGCCGAAAATCGAGATCTTAGGACTGATGGACAGATCGGTTGGACGCAGTGGATGAACCAGGGGATTTTTAATGAGCAAGGGCAATTAATCGAAATTCAGTCAGCGGGCCGAGATATTACAACCCTTAAACAAATTGAGCAGGAACTTCGAGCCTCAGAAGAACGCTTTCAAAAAATTGCCGACTCTTCTCCTGGGGTTATCTATATTTTGATTCAGGGAGTGGATGGCTCCATGCGATTTGAGTATCTCAATTCAGCTGTTGTCAATATTCACGAAATTAGTGTAGAAGCTGCTCTCGCCGATGCCAATCTTTGTTTACAACAAATTCATCCTGATGATGTAGCCAGCTATCAACAAACGATTATTGATTATCTCGCTAATGTTAGTGATTATGTAGATAATAAATTACCCCTTAACAATGAATTGCGTTTTATTACACCCAGTGGGCAGGTGAAATGGCTACAAATTAATTGTCGCCCTGAATATCGAGATAACGGTGAACTTGCTTGGTATGGCATTGTTCTCGATATTAGCGATCGCAAATATGCAGAAATTCAACTCAGGGAAAGTCAACGATTTATTGAACAAATTACTGAAGCAACCCCGACTCTTCTATATATTTATGACCATATTGAAGAGCGGAATGTTTATGCCAATCGTTCGGTAGCAGAAGTTTTGGGCTATTCCTCTACCGAAATCCAAGCAATGGGAGCAGATTTATTTAACATCATTAGCCATCCTGACGATCTGCCCAAACTTTATGATGCTTTGCAAAAAATTCGGAATTTAAAGCACGATGAAGTCGTTGAATTAGATTATCGAGTTAGGGATGCTCAGGGTGAATGGCATTGGTTATTAAGTCGGTATCTTGTCTTCTCTCGCACGGAGGAAGGTCGGGTATGGCAAACCCTGGGAACGGCCCAGGATATTAGCGATCGCAAACGAGCAGAGATGGAAACTGCGAAAATGCAGAACTTTTTGAATTCGATCATTGAAAATATTCCTAACATGGTTTTTGTTAAAGATGCAGAAACATTGAGATTTCTTCGTCTGAATACAGCCGGAGAAAAGCTATTGGGTTACTCTAGAGAAGAATTACTAGGAAAAAATGACTTTGATTTCTTTCCACCAGAAGAAGCTACCTTTTTTAATGCAAAGGATAAAGAAGTTTTAGCCCAAACGAGTATTGTTGATATTCCTCAAGAAACGATTCAGACGAAACATCAAGGCATCCGCATTTTACACACTAAAAAAATTCCAATTTTAGATGAATCTGGACAACCTCAATATTTGCTAGGGATTTCTGAAGATATTACGGAGCAGATGGAATCGGAATATCGTTTAAGGCAAATTGCTCGTCATCTGCCAGGTGTGATTTATCAATTTAGAATGCGGGTAGATGGGTCATTCCATTTTCCCTATGCAAGTGAAGGTATTCAACTCATCTATGGTGTTACTCCTCAGGAAGTTCAAGAAGATGCCACGCCAGTTTTAAGTGTACTTCATCCTGATGATCTAGAGCGTGTTTATCAATCTATTTTAGACTCGGCGGCTAATCTTGCCCCCTGGCATTGTGAATATCGAGTTCGTTTTGATGATGGTCGAGTTATTTGGGTTATCGGTTACGCAACTCCTCAACGCATACTAGATGGCAGCACTGTTTGGTATGGCTACATTAAAGATATTAGCGATCACAAACAGGCTGAAATCGCGCTACGGGAATCGGAGGAAAAGTTTTCCACCATCTTTCAAACCAGTCCGGATCCTGTTTGGATTGCCCATTTAGAATCAGGGCGTTTAATTGATATAAATACCAGTCTGTGTCAACTTTTAGGGAAAACGAGGCAAGAAATCCTTGGTCACACCTGTATCGAACTCAGTATCTGGGACAATTTGGAGAATTTGCATCGTTTGAAACAACAATTAATTCAGCAAGGAATTGTACAAAACTTTGAAATTATTATTCGGACGGCGACAGAGGAAAGAAAGACCGTTTTAATTTCTGCGGCTTTAACTTGGCTAAACGGAGATGATTGTGTGATCAGTATGATGAAGGATATCAGCGATCGCAAAGAGGCAGAAATTTTGTTGATTGCAGCCAAAGAACAGGCCGAAGCCGCCGAAGCAAAATTGAAAAAAACTCAAATTAAGCTTGTACGAAGCAACCAAGTATTGCTCAAATTAATTAATAAAGATCCTTTAACTAAGATCGCTAATCGCCGTTGCTTTAATATTCACATTCGACAGGAATGGAAAAGACTTTATCGAGAACAGCACCCCTTATCACTGCTCCTATTTGATGTGGATTACTTTAAGTACTATAATGATTTATATGGTCATCCCAAAGGAGATACTTGTCTGATTAAGATTGCTCAGACTGTCCGTAATACCTTAAAACGTCCGGCGGATCTGGTTGCTCGTGTGGGCGGGGAAGAATTTTGCGTTATTTTGCCCAACACTGACTTAGCCGGTGCGAGCACTGTTGCCGAAAAAATCCATCTGGCGATTAAAACCTTAGCGATTCCCCACCAAGGTTCAAAACTGGAGGATTCTGATATTAGAGTTGTTACGATTAGTTTAGGCATTCGCACTCAAATTCCGACCCCAGAAAGTTCCATTAAGCTCTTGATT
Organism: Woronichinia naegeliana WA131; assembly: GCA_025370055.1. NCBI lineage: Bacteria > Bacillati > Cyanobacteriota > Cyanophyceae > Synechococcales > Coelosphaeriaceae > Woronichinia > Woronichinia naegeliana. The sequence goes on along the minus strand of CP073041.1, from coordinate 3,455,996 downwards.
GAGGAAGCAGATCAGGCATTATTAGAAGCGAAAAGACTAGGACGGAATCAGTCAGTCATTTTTTCAACCCACATCCGTACTTAAAAACTAAGGACAAAGAAAATAATAAAAACTCTTATGACAACAGATAATATCTTGCTGTAAATTTTTCGTTGATGATATCTTCTGATCTAATGGCGGAAGTCTTACCGTGCCGTGACCAAGGATAAGCTCAAGGATAAGCTGTACTCTAAACGGCTCTATTTCCATCGCGATCGCTGATCAGTTTAACCAGTAGAGACGCGATCGCGGTTAAATAATTTAAGTTAGTTAGTTTTAAAGTCAATGCCCTCATAAACTTCTAACAAAGAAATTTCACAGGAAATTGATGTCAGGTTTATAAAATCTTCTGAGTTATTATATTCACTAAAAATCCATTGCTTAAAATTAGATTTTGAATAATGTTCAATATGTTGGCTGTATTGATCAATCAATAGGTATTCTTGAAAACTAGAAATAGTGCGGTAGGCTGCAAATTTTTCATCTTTATCATAACTTTTAGTAGATTGAGAAAGCACTTCTGCAATAAAAATAGGATTTATAACCGTATCTTTTCGACCTGTTTGCAATTGAATTGGGCGTTGAATTACCATCACATCAGGATAAGTATAAAGTTTTCTTTCTGGAATCCACAGTCTTTGATCGGCGATAAAAATACTATAGGGTTTTCCTCTCAGGTTAATTCTGAGTATGGCATTAAGAATACTCGCAATTTCATTATGTTCTGGAGTGCCGCCCGTCATAGGAATAATTTCTCCGTTAATATATTCATGTCTTGTCTCCGAGGCAATCTCGATCGCCAGATATTCTTCGGGAGTATAAGCAATTTTTGTCTGGGCTTGCATAAGTTTACACCTTTTTTTAATAAGGTTGGTTTAATTTTATTATAGTCAAGATAAGAGCGATCGCAAACTTCTCTATTTCCATCGCGATCGCTGATCAGTTTAACCAGTAGAGACGCGATCGCCCTGCCATATTTTCCCATGATCGCCCATAAATCATCTAATAGAAAAGCGATGCTAATTGATTTTTTTGTAAAGTCTGGTTAGAATACTTGCGGAATCAAAATTTGATCTTGAGTTAGATTATTAGAAATCACAAAGCATAATGCTTCTTGCTACAATATTTTTACACAGTTCAACTCAGGTGCAATATGTCCCTAATGAACGCCCCAGCGAAATTCCAAGCGGCCTCTCCCCCTCTACGTTGGGATGAAGCGGGAGGTATCCGTATAGGTTCGAGCCGAGTGACTTTAGATAGTTTACTCGCCACATACCACAATGGCTCCACTCCTGAAGAAATCGCTATTCAATTTTCAGTTCTGAGTTTAGAAGACATATACAGTGCGATCGCTTATTATCTGAGCCATCGTCAGGAAATTGACAATTATTTAGAGCAGCGCAATCAAAAAGCTCAACAACTCAGACAACAACTTACCCAAAAACACAACTTAGTCGATCTGAGGCAACGCTTGCTTACTCGTCAGTCACAAAAAGAATCGGGACAAAATGCGCCTTCTAAGTGACGAAAATTTTAACGGAGCAATATTGCGTGGTCTAATGAGACGTTTGCCTGAACTGGATTTAGTTCGTGTCCAAGACGTAGGCTGATACATACTAAAGATCCAGTTATTTTGGAATGGGCGGCTAACGATCGCCCTATCGTCCTTCCCCATGATCGCTGATCAGTTTAACCAGTAGAGAGGCGATCGCCATTTATTCTCTTAAAATTGTTAATAAACTTCATCGTGAGTACCAATATTCAGCAAAAGGATTGACGAAGAGTGATTTTCCGAATCTTCTATAAACCTAAATAAAATTCTGTAGTTATAATCAATAGAACATGACCAAATATCACTCAATTCTCCCATTAACTTATGGGTTCTTAAGCTAGGATGAAAAGCATCTTCAGTTAGTTTTTGTAAGGTTTTAGCAACTAAAGAGCGTAAGTGAGGATTTTTACGAACAAGACGTTTAAAAGCCCTCAAAGATTTGGGAGTCCAGCCAATTTCTCTCAATTATCTAACTCCTCTAAAAAATCGCTGACAGAACCAAACTTAACTTGACCTAATTCATATTCAGTTTGAACTTCTTTAACTTCTGTAATAAGCTGTTGACGTTGACGTAAGTTAAAACGATGATTTAGAGTCTCAATTAATTCTCTTTGATCCTCTACAGACAAAGCTTCTACCGCTTCCAATGCTTGTTGATATAGGGAAATTTGTGTTGCAGCCATCTGTTTTTTTGTTTCAATTTTGCGTAAACCACTAAACAATCAAAATTATAACATAACTCTAACAACACTTTTTAGTACAATGTTATGGGTGCGATCGCTGATCAGTTTAACCAGTAGAGACGCGATCGCCAACAAATTCACTCAAAGGTAAAAATGACTACTATTTCAATTTCTCTACCCGATGAATTAGTTTATTATCTCGACCAAAAAGTTGAAGATAAAAACTTATTAATCATCTCAATCTTGCAACAATGGCAACGACAACAAGAAGATCAAGAACTAGCTCAAGCTTGTTCAATTATAGATGAATTAGATTTAGGATGGACAGAAGAATGCCAAACCGCAGCGATTATGGACTCAGAAGTATCTGGCTTGTAAGCTTTGATCCTATATTAATCGTTAAACCTTTTCAATGGGTTGGTTCTCTAACATATACTTTCTTAAAACGTGATTAATTAAGGTTTGATACCCTCGCGGAACTTGGGCTTTATACCAAGCCAAAACATCAGGCTCTAAGCGAATTGTTACAGGAACTTTAACCGCCGCAAAATTAACTCTCGCATCCTGCCAAAATGCTTCATCAGTTGCAGGAATATCGGCATAATCAATCTCGGAGTCTTGCATCAGACCAAGAATCTTCAATTGTTCCTCTCTCGATATAGCCATAGTAAATCCTCCTTTCTTGAGCATTAGCTCGCCTAACAGAAATTAAGCGTATCTTTTGATCTCTTTGGGTATAGACAGCTAACAAAACAAACTGATCGAATAAGCCTAAAGCAAGAAAACGATCTTCACCATAGTCTTTTCGATTATCGCGCTTACTGAGCCAAATTCCCGCAAAGATTTCTTTAGCAAACTCAAAATCAATGCCGTGCTTTTCAATATTCGCTTGATTTTTCTTGGCATTCCACTCAAAATCCATAATCCTAAAATTAACTTATTGACATACATAATGTCAATACATAAGGCGATCGCCGTCTCCCCTGACTTACCCTGAACCGCCCCTGTCCGTAACAGCAGTGATAGAATAGATTGTTACGTTACTTAAAAAATAGCAAACTGAACAGGGAGTCGTCCCCAGTCAGAACCGTAAACGCCTAAACCGTCTAAAATTCCTATGTTTAAAGCACTATTTGGTGATCCCAACGCTCGCAAACTCAAGAAATTCCAGCCCTACGTTGCCGAAGTAAACGTGCTAGAAGAGGATATTGCGGTATTGAGTGACGATGAACTCAAGCAAAAAACCGTCGCTTTTCGGGAGGCACTGGAAAAAGCTAAAACCAATGAGGAAACCGAGGAAATTTTAGATGAAATTCTCCCCGAAGCCTTTGCTGTAGTCCGAGAGGCAGGCAAGCGGGTGCTAGGAATGCGCCATTTTGATGTGCAATTACTTGGTGGCATCATTCTCCACAAAGGCCAGATCGCGGAAATGAAGACGGGGGAAGGGAAAACTCTGGTGGCAACCCTACCGGCCTATTTGAATGGATTAACGGGCAAAGGGGTTCATGTGGTCACGGTTAACGATTACCTGGCGCGACGAGATGCGGAATGGATGGGGCAAATTCATCGTTTTCTCGGTTTAAGCGTTGGACTAGTGCAATCGGGCATGACTCCTGAAGAACGGAAGAAAAACTATGCCTGTGATGTCACCTATACAACCAATAGTGAACTAGGTTTTGACTATTTGCGCGACAATATGGCCACGACGATGGTAGAAGTGGTACAGCGTCCCTTTAATTTTTGTGTGATTGACGAGGTGGATTCGATTTTAATTGATGAAGCGCGAACCCCGTTAATTATTTCGGGTCAAGTGGAACGACCGACGGAAAAGTATATGGAAGCCTCCGCGATCGCTGCCCAACTCATTAAGGATGAACATTATGACGTGGATGAAAAACAACGCAATGTGCTCATGACTGATGAAGGTTTTGAAAAAGCAGAACAATTACTCAATACTAAGGACTTATTTGATAAGGATGATCCCTGGGCCCATTATATTTTCAATGCAGTTAAAGCTAAGGAATTATTTCTCAAAGATGTTAACTATATCGTCCGTGATGATGAAGTGGTCATTGTGGATGAATTTACAGGACGGATTATGATGGGTCGTCGTTGGAGTGATGGACTGCACCAGGCGATTGAAGCCAAAGAACGGGTAGAAATTCAACGGGAAAGTCAAACGTTAGCAACCATTACCTATCAAAATTTCTTTCTGCTTTATCCCAAATTATCCGGTATGACGGGAACCGCTAAAACCGAAGAAACGGAATTAGAAAAAGTTTACAATTTGCAGGTGACAATCACCCCCACTAATCGCCCTTCTCGTCGTCAGGATTGGCCCGATGTGGTCTATAAAAATGAAGAGGCAAAATGGAAGGCGATCGCCCTGGAATGCGAAGAATTACATCAACAAGGTCGCCCGATTTTGGTGGGAACAACCAGTGTGGAAAAATCGGAAGTCATTTCCCGTTTATTGGCAGACATGAAAATTCCCCACAATATCCTTAATGCGCGTCCAGAGAATGTGGAACGGGAATCAGAAATTATTGCCCAGGCCGGTCGCAAGGGGGCTGTCACCATTGCCACCAACATGGCGGGTCGAGGAACGGACATTATTCTCGGCGGTAACTCGGACTATATGGCCCGCTTGAAAGTCCGCGAGTATTTTATGCCCCAAATTGTCCAGCCTGAAGATAGTTCGTTAACCACTGCTGGTATAGGTTTTGGGGGTCGGGAGCGTCCCCAGGGTTTTGGGGCAACGGGCAAGAAAAAGACCTGGCAAGTATCAGCAGAAATTTTCCCCACTCAGATTTCCAAAGAGGCGGAGATCGTGCTGAAGGAAGCGGTTAAGGTAGCCGTTAGTGAGTACGGCTTGCAAAGTTTAACGGAATTAGAAGCTGAGGATAAATTGGCGATCGCTTCAGAAAAGGCTCCCACAAAAGACTTGGTGATTCAAAAGCTACGGGAAGCCTACAATCTCATCCGCAAGGAATACGAAAAATTTACCAGTAAGGAACACTCTGAAGTTGTTGAGTTGGGTGGCTTGCACGTCATTGGTACAGAGCGTCATGAATCCCGTCGTATTGACAACCAGTTGCGGGGTCGGGCGGGACGGCAAGGTGATCCTGGTTCTACCCGTTTCTTCCTGAGTTTAGGTGACAATTTACTGCGTATTTTTGGCGGCGATCGCGTAGCCGGTTTAATGGAAGCTTTTCGAGTGGAAGAGGATATGCCCATCGAATCAAGAATGTTGACTGGTTCTTTGGAAAATGCTCAGAAAAAAGTAGAAACCTATTATTACGATATTCGGAAACAGGTTTTCGAGTATGACGAAGTAATGAACAATCAACGGAAAGCCATTTATGCGGAACGTCGTCGTGTCTTAGAAGGCTTTGATCTTAAAGAGCAGGTGTTAGTTTATGCCGAAAAAACAATGGATGAAATTGTGGATGCCTACGTTAATATGGAATTACCACCTGAAGAGTGGGATTTGGAAAATATGCTTAACAAAGCCAAGGAATTTATCTATCTTTTGGAAGATGTGACGGTGGAAGATATGGGCGACATGACGGTTCCCGAAATGAAAATTTTCTTCCATGAAGAAGTTCGTAAAGCCTACGATCTCAAAGAACATCAAGTTGATCAAGTTCGTCCTGGACTGATGCGAGAAGCCGAACGCTTTTTTATTCTGCAACAAATTGATAATCTCTGGCGCGAACATTTGCAATCAATGGAAGCTTTACGGGAATCGATTGGCTTACGGGGTTATGGTCAAAAAGATCCCTTAATTGAATACAAGCAGGAGGGTTATGAAATGTTCCTAGAGATGATGATTGATATTCGTCGCAATGTCGTCTATTCTCTCTTCCAGTTTCAGCCTCAGCCCCAGCCTCAGGCAGTTTAGTTGATCTTTTCTCCTGTGACAGAGACCTGGTAGATCTGTGGATCGGTTTTCTGGATCGTAGTTATTGCCGCGATCGCAGACTGACCTATCTGACTTTTCCCGTTAAGTGCGGATTGCAAGCTGCCAGCCTTGGCAAAGGTCATGCAACTTCAACCAACCGCGCCAAAGGACTTGGATACCGAGAGGAGTTTTACGACGATGTTCAAGATAACCACCAAGAAAAGCAACAGACTCGACAGCCCAAGCAACAGTCAAAATAGGGGGAAGTTTTTGAGAGGCGGCTGCTTTTAACACCTGAAGTTGAAGAGGATTAAGAATTTCAATCGCGAGAGCATCGGGCTGGGTACGATGAAGATAAGTAACGTGTAAAAGTTCAACAGCAATGACACTTAAAAAACCCAAAAGAGTTTTCATTCCATCAGAGGCAAGTCGATAACGCTCACTCTGACAACCAGACTTAAGGACTTTATGAAATTCTTCAACCCGCCATCGGTAGGTGTACCAACGAAGAATAGTGACAGCCATCTCAATAGTCTCAACAACTTCTGTAGTCAGAAGCATCCAAGATAAAGGAGTTTCGCCTTCGGGACAATCGATTTCTGTCGCATAAACAGCATAGACATTCAACGGGTCACGATTATCGAAACGATAGGGAGTTCGTAGATTAACTGAGCAAAATCGGACGGCAAGCTTAACCTTCCGTGCTTTTCTTTTTCCTGTACTCGGAATCTCGATTTCTTGATGAAAACGAATCGGTTCTGATTCCAAATGTTGCCAAAGTCGTTCACTATTTTTGTCTAAACTACGATTATGAGACGCTCTGACCAGCACTCCTGTATGCTTGAGTTGACGCACTGAGTCAAAGACTTCTGAAACATCTCCTTCTCTGTCAAATACATGAATTACCCTCGTTGAACTTTCTACCTGTTTCTCACAGGTGTTTAGAGCCTCTACCCATTTGTAGGATTCTTTTTCCTCAAATGGTCTTTGACGAGCTGCTTTTCTTTGTTCTTTCTGTCTTTCTTTTTTCTGCTTCGCCGTTTCATCTGTTGGGGGCTTTTCTTTTACCTCCCTATTCCACAGTTTTTGCCATAATAAACCTAATACTTGTCCTTTTTCTGGCTCAATTGCTAAAGCACTATGCAGTATTAATCCATTCCCTCCTTTTCCAGTCGGCCCATACCCTTCCCTTTTTTCCTTGATATTGCGATAATCTAAGAAGGTCGTATCTCCGACTGATAGCATTATCTTATATTCTTCTACGGCGGCAGTTGTCATTTCACAGTGCGGCTCTATTATCTTGACAAAGTCTGTTTTCGGATTCCCAAAAATTCATAGGCCCTCTTTAACTCGTTTCCTCCCTTAAACACTTCTGATAAGGCTTTTCCAAACCCCTCACTTAACTTTTTCCCAATCGAGAAGGCACGATTGTTTAGCCTCTCGTCTCCCAATTCACAACTGGCAAAGTTTTTTGTCCACCATTCCAACATTTTTTGACCTGCCCTTTAAGATTTTCTCCATTTTACAGTCTCATACTCCCTTCATCCTTTGTTTTTGAAATTTGAACGATAAGCGGGATGATGGCTTCAGAATATTTTTTTCCTGTCAAGAGAATCATTACTCAAACCCTTGCCAGATAAAGCCTCTAGAAGTTTGCATTGCTGGATTTTGGACTTAACGGGAAAAGTCAGACTGACCTATCTACCGAGTTAGAACGCCAGGCAAAAACAGCTTAACTCTGATGGGAGTGAAAACACCATTGAGAAAATACGGAATTCCTTAGTCAAAATACTCAGTATTCTCTTGTTTTTACACAGATTTTACTAAATTTTCTAACGCACTCTTGTCACCCAGACTTTTTATCCAAGATAATAGTTATTAAGTAGATATACGATTCCCTTTATCTGAGCTACTGAATCCTGTTAATATTTTTATCGGACACGCTCTCTATTTAATGTTTCCTGATGAAAAAAAAGCTCAATTTTTGCCATTCAAAGAGTTGTTACTAACTTCCACATTTCCCAATCAGGGATTCACCATGTTAGAGGTTTTAGCGGCCCTGATGATATCTTTTGCTTTTCTGATGGGAGCCTTGAACGGGATTACGATGGCAGTTTGGATGCAAGTAAAGGCGGAACGACAAGCGCAAGCAAATTATTGGATTCAGCAAGATTTAGAAAATATACGTTCACAAGCAGTTTTGCCAGAAACTGATGCGATTTATACAAGTCCATCTGGTGGGGTTACAGCTTGTACTCCTAGCACTTCTAGCACTCCTAACACTTGTTGCCCCCAGACAACGCCGACTTATAACGCTGGTTTCGCGAGAAGACTAGAGGCAAAAGTAGATGCGACTACGCCAGTGAACAGGACTATTATGGGTAAATCTTATACGATGACTCGTAATACGTCAGGGACTGATCCAAATCCACAAATTTTAACGATTAACTATACTATAGGGGAAACCAGTGATAATACTAGAACCTTGGCGAATTTATACACAGAAATTATTCCCTCTGCGGCCATGGCCTGTCCATAATCAAGGTTGGACATTAATTGAAATTGCCGTTGTTGCGGTGATTACTGGCATTTTATCCTCCCTTGCTATTCCTAGTATGATGGGCATGATGGGTCGTAGTTCCTTACAATCCAGTGCCAATCAGGTTAAGGGAGCCTTTCAGGAAGCTCAACGGGCAGCCATCAGAAATGGTTCGGCTTGTACGGTAAATTTCGCCTCTATGGGGATGGGGATAACAGGGAGTCCAGCCGGTTGTATTACTAGTCCTGTCACCCTTACTTCTGGCATGAATCTCACTGCCAACACTCGGCCATTTTCAACGAGTTCTACGATTACTCCTGTGGGGCTGCCATCATCGGTTTTGTTCTCTTATAAAGGCAATCCAGGTAACTCCACCAACGACTTTGCAAATCTGACAGTTATTTTGGCTTCTACCAAAACCACCGAACAACGTTGTGTTGTCATTGCCGCCGGTATTGGTATTATGCGGTCAGGAACCTATACCAACAACACTTGCAGCACAGCGTTTTAGTTCGTTAGTATTTTGCTGCATGGTCAATTCTCTAAGGACATTTTGGGGAAGGAAAGTAAGAAAAAAGTTAGATCTTTAAATCATCATCTTGAAAACTAAGTATGAATTGAATATACTCATTTTAATTTCATGCTTAGTTCGCATCTATAACAATGATGATAAGAGTAATCCATTCTCTAGGCTGGCTTCCCAAACCAGCGATCGTTTATCAAGAGCCAAAACAAGTTAATCCCCAAGGCTGGACACTGCTGGAACTGGCGATCGTTGCCGTTATCGCTGGGGTTTTAGCCTCTCTAGCCATACCGAGCATGATGGCGATGGCTGCAAAAAACAAAGTACAAGGAGGACTCGCTCAAGTAAAGGGAGCCTTACAAGAAGCCCAACGGAATGCGATTAGAATGGGAAAAGAATGTAAGGTTTCTGTTAACGCCGGTAGTAATTCTCCCTCCATCGCTGTTGCTGCTAGTGTCGCAGGTAATTCCTATGCAGGATGCCTAAGTCAAACAGTTGTTCTGACCGATCTAAGTTTGTTAGAAAACTTCAATGGTGCAAACAATAGTGCAAGCATCCGTTTTTCCTATAAAGGCAATACAAATAATTGGGGAACGATCATTATTCATTCTCCCAATACCAGTACAAAATACTGTTTAGTGATCTCTGCTCTGGGAATTATGCGAAGTGGTGTTTATACAGGAGCCGTAACCGATGCAACCAGTGACTATTCGGACAATTGTAAATCATCGTTATAAATCTTAATATTTATGAAAATCTATCATCATCTACTTATTAATCAAAGAGTGCGATCCGGCTTTACTCTTATTGAACTAATAATGGCCTCAATGCTGACTTTAGTGGTGGTAGGTGCAGCAGGCTATGGCACAGTAGTCATGCTACGGGAAAATACGGCCTCCAGTATAGCCAGCGATACTCAGTACAATCTTAATCGAGCGGCCGACTTTATCACTGAGGAAATAAAGATGGCAAACTCAGTTTTAACCAGTTTCGGTACGGCCACAGGTTGTAATTCAGGTACTCAGACTCCTATTCTTGGACTCAATATCGCGGGACAATCTGCTCCAGTAATATACTGTATTGGCACAACGACTGATCCCTGGCTAGGAAAAAATATGATCTATCGGTGGGGCCCAGCCCTTAATTCAGATGGTTCCTATGGTTCATGGCCAACAAACCCTCAACCATTGGTTGATCTCATTGCTGAAGCACCCCAAAGTTCTACCTGTCCGACTACTCCGAGTGCCTGGACTCGAATCCCAAGTGGTACGCCCAAGGGCTTTTTTGTCTGCATTGATCCTAAAAACAAAATGATTGAGCTTCATCTCAGCGCATCGGCATTGGATATTAACACTAGTAAGGCCCAGACAACACAATGGATCAACCCTAATACATCCTCTCGATTAGGAGGTATGGCAACCTATGAGATTGTGACTCAAACCTTTGTCAGAGCACCTAGCGATGCTTCTGTATCCGTAAGCCCTAGCACCCTGACAGCAGGAACAGGTGGTAACGTAACGTTCACCTTTCGTCGAGCGGGAGATACAAGTAATGCTATCACGCTTAATTACACTCCTACTTACACACCCTCTGGGATAAATTCTAAATTCACAGGTCTTGGCTCTTCGGTTAGTATGGCGGCGGGGGAATCTTCTAAAACCTTAGTTGTTACGGCTAATAATACGGTGGCTTCAGGTAATAGTCTCACTGTTAGTGTTACTTCGGGTACAGGTTATACGATTAGCGGTACAAGCTCGGCAACTGTAACTGTCCCATAAATTATGATTACTTGAGGATAGAAATTTTGTAATAATGTTCGATAATACCTGTAAATTTCTAGCTGAAAACTTCTCTGCCGACTTTGCCAATTGGTTACTAGGAGAGCCAATTTCTCTTACTAAAATTGAACCATCCGAACTTTCTCTTGAACCGATTCGCGCTGATTCGATTATTTTTTTGGAATCTACAGAAATTGTCCTACCTTTAGAATTTCAAACCGAACCTAATGCCAATATTCCTTTTCGTATGGCCGACTATTACCTGCGGCTCTATCGCAAATTTCCCCAAAGAAAACTACATCAAACCGTTATTTATTTAGGGCTTGCTGAAAAAGGCTAAAACCCTTATAGAGAAAAAAGTATAGCCATAATAACAATGTCAAAGGTGTAGGAAAATAAGCTAAAATGAGCCGAAAACTTTGCATCCCTCCCCTTAATAGTATGTATCGCAAAAAAGGCAGTACGCAGAAAAAACACTGGAAAACTTCAAAAACCTGTTTGAGGAGAAATTGGACGAAGAAAATCGTTGGATAAAAATGTCAAAAATGATTACATGGGAGGAATTTGAAGGAGAATATACTAAAAATTTCAAAGAAGAAAAAGGAGCACCAGCGAAGTCATTTAGAATAGTATTAGGGGCATTAATCATTAAAGAAAGGTTAGGAATAAGTGATAGAGAAACAGTAGAGCAAATAAAAGAAAATCCGTATTTACAATACTTTATCGGAATAGAGAGCTACAGTAGCGAGGAGCCGTTTGAAGCATCAACGATGGTTAATTTTCGTAAAAGAATAGGGATGGAATTAACAAATAAAATCAATAAAGAAATGGTAAAGAAGGTTGAGGGAGTAGAAAAAAAAGAAGAAAATGAAGGTAAGTTATTGTTAGATGCGACTTGTACACCAGCCGATATAAAATATCCAACGGATATAGGAATATTGTAGGACAGGGCGAACGCATCTTATTTTTGAAAGGTAGGCTGGATAAAGGTTTCCGAGATCATGATTGATTTTTTATGAAATGCTGAAAGTCTTATCAGATAAGGAGTCTAGAATTTAGATGCGTTTGCCCTGTATTGTAGGACAGCAATTCCAGATTCAGAATGTAGCTAAAGATACAAAAGGGTGTGACCTTTAGTTGATGAAGGAAAAGAAAAGTGTTAACATGAGATGAAAAGTGACAAAGAGGAAACAATGATGACAGCAAAACTAATTAATGTAGAGGGTTCAAAGATAAAAATAGAACTAACATTAGAACTCAGTCGTTCAATGTTGGATACAGAAATAAATATTCAAAAAGGCTTAAACGAAGTAGGTTGCATCGCCAGCAAAGAAGCCTTGAAATATTTAGATACAGATGGTTCACCCTTAAAAATCGGTGAAGAAATCTGGAAGAGTAAGGGAGAGCAACCGAAAGAATATCAAACACCTTATGGTGAGGTTATAGTGAATCGTCATGTATAAGCTGTCATCAGTTTAACTTGCAATAATACTTGAGCCCTTGTTTTTGATTTTACGTCCCCAACATATTGTCAATCCACCTTCATTAAGAAGTTTATGGATGAGAGATTCTAATTCTTCAATTGATTTGAATAATTTATTTGCAATATATTCTTTGGCTGAATGCCATACCAATTCCATTAAATTATAATCGGGACTATAGGGGGGTAAAAACTCCAAAATAATGTTTGGCATTTCTTCCGTGCTCTCGTCTAGAATTTCTTGCTTTTTGTGGAAGCTCGCATTATCTAAAATAATCACAATCTTCGGACCATTCTTTTCAAAGTCTTCTTTTTTATTTCCTTGTTCTATCCATTCTCTTTGTATGTCTTTGTAAAATTTTAATAATACACTCTTGAAGTTCTGAGAGTTACCAGTGGGAATCAAATCAACCCACCGTTTTTTGTCAGTATATCTAATACCACCCATTACATTGACTCTTCCTTTTCTTCTATCTCCCCTCACTTTTTTACGCTTTCCTTTTTTTGTCCAATGTTTTCTCCGTATTACTCTTAAGCTGAAGCCACTTTCATCCCAAAACCATATCTGGATTGATTCTGGCTTTTCTTTCAAAAGCTTCTTGTACTCTTCAAATTTCTTTCTAAATTCCTCTCTTTTTTGCTCATCTTGTTTATCTTCTAGACTATATTTTGCCCAGATGTAGACAAATCTCTTTTTTTTAAGAATATTTCTAAGTTGTGTATTTCCTAACAATATACCCGTTTCTTTTTCCATATGAGTTGATAGTCTTGCTACTGTCCAACGTCCAAATTCATATCCAAACTCTTCAGGCTCTTTCATTATTATCTCCGTCAATTTCTCTATGTATTCTTCTGTTACTTTCCTGTGATTTCCTTTTTTTCTTTTGTCTCTTAAGCTTTCTATCTCTTTCGGATTTCCATTATTACACCAGTACCATACTTGTCGTTTGCAACATCCTAATAATCCTGATATTTCATCATACGTTTTTCCTTCATTTCTCAGTAACATAATCAATATTCTCTCTCTTGTAACTGCGTGCTCTTCCGTTTTAAGGGCTTTTTGTAGCTCTTTCTTGGTCTTTTGGTCTAAGAAGTTTAACGTCAGCATAGTCATACAAAAAAGTAAGTCTATATATTCTACCTTATATCCACTTAGAGTGATGACAGCTTATCAGCGTTCAGTAGGAGGAAAAACGTATTGCCCCTTAGAAAGAGAAGCAAGGATAATCATAACATCAACGCCATTATTGGCAAAACAGGTATCCTCAAAAATGTCAGGGATGGCAGGCAAAGAGATGAAAAATGATTTATTAGAAAATCATGGTAGAAAAGTAGCGCTATCCTATATCCAAAGATTGAGTAAAGCAGTAGGAAGTGTGGTACAGGCAAAAGAAGAAGCGTGGAGTTATGCCCCGCCCAAGGAGGATAGCCAAATTGCAACAGTGGGAATAGGATTAGATGGAACCTGTATGCTGATGTGTGAGGATGGCTACCGTGAAGCAATGGTGGGAACCGTTTCCCTATACGATAGTGAAGGCGAACGTCAACATACAATCTATCTAGGTGCGGCACCAGAGTATGGAAAAAAGAGTTTTCTAGAAAGATTAGAAAAAGAAATTGAGCGAGCGAAAAACCGTTATCCAGAGGCAACATTGGTCGGGATAGCAGACGGGGCAGAATCAAATTGGAAGTTTTTAGAAAAGCAAACGGAAGAACAGATATTAGATTTCTATCATGCCTCTGGTTACTTAGGTGCCTTGGCAGAAGCGTTGCATCCGAATACCGTGTCAAAACAAAAAGAATGGTTGAGTAAAAATTGTCGAGAACTCAAGCATGAAAAAGGAAAAGCAGGAGAACTGCTAAATCTGATGAAAGAAGTCAAAGAAGAAAAAAGTCATTCTAAGAATCTTACCGAGAAACTACAAGCGGCGATTACTTATTACGAGAATCATCAGCATCAAATGGATTATGCTGAATACTTAGAGAAAAAGTATCCGATTGGTTCAGGTGTTACGGAAGCAGCTTGTAAGACGTTGGTCAAACAACGATTATGTTGTTCAGGGATGCGATGGAAGGAAAAAGGAGCAGGAATTATTTTGAGCCTACGAGCTTTGGTATTAACGAAGGAACGATGGAGTCAATTTTGGGCAAAACTTGATCAATATGGGTTCCCTGTAGAACCCTGATTACAACAGCTTTTATCAACTAAAGGTCGCACCCATACAAAATCCCTGAAGTGCTTACGGTCAAGGGGTTTAATGCCAATATTTAGAATCAATGTAATGCTCTATTTAGTGATTGATCAAGTTTGTTTGCAGGTTACTGACTCTCTAAGAGACCGAGATTCGAGGGGGGAATGCAAAAAAACTCAGAGATTAGGTTAATATCTCTTATATTCATAAAAACAAGATCGTGTCTGTATCCTATGTTACCGTTTGAATTTGGAATTGCTGGCGATTATCCCTAAATGGTCCAGATTTTTAACGCTTAACTTAGTCATTTTCTCTTGAGGTTTATTCGCTTATTTGATTTTAACTATTCCGTTACCATTTCTCACTTTATTTTTATTTTTTCAAAATCAGTACGAAATATGGGTTGTAAGGTGATTGACTGGTTAATTTGATTGTAGCTATTCCGTCGCTATTTCTGAGTTTATTTTTTACTTCCTCTTAATCAGTACGGAATATGGGTTATAAATTTTAAGATCTACCTACTTACTGGAGAGTGCGAAGTTCTCTGTCAGACATTTTGACAAAATGCCTAAAAGCCTTGCATTGAAAGCCTTTCAGCGATTGTGAGTCTGGAAGAGGGGTGAAGGACGTTGGGGGCTGAAACCCTAGTAAACTCGTTGATTTTCCTAGAACTTCGCACTGTCCAGCTACTTAGATAGATTATTTAATTTGATTTTAACTAGCTTAGTTGAGCGACAATCTGATTCTCAAGCAAGTTTTTTTGTAGCAAGATATCCTCCACAGAGATGCGGAGAAAACGCTGGGCATCAATCCAAAATTGAACTTTAATGCGATCGCGGCCAGGAAAACCGGCAGGATCTAATTGAGCAATAGTGCGTGCGCCTTTGCGATCATTGAGGGGTTGCACCGTAAATTCTTCATTGCCTAAAGAACGAGTCACTAAGCGATCGCCTTCAAAATAAACTTCAGTCGCCCCTAAAGAGGAACCTAACTCCCCAATAATCAGTTCAATACTAGGCTGATTTTCGAGGGAAGCTCCGAGGGTTAATTCTAAAGGTTGCTGCATGGGATAGCCTTGGCCTGCCTTAATAATCGGATGCCAACTATGACAATTCTGACGACGGTTCCAATAGCGAATGCCATAACTATGATACAAAAAATCCTGGATTTCTTGCCCCTGAAATAGTTTCAAAGCTCCCAGGGCAACGGCTTCAAAGGGGCGATCGCTGCGAATTTTAGCAGGCGCGAAATGGCTCTGTAACCAGGTTTGAATAGCCGGGATTTGGGACGTTCCCCCCACCAAAAGCACTTGATCAATCGATTCAGGACTAATGCCACTGCGGCGACCCTGTTGTAATACCTGATTCATCAAGGCATCTAATTGTTCAAATAATTGGTTTTTCTGTAGGATTTCCGTCAAGCTAGCCCGATCTAGCGTTAACTCCCAGGTTTCAAAACTTTGGTCATCAAAATAGACTTCTGTGGCAGATTCTTCCCTAGAGAGTTCAATTTTTAATCTTTCTGCCAATCGAGTTGTGAGGGACGAGCTAGGTAGGTCTTGAGTTTGGGTGAAATAATCCTGAATCCAATGATCTAGATCCGTACCGCCCAAATTACAACCAGCCTTGGCAATGACCTGGGCTAACTTGGCTCGTTGTCCTGAACTATTTCCCATTAAGCGATCGCCCCACTTTAACAAAAAGCCCTGGGGAGAATCGGACTTCTGGGATTTATTAAGTTGTACAAGGGATAGATCAATTGTACCACCCCCAAAATCGACAACTAGCAAAATATCTGCCTGGGTTGCCTCATAGCCCAGAGCCACTGCTGTCGGTTCATCCAAAAGGCTCACCCGTTCAATGCCCCAGGCCTGACAACGTTGACTTAACCAGTGACGATAGGCTTCAAAACTATCTACGGGAACGGTCAAAACCAAAGAATCAATTTTCTGACCCTCTTCCTGCTCCAATTCTTGAACTAGACGATCTAGAAACCAGGTTCCCACTTGCTCAAAGGAAATCGGTACTTCATCCAGTTCCGGTAAAAATCCCTGGATCTTAGAGCCAATTCCCCGTTTAAAACTGCGAAAAAAGCGTTGATCACCGCGCAGATCCAAACCGCGATCGCCCACTTCTTGCCCCACCCAGATCTGATTTAAGGCGGCATTGTTGACATAGACCCAACTGGGAATTAAAGGAGGATTAGGAGAGATTTGCCCCGATAGAGCTTTTAACTTTAAGGACTCAGCCTGCTGGGTAATTGTATTCCAACGGGCAATCACAGTATTACTTGTACCAAAGTCGATGGCGTAGGACACAGGAAAAGGACAATAGTTGATAAAAAAATGATGATTGAAAAATGGTTAACTAAAAAAAGATTTAGAGGAACATCTGTAGTTGTTGGACTAATTGTGAGGCTGGCACAACCCCTTCAATACGGTGAGCCGGTTGACCTCCTTTAAAGAGTACCAGAGTCGGTAAAGCTTGAATTTGGTATTGAGAGGCTAATTGCGGATATTTATCGGAATCAATCTTAACAATTTGGACGCGATCGCGGAGTTGCAGACCCACTTCTTCCAAAATCGGAGCCATCATCTGACAGGGGCCGCACCACGTGGCATAGAAATCCACCAAGACAGGACGTTTTGCCTGGCTTAACATTTCTTGAAAACTGGAAAATTGTTTTTTGACGGTCATGATCGCAGTCTCCAACCAGAAGAATATGCTTTGATTTTGCCATAGGAAAGAGTCTCCTGGACAGCAAGGGAAAAACCGGATCTCATTTTTTTACACCTAATCACACTCAATCCTCGTTTATAATGCAGAGATAGTGACAAATTTCCAGACCGTGGGAAGTGCAAGCGTTTATGACAACTCATCCAGACCGTATTATCATTTTTGACACCACTCTTCGCGATGGGGAACAGTCCCCTGGTGCTACCCTAAATGTTGATGAGAAACTGACAATCGCCCGCGCCCTTGCCCGACTGGGAGTTGATGTGATTGAAGCGGGGTTTCCCTACGCCAGCCCTGGGGATTTTGAAGCAGTCCAGAAGATTGCCCAGACCGTTGGGGTTGAAAATGGCCCGACGATTTGTGGATTAGCCAGAGCTTCTCGCAATGATATTAAAGCCGCCGCCGATGCTGTTAAACCGGCTGCCCATCACCGCATCCATACCTTTTTAGCCACTTCTGATATTCATTTAGAGTACAAGCTCAAGAAAACTCGCTCAGAGGTGTTGCAAATTGTGCCGGAAATGGTGGCCTATGCCAAGTCTTTGGTGGACGATGTGGAATTTTCCCCTGAAGATGCTGGCCGCAGTGATCCAGAATTTTTATATCAAGTTCTAGAAGCAGCGATCGCGGCGGGAGCCACAACGGTTAATATTCCAGATACGGTAGGTTATACGACCCCTTCGGAATTTGGAGCCTTAATTAAGGGCATTAAGGACAACGTACCCAATATCGATCAAGCCATTATTTCCGTGCATGGTCACAATGATCTGGGTTTAGCGGTGGCGAATTTCCTCGAAGCGGTTAAAAATGGGGCGCGTCAATTGGAATGCACCATTAATGGCATTGGAGAACGGGCCGGTAATGCTGCCCTAGAAGAGTTAGTGATGGCTCTCCATGTGCGTCGCGCTTACTTTAATCCCTTCCTCGGTCGTCCAGTCGATTCTACTCAACCCTTGACCCAGATTGAGACGAAACAGATTGCCTCGACTTCTCGCCTAGTATCCGAGTTAACGGGAATGCTGGTTCAACCCAATAAGGCGATCGTGGGAGCTAATGCCTTTGCCCATGAGTCGGGCATTCATCAAGATGGGGTTTTAAAACATAAGTTAACCTACGAAATTATGGATGCAGAATCCATCGGGTTAACCAATAATCTCATTGTTCTCGGTAAATTATCGGGACGCAATGCCTTTCGATCGCGCTTAACGGAATTGGGCTTTGAATTAACTGATAACGAGTTAAATAATGCCTTTTTGCGGTTTAAAGAATTTGCTGATAAACGCAAGGAAATTACCGATTGGGATTTAGAAGCCATTGTTAATGATGAAATTCGCAAAGCTCCCGAATTATTCCGTCTAGAGTTGGTACAAGTCTCCTGTGGTGATCATGCTAAACCCACTGCTACTGTGACGATTCGGACTCCCGATGGTGAAGAATTAACCGATGCGGCGATCGGTACTGGCCCTGTGGATGCGGTCTATAAGGCGATCGCTGCGATTGTCAATGTTCCCAATGAATTGATGGAATATTCGGTCACATCGGTTTGTGAAGGTATTGATGCGCTCGGTAAAGTTACCATTCGTCTGCGTCATGAAGGGCGAATTTATACGGGTTATGCTGCCAATACCGACATTATTGTGGCTTCGGCCCAAGCCTATCTCAGTGGCTTAAATCGTCTCTATGTGGCTATTTTAGCAAACCAAAATACAATGGCATCAGAACCCATTGTGGCTTCGTTGTAAGGGGTTATTAAGTGATCATGCAAAATTAACTACATACTTAGTCCCGAAGCCTTCAGTCCGTTTTGTGAAGTAATTGCGTAAACTCTTTTTACTTTTATACGCACTTACTTCTACCCATTCATATTTTATGAATTTTCTTTGTATTTTTTAAACGAACTAAGAGCTATGATCGCATTTTTTATGTTGTTAGAGAGAAATCCGCGATGACCCTATTTTTCCAAGAAGACTAGGGACAGCGATCGCCAAAAAGAAACTAGTTCTGCAGGGGTTTGTGTCTATGAGAAGAGAGGGGACGACGGCCATTGAGAAATGAAACAGCCCTAGGCTATTTAACGGGGGTGGCTATTTCAAACCAGGTGAAGATAAAAATAAAGCTGATGATTCATCTAGAAATCTCCCACTGCTACTGAATAGGGATAATAACCAACGGGGAAGTCGGTTTTGGCATCAAAGCCCGTATTAGCGCTATTCCGCAACAGAATTGATACAGAGTTGCCGTTTTCGTTGGCTGTAGCGAGGTCTAGTTTGCCATCGCCGTTAAAGTCTCCCACTGCTACTGAATTGGGCCCAAACCCAACGGAGAAGTCGGTTTTGGCATCAAAGCCCGTATTCGCACTATTTCGCAACAGAATTGATACAGTGCTAGAACTGAAGTTGGCTGTAGCGAGGTCGAGTTTGCCATCGCTGTTAAAGTCTCCCACTGCTACTGAATAGGGAGTAAGCCCAACGGAGAAGTCGGTTTTGGCATCAAAGCCCGTATTAGTACTATTTCTTAAGAGTATTAATGCAAAATTACTGCTGTAGTTGGCTGTGGCGAGATCTAGTTTGGGTTTGCCGAATAAAGGCAGAACCTTTATCAGATAAGCTTTTCAGCCATTTTGAACACGATTAGGTGCAAGCTTATGGCATTTGAAGGCTCAAAATCCATGCACTTTGCTAGAAAATTGTGGGTTAAAATCGGAAACTGATTTCTGAAGTCACCATTTTTCGCGCCCTGTGGCATCTAGGTTCGATTTGCAGACTTATTCAGCAAGCCCTAGTTTGCCATCACCGTTAAAGTCTCCCACTGCTACTGAATGGGGAGTAGGCCCAACGGAGAAGTCGGTTTTGGCATCAAAGCCCGTATTCGCACTATTTCGCAACAGAATTGATACAGAGTTGCCGTTTGCGTTGGCTGTGGCGAGATCTAGTTTGCCATCGCCGTTAAAGTCTCCCACTGCTACTGAATAGGGACTACTCCCGACGCTGTAGTTGGTTGCGGGGCTGAGAAGGGCGGTACTGTTTTGACCGAGGCTGTAGCCTGTGCCACTGGTGAGGTTGATTTTGACGGTTTCGCCAGGGTCATTAACGACATCACTCAGGGCGTTGAGGTTGAGGGTGGCGGTGGTTTGCCCTGCGGCTACGGTTAAACTGTTGGCGGTGAGGTTGCTGATGTTGTTGCCAGCAGAGAGAGTGTAGTCGGTATTGAGGGTGTCGGTACTGCCAGTGGTATTGAAGTTGACGACTAGACCACCTGTAGGGGCGGGGGTATCAAGGGTGATGGTATAAGTGCCAACGGTTCCGCCTTCGACGGGGGTGGTGCCTGGGGCAATGGTTACTTCTATCTGATTGGTGACATTGAGGGTATAGTTCGTTGTGCGATCGGGAGTGTTGCCGACGCTGGTGTCATCTACGTTAACAGTGACGTTGTAACTGGTTTTCGCTTCGTAGTTGAGGGCGGTATTGGCTTTGAGATACAGTCTTGTCGCATCGGCTTCAAAGAAACTAGCATCGGCTCCGGTTAGATAGAGCGTGTTGGTTCCTGCTCCGTCATCGGTAACGGTAATATCGGCGACTTTGATTCGACTGATAGTACTTGTGTTTTCCGCTAGGCTGGTAACTTGATTTTGTAGGGTGAGGTTGGTGGGGGCTTCGTTGACGTTGGTGACAGTGATGGCTACAGCTTTGGGAGTGCTGCTGAGGGAACCATCGCTGGCAGTTACGGTGAGGTCATAGACTTTATTCGCGCCACTGTCGGTAGGGGCTTCAAAGTTGGGTGCTGTTTTGAAAGTGACCGCGCCTGTACTGCTGTTGATGTTAAACAGAGCCGCGTCTGTACCACTAATGCTGTAGGTAAGAGTGGTTCCGGCATCAGGATCGGTTGCGGTGACGGTGTAGGCAGTGCCTGTGCCATTTTCAGCAAAGTTGGCTGTTGCGCCACTGGTGATGGTGGGGGCTGTGTTAGGGCCACTCATAAAGTAACGGATAGTGCCGGTACTTGTACCAACAACCAAATCAAGGTCGCCATCACCATCAACATCCTGTACAGTGGGGATGCTGTTAGTCCCTATATTAATACCATTGAAGGGGTTAGCCGTTCCTGTTTGGACGGTATAGACAGGCGCGGTTTTAGTGCCCGTGTTCTTGTAGTAGTAGATAAGACCATCGGATGAACCAACAATCAAATCCAAGTCGCCATCGAGATCGAAATCTATTAGGGTGGGGGCGGTAAGAATCGCATCCGTGTCAACTTAAAGGAATGGGTTCCCAAATTTGTTGATTGAGAGCGGCCTTTTCTCGATGTCGCTTTCTCTCAGCTTTGACCAAACCAAATAACTTAGCACGTTCAGCCAGATAGGTTACTGTATCAGGCTTTTCTCCTCTAGCAATAGCCTTCGCTACATAGTATAGACTCCGAAACACCATCTCTACTGAGATTTTTTCTTTCGGTTGATTTAGAGCAATCGCCACTTCCCCTACCAATTGATTTAAGACCGTATAGAAAATCAAAGTGCAAATAATCTGGATTTGGACACCATTCTTATTCCCTACCCATAAATAGGCTAGTCCTAAAAGTCTTTTCGTTAATAAAAAGGCTTCTTCGATTGTCCATCGTCTTCGATATAAATCACAGACCTCTTCGGCGGACAGTTGTTCGGGAGACAACACATTTGTTAAATACTGATACCAGATTGTTCCCCATAATACTGAGACTAATCTCACCGGATGCTTGCAAGGATTAGAACGGTAATTTCCCATAATGATAATCTCATCTCTGTAATGACTACCTTGAGACAATACTTGTTTGGTTTTGTAAGATGTACCCGCTCTAAATCTGGTTAGAAAAAACTTTTTAGCTTCTGTTAACAAATCAAACCACACAAAGCTAAAAAATCCCATATCTACAAGAATTAAACCATTTTCTGGTAATTTAGCTGCCAATTCTTCACACCATATTTTATCATTTGATTTATCATTTTCTGTGTACCATAAAGTAACGGGTCTTTGGGTAAAGGCTTCCACTACCATCATTATTTTACCCCCCAATTTACTCTTTTCTTCTTTACTTATTTTCATATTTTTCCTTATCTGCTCTAGCGTTGAGCCATCTGCTATCCACACTGCACTAAACTTTTCTCTTATTTTTTCCCATTTTTCTCCTACTTGGAGCTTCTTCCCTTTTTCGGCTGCTTTTTCTAACACTCCTTTTAGTAATATTGCAAATATTTCGGCTGGCACATTCATCATTCTTTTTGATACTGCCTGTTTGCTTACTTTTAATGATGCTACCCATAGCAATCCCTCTTCCTCTAACAGTCTTACCGCTTCACTTATACCCGCTATTTGACGATACACTATACTTAACACTAATGCCACCATTACTGGTAAATTTAATACCCTATCTCTCATCATTTTCTCATGAGTTCCCTGTAAATATTTTAATGGTGTAAACATTGTGGGTTCTAGTAATTCAAACAACTCTTTTGTTATTTCAGGGATTTCTACCCCTGGCTGATTTGTCTTACGACGTAAGTCTGGGTTTCCTTTTCTCCGAGGATGTTGTCTTGCCATTTGTTTTTTGCTCACTTTTTTATATACTAACCTTTTTTTCAGCCTACTCTTACTTCCGCCTGCTTTTAGGCTAATCTTTTGTGAGTAGGCATTTTGGCTTAAGTTGACACCAATGTAAGAATCGAGGCTCCGAGATTAATGCTATTGAAGGGGTTAGCCGTGCCGGTTTGGGCGGTGTAGGCAGGCACAGTTAGTGAGCCTGTGTACTTATAGTAGTTAATAACGCCGCCACTTTCACCGGAGACGACATCATTAAAGCCATCACCATTAACATTCACTACAGTGGGGGTGCTGTAAGTCCCAACATCAACGTTAATCCAGCTTGATTGCAAGGTA
Organism: Woronichinia naegeliana WA131; assembly: GCA_025370055.1. Classification (NCBI taxonomy): domain Bacteria; kingdom Bacillati; phylum Cyanobacteriota; class Cyanophyceae; order Synechococcales; family Coelosphaeriaceae; genus Woronichinia; species Woronichinia naegeliana. The sequence continues at coordinate 3,432,662 of CP073041.1, read as the reverse complement.
TAGACGGGGTTGGCAATATTAGGAGTTGTGTTTTTGTAGATGGATAAGGTACCGCCATTGTTACCAACCACCAAATCAAACAAGACATCCTGATCAACCTTTGCTAAGGTGGGTGTGCTGTTATTCCCAGAGTCAATGCCATTAAAGGGGTTAGCCGTACCTGTTTGGGCGGTATAGACAGGCGCGGTAGCAGTACTCGTGTTCTTGTAGTAACTGAGAGTGCCGTCAGCCCTGCCAACGATCAAATCCAGGTCGCGATCGCCATCAATATCTTGTAAGAAGGGGGCGGCGTTTCCTCCGACATTAACGCCATTAAAGGGGTTAGCCGTGCCTGTTTTCTCAGTAAAAACGTTCGTGGCCATCTCGATCGCCACCTGTTGCCCATCAATGGTAATCATTGCCTGGTCATTTTCCGTTTGCAGGCGATTTAACTCCGTCGCCGTGGGAGTAATGCCGCGCACCAAATCCGAAAATAATTCTCCTTCATCGCCCTGGGTGTCAACGGTATTAATCTGAGCATCCACAAAATGCCCAATTTCTTCGAGGATGACCGCGCTCAATGCTTCTGGGGTGGCAGTGGCAACAAAGCTATCGGCCAGGTAAATGGTGTTATTACTAGCGGCATAGGCTCCACTGGCATTGCCTAAAACCTCACTGCTGAGAATTTGAATGGGCGGTAACGCGCTAAAGTCTCCTGTTTGCCACTGTTGTTGGAGCGTGGCGGCAAGGGTGGTGTTGTAGTTAATGCCGAAAGCTGTGTTGAGAATTGTCCAATAGTCGGGGGACTGGGCAACGGCGTTCAACTGGTCGTAAACAAGGCTGAGAGAGAGGTTCATAATTTGGGGGGATGGGGGGATGGGGGGATGGGGAGACGGGAAGGTTTAAGGGAATTGGTTGGGTTGGCTGACTAAAATCTAATCCTGAAAATTCCTTAATCCTTATTAATCCTGATACTGAGAGGGGGGAATAGGTATTCAACCCCATAACCGCATTCTGACATCCGGCTCTGATTTCTTTCTTGAGGTAGCTCAAGTTTCAGGTAAAGTTTTGTTAACAAAACTTGGAAGGTTATGGGCAGGCAAAAGAAAAGTGGGTTTGGACAAGCATCAACACCTCACATGAAGCGATCGCCTCTTCCTGAGTTAAGAAAAAAGCGATCGCCCTCTCAAATTTAGAGAATGCGATCGCCAAATGGATTACAGAAAACAGAAAAATATGATACGATCTTCACCAAGCTCATCTAATATTTCAGCGAACTTATGACTCAAGCCATCAACAAACCTGTAATTGAAGAAAATAACTTGTTAGATAAATTCAGAAATCTAACCCCTGAACAACAACAGAGCATCGTAAATTCTGTGGAATTTATGGATAGCACACAAAATAAATTGCAAGATCACCAAGAAGTTTCTGCCTATGACTTAGCGAAAGAATGGGCAGGTTCTGTCGAAAGTAAGATAGGTGATTTATCTACTAATAAAAAATATCTTCAGAGATTTGGGAGATAATGAAATCAGCAATCATTATAGATACCTCGACCTTGGTCGCTTTTGTTGATAAAAGTGATGATTTTCATCAATGGACAGTAGAACAATGGAAAAAGTTACATCCTCCTTTGTTTACCTGTGAAGCCGTTGTTGCTGAGTCTTGTTTTTTATTACAGAATGTTTATGGGGGAGAAAATGCTATTTTATCTTTGTTGGAATTAGAAGTCGTTAAAATACCTTTTCATTTAAATGAAGACGTAACAGCAATTAAGCTCTTAATGAAACAATATCAAGCTGTTCCTATGTCTTTAGCCGATGCTTGCTTAGTGAGAATGAGTGAATTAATTAGAGGAAGTAGTGTTTTTACTTTAGATAGTGATTTTAGAATTTATCGTCAATATACAAATCAGATTATTCCTGTTGTTATGCCTGAATAAAATAATCAATCCTGTTTCTAACGCCAAAAAGCGATCGCCCTCTCAAATTTAGAGAATGCGATCGCCCCTTACCCGATGATAAAAAGCGATCGCCGATCAATAGTTATCTAATTTTTTAATTATTCTGATTAGCCACAAACTGATTGACTAAAGCAATATCAATCTCTAATTCTTCAGCAATTTCTGCGATCGTCAATCCTAATTTTTTAAGTAGAGGGATTGTTTTAAGCTTGCCCTCAAGAAGACCTTCCTGACGACCTTCCTGACGACCTTCCTGACGACCTTCCTGAAGAATGTCCTGATAGAAAGCTGATTCTTTCATAATGTCACTCCTTAAAATTGTTTTAATCGTTTCAGGTTCCATCACTAATCCTGCGAATACTGCCGTTGCAGCCACTAGATTTTCCTGAGGGAGCATCTCACCTTTGCAATAAGTAGAAATACTTAACGAGGTAAATGAAAGAGTCAAAAAAGGTAATCATTTAAATAGGAACAGCGATGACGAAGGACTTGTGGTACATTGTCAGAATTCCAACTCGCACCAGTAATTTTAAGACGATGACCAATTTGTTTAACTTGAGATTCGACAGAGCCAGAGCCAATGGAAATGCCCTCTGCCTGCAAATAACCATAATTGACAATCCGATGTTTATGCTTGTTTAAATAAATGATAAAATTCTCAGCTTGAGGCTCTGACCATCCCTCAAAACAGGAGATAGCGGCATCCACTTCACCCGTCCAAAGAAAAGACTTGACCTCCTCAATTCGCTGGAATGACCCCCCAACTTTATAGAGGTTTTCAATTAAGTGATACCAGTCCAAAATTTCAATTCGCTCATGTTTCTGTCCTATCTCACGAAATAAGTTCCAGATACCATCATGTCCATCTTCCAAACAAATTAAAGGCTTAGCCAAAATTTGAGAATTAACCAAATCTAATAAAGCCGAGTTATCTTGAAAAAAGGCAGCTACCCCCAATTGATGAAACTGACTCCTTTATAATCACGCCAAATTAAGGGTTCTCCCTTGGGAGTTCTGAGTCGTACCTTCCCACCATCTATGCTAATTTCTTCGACTTCTGTGTTAGAGGGTAATTCTTCAAAATGATAGCGATGTACAAGGCGTTGTTGCGTACTGTGAGAAACAGCAATTCCCGTCAATGATTGGATTTTCTTAGCTGCTTTTTCATAAGACTCATCGCCACTCAGTAGCAAACAGTTCTTCTCTAACATTGGACTCATCTGAGTTCGAGGCTTTAGTTCTAATTTCTTCGCTTGTTTTTCTGTAATGGGCAATTCCCCCAAAATACTTTTTACTGTTCGTATCCGACCTGTGGTTTCCTCGGTACTTGTTTTGACAAAAAAATACCTATTTCTGGGTTGACATACTGAATCATTAAGTCTCTGACAGTCTCCTCTATTTCGCCCAAATTATTAAATGTTTTAACTTGAGATTGTTGATAGAGACATTCTCCCAACTCTTGACATAACTCTTGAATCCTTTTTTCATTTTCTGATAACACTGATAACATGAGATTGTTCCTCAATTGGGATAGATTTTGGAAAGTGGGTCTCGACTATTATACTCTCATTTCTTTTTTTGATAAAGTTCGATAAAGTTCAAAGTCTTATTTTTCTGCCCATAAGTATTAATACTTATGGCATAAGTGAGATGCCATTGGTGTCAACTTAAGCCAAAATGCCTACTCACAAAAGATTAGCCTAAAAGCAGGCGGAAGTAAGAGTAGGCTGAAAAAAAGGTTAGTATATAAAAAAGTGAGCAAAAAACAAATGGCAAGACAACATCCTCGGAGAAAAGGAAACCCAGACTTACGTCGTAAGACAAATCAGCCAGGGGTAGAAATCCCTGAAATAACAAAAGAGTTGTTTGAATTACTAGAACCCACAATGTTTACACCATTAAAATATTTACAGGGAACTCATGAGAAAATGATGAGAGATAGGGTGCTAAATTTACCAGTAATGGTGGCATTAGTGTTAAGTATAGTGTATCGTCAAATAGCGGGTATAAGTGAAGCGGTAAGACTGTTAGAGGAAGAGGGATTGCTATGGGTAGCATCATTAAAAGTAAGCAAACAGGCAGTATCAAAAAGAATGATGAATGTGCCAGCCGAAATATTTGCAATATTACTAAAAGGAGTGTTAGAAAAAGCAGCCGAAAAAGGGAAGAAGCTCCAAGTAGGAGAAAAATGGGAAAAAATAAGAGAAAAGTTTAGTGCAGTGTGGATAGCAGATGGCTAAACGCTAGAGCAGATAAGGAAAAATATGAAAATAAGTAAAGAAGAAAAGAGTAAATTGGGGGGTAAAATAATGATGGTAGTGGAAGCCTTTACCCAAAGACCCGTTACTTTATGGTACACAGAAAATGATAAATCAAATGATAAAATATGGTGTGAAGAATTGGCAGCTAAATTACCAGAAAATGGTTTAATTCTCGTAGATATGGGATTTTTTAGCTTTGTGTGGTTTGATTTGTTAACAGAAGCTAAAAAGTTTTTTCTAACCAGATTTAGAGCGGGTACATCTTACAAAACCAAACAAGTATTGTCTCAAGGTAGTCATTACAGAGATGAGATTATCATTATGGGAAATTACCGTTCTAATCCTTGCAAGCATCCGGTGAGATTAGTCTCAGTATTATGGGGAACAATCTGGTATCAGTATTTAACAAATGTGTTGTCTCCCGAACAACTGTCCGCCGAAGAGGTCTGTGATTTATATCGAAGACGATGGACAATCGAAGAAGCCTTTTTATTAACGAAAAGACTTTTAGGACTAGCCTATTTATGGGTAGGGAATAAGAATGGTGTCCAAATCCAGATTATTTGCACTTTGATTTTCTATACGGTCTTAAATCAATTGGTAGGGGAAGTGGCGATTGCTCTAAATCAACCGAAAGAAAAAATCTCAGTAGAGATGGTGTTTCGGAGTCTATACTATGTAGCGAAGGCTATTGCTAGAGGAGAAAAGCCTGATACAGTAACCTATCTGGCTGAACGTGCTAAGTTATTTGGTTTGGTCAAAGCTGAGAGAAAGCGACATCGAGAAAAGGCCGCTCTCAATCAACAAATTTGGGAACCCATTCCTTTAAGTTGACACGGATGGTGAGATGCTCCCCACTAGATTAGCCCTCACCCCTGGGTTTTCTATTGTATCTAATCTCTGAGCAATCTCCCCTAACCGTATTATTTGCTCCTCACTTTTGGTTAATATTGCCAACGGTAATAACCCTCCTTTTTTTAAGAAAACCTCTGAAGGTTGTTCCCAAAGACGAATTACCCGATAACGATGAATGGTTTCTCCCACTTGAAAACTATCCTGATAGACCAAGGGCGATTTGGTTTTTTTTAGATAAATAACCACCTGGTGCATCGTTTTAGCAGGAAAACGACGATAAACTCGCAGTCGGTAATCCAGTATCCGAAAACCCATTTTTTCATCGGGTTCCGTCTGAAATTCTAGGTGTAACACTAAATCTTCCGATTGTTCGAGAATTAGAGAATCTGCACGAATGGGTTCTAAAGATAACTCTGTTGGACTCAGTTTTGTCAAGGTAACGGGACGACCCAGTAACCAAGTCGCATAATCTTCAGAAAAGCTTTCCGCCAGAAATTTGCATAAAGTGTCAAACATAGACAGATTTTAACATTTCTGCGATCGCAACTTCCCCCCATTTAGATGTCAACCATTATTTTCTCCCGTCAGTATCAGGATTTTGAGGATGGTAGGATTGACAGGATGGGGAGAGGGGGAGGATGGTGTTTAATTGAATTTGTTATATTGGCCCACCAAAATCTAATCCTGAATATCCCTTAATCCTTTTAATCCTGATCCTGATAAGGGGAAATAGATATTCGACCCAATAACCGCATTCTGACATCCGACTCTGATTTCTTTCTTGAAGTAGCTCAAGTTTCAGGTAAAGTTTTGTTAACAACATCAAGAAAGCGTAGTGAGGGTCAGCAAAAGATGATTCTTAAAGGTTGTGCCTCGGCTTTTCAACTCCAACAAATCTCTATTTTTCAGGACTTAGAGCCATTACAAATCCAGTCCCTCCTACCTTTTAGTTATTGGCAAGAATATCAATAAAAGGAAATAATTATGAAAGAAGGGGAGCAGATTCCGCCGAAATTATATTGCTTAAGAGAAGGAACGCTAGAACTCAAAAAGCTCTCTGTCAGTACTGGCAAGGAAAGCATCATCCGTTTAATTTTGGGGGGAGAATTGTTTGCGGCTTCGGCTATTTTTGGGAATGGAGTAGCTCCTGCAACCGTTTTGTGTCTCACGCCATCCCAGGTATTGACGATTGAACGAGAGACTTTATTGAACGCAATTAGTCAAACTCCCGAAATTAGTTTCAGAATTTTATCCGTGTATAATCAAAGATTGCAACAACTTCATAATACAGTACATAGCTTAATTGCCGAGAAAGCAATAGTGCGTTTAGTCAAACTCATTCAATATTATCAAGATGTTCATGGAACTCGTCGTTTGCAAGCGGGAGAATTATTAAATATTTCATTAACTTACGAGCAGATAGGCAGTAGTATTGGTATTAGTTATGAAGAATGTGCGCGTCTATTTAAACAATTAAAAGGCGTTATTAGCTATCGTAGAGGCGGTAAAATTATCATTCAAGATCGGCAAAAACTCAATAATCTCTAAATTGACAGGGTTTAATTTTAATCTTAATTTTGATAAAATTCTTTGAGCCAGACTTCTGCTTCTGCTTGATTGGTAATTTCTTTGTCTAAAGTCGCCATCAATAGAGCCTCTAACAAAATTTTGAATTGCGGCCCTGGTCTATAGCCTAGAGCTTTGAGATCATCGCCATTGAGGAGCAGTTGCACCTGGGAAAGTTGGGTTATATACCAGACAATTTGACGGCGAATGGCTTTATTATTTCTCACCGCTACCAGGATTAATGTGATGGGTTTATAGGCTCGTAATCGTTTGGCAATTTCACTGGCTCGCTGACAGAGAGGTAATGTTTCAATTAAACATTTTTCCGCTTCTGCTAAATTTTGTAAAATATCAATCAGAGGTTGGGGTAACTGGAGATTAGTGGCAATTTTACCTCGATCGCGCTCCGGTAAAGAGGCTAATAAAATCAACAAACGCACTAGCCAAGGTTCGGGAAGGGCAGTCGTCTGAAAATTGCTCAAACGTGATTTTCTAGGCTCATTTTCTAATCGTGTTATCCAGCGCATCTGCCAAGCTAATGGGGCATTAAATTGCAGATGGGGATGCAAACATTTCAACGCGCCTAAATCCGATAACTTTTTAAGGGCTGCTTGCCAAAAAACACTGTCTAAGATGATCTTTAACTCAGCTTTCAGGCGAGTGGTTAAGGCCGGAGCCGGATGATCCGCTAATTTTAGATTTTCATAAATACCGCTTTCAACAGCATAACGAATGTAGGATTCGGTTTGAGGTTCGATCGCAAACCCTAAACGCACAGCAAAACGCACCGCCCGATAAATGCGCGTCGGATCTTCGATAAAACTGTTGGCATGGAGTACTCGCACTTGGCGCGATCGCAGATCTAAAATACCGCCAAAAAAGTCTAACAATTCCCCCTGATTAGGCGTTGTCAGCCGCAAAGCTAAAGCATTGATGGTAAAATCCCGTCGGTACAAATCTTGACGAATGGAACTGGCTTCGACCTGGGGATTAGCCGCCGGATAGGGATAAAATTCAGTGCGGGCTGTGGCAATATCCACCCAAAGCGACCCCAATTCGGGATCTTTATGCCAAAGCAGAGCCGCCGTTTGGAATTCTCCGTGAACAGAAAGTCGGGTTTGGGGATAACAGTTCTGTAAATGACGCGCTAATTGCACTCCGGCTTCAGCCTCAGCCGCTTCGTGAAAACCATCCACCACCAGATCAATATCCTGTAAGAGCATGGTTTCTCCTTGCCCTGTTAATAAGAGATCGCGAATGGCCCCGCCGACCAAATATAAATGCCAACCCTGGGCCTGGGCAATTTGGGCCGCTTGTTCTAAAAACTGCCAAAGGGCCGGATGGAGGCGATCGCGGAAATCGGGTAATAAACAGGATACGAGGGGATCTTTACTCTGTTGACGATGCAAAAATTGGCGATCGCGGTGTAATTGCCTTAAAACATCGGTGCGGGTAACAATGCCAATTAATTTTCCTTGATCCACCACCGGCAAGCGTCCCAAATCAAACGTCACCATCATCGCTTCAATATCGGGCAAAAGGGTATCGGGACTGATGGTTTTGACCTGGCGGGTCATATAGCCTTTCACGGGAGCATGACGAAAACCGTGATGTAGGGCCAGATCAATATCTCGTCGAGAAATAATTCCCACCAGACGATCAATTTGCCCGGCTTCCCCTCGCTCCTGGTTGGGTTTTTGAACCTGATCGGCCAGGGGTTCGGGTCGATCCACCACCGACAGGCCTGAATGGCCATAGCGAAATAGGATGCGTTGGGCCTGTTCAATAGTGGTCTGGGGTCGAATGGTACGCACTGGAGAAGACATTAAATCTCTGGCCGTCAGGGGTTGGGGAATCTGGTCAATCAGTTGCGATCGCAGTTGAGCTAAACAGCTTTGCGGATCAACATTCCGTAAATTAACCGAAGCCGCCTGACTATGCCCCCCGCCGCCCAGAGGGACAAACAAGGGCTGCAAATTGGTTCCCTCAATGCGGGTGCGCCCAATCACTGTTAACCTCACATCGGGGTAAAAACCCTCATCCTGGCGTTGACGATAGCCATGACCGAGCAGTAACGCATCACTTTCCGTCAATTCCAGCAGCTTTTCCGCCAGATTCGATAGTCCAGGGATAAAAGTATCTGTGTGCAGTAAAACCGAAGTAATCCGAAAACCAGAAACCATCGAACTCTCTAAATTTTCCATCGCTTCCGTTAAGAGAGTTTGCAAAATGGGTGATAGTCCTGGCTCCACATATTCGGCGATCGTCCGCACTTGCGCTCCTTGTTCCATTAACCAGGCTAGGGCCTTAGCATCTCGAACGGTAGTCTGGGGAAAGGTGAGAGAACCTGTGTCCACATGAATTCCCAGGGCCATCACCGAAGCCTCTACGGGTTGGAGTTGTAATTCAGTGGCCTGTAACTTTTCCACGATTAAAGTGGTGGTCGCTCCCACTGCCTCAATTTGTGTGAAGGTGGCTGGAATATCGCCCGACTGATGCAAATGATGATCGTAAACTTCAATGCTGGCTAAATGAGCTAAATCTAACCATTGGGCTGCCTTTCCCAGGCGATCGCGCCTTTGATTATCCACAATAAAAAGCGATCGAAGATGGTGAGGATTAACACTTCGCATTTCCATTAACGCTAATTCGTCTCGATGTAAGGCTAAAAAATCCCGTACTGTAGGATGGGCTCCCCCCGCTAACACAATGCGACTACCTGGCCTGAGTCGAGAGAGACCCACCGCCGCTCCTAGAGCATCGAAATCCACTGTTTGATGACACAAGATTAAATCCATGTCGATGATCCAAAATAATACCGTTCAGAGTTGAATCTAGGCTTCGCCTGCATTACTGTAAGACTACTAGAATTTACGCTCTTGATTTAATAAAGAGCAGAAAGAAAAAGTTAAGGAGTGGACGAAAAAAGAACCAAGACAGGTAAAAAAGGTAATACAAAAGATAAAAGAAGAATGGGGAATAGAGATAAGTACAAAAACAGTTAAAAGAGTGCTAAAAGAGATGAAAATGAGTTGGCATCGTATGCGTAGAGGTGTAGGAGGTGAACCATGACCTCATATATATTAAAAAAAAAGGAACAACTGGAAGTCTTTAAAAAATTAGATGAAGAGGGAGAAATTGACTTATATTACTTAGATGAGTCAGGATTTTGCTCAATTCCATGAGTACCTTATGGTTGGCAAGAGATAGGAGAATATATAGAAATTCCAAGTCGTAAAAATCCCCGTCTAAATGTGTTAGGAATAATGAATAGGAAGAACCATTTAGAGACTTATATTTCGAGTCAGACGATTAATGCGGACGTAGTTATTGCTTGTATCGATGCCTTTGCACCAAAAGAGCTAAACCGCGATCGCAAAAAACGTTACCGAAAACTGAGATTACCCTTACAATAGAAGATGAGCTTTTACTGAAGAGTATATTGGTCTTATGCAAGAACAAGAGTTAATTACTATTTCCGTCGAATCCAATATCAAAATGATGGCTGAGGCAATTTTTGAGCAGTTGGGTATGACAAAAAGTGAAGCGATAGAATTATTTTATCGTCAAGTGGCATTGACAAAAGACATTTATTTTATTCAAAAAAATCTAAATCGTGAAACCATGGAAGCGATAGAAAAGGTAGAAAATAGTGAGGGTTTAACAAGCTATTCAAGTTTTGCTCAACTTCGTCAAGAGTTGGAGGTATAGGTTGTTTAACGTTGTTGTCAGCAGTCAGTTTAAAAAGGATTTAAAACGAGTTAGCAAAAGGGGAAAGGATATAAACAAAATGGAAAATGTTGTGAATATTTTGCAATCTGGAGACAATCTCGATGTTCGTTATCGTAATCATCGTTTGATAGGCAATTGGTCTGCTTATTGGGAATGTCATATTGAACCTGATTGGTTATTGATTTATCAATTCACAGAAACTGAGTTGATTTTGGTTAGAACAGGGAGTCATAGTGATCTATTTGACTAAAAATATTCAGATTTCTCTAAAATTTCATCATGGTGATCGCCTTTTCACAAAACCATCTAAACCGCGATCGCCGAAAAAAACGTTATGAAATACCGCGATCGCCTTTTCACAAAATCACCAAACCGCGATCGCCGAAAAAAACGTTATGAAATACCGCGATCGCCTTTTCACAAAATCACCAAACCGCGATCGCCGAAAAAAACGTTATGAAATACCGTGATCGCTTTTGCACAAAATTATCCTAAACCGCGATCGCCGAAAAAAACGTTATGAAATACCGCGATCGCTTTTGCACAAAATTATCCTAAACCGCGATCGCCGAAAAAGACGTTATGAAATACCGCGATCACTTTTGCACAAAATTATCCTAAACCGCGATCGCCGAAAAAAAAACGTTACAAAAGACCGCGATCGCCTTTTCACAAAATCACCCTAAAACACGATCGCCGAAAAAAACGTTATGAAATACCGCGATCGCCTTTTCACAAAATCACCAAACCGCGATCGCCTCTTTAAAATTTACAAGCTCTCAACCAGGATCTCTATTTTACTGATAAAATAGGGAGGAATAATTGCCGCAGGTTCCGAAGAGAGGACTACTTTATGATCAAAGCGATTAATTTAACAGAGAGTATTGAAGAACGATTGCTGGCTATCTGTCAACAAATGGGATGCAAAGAAAATGAATTAATAGAAGAGGCAATTCTCAATTATTTAGAGGATTTTGAAGATATTCAAGATGCCAATGAGCGTTTATCTAATCGTCCTGAAAACTATTTAACATTAGCTGAAGTGGAGCAGGAACTTGGGCTGGCAAATAGAGTTTGATCCAAGAGCTTTAAAGGAGTTAAAAAAGTTAGATAGGGTGGCACAGAAACGAATTATCCAATATCTAAAAACTCAAGTTGCCATTCAATCTAATCCTCGTTTATTGGGGCGTAGTTTAAAGGGAAATAAGCAGGGTCTTTGGCGTTATCGTGTGGGGAATTATCGTATTATTTGTGAAATTTTGGATACTCAAATGCTTGTTTTAGTTGTTAAAGTGGGATCACGTCAATCTGTTTATGACTAGATACACAATGATCGCCTTTTTTCATACTGATCGCAATTCACAATGTTAATCGCACTAATAATTTAATCTACAAAAATCGCCTTTTCACATTGAGTTGCAAGCCTAATCGAAAAAAGTAGTAATGCACAAATATTATAAATTTGATAGGCATGAAAAAAGATGCGTCATGTTGTATTAACGCACCCGATAAAAGTGGCGATCGCACTTTACAGTTCATCATGATCGGTATCGTTTCTAAGGCGATAGGTTGGGGAGTTGGCGTTATTGTTTGATATTATCCAATTCTCAGGGTTAAGAGAGAAGGGCTGGTTTCGCCGTCGAATAATAAGAGCAAGTCTTCTCACCGCCATTTGCGCGTTTCCACTGGTCGGGTTATTTTCATATGTGGTGATCGCAGCATTAAAGTCGGACCAATTGCTTAAGTTACCAACAACACTCCCTGCATCCCTTTCAAAGCCGTTGCCTGGATCGTCACTGCGTTGAGATGGTCCAATGAAAACATTGCCAGGCAACCATGTATAAACCTGTTGTAGTGAATCCCAGCCACTTGCGACGGGACCATTTGGGTTATGACTGACTCTTCCAGAACGAATATCATCCGAAAGTTGGATTACTGCTGATCGGTCTTGCTCCGCTAAATTAAAACTGTTGACACCTCTCAATAACTTCCCTATCTCGACGAACAAACCGCCTGCTGAATTGGTCAAGTTACCGCTTTGAACCATCGTGTTCCATAAAGTCCTCAGCCGATTGTATGGGACAATGTGATGACGGGTAAGCTCTACTGGATAGTTCTCTGGGTTCGTCCCAGTTTCGTTTAAGGCTATATTGTACCGAGGAAGTGACCCGTAAGGAGCAGGACGCTCACCCATTAACAAATTAAAACCTCCTGTTTGTTGTGCTGGTGTATTAACTGTATAAGCTAGATTACCCGTGTCACCTACCGTCTCTGCAACGGCTACAATCCCGTCTCTAAATGTTGCTAATGCAGGTGAACTGGATATTCTTATACGGGAAGGGGAACTCGTTAGAAATGTATTATCAGGAAGAGGGGGTTCAGGCTGATGTGTTCTATTGTTATTTAAAGTCAAAAGCGTACCTGATTCGTTCTCCGATTGAAACATGACGAATAACGCATCATTCATTACCGCACTGGCTGGGGGGCCAGACAAAGGGACAGGGCGACCTTCACCTGAGCTTGATTTCTGAATAAACATGGTTTGAGCCTTTATACTCCGACCAAATCCATCAGAAATGTCGCTGTTAAAAGCACGAAATAACTCATCTTTTGACCAGGTATTACCTTCAAAAGTGCAATACCAAAGTTGTCCATCTTTCTCTGCTCCCTCATGAAAACAATATAATTTACCTTTTAAGACTGCAAGTCCTGGTCCTCCAGATGTTGGGATATCCAGTCGCACATCGTCTGACCACCAACCATTTCCATCAAAAGTGCAGCACCATAAATATCCATCTCCTAAACTCCCTCTTGGATCAAATGTACCAAATTTACTTAACTCTCCTGCTCCCTCATGAATACAGTATAACTTCCCATTGTATTCAGCTAGAGCGACAGCAGGCATATTATGTCTACTTGTCCCTACTCCCCGCCACATATTAATGTCGTCAGTCCAACTCTCCCCATCATAAATGGTATACCATAAGTATGAATTTGCCTTGCCTCCCCTGTGAACACAATAAAGCTTATCTTTATACACTGCAAGTGCTGGAGGACCAGTTGTTTCAACCCTTTTGCCAAAGTCAGATTCATTAGACCATTGACTACCATCATAAGTCGCCCAGTATAGCGTTCCTTGTTGATCTGGACCTTCATAAACGCAATAAAGCTTACCCTTGTATTCCGCTAAGGCAGGAGTACCAGATATTCTTATGTTTGTTGATATCATGGCAATTCTTAGTCCCGCAATATTTCGGTCAATGGTAAACTTCTGGGGGAAGCCATTGGAAGACCTATCAACTGCAAGCCATGACCCACTAAAGACACCAAGAAAATCCTCGGAAATTGTCGTATTCTCCGAAGAAGGTAATGCTGGTCGAGTTTCTGGATTTCCCGAATTTCTGTAAAGTGCTTTAATAATACTCTTACCCTCTTCCCAAACTTCATTGGAAAGTTCCCAAATAATCACTCCCTGCGCTCCGACATCCTTTAAAAAATTTAGTTTGGTAACAGCAGTATCTGGAGTTTCAAGATAAATATTGTGAGCATAGGGATAGTTGCCCGAAGCAGAGATAAAAGCAGGTCTTGGCGTACTTCCCGACACTTTAATATTGGCGTTTGGAGCGGTATGAGCATCAGGAAATTGAGCCAGAATATCTTTATACCGAATCACCTTATATCCTGGAGCTACCTGACCACTCAGATCGTCTGGATCTTTTCCATAGGCAAAGTCATAGCCAAAGATTGGCACTCCTCCTGCTACTTTATTTCTGGGGACATTCTGTCCAGATCCATTCCAAGTAATAAACAAGGGATTAGTCCAATACCAAAGAGAATCCTCGACTGAAAAAATCGGATTATTGAAATTTCCAGCCTCATCCTTTCCACCAGGCCACTCTCCCTGTTGTTCTTCAACATAAGACTCTTGATTGCGAATTTTAAAGAGGGTTGTATGTGGACCCACTGGAGAAGCATTCCAAGATCCAGTAAGATCATAGGTCATAATTCCCAGCCAATCTACATAATCTGCCAATCTTGGATCATAATTATTTCCAAACCATGAAGTACCAAAAATAGCTGCTGAGATCAATTTATCAGGCATAGCTTGCTTTAATTTTTGAGCAAACAAAGTCAGAGCATATCCTGCCTGGTGTGCGCCTTGATTTGTAGGCCTTCCCCCTTGTTCTTTACTAGCATCGCCGTTTCTATCCCACCAACACTCTAAATCCAGATCTACCCCATCTAAATTATTTAAGTTGACAAAATTTACTACATTTTGGACTGCTTGATCCAGAAGCGGATTATCAGGGTTATTTCCGATAGATGTCATCAAATTGAGAAATCCGTAATCAACTGCACCTCCCAATGCAATTGAGATTCTAGTACCGTTGCGATGTCCAGTGTTAACAACATCGGAGAGGACTGCATAAACATCATTGACTGACTTAGGTTCAAACTCACCCAGATTGATCTCGCTAAATTGAAGAAAAGCGATTATTCCATGCGTGATATATTGATACATCTCATCATTGGCATAATTAAATCCCTCTTCCTTTCTCCAGGTAGGAATATAGGCGATGACTTTAGCTTGTTCTGTTGGGGTGTGAGGTGTTTGATCGTACAACTCATCGTAAAATCGCCAACCGTTATATGCGGGATCTCCTACCCCTGGTGCTTGGTTTGGGAATTTGAAGCCACCTTGAAATACATTTCCTTGGTACTTGACCATTTCTCCATTCTGGATTTCTTCACTGTTAGCTACCCAGTCAGGAACATTTGGATAATCTTGAGTAAATCCCATTTTTCAACTCCTTTTTTTCTCGTGAATTAGTAGCTTTAGATTCAGGAACAATACTTGAAGTAGTGTCAAAGTCATTTAAGTCATTTACAGGGGAATTATTAGGATGCGTTACACGTTTCCGCACCCTACAAAAGCTTAGAAAACTGATTGGCCTAAAACATTTCCTGGAGGACTGTAGCGACAAACAAGTACGTATTTCCCATCACTACGGTTCCAACCCGCACATCCTACTTGCGTAGTATTGCTCCAAACCATTTGAGTATAATGACCAACATCAGCCCAATTGCCAGTATTACTAACATTGGGGAAAGTTCCAGCGACAAAATGTTGCTTTTCGTTACCAAAACTCTGAATCATTTGCGCGAAAGAGTAGGAATTGGCAGTTCCCATCCAAATATTTTCTCCTTCCCCTTTCGCTCCACTATGCCCAAATGTTCCAGTGTCACTAAGGTGTTTTGCCCACTCATTGGCTTCCCTCGCCAAGGTATCAGACCAAGTAAGAGGTGGGACACCGACTTGTGATCGGTACGAGTTGTGAGCATCCAGTATCTCTTGTGCCATTGACATAATTAAATCTCCACAATTGGCTAATTTTTTGCTTTGTTAATATTCTTAATGACTGTTGTAGCAAGTCGCTTTTCTACTGTGATTCAGATTTACGGAATTTGAAGTTGCTGACCAATTTGTAAACCTGTAGCAGAAACACCTGGATTAGCATTTGCGATTCTTTGCGAGTTTACATCACTGCCGTCACCATAGTAGGCGAGTGCAAGATTGGAAAACGTATCGCCAGACTCTACGGTATGTTGACAGGGCGGTTGACCTTGTTTACGGGACATAGTTTTTCTCCTTATCTAAAATTTCAGAATTCACAGTTGCTTTTCAGCGATGTTCTATTAACAAAGACGATCGCAGTGGTCATTTTCTGAATTTTGTGATCCCGTTTTTGATGCTTTTTCCCTACTGAAACCTCCTTTACAAAACAAAAAGCCCTTGTACAGCAAGACTTACAGCCTCTCAACAAATCTTTACAATTACTGGTCAATTTGAGGATGTTTTTTCTGAAACCAACCAAAACTTGTCACGAAATAGAATAAAATTATCTGCAACTATAGTTATGAAAGTACGAAAATTTGCGATCACAGTTTTACCCTGAGAACAAAACAGATTATTAAGTTTTCTAGTTATGTTAAAATCATAGAATAGGTACTTGTTCTACGTTCAAAGCTTAATCCCAATTGTATGAAAACATCCATTGATATTCATCCAGCTTATGAAGAAATAATAGACTTTCTTGCGGCTGGAATTACCTCTCAAAGCCTCGTTCAGTTTCAAGTCTCAGAGTCAGTCAAGGAAAGAGTTGCCGACTTGATTTTCCGTGAAAAAAATGGAGGAATTTCTCTAAACGAAAAATTAGAATTAGATCATTATTTAGTAATAGAACATTTATTAAGATTAGCAAAAATTCGTGCATACGATTTTATTCAACAGGAGACTTAAGATTTATTTATGGAGCGTCTTTATTTAAACAAAGAAATTCGTCGTTTGGTCGCAACAAGGGCAGACTATTTATGTGAATATTGCCTGATTTCTGAACGGGATACAATTTTAGGATGTGCCATTGATCATATTATTAGTATAAAACACGGTGGCTCATCTGAAATAGATAATTTAGCTTATTGTTGTGTCTATTGTAATCGTTTTAAAGGGAGTGACATTGGTTCAATTATTTTAGATAAAAGAGAATTCTCTCGTTTTTATCATCCTCGTTGGGATAATTGGGGATCACATTTTAAACTGAATGATTGTGTAATTGAAGCCGTAAGCAATATAGGGGAAGTAACGGCTAGGATTTTAGGTTTTAATGATCAAACTCGTTTATTGGAACGTCAATTGCTGATTAACAGAAGAAAATACCCTTCTTCCTCGGCAATCAAAAGAATGAATCCCTAAATTTTGGTTATAAAATTTTTTCCTTAACCCAATTAATAACTGTTGTGTGAGGAATTCCCATTTTCCGTCCGATCGCCCGATAACTTAGACCATCAGCGTACAAAGCAAGACAACGTTCCTTAATTTCTGCTTCGTAACCCCGAACCGCATGGGACTCAACAAACTGGCGATCGCAGTCTTTACAGAAATAATTTTGTTTGCCTCTTTTCTTACCATTTTTGCGAACGTGAAGAGATTGACAATAACAACATTCCAAACATTGACGTGGTAAAATTTCCGTTGACAAATTGGGTGATAAATCTAGATTCATGGTATTCTCAATTTCTGACTCCTTCTTAATAGAACGCAGAGAAATTTCCAGGAAAGAAAAATCCTTATTGTCTGAATAATAGGCCATCATTTGAGGTTCTAAAATAGCTCTTGCCTGGGAAATTCGTTTATAAACATTATCCCTAGAAATATTCAGTTTTTGGGCAATATCGGCATAGGACATTTCCTCTTCAAATCGCATCAAAAAAGGTGATCGCAGTCGCATCGGTAAATTATTAATCGCCAAACGCATCCTTATTTCTACCTCACTACCCAAGGGCGATAACTCAGGTGCCTCAATCGCCCTTGTTGCTTCTGCCAATTCCTCAATATTATCCACCGCGATCGCGGTTTTACCCTTAGCACGATGGATGTCCATACAAAAATTATAGGTAAAACGAATTAACCAAGCCTTAAGATGAGTGATTTTATCAGCGTGGATAAATAATTGTTCCCAGGCTTTAAGTGTGACCTGAGAAAACGCATCTTCAGCGTTCTCAACATTGCCATTCATCCAAAGCAAACATTTTTGCTGAAGACAATCCTGGTACGGTTGCCACAACTGCCAAAAAACTGGGCGATCGCCTTGGCATAACCTTTTCAAAAGAAGTGGTTCTTCAGATCGGGATAACTGCATTGTCATTTTATTAAACGCGACAATAAGCCTAATGTTTGTACTGTCAAACAAGAATATCAAACTCTTGGTCAATTGTCTGTACGTTTTTGACGAAAGAAAGTTCTTGGTATTCGAGCAAGACGTGCATCTCCATTGGCTCCATCGGCTCCATCGGCTCCGAGTCGGGAGGATGTCAACTAAAAATGCTAAACTAATAACCGCTTGTCTTCAGTTGAGAGACTAATCCCAAAACCTGACTGGCATCAATCCCTTGGAGTGATTTTATGACCGCCGCCGATCGCATTATTCCCACCGACCTCAGGATCGAAATGTCGCGTTCCTATCTGGAATACGCCATGAGCGTAATTGTGGGGCGGGCCTTGCCCGATGCGAGGGATGGTCTCAAACCCGTTCACCGTCGTATTCTTTTTGCGATGTATGAGTTGGGACTAACGCCGGATCGTCCTTTTCGGAAATGTGCGCGGGTTGTCGGGGAAGTGTTAGGGAAATATCACCCACATGGTGATACGGCGGTCTATGATGCCCTGGTGCGGATGGCCCAGGATTTTAACCTGCGCGATCCTCTCATCAATGGCCATGGGAACTTTGGTTCGGTCGATAATGATCCGCCTGCGGCCATGCGTTATACCGAATGTCGTCTGCAAAGTTTGGCCACCAATGCCCTCATGCGCGACATTGAAGCCGATACTGTTGACTTTATCGATAACTTTGATGGTTCACAACAGGAACCCACTGTTTTACCCTCACGAATTCCTCAGCTTTTACTCAATGGCTCATCGGGGATTGCGGTGGGAATGGCCACGAATATTCCGCCTCACAATTTAGGGGAATTGATCGATGGCACGATCGCCTTGATTCATAATCCCGAACTCAGTAACACGGACTTAATGCGAATTATTCCGGGCCCGGATTTTCCCACTGGCGCACAAATATTAGGGCGATCAGGCATTCGAGATGCTTACCAGACGGGACGCGGTTCGATCACCATGCGCGGGGTGGCCCAGATTGAAACGGTAGAAGCCAGGGGTCGCCAAGATAAAGAAGCCATTATTGTTACCCAACTGCCCTATCAAACCAATAAGGCAGCCCTGATTGAACGGATTGCGGAATTAGTTAACGATAAAAAAATTGATGGTATTTCCGATATTCGAGATGAAAGCGATCGCGACGGTATGCGAATTGTCATTGAACTCAAACGGGATGCTTACCCACGAGTTGTCTTAAACAATCTCTATAAACAAACACCTCTACAAGCTAACTTTGGGGCCAATATGCTGGCCTTGGTCAATGGCGAACCACAAATTCTAACCATTCGAGACTTTTTAACCGTTTTTCTGGAATTTCGGGTAGAAACCATCACCCGCCGTACTCGTTACGAATTGCGAAAAGCGGCTGAACGGGATCACCTCCTTCAGGGTTTATTGATTGCTTTGGGGAATCTTGATGCTGTTATTCGTTTGATTCGGGGTGCAGCAGATACCGCCACTGCAAAAACTGGCTTAGTAGAAGAATTTGGTTTATCAGAAGTTCAATCTGATGCTATTTTACAGATGCAATTGCGGCGATTAACGGCTCTAGAAGCAGAAAAAATTCAGGCGGAACATGAAGAGTTACAGTCCAAAATTACAGACTTAAATGATATTCTCGACCGTCGTGAACGCATTGATGCTCTCATCGAAGAAGAATTGACCCAAATTAAAACTCTTCATGCGTCTCCCCGTCGTACCGAAATTATCCAGGATGATGGCGAAATTTTTGATCGGGATTTAATTGCCAATGAACAGGCGATTATTCTACTCACGGAACAGGGTTACATCAAACGAATGCCAGCCAATACTTTTGGTACTCAAAACCGTGCTACCAGGGGGAAAGCGGGAGCCAAAATTAAGGAAGATGATGGGGTTGAACATTTTATTTCCTGTTGTGACCATGATCGGATTCTCTTTTTCAGCGATCGCGGTGTGGTTTACGGATTAAACGCCTTTCAAATTCCTGTCGCTTCCCGCACTGCCAGGGGCATTCCCATTGTGCAGATGTTACCCATTCCCAAGGATGAAAAAATTACCTCTTTAGCGGCGGTTTCAGAGTTTTCGGAAGATACCTATTTTATTATGTTGACCCGTCAGGGTTCGATTAAGAAAACGGCTCTATCGGCCTTTAGTAGTATTCGAGCCAATGGTTTGATTGCCATTTCCCTGGTGGAAGGGGATCAATTACGCTGGGTACGGTTAGCAAAACAGGAAGATAGCGTTATCCTTGGTTCTCGTAACGGTATGGCCATTCATTTTCGAGCCGATGCAGAACAATTGCGGCCCCTGGGACGGGCAACCAAAGGTGTTAAATCCATGAAACTGCGATCTGGCGATGAACTTATTAGTATGGATATTTTGCCTAGTCAGGTGGTAGCCCGAATTGCCAGTGATGACAATGCGCTCGCGGAGGATCACCCCGATACGGCTGAAACAACAGATATTCTGTCTATTTCGGAGGTGGAAATTGTCAGCGATGAGGAGGGAACGGAGGAAGAACTACTCGATACAGCAGAAACATCAGAATCGGAGGAAATGACGGGGGAAGTGCAAGGCCCCTGGTTATTGGCTATTACCTCTGGTGGTTTTGGGAAGCGGGTTCCAGTGACGCAATTCCGTCTGCAACGGCGGGCCGGTATGGGGGTTAAGGCGATTCGTTTCAAGTCTCAGAGCGATCGCTTAGTGGCTCTCCAGGTGGTTAACCAGGAAGATGAATTGATGCTAATCACCAATCGCGGTATTATTATCCGTCAAGCGGCGGATGCTATTTCTCCCCAATCTCGCATGGCCACAGGGGTAAGAGTTCAACGTTTGGATGAGGATGACGCGATCGCTGCGGTAGCTTTGGTTCCTCCTTTAGCAGAAGGTGAAGGCGAGGGAGAAGAGGGAGAATAAGTTAGGTTATGGGCGTACAAAATGCGCCCATACACAAAATTGGTAGATTAAATCTTTTAGGAGAAAAAGTCAATGAACCAACTTGTATTATCTGATGAAATTCTACAGGGTATTTCTGATTTAGCGAATCAATTAAACCTTTCTATTGATAGCTTATTAGAGCAAATTGTTAAAGGAAATTTAGCCGTTGTTAATGCTGAAGAATTGGAAGATTTATTGGATGTTAGAGATGCAATGATTGCAGAAGCTGCTCCCGAAAATCAGGAGCGTGTAAGCTGGGAAACTGTTAAAAACGATCCTAAGCTGTCATCAGTTTAACTTGCAATAGTACTTAAGCCCTTGTTTTCGATTTTGCGCCCCCAACAGATTGTCAATCCGCCTTCATTAAGTAATGAGACGAAATTATTCTACCTGTAAATAATTCGTTGATAGATTATCCTGTGAAACGGTACGATAGGGCTTTCGAGCTCGCGTCAGATGTAATCAACGAAAATTTTACAGCAAGAAACTATCGTTAATTTGACCTCCAAACACAAACATATTCTTTCTTTTCTTGGCTCTTCCTGTCAAAAATACTATTTTATCTCTTGAACTACCTGCGGAATGTGGGTTGAAAGTGTCAACCCACCCCATATAAAGTCGTCCTCCGCTATCGCTAAAGGACGAGGTTTCTACCCATTTTTCTGATGAGAATAACATCAATGTTATTTTTTCTGGAAAATCTCCTGAATTTGCCAAAGATAAGTATAAGAAATGTTATTCAGGAGGGGAAACAGGCTTTTTTAATGGCCGAGGTGATTAGGAATTCCCTCACAGCCCCCTGGAATAGTGTGACGACTGGCTTCTCCACTCCAAGCACAACAGTAGTAACGCAGTTCGTCGCTGAGATTTTTAACCCCAGTAAAGTTAACCTTCTCCACCACTGCTCCAGTGTATTCACCCGTTTCGTAATTAGGGACTTGGGTGCGACTACGAGGACTAGCGGATTGGACTGGCCCGTAGAAAAAACGTGTTCCTTTAACATCGGCTCCTTCTAAATTCGCTTCGTAAAGAACGGCACGGGCAAAATTAGTTTTTACTAAATCTCCATCTCTTAAATTGGCGCGAATTAAGTAAATATCACTGAGATCGACCCAACGCAAATCCTGACCTCTTAAATCGGCTGCTACCAACATCACGGAAAGGTTAATAACACGAATGCCATGGACGCGATCTTCCTGATAGCCTCCCAAACCATCAAAGATTGGTCTGCCTAGGTAATAATCTCGACGTAGCGGTGTGAGGAGTCGGGACTGGGAAAGAAAGCGCAAAATTTTGGCTTTACCACTAGCATCTATACTGGCTAAAATCGCAGCAGTTCTCCCCTCCGCAAAGGCCCGTTCCTGGGGCCAATCCTCTAACATCCCCTCTTCATTCAGGGCCAAATCAGAAACGCCTTGAAAATAGGCATCAATCGTTTGTTGTTGGGTAATGCGATTCTGTTGAATGGTTAAATCCTTAGAAATTACGTATTGGGCCCAGGCCACATAGACCGCTAACATAGCAATCATAATTTGCCCCAAGGCTCCCACCCATTCTGCCCAGGAACCAAATTCATCGTATTTAAACTGGTTTAACCAATGACTGACTGCGTCATAAAAGCCAAAATATTTCCCTAAAACGGCGATCGCCAAAACAAAACTTCCGGCCGCAATCACCGAACGACGTTCCTGGGGGGTTAAATATTGACGAATCCAATCCTGGAGAGAAGGGAGTAAAACTTGTAGGGCAAGGAGCAAGGCGACCATCGCTCCCGTAAATCCCAACCAAGGCCAATTCAGAATTAATCCCAAGACCATTGCCCCTACGGTACTTAACAAGGGCCAGGGATTAGAGGGTTCTATGGTTTGAGTGTAGAACAGTTTGCCATTGGTTTTGGCCGGGGGGAAAGCTGATATCTCTGAAGTCGGTGATATCAGGGAAACATCTGGGTCTGTTTGGCTCGAAGCCGAGGAGCGATCGGATTCCAAGGTCATAGTTTAATTTTCCAGAAAACCATTCTTGCCGTTAATTAACCCTTATTTTGGCTCATTCAGGGGTTTTTCCATGGCCGGTGGGGCAGGGGGACTAATGGCTGGGGCTGGATTTGGATTTTCAGGCAAGGAAGACGGGGAGACGGATGGCAGGGGAGAGGGGGAGGGGACGGGGGACGGGGAGGGGACGGGGGACGGGGAAATTTCGGGAGAGGGGGAGACTTCGGGAGAGGGGGAGACTTCGGGAGAGGGGGAGACTTCGGGAGAGGGGGAGACTTCGGGAGAGGGGGAGACTTCGGGAGAGGGGGAGACTTCGGGAGAGGGGGAGACTTCGGGAGAAGGAGAAATTTCGGGAGAGGGGGAGACAACGGGAGAGGGGGAGACAACGGGGGGGGGTTGAGGCGTAGGGGTTGCTTGAGGGGACAATCTAGGGGAGGGGGTCGGAGTCGGAAAGGACTCTGGTGGGGGTGAGGTTGGTTCCACACTCTCTAGAGGGGTGGGCGTTGGTTGGGGGGAATGACGTTTATGGGTGGCAATTAAAAAGCCAGCCGTTAGGCCACCTACAATAACCACTAAAAAGATGAGGGGGAGCAGAAACCAGGTTACAAAAGGGTTAGGCGTAGTGGAATTGTCCTCTTCTTCTTCCTCTAAGCTCGACGGTGGTGTGACGGGAAAACGAGGTTGACGGGATAGGGGATAGGGCCGGGCTGCAACGACAAGAGTGGCAGGGGTATGGTCTGGAATGCGGCTGACAAGGGCCTTTAGCATATCTTTGGCCGTTGCAAAGCGATCGCGGGGATGAAAACAAATACAACGATCTAGAACATTTGCCAAATGGGAAGAAACCTGGGAGGACTCATTACGCCATTGAATCTCGCCGCTATAGGTATCCGTCTTTAAATATTGCGGGGTTTTGCCCGTCAACAGAAAAATGGCGGTTAGACCCAAACTATAGAGATCACTGGAATAAACCGGCCGACCGGCTGCCTGTTCAGAAGCCATATAACCTGGCGTTCCTAGGGCGATCGAATAAGCACTTTTGCCATCGGGATTGACGAGCGTACCGATCGCCTCCTTGATAATGCCAAAATCGATAAGGATTGGTTTGCAATCCCTGTCCCGCAGAATAATATTGTCTGGCTTAATATCGCGGTGGATAATGCGACGTTGATGGACGTAATCGAGAACAGGCAAAAGGTTAATTAACAGATCTTGAACGGTATCGGAGGCAAAATTACCAATCTGCTCGTGTTTTTGGGTCAAGGTTAACCCTTCGATCCATTCTTGTACTAAATAGAAGTTTCCCTGCTCAGTAAAGTAGGCATAGAGTCGAGGAATTTGGGGATTATGTTCGCCCAATTCTTCTAGAATGATGGCTTCCCGTTGAAATCGCTCCTTTAGCCATTGGGGAATTTCGGGATCTTCAACCACAGGTTTGAGTAGCTTGATTACGCATTGACGGGCCGAAGGCATATGGGTATCGATCGCCAGAAAAGTTTCACCAAAACCACCTCTACCTAAGGTTTTTAGGATTTGATACCGATTGTTTAATAGCGGCGTAGTCATTTTGATCGTTAATCCCCTGCATCAATGCTTGCAATCAATCTTTTTACTGACAATTTATTCTTGTTCTGACTGGATCAATGGTCAAAAGAAACCGGCAGCCCTGTCCTAGATTAGCTTAACCTGACAGGGGATGGCTGGTTGCTCCATAAAAAGCTTGCCCGTTAGTTGATAACAGCCATGAGCTTTTGACCCCAAAGTTTACGCCTAACGAGAAGGGGGCGATCGCCAATCCAGTCCGATCCCCAAATCTTTGATAATTTCTACGACAACCTGTCAAACTTCGTAGTAAAATGATTTTCAGAAAACAATTTAATGCCAGCTTTAGGACTGCTCCCGACCTTGCAGCGTTTCTTAAGTTGCTTACTAAAAATTATTAACGGAAACAACCTCCATGTCTAAAAAATTAGGATTATTGTTGGCCAGTCTCTTTCTGGTCGTTACTAGCTTTTTCCTCGTCGTTAATCCAGCCGCAGCCGACACGGTCAAGGTCAAAATGGGAACCGATGTAGGTGGTTTAGGGTTTGATCCCCCTAGTGTCACGATCAAAGCGGGTGATACTGTCCAATGGGTTAACAATAAAATGTCTCCCCATAATGTCGTTTTCCCGAAAAGTGATGGTCTTGATGAAAGCAAAGCCACTAAACTGTCTCACAAAGCCATGCTCTTCTCTCCTGGCGAAACCTTTGAAACGACCTTCAATGAGCCTGGGAAATATAGCTATTACTGTGAACCCCACCGTGGTGCCGGTATGGTCGGTACAGTAACCGTTCAATAATCCTGAATTAACGGGGGTGCTGTTGTCTTTTTGACGTATTAGAAGCACCTAGAACAACTCAATCAATATTCTAAATACTATTTGGCTCGCTAAGGCGGGCTTTTTTGTTAGTGTCACGAATCTTTCGCGCTGGGTCAAAGATAAAAGATCGAGCCTTACTGTATAAGGGTTTCAGAAAGCCTAAATCTGGAGCGCAAATAAAAAAGAGACTAACCGGCGATCGCTGTTTTAAAGCCATTTTAAAGCTGTTTTAAAACTGAGCCTTAAGGAGCAATAAAGATCTCAAGAATGAATAACCTTATGATCAGGATTAATAAATCTTAAAAACTTTTGCTTAATCTGATGATCATAGACTTCCCATTTGAGTTTAGTATAATCTGATTGATTATTATAACCGGCTAAAAAGCTGACAGCAATTTCAAAACCACCGGCCATATTACGCCCTCCACCATAATAACGACCTTGATTATCTTGTCCCAAGGTTTCCTTCAAAAATTCATCGGGATCAAGGGTTAATTTACTGGTGCGTAGAGAGCCAATCACCAATTCAATATCGTTGGCAAGATCATGGACAATGCCATAAACAATGGCAGTATGAACATTCTCTTCTGTAACCAAGAAATCGGCTGCTTGGGGAATGGCATCCCGATCTTCATAGCGCAAATAACCAACACCTGCAATAGAAAAATTATTTTGTAAGATACGGTTTTGCAGCGATCGCTCAATGATTTCCATGACACGACGGGAACGAGCAGATTGAAGAACAGAATTAAGCAATTGCGGGTCATAAATACGGCTGAGAAAGGCCGCTGCCAAATAGTCGGATTCCTGAGCTTGGAGCAGATTAATCGTGTCGGAGCGAATACCATGCATTAAAGCCGTGGCACATTTCACATGGGTCGGATTAGCATTATTAAAATCTAATAATCCTGACTGTAAATATTGAGTCAAAATGGTGGCCGTTGCTCGTATTTGGGGGCGAATATCCAGAAATTCAGCATTGAGTTCTTCTTGCTTACTATGATGATCAATTACAACCAGGATAGGAATCTGAGCTTGTTTGACTAAAGGCATCAGTTGACTATTGGTTCCCTGGCTATCCACTAAAACACAACCTTGATAAACAGAAAGATCACAGTCTTTTAAGATTTGCGGCCCCCAACGTTTCGCCGGTAGTCCGGTTAACTTGACTAGGGCAATATTTTCCTGATGAGATAGGATTCCTGCATAAACAATGTCGCATTGAATCGCATATTGTTCTGCAATTAATTGATAGGCCCAAGCACTAGAAAGCGCGTCAGGATCGGGAAAATCCTGAATCACTAAAATATGACGCTCTTGATGATGACGTTCTAAAAGTTGCTGAAGTTTATCCAACGGTAAAGAGACAACAGGATAGAGCACTGAACTCCCATTCACGGGAATCAGCGACTCCGTAACAGCCAGCAGTTCAAACTCATCGGGATCAGTGACTAATTCCCCTTCAAAATGTTTAGTCGGAAGCGAAAGAACAAAATCTGAATTCATCGCAACAATATCGATAAAAATTAGTGATTAAAAGAAAATCTGAAAATGATTAATTAATGAAAATGTTTCTGGCGTTGCAGAGATACCTTCAATTATAGACGATTCGCTGATTGATGAACCCTCTATCCCAGAAGCGATCGCCGACCAGATGGCTCAACCCAATACCCAATAGACATCTCCATAATACTATAAAATCGACAAATATGCTATAATCATAGAAATTTAGACAGGAGTAACTATGCCTGAATACATCTATATGTGGGCTTATATTCAAAAACAGCCTCAAGAAACAAAGAGGTTGTTAGGAATAGAGTACCCAAAATTATTAGAGCTTATAACCTATGGCAAATTACTTAAAAAAGAATTTGAAGAAAGCAAAACCACACTGATTAAAGCAGGTGGTGGAAATAAACCGAAATTATCAGAGGAGGAGCAAATAGTTTTAATGCTAGTTTACTTAAGGCATTATCCGACCTTTCAGCTACTAGGAATAATGTTTGAAATAAGTGAATCGTCTGCCCATAATATATTCAATTATTGGCAGTCACTATTCGGAGAAAATTTACCAGCAAGTCTATTTGAACAACTAAAAAAGTTGCCAGAAGAAATAGAAAAAGTTAAAGAGGAGCTAATCCAACATGAACTAATAGTGGATGCGACAGAACAACCAGTAGAAAGACCTTTAGGGCAGGAGGCACAAAAACCATACTACTCAGGTAAACAAAAAAGGCATACCTCAAAAAGCCAAATAATCATTTGCCCAAAAATCAAGGAGATTGTGGATGTTGTGATAGGAGAAATAGGTTCAAAGAGCGATGTACAAATATTACGTCAAAGATTGGCTAAATTCCATCAAGAACAAGGCTTTCTAGGTGATAAAGCCTACGAGGGAGAATTCCAATTAACAACACCAAAAAAGAAACCAAAGGGGCGAGAATTAAGCAAAGAAGAAAGGTTCTTCTGGCTTTGCGGTAGAAGATGTATAATAAGATACACTATATGAGGATGGCATCAATGTTATTTTTTCTAGAAAATCTGGTAGATTTGCCAAAGGTAAACATAAGAAATGTGATTCAAGAGGGAAAACAAGCGTTTTTAATACTGAGTTGTCAAGAGGAAGAAGTCAAATGTAATTATTGTGGTAGCTTAACGGATGAATTACATCAGACGAACAGTGTATTAGTAAGGGACTTGTCTATCTCTGGTCAAATGGTATATCTGAAAGTCCCTCGTCGTAAATTTTACTGTAAAGATTGTCAAAGGTTTTTTACAGAAAATCTAGAATTTATGGAAGCCCGTAGGAAATACACAGTGAGGTATGAAGAATATATTTATGGACGAGTAAATGTGAGCAGTGTGGAACAAGTAGGTAGAGAGGAATCTCTATCATGGGATCAAGTGAATGGAATTTACCAACGTCAATGTGAAGCTAAAAAAAAAGATTGGCAAGGAGTAAAACACCTCGGGATGGATGAAATAGCGAAACGAAAAGGTCATCAGAATTTTGTAACAGTGTTAGGAGATATAGAGAAAGGAGAATTAATAGAAGTGATAGATAGTCATCAACAAGATAAAATCATCGAAGTGCTGATGGAGAAAGAATTAGAGGTGAGGGAAGGAGTAGAACAAGTGAGTGTAGATATGTGGGGAGGATTTCCTAAAGTAATAGAAAAAGTATTTCCGAATGCAGTAATTGTAACAGATAGATTTCATGTAATGAAGGCGTTGAATGAAGAATTGAATAAAATCCGTAAACAGACAAAATTGAATGTAAAAATCAAGGGAGAAAAGTGGCTATTATTAAAAAATAAAAAAGACCTAAAAGAGGAAGAGTTAGAAAAACTAGAATTGGTGTTAAAGCAATCTGCTCGTTTGCGTAAAGCGTATGAATATAAAGAGTCATTTAGAGAGATATATGAAAAAGTAAATGATAAGGAAGAAGGAAGATTAAAATTTACAGAATGGTTAGAGAATGCAAAGAGCATTTATACAGATGTAATTAGCACAATTCGTAGGAATTTGGACTCTATTTGTAACTACTTTTTGAGTCGAACGACGAATGGGGCAATGGAAGGCATCAATAATCGTCTTAAACTAATCAAGCGTCAAGCTTATGGATTTATGAACTTTGATAATATGCGAAATCGTTTTTTAGCTTGCTTTTCATGATAAGCTTTAATTATCACTCTTTGTTCAGGAGAACCAGAAGAAAAAGAAAGAAATAGTTGGTTATCGTCTCGACGAGTAGTGGTTGAACATATGATTCGATTGCTCAAAGTATTCAAAGTGATGCAAGAAAAATTTAGACTAAGAAAGGGAAGATATAAGTCATTAATCTCAACAGTATGTGGATTGGTGAGACTAAGGATAAATGCGCTGATATTAAGCATTATAAAATGTAGCGAATCAGGGCAGGTAATTGAGGTAAAGATGAGTCATTGTTTTTTGCCAGAATTGAATTTGGAGGTCTGAAAGCCCTGTAAACTCGTCTATGTACCAAGAAGTCTACTGAGTCTAGATTTAGCTACACTGCTTGCTAGACTAGGCTTTCCAGTTTTTGGAGATGTCTAATAAGAATCCTTCGTGACGGGAAAGACAGTGGGGGATTTGCAAGATAGAACTCCCTGCCTGCTATCCTGAATACATAGACCGAATTAGACCGACTTATCTTTCCCTGGAACGTCTAAACATAGGAGCAATGAGTATTTCAACCTCTGTCCTAACAGAACTGCTACAGGTCTTCCCCCAGTGGCGACAACAAGTGTACTTCAAGTCTTCCCTGACGGCCCTGTCCCATGCGATGGAAGATCAGGTCATGGCGGACAGTGATCAACCGTTGATTATTGCTAGTTTTCAGCGAGAACGTTTTTACCGTCAGGAAGCCCATCGTTATCGCCGCATTGCCGAAAAGAGCGATCAGGTTTATGTTTTAGCGGCTCCAGAAACAGAGTTTAAACATAGTTCGGATTTCCATGAAACGATCGCCTTTGAGCCAGAAGATACGTTAAGTCAGGAATGGCATTTAGTCGTGATCGGTAATCATTACGCCAGTTGTCTGATTTGTCGGGAGAGGATCTCGGCTAGTAGTATTGATAATAATCGACGTTTTGAAGGGATTTGGACATTTGAGCGTCAGGTCAGTCAAAAAGCAGCAGCGTTGTTGTTACAAAAAATTCTGGATTATCGGCCAGAGTTAAACACCAAAGTCCAGGTGGCTCACTCCCGCTATCTTCAGGTGGTTGTCCCTACCCCGTTAAGCACTTCTCCCTATAATAATCCCGATCCCTTCGTTCAGCGTTTAGTCACCTACTTGCAAGCCGGACAATATAAGCTGATCAAGGCGAATCGTTCCCTTTCCATTAAGGAGCAAAAAGAGCGGCTACTCAACTCGATTACTACCGCCATTCGTCGTTCCCTTGATCCAGCCGAAATTTTGCAAGTGGCAGTGGAATATCTAGGAGAAGGTTTAGGGGTTTGTCGTTGTTTAATTTATCGCTGCGAACAGGATGATTTTACCGCTACCATTACCCATGAGTTTTTGAACACTGGAATCAGTTCCCTGAAGGGACAATCCTGGCCCCTGCGAGATAACCCTCTTTTTCAACAAGTCGTCCAGAGAAAGGATGCGATCACCATTGATAATGTTCTCAATGATCCCCGCATTGTGCTAGAAATTCCCCCTAAGGTTGGCACCTCCCTCGCTCGTCTTGTCCAAAGTTGTTCAATTTTGTCCTGGCTTTTGGTTCCCATTTTTTACCGCGATCGCCTTTTGGGGATGATGGAGTTACACCACTGTGGCCCCTTGCCTACGAATTGGAGTCCTGATGATGTGGCCCTAGTGGATGCGATCGCCTCTCAGGTGGGAGTCGCTCTGATTCAGGCCGAAGCCTATGCCAATCTTCAAGAACTCAATGAACAACTAGAAGCCTTGGATCGAACTCGTTCTAATCTGGTAGCCATTACGGGCCATGAACTGCGAACCCCCCTGTCCACCATTCAAGTTTGTCTCGAAAGCCTGGCTACGGAACCAGATATGCCCCAGGAATTGCGACAGGTGATGCTTTCCACTGCCCTCAATGATGCGGAACGGATGCGGAAATTAGTGCAGGACTTTTTGACCCTCTCTCAATTAGAAAGTGGTCGCATTGAATGGAACACGGAAGCCTTATCTTTATTGGAATGTGTGGAATTATCCCTCAGCCATATCAATGCCCATAATCGCCATAATAAACTGCCTAAAATTCATAATGGAGTCTCGGCCGACTTGCCCCTAGTACAAGCTGACGGCGAATGGTTGGTGGAACTTTTAGCCAAACTGCTCGACAATGCGGTGAAATTTACCAATCCTGATGGAGAAATTGCGATCGCCGTTATTCAAAACCAATTAAATTATCTAGAAGTGATGATTTCAGATACGGGACGGGGCATTGAACCCAATCGCCTGGAAATCGTTTTTGATCGTTTCTATCAAGAAGAAGGAGCCTTACGACGCAGCAAAGGCGGAACTGGCTTAGGATTAGCCATTTGTCGGCAAATTGTCAGTGGTTGGGGCGGCGAAATTTGGGCCCAATCCCTCGGTAAAAGTCTAGGCAGTCAGTTTCATTTCACAGTACCAATTGCTCCAGAAGGAAAAGGAGAAGGCAGCACGAAAAAACCTACGATCGCCAATCTGCCAATTAAAAACCGTCGTTCTCCTCGAAAAAAGAAAAGCCTTTCCTAGTCGGTTTTGACATGCTTTAATGCCAGTGGAAATAGTATCTTGCATGCCCTGACCCCATGACCTTTCCTTTGTTACTCCCTTTTTTCCTCGCCCAAGTCAATCCCGTTCCAATACAGGTAATTCCACCACCGCTATCCCCCGCCCCTTCTCCCAATCCAACTTTTCCGACGGTGATTGAAGAACCCCAGAAGATTATTCGTTCCCAAACCGTTCGACCTTTATCTGGCAAACTCGATAATATCCCCGTCCTGAACAGCAATAACCCTGAACTCATTTTTAATGAAGGTATTATTCTTTCGACCTTGCCATCCATTGGCATGAAAAGTCCCTATGCCCATCTCAATTTTGCTTTTAGGGGTCGCTTTGATGTTTTCGCGCACCATGTTGTGCAGGCCTCTCCCCAAGGACGCACCTTGTATTTAGGGGTTTTATTTTTTAATGCTAGTCGGCAAACCGTTACGGTGGATATTTTGCAAGGAGCCGCCTATTTAACCTCACCTGATGCTCTCTTTTTAGACTTACCCCCTCAAGTGGAAGATCCGACGGGAAACATTTATTCAGGGCCTGGCAGCCGTAGTATGGGAGATATTTTGCGGGGAAAACGCTCTGCTAACCTTCCTGCTCAAATGATTCTTGCTCCGGGTCAAAGTCAAATGTTGCTAAACGCGCCTATTCCGGTTAAATATACGCCCGATCCGAGTCAACCACCGCCATCAAAATTACCCCGCAATGGTTTTTCTGCCTATTTTCGGCTCAAGAGCAATGGAGATGTGTATGGGGCCAGCCTGGCAATGTATGCTCCCCTAGATGCTCAAGGGAACGAACGTCCACCCAACCTCAAGGAGTGGGAATCTTTTTTAAAAAACGCCAGTTTGATGACTCCCCGCGATCGCATTCCCCGCAACAGTCAACGGCGTATTTATAGTCGGGTAGCTGGAGTTTCTCTGGGTTCTCAATGGCAGGCCACCTTAACCGATAGTCCGAATGGTTCCACTTTAGCGATTCCGGCTCCTGGCCAAGCCTATTCCTATGCGATTAGTACTTTAGAAGGTGGACGGTTAGGCACAAACCAAAATCAAGCCGCTAAAATGGCAGAACGGTATCCTGATACTGCCTATGAAGCTCATGGCAACTATGGTATTCAGTACAGCTTAACATTACCTTTGCAAAATACGGGTTCCCAGACTCAACAGGTGGCGATCGCCATTGAAACTCCGCTTAAAAAGGATAAATTAACGAATGGCCTCCATTTCCTCGTCCCCCCCGCCAAAAATGTCTTTTTCCGAGGAACGGTACAGGTTCGCTATCGTGATGAGCGTGGCACAGCACAAAACCGCTATTTTCATCTGGTGCAACGTCGTGGCCAACAGGGAGAGGCTCTCGTTACCCTGACTATGCCTCCCGGCGATCGACGTACTGTACAAGTTGATCTTGTTTATCCTCCCGATGCGACTCCCCCCCAAATTCTCACGGTGAAAACAAAATAGCCTGTGCGACTGGATTCCCATTGGTGTCAACTTAAGCCAAAATGCCTACTCACAAAAGATTAGCCTAAAAGCAGGCGGAAGTAAGAGTAGGCTGAAAAAAAGGTTAGTATATAAAAAAGTGAGCAAAAAACAAATGGCAAGACAACATCCTCGGAGAAAAGGAAACCCAGACTTACGTCGTAAGACAAATCAGCCAGGGGTAGAAATCCCTGAAATAACAAAAGAGTTGTTTGAATTACTAGAACCCACAATGTTTACACCATTAAAATATTTACAGGGAACTCATGAGAAAATGATGAGAGATAGGGTGCTAAATTTACCAGTAATGGTGGCATTAGTGTTAAGTATAGTGTATCGTCAAATAGCGGGTATAAGTGAAGCGGTAAGACTGTTAGAGGAAGAGGGATTGCTATGGGTAGCATCATTAAAAGTAAGCAAACAGGCAGTATCAAAAAGAATGATGAATGTGCCAGCCGAAATATTTGCAATATTACTAAAAGGAGTGTTAGAAAAAGCAGCCGAAAAAGGGAAGAAGCTCCAAGTAGGAGAAAAATGGGAAAAAATAAGAGAAAAGTTTAGTGCAGTGTGGATAGCAGATGGCTAAACGCTAGAGCAGATAAGGAAAAATATGAAAATAAGTAAAGAAGAAAAGAGTAAATTGGGGGGTAAAATAATGATGGTAGTGGAAGCCTTTACCCAAAGACCCGTTACTTTATGGTACACAGAAAATGATAAATCAAATGATAAAATATGGTGTGAAGAATTGGCAGCTAAATTACCAGAAAATGGTTTAATTCTCGTAGATATGGGATTTTTTAGCTTTGTGTGGTTTGATTTGTTAACAGAAGCTAAAAAGTTTTTTCTAACCAGATTTAGAGCGGGTACATCTTACAAAACCAAACAAGTATTGTCTCAAGGTAGTCATTACAGAGATGAGATTATCATTATGGGAAATTACCGTTCTAATCCTTGCAAGCATCCGGTGAGATTAGTCTCAGTATTATGGGGAACAATCTGGTATCAGTATTTAACAAATGTGTTGTCTCCCGAACAACTGTCCGCCGAAGAGGTCTGTGATTTATATCGAAGACGATGGACAATCGAAGAAGCCTTTTTATTAACGAAAAGACTTTTAGGACTAGCCTATTTATGGGTAGGGAATAAGAATGGTGTCCAAATCCAGATTATTTGCACTTTGATTTTCTATACGGTCTTAAATCAATTGGTAGGGGAAGTGGCGATTGCTCTAAATCAACCGAAAGAAAAAATCTCAGTAGAGATGGTGTTTCGGAGTCTATACTATGTAGCGAAGGCTATTGCTAGAGGAGAAAAGCCTGATACAGTAACCTATCTGGCTGAACGTGCTAAGTTATTTGGTTTGGTCAAAGCTGAGAGAAAGCGACATCGAGAAAAGGCCGCTCTCAATCAACAAATTTGGGAACCCATTCCTTTAAGTTGACACGGATGCTGGATTCCTCGCCAAAAGTAGCATAAAGATAGGATCAAAAGTCACAACCCAAGCTATTTTAGAAAAGAACTCCTCCCGTTTTAGTACTACTCAAGGAATACTATGAGAATTCTTGTCACAGGTGGGGCTGGTTTCATCGGCTCCCATTTAATTGACCGCTTAATGGCACAGGGCCAAGAGGTAATTTGCTTAGATAATTTCTACACAGGCACTAAACAAAATATTGTCAAATGGTTGGGGCATCCTCAATTTGAACTCGTGCGCCATGATGTCACTGAACCCATTCGTTTAGAAGTTGATCAGGTTTATCATCTTGCCTGTCCGGCTTCTCCCGTGCACTATCAGTTCAATCCCGTCAAAACCATTAAAACCAATGTCATGGGAACCCTATATATGTTGGGGTTGGCAAAAAGGGTCGGTGCGCGTTTTTTGTTGGCCTCTACCTCAGAAGTTTATGGCGATCCCGATGTTCATCCTCAGCCAGAGGAATATCGCGGGAATGTGAACTGTATTGGCAGTCGGGCCTGTTATGACGAAGGTAAACGGGTTGCAGAAACCTTAGCCTTTGAATATCATCGCGAACATCATACCGATATTCGAGTGGCTCGCATTTTCAATACCTATGGCCCCAGAATGCTGGAAAATGACGGACGGGTTGTGAGTAATTTTATTGTTCAGGCGTTACAAGGAAATCCTTTGACCGTTTATGGAGATGGTTCTCAAACTCGTAGTTTTTGTTTTGTCTCAGACTTAGTAGAAGGTTTAATAAGGTTGATGAATGGTGATTTTATTGGGCCCGTTAATCTCGGCAATCAGGGAGAATACACAATTCTAGAATTGGCTCAGAAAATCCAGGGCTATATCAACCCCCATGCTGAACTCATTTACAAGCCCTTACCAGAGGATGATCCGAAGCAACGTCAGCCTGATATTACCCGTGCAAAAACCTATTTGAACTGGGAACCCACTATTGCACTTGATGACGGTTTAAAAACGACGATCGCCGATTTTCAGGCGCGGGTAACTGGAACTTGAAGAGGAAAGTTGACGAAAGCCTAGATCTTTCCTAGTCTATTTAGTCTATATTGCCAAGATTGAGTTTATTTAATTTAAAGTGAGGAGTTATTAACCATGCGTGTTTGTGTAATCGGGACTGGTTACGTCGGTTTAGTGACAGGAGTTTGTTTATCTCAAATTGGCCATCAGGTCATTTGTGTTGATAATAATGAAGAAAAAGTGAAGTTGATGAAGTCTGGTCAATCTCCTATTTATGAACCCGGACTGTCAGAATTAATGCTGGCCAATATGCAGGCTAATCGTCTCACCTTTAGCAGTGATCTAGGGGAAGGGGTTAAACATGGAGAGATTTTATTTATTGCGGTAGGCACACCGCCTTTACCGACGGGCGAAAGTGACACCCGTTACGTGGAAGCTGTCGCACGAGGTATTGGTTTTCATTTAGATGATGGCTATCGAGTTATTGTTAATAAATCAACAGTTCCGATTGGTTCTGGAGATTGGGTACGAATGCTGGTGTTAGATGGCCTCAAGGAACGTCAACTCAACTCAGATAATCTACCGACAAAAGGGAGCACTTTTAATTTTGATGTGGTCAGTAATCCTGAGTTTTTACGAGAAGGTTCGGCGGTCTATGATACCTTTAATCCCGATCGCATTGTTCTAGGCGGTAATAGTGCTAAGGCGATCGCCCTGATGCAAAAGCTCTATGAACCCTTAGTTAATCGTCAATTTGCGGAAGAGTCTTCCCAGGCTCCTGTGCCGGTAGTCGTAACCGATCTCAATTCGGCGGAAATGATTAAATACGCAGCCAATGCTTTTCTGGCTACTAAAATCAGTTTTATTAATGAAGTTGCCAATATTTGCGATCGCGTGGGGGCCGATGTCACCCAGGTGGCCCAGGGCATTGGTCTAGACTCCCGTATTGGTAGCAAATTTCTGTCGGCGGGGATTGGTTGGGGGGGATCCTGTTTTCCCAAGGATGTTTCCGCTCTCATTCACACGGCTTCAGACTATGGTTATCAGGCTGAATTGCTGAACGCGGCCGTTAATGTTAACACCCGTCAACGCACCATTATCATTGAAAAATTACAACAGGAACTCAAAATCCTGAAGGGGAAAGTGGTGGGGCTGCTCGGTTTGACCTTTAAACCCGATACGGATGATATGCGCGACGCTCCGGCCCTTAACATTATTGAGCAGTTAAATCGTTTAGGCGCGAAAGTCAAGGCCTATGATCCCATTGTTTCTCAATCCGGCCTGAGTCATGGCATTTCTAATGTGATTATTGAAACTGACCCGGAAATGTTGGCGGATGGTTGTGATGTTTTAGTGTTGGTGACGGAGTGGCAAGAATTTCTGAAGCTCGACTTCCAGAAAATGGGGACTCTAATGAATCAACCTCTCGTTATTGATGGTCGTAATTTTCTCGTGGCCGAAGAACTACAAAAAGCCGGTTTCCGTTACATTGGTATTGGCCATCGGTAAACGACCTGACACCGACCATTGGGCTTCAGACAAGTTCAAGTTTCAAACGTGGCTATTCAGTATCGGTGGATGTTCCGATCAAATAGAGCAAGGCCATGCGAATAGCTACACCACTGGTGACTTGATCTTGAATGAGGCTTAATCGTGGGTCATCCATCAGATCTGAACTTAGTTCCACACCCCGATTAACAGGGCCAGGGTGCATCACTTTTACGGTTTCTTGGCAGACCTTAAGGCGATCGCGGGTAATGCCAAACTGTTGATGATATTCCCGTAAACTGGGCAATAAATGGGCGGTCATCCGCTCTTTTTGTAGGCGTAGAGTCATCACAAAATCTGCCTCAACCAGGGCGGGTTCCAATTGCCAATGGAGCGTTAATTTTCCGGCGGTTTGACTGTCGATCATCTTCGCAAATAATTCTGGTAAAAGCGTGGGTGGCCCGGCCAGATGAACATCGGCTCCGGCGGCTGTCAAACTCCAAATATTAGACCGTGCTACACGGGAATGGAGAATATCCCCCACGATCGCGATTTTTTTACCTTTTAAGACGGCTAAACAGGGTTGCTCTGGTTCTAGCAAAGTGGTCATGGTATAGAGATCTAACAGAGCCTGGGAAGGGTGTTCGTGTTGACCATCTCCAGCATTTAAAACTTTCACCCCTGCCCCTAACTGATCCATGGCTGTGGCGATTAGTTGGGGAACCCCCGCCTGTTGATGGCGAATGACCATAATATCGGTTCCCATGGCCAGATAGGTTTTAGCGGTATCTAGAATGGTTTCCCCCTTGGTGAGCGAAGAACTCCCAGGCGCAAAGTTCATCACATCAGCCGAGAGCCGTTTGGCCGCCAATTCAAAACTACTGCGGGTACGAGTAGAAGGTTCAAAAAATAGATTAGTAACGACCTGACCCTGAAGGGCCGGAACCTTTTTTGTCTGTCCTGCTAATACATCCCGAAAACTTGTTGCTGTTTGTAAGAGGGCATCATATTCCGCTGCTTGCCAGTCCGACAAGCCTAAAATATGCGATCGCGTCCAAGTAAAACCCATCATTGATTGTCACTCTGAGGAGCAGAATCCACAGGCTCCTATGTTATTCTATGATTCGGATGTCTCTTCTTGGGAGTTCCCATTTTTAGGGCAAATTATATGACAAAAATAGTGGCAATCAACAAAGTAGTTCTGGCACTCTTGCTTTTACTCTGTCCCCTCGATCGTGTCTTTGCTCAGTCCCTTACCCCGCACATGTCTCCAAAACCAACGGTGTCCCCTCTCCCCACGACCGCGACCCTGGTCTCTCCAAGCACAGGCATCGACTATACTCCTTTAAAAAATTTACTGGCCGAGCAAAAGTGGCAACAGGCTAATGAACTGACGCGATCGCTACTGCTCAAAGCGATGAATCGTGATCTCCAGGGCTGGCTCACGGCGGAAGATATTGCTAAACTGGCTTGCTGGGATTTGAAAACTGTGGATGATCTTTGGACTCAGGCTTCCAACGGACGTTTTGGCTTTAGTGTCCAATACGGTATTTTTATTAGTACAGGAAATAAACCAGGACGATTAATGGCACCAGAAGCCTACGATAAATTTGGAGATCAGGTCGGCTGGCGTAAAAATAACGAATGGATACTATTTAAACAAGGTTTAGATTATAGCCTTAATGCCCCTAGAGGTCATCTTCCTAATCCCAGGGATGAGTATCAAATCAATGGCGGTCGCTTAGACTATACTAACTTAACTAAACGGATCAATGATTGTCAGTTGGTAACGATTCCAACCCTACCAAGCGTATTGCCTGCCATTCCAAGTTCTGTCCCGAAAAAAAACAAATAAAGACAAGCCATCCACGTCAATAAAGCGATAACTTGGTGGCGATCGCCTCCCGTTTCCCCGTTTTAGTCGCCGTTGAGAGGGTATCTTTGAGCCGATCCTGCCGATAGAGTTCCAAGGGAATTAAACTTTTGGCTTGAACCAAGCCATTCCAGAACAGTGAAGCATTGAAGATAACCATTAAACCCAACAGCGATCGCCCCTTCCCCCAAAATCTAAACCGTGATCGCAGATTAATTGATAGTTGATAATGAATAGTTGATAATTATCTATTAAAAACGCGATCGCCTTTGTTTATTTGTACTGAAAGTGTTTATGATAGAGAAAAATAGATCGAGAATTGACTAACAATGGAACCTGTAACTTTAACCGCCAGTGCGATCGCTGTTTTAATTGCCACCAAAGCCTTTGAGAAAACGGGAGAAAAGCTCACGGAAAGCGTTTGGAACTCCGTTGAGAAATTTTCAGCCCATTTGCAACGAAAAGACCCGAAAACGGCTGAAGCGATCGCCGTTGTGGCCAAACAACCTGAATTAGCCCAACAGCAACCGACTGTTTACGGTCAGCAAGCTTTGATTGAAAAAGTTGAAAATTTGGTACAGAATGATAGGGAATTGCGAAAATTAACCGAAGCAATCCAGACGGCTGTACAAGCTCAACCTGGCGCAGTGGTTAATCTGACGAAATTGGCTGAAAAAATTGGTGTGGTTAATCAAGGCCCGATTACCAATCAAACCAACACCATTAATCTCTAGGTAGGGGCTTGGTCTAGGTAGGGGCTTGGTCTCCAAGTCCTATGCTTTATGGATTTGGAAAACTCCCTACGGAATTTATGGATTTGGTCTGTAATCATTATGGTTTATGGATTTGGAAACCAAACCCCTACGGAATTTAAACGGAATTTGGGTAAACGAATGAATGAACCATTAGCCAAAACAATTGCAGTAGTCAACCAAAGTTCTGTCGATAATCAGACCAATATCATTACGATTAATGGTCAACAAGCTTCTTTGATTTACAGTGATCCCTTACCCGATCGCCGTTTTTTCCAGGGTAGGACGGAGCAACAGGCAGAATTACGAGCTTGGATGGCCGATCGCCATGTTTCTCTGATTGGATTGCGGGGGGAAGGCGGCATCGGTAAATCAACGCTGATGGCCCAGGTTTTTGCCGATTCTCCCGATTTTAGGGGCAAATTTTGGGCAGATGTGCGATCGCAGACTTCGATGACAGTGTTGGCGGCGAGGGCCTTACAGGAATTTGGGGTTTTGCCTGAACAGGTGGAAAATATCGAGGAAAAAGACCTCATTCCCCGTTTATTGCGGCTACTTCAGCAGGGGCGTTATTTGTTGGCCATTGATAATTTGGAATCGGTGTTAACGCCCCAAGGAGCCTGGCTGAGTGGTTATGAGCAGTTTTGGCAGGGTTTTCAGGATATTGGCAGTGAAAGTGTGCTGTTGTTAGCGAGTCGGGAATATCCGCCCCGTTATCTGGGTTTTCTGCGATCGCGTTGGCAACTGCTCGATCAAGGTTTAACGACGGTGGAAGGTGCGGCGTTATTGGCGGCGTTGGAAGTGGAGGACAGCCAACAAAATCGGGAACGGGCATCGGAGCAGGTACAGGGCAATCCCTTGGCGTTGTCGTTGATAGCGGGTTGGTTGCGGGTGACTTTTTGGCCAGGTCAGCGTTTTTTGCAGTCTTTGGAA
The DNA here is from genome assembly GCA_025370055.1 of Woronichinia naegeliana WA131. Classification (NCBI taxonomy): domain Bacteria; kingdom Bacillati; phylum Cyanobacteriota; class Cyanophyceae; order Synechococcales; family Coelosphaeriaceae; genus Woronichinia; species Woronichinia naegeliana. The sequence goes on along the minus strand of CP073041.1, from coordinate 3,392,082 downwards.
GGTTGGCAGCAGTTAGTGGGTTCCCATCGCGGCGAAAAGTTAACGGTTGAGCAGGTTTTGCAGTGGAGTTTAGACCGTCTAACGGAGACGCAACGGTTGTTATTGGCACAGTTGTCGGTTTTGCGCGGGGCATTTGGGCTGGAGCTTGCCCAGGCGTTGTTTCCTGATGCAGTGGTGACGATGGAGATTTTGGAGGATTTAGAGCGGCGGTCTATTCTGCAATATCTGAGTCCAGGGGAGTTTCGGTTTCAGCCTCGTTTGCGGGAATTTGTGAAGGAACGAACGGCGGATTTAACGACAGCCCACGAGCGAGCGATTGTTTATTTTTGGGAGCATCGTCTGAAAATTTGGGACAATGATACGCCCTTATCAGGAATTGCGGAGTATGAGGAAACTTTTTATCACGAGTGTCAATTAGGGCGTTATCAAGATGCGTTTGGTGCGGTATCGGTCTGCGACAATTGTTTAAGATTGCGGGGTCATTACACAACATTGCTTGATCTTTATGATCAACTTCATCAAGATTGGCAACCAATGATCGAAGAAAGGCAAAACTATGGAGAGCTTTGTAACAGACTGGGACTTGTGTATGATTCGTTAGGGAAGTACCAAGAGGCTCTTAATTTTCATCAGCAATCCTTAGAGATTCAACGTAAGATCGGAAATATTCAACGAGAGGCAACTTCTTTAATGAATCTGGGGAATGTGTATTATTCATTAGGAAAGTACCAAGAGGCTCTCAATCTTTATCAGCAATCTTTAGAGATTCAACGTGAGATCGGCAATCGCAATGAAGAAGCAAAAGCTTTAGGCAATCTGGGGAGTGTATATAATTCGTTAGGAAAGTACCAAGAGGCTCTCAATTTTTATCAGCAATCCTTAGAGATTCAACGTGAGATCGGCGATATTCAAGGAGAAGCATATTCTTTAATGGGTCTGGGGAATGTTTATGATTCGTTAGGGAAGTACCAAGAGGCTCTCAATTTTCATCAGCAATCCTTAGAGATTCAACGTGAGATCAGCGATATGAATGGAGAAGCAAAAGCTTTAGGCAATCTGGGGGTTGTATATAGTTTATTAGGACAGTACCAAGAGGGTCTCAATTTTTATCAGCAATCCTTAGAGATTCAACGTGAGATCGGTGATATTCAAGGAGAAGCATATTCTTTAGACAATCTGGGGAGTGTATATAATTTGTTGGGACAGTGCCAAGAGGCTCTCAAATATCATCAGCAATCTTTAGAGATTAAACGTGAGATCGGCGATATTACTGGAGAAGCAAATTCTTTAATAAATCTGGGAAGTGTGTATTATTCGTTAGACCAGTACCAAGAGGCTCTCAATTTTTATCAGCAATCCTTGGCAATTAAACGTGAGATTGGCGATATGAATGGAGAAGAAACTTCATTATATAATATAGGACTTACTCTAACTCTTCTTGATCAACACGACGAAGCATTAGAATACTTACAAAAAGCCCTTACCATCAATCAAAATCTTGGGCTTGATCATAAAATCGAAAAATGCAAACAGGTAATCAGTAAACTCAATCAGAAAAAAGAAAAATCTTTAGCTCGAAAACGTTTACAAAAATATGGACTCTGGTTCGTCGCTGGCCTAGCCTTAACTATCCTTATCTGGTATCTCAAAAAATAACCCCAAACCCAATTGACAATTATCAATCACTATCAATTAATCCGCGATCATATTTCCAATGGATAATGGACAATTGACAATGGATAATTATTAACTATTCATTATCAACTATCAATTAAAAAAGCGATCGCGTTTTCAATGGATAATGGGTAGGCGATCGCAGATTACAGAATAGAATATGATCAATGACGATATTTACGCACAAGTTAGACAAGCCGCAACCCAAAAGTTGTTGTTTCTTCCGCATACCATTCGGCAGATGTCACGTCCTGATCGTATGATTTCAACATAGGAAATTGAGAGAATCATTATGACAGGTGAGGTAATTGAAGATTATCCTCAAGACTCAAGGGGGCATAGCTGTTTAATTCTAGGTTTGGGACAAAACAATCGTCCGATTCATGTTGTTTGTGCGCCAAAGAATGAGTATCTTGCGATTATTACTGCTTATCTTCCTGATGCGTTACAATGGTCATCAGATTTCAATCATGAGACTGTAGTATGGAATGTTTATCTTGTAAGGGAAAAATGCGTTGGGAAAAAGCTCCTTTTAGGGCTGATCGCCCTGGGTACTCAGTTTCTTGGGATGCTCTTCCCGCTTGGGTTTGTCCTCAGTGCGGTGAGGTCTTATTTGAGGTGCAAGAAGTAGATTTAATTCAAGAGGCTCTAACGGTTTTGGAGAAAAAAACAGCCATTCTTGCTAGTTAGAGATTCCTGTTTTTTTGAGACAGGTAATTATCAACTATCAATTATTTGGCGATCGCCCCTGAAAAAGTGCATAATAGACTTGAGGAATTTGCTCACCATCCATGAGAACAGATACTATTTTCTATCAGCTATTTCAACTGATGCCGAACCTACTCAGTGAACTATTGGGAAAAGTTGGGGCTGATTATCAGTTCAAATCCGTAGAAATCAAAGAACTATCAAGACGCATTGATGGAGTCTTTTTACCGAAAAACAATGATACACAACAACCCATCTATTTTGCGGAAATACAATTCCAAGCCGATGAACGCCTCTATGAACGACTCATCACAGAAACCTTTTTGTACTTGGGGCAATATCGCCCAGAACGCGAATGGCTCTGTGTAGCCCTGTGGTTACGTCAAAGCATCGCCGTACCTATTCCTCGACATTATCAAGCCCTAGCGGAAGCAGGATTATTACGCCTAATTTATTTAGAAGAGCTAGACTCAAACTCCTTGGGAACCTCCGTGTTGAGCTTGGTAACAGTATCGGAGGCGACAGTCCCTGAACGATTGCAAAAAGTAGTTACTCAACTCAGAACATTAACCGATGAAAGATTACAAGAACAACTTATAGAATTAGTAGAGAAGATGTTAATTTACCGCTTTCCCGATTTTTCTAAGGAGGTTTTACAAGCCATGTTTACCGATACAGATATTAAACAAACCCGATTTTATCGTGAAGTTTTTCAGGAAGGTCGTCAGGAAGGTCGTCAAGAGGAACGACAACAGCTTATTGCACGATTACAGCAACGGGGCTTTTCAGTGAATGAAGTAGCAGAAATGTTGGCATTATCAAGAGAAGAGGTAACTCAATTGTGGGGAAATAATTGATGGCTGTTAAAGCGATCGCGTTTTCAATAGACAATTGACAATGGATAATTATCAACTATCAATTAACAATTATCAATTAATCGGCGATCGCGTTTTGGGTTATGGTTCAAGGGCGATCGCAAGCTGAGATAATGTGTTAAATTGGTGATAAACGAGTCGAATTTGGGAATAAAAATGGAAATCACCCTCAATCTCAGTGACGAACAATGGCAAAAAATGACCTTTATCGAACAACATAGTTCAGACAATATTCTGGCTCTACTAGAAATGACTATCAATCAAAAATACGAAAAACTTCAGGTAGCTGATCCTGATCCCATCAAAGGATGGCAAGAAAGTGGCTTTATTGGCTGCGGAAAAAGTGATGCCGACCTTTCAACTAATTATAAAAAAATATTGAAAGAATCCTGGTCTGAAAAGCATGATTATAGTTGACACAGGCTTTTGGTTAGCCCTTGCAAACCAAGACGATAAACATCACACAAAAGCGAGACAGGTAATGCAAAATCTTAGAGAACCACTAATTACAACCTGGTTTGTTTTTACAGAAATCTGTTATCTACTACTAACCCGTCTGGGTAATCATTCTCAAGTATTATTTAGGGTTTGCCGAATAAAGGCAGAACCTTTATCAGATAAGCTTTTCAGCCATTTTGAACACGATTAGGTGCAAGCTTATGGCATTTGAAGGCGTAAAATCCATGCACTTTGCTAGAAAATTGTGGGTTAAAATCGGAAACTGATTTCTGAAGTCACCATTTTTCGCGCCCTGTGGCATCTAGGTTCGATTTGCAGACTTATTCAGCAAGCCCTATTTAGGGCTTGCTGAATAAGGATGAAATCCTTGCTAGACAATACTTTCAGGCATTTTACAAACGATCAGATGCAAGGTTATGGCATTTGGAGGCTCAAAATCCATGCACTTTGCTGGAAAAATGTGGGGTAAAACTGGAAACTGATCTCTGAAGTCACCATTTTTCGCGCCCTGTGGCATCTAGGTTCGTTTTGTGGACTTTTTCAGCAAGCCCTATTTATTCAAAATTTTTTAGCAGGTAGATTTGAAGTTTTTGAATTAAAGACTCATCAAATGAGAAGAGTTCAAGAGCTTTTAGAACGTTATGATGATCTGCCGATGGACTTAGCCGATGCCGCCTTAGTTGTCTTAGCTGAACATCTAGGTCATGGGCGTATTTTAACCTGCGATCGCCGAGATTTTTTAACTTATCGCTGGAATAATACCCATACATTTGAAAATTTATTTTTAGATTAAAACAGGAGTAGATTAATGCGATATAAAGGCAATACGATATAAAGGCTAGATAATTATCAACTATTCATTATCAACTATCAATTAATCGGCGATCGCCCTTCTACTCACCATATTCCGACAAAAATACTAGAAAGTCTCTCAAGGCTGCTCTGGTGTCTGATGAGCCTTCGAGTTGATGTTGTATTTGGAGAATAATCCATCTATTTTGGATTCGAGTATAGCGAGTCTCTCGTTCTCTTGCTGCAAGGTTTTCATTCTCGATTCGTATTCTTGCTGCTGTCGTTTCCCTTCTGTTTCGATTTCCAGCGTACCACTCAAGGCCGAGATTAACCACCAGAGACGCTGACCCCAACGCGAAGACCAGAAGACTCCCTTGGATTGTGGTGAAGGGGAAGAAGGAGAAGAGGATGGTGTCTGAGTTTCCATAAAATCTTAATAAAGCCGCCACTGCAAACAAAAATGTCGTCAGTGACTTTGGTAACAGTTTGAGTAACTCTATCATAGAGGTTTTTTATAGGCGATCGCGTTTCCAATGGATAATGGACAATTGACAATGGATAATTATCAACTATTCATTATCAACTATCAATTAATCGGCGATCGCGTTTTGGGTTAGGATTAAAGGGCGATCGCCCCTTAAAAACATTATGGAAAACCGCGATCATCACACCGCCAATTTTCGAGAAATTAAACTCGCTATCATGAATTGTTTAGGATAAAGAATGACATTTTCATAATCATAGCCTGTCACAGAATTATTATCAGGAATTGCCAAATCAACAGCGTAACCTTCGGGATTTTCGTAACATTCTACAATAGTCCCCTTTGTTTCTTTTTTAATTAAACGTTGACCAAAATCAACCTCCACATCAACCAAGGTAACAATTTGATCATAAAGTTTTGCTTTCATGATTTTTACTCCTTTATTAAATAGGGCTTGCTGAATAAGTCTGCAAATCGAACCTAGATGCCACAGGGCGCGAAAAATGGTGACTTCAGAAATCAGTTTCCGATTTTAACCCACAATTTTCTAGCAAAGTGCATGGATTTTGAGCCTTCAAATGCCATAAGCTTGCACCTAATCGTGTTCAAAATGGCTGAAAAGCTTATCTGATAAAGGTTCTGCCTTTATTCGGCAAACCCTAAATAATCTTAAGCCAGTTCGTAATAAGTCTGGGAATACATTTATTGTTGTCAATTTGCCATTTTGTAACCAGAATACCTTTTCTATCATTAAAACCAATAATAGGGATTTTGACAGAAAATCGCATTCCATATTGGCTAGGATCATCTAAAATTGCTGGTATTCTTTCTAAGTGAAATCGAATTTGATCAACAATGTGCTGGGTTGCAATAAAACGACCTCGAACACTATCTACATTATAACCTAACAGATCAAAAGCCTTCCACTTACCCTGATTATTCAAATTTGAGGGATTCATAGAATATTCGGTAAATTTACGAAAATCAATCTCTGCTTGTGCAGCCTTTGGTAAAACTTCACCGACTTGCCAATCATGTTTCATCGCTTAATATAATAATCAGTTATGTGATCATGTATTAATTAATGCCACTTAATAACGTAAAAAATGCGATCGCATCCCAATAAGCTAAAGACAATTGACAATGGATAATTATCAACTATTCACTATCAACTATCAATTAATCGGTGATCGCGTTTTGGGTTAGGGTTAAATGGCGATCGTATTGTATTTTAACGTTAAAACTAAATTAAAATGGTAACTTCCTGCAATACTTGAATCAGTTCAGGTTTCTCGCAAGCAATTACATCTCCTAATAATGTTTATGATGAGGAAAACTAGATAAGTTAGGAAAATGAGGGGTGCTATCATAACGAAAAATCAGGGAATTTTGCTGATCTTGACAATGATAACGATAATCTAAAAACGTTAAAATATGATCTGTAACAATCACCGCTTCATTGATTTCCAGTACACACCCCTTATGCCAACGAATACGAAGTCGTAAATTGACTCTATTCGGTGTTAATATTTCCTCCGTATAACGCTCAACATAAACCTGCTCTAAAGCCAGTAAAGCAAGTTCAATCCCTTTTAAATAATCCTCTAAAATTTTATGCAGCATTGGCTAATAAATTTGCTAATTCTAAACGTAAAGCCAAATAATGACGGTAATCATTAGACCATTCAATAAAATCAACCTCATCCGTTAACTTTCCTTTGCTATAACGGTCAAAAAAGTCCTCTGAATCCCATTGATATTTATTTTCATAAAGACTGAGACGCTTCGTAACCATAATCAAAGCATCTAACGGCGAAAAATATTCAATTCTTTGTTTACGCATACTTTCCTCCTAGAAATTATCATAATTGGTTAAAAAATTAAGTTGTAATTTCCAACTCTTAGCAAGTAACGCGATCGCCTCGCCAATCTTGCTGCTAGAAACCCGATTCATTGAACTACCAATTCAGATTATACTATGAGTTTTCCTGTAACGATTCACCGAAAACCGCGATCGCGTTTTATCTTCATCGTAATCTTTAGTATAAGGCTCAATATAAAACTTCCCTCAAGATTTAGTCGGCTTAGTTAATTTAATTGAAGATTCTTTTAAGAAGCCAATTTATAGCTAATATAGCGATTGAGACTGACATTTTCTTCCGCCGCTTCAATCACTAAACGACGATGCAATTCTGGGGTAATCCTAACTTGAAACTTGCCACTGTACTGTCTTTCTGGAATCGGTTCAAGCAAAGATTCCCCATTTGCCTCCATATCTTCCACAACAGAGCGCACTAACTCAGTGATACCTCCAAGAGCCTGTAGCCGATCCTCATCGAGATAGGACAAACTGGGATATTCAGCACACAGTCCCACATATTCTTGATCTTCGGCTGACCAAATAACCTTATAAACGTAGTGATCGGGATTAATCATCGCTCTGTGCCTCTAATTTTTCAATAGCAGATAAAATTTGCTTGACTTGATAGGATTTCGCTTCACCGTAGGAAATTTATCTCGATCATAGTCTCATTATTGATACTAGTCAACCGAGTATTACCTCTCCCCCGCATCCTCCATCAAAAGGGTGTGACCTTTAGTTGATGAAGGAAAAGAAAAGTGTTAACATGAGATGAAAAGTGACAAAGAGGAAACAATGATGACAGCAAAACTAATTAATGTAGAGGGTTCAAAGATAAAAATAGAACTAACATTAGAACTCAGTCGTTCAATGTTGGATACAGAAATAAATATTCAAAAAGGCTTAAACGAAGTAGGTTGCATCGCCAGCAAAGAAGCCTTGAAATATTTAGATACAGATGGTTCACCCTTAAAAATCGGTGAAGAAATCTGGAAGAGTAAGGGAGAGCAACCGAAAGAATATCAAACACCTTATGGTGAGGTTATAGTGAATCGTCATGTATATCAGCGTTCAGTAGGAGGAAAAACGTATTGCCCCTTAGAAAGAGAAGCAAGGATAATCATAACATCAACGCCATTATTGGCAAAACAGGTATCCTCAAAAATGTCAGGGATGGCAGGCAAAGAGGTGAAAAATGATTTATTAGAAAATCATGGTAGAAAAGTAGCGCTATCCTATATCCAAAGATTGAGTGAAGCAGTAGGAAGTGTGGTACAGGCAAAAGAAGAAGCGTGGAGTTATGCCCCGCCCAAGGAGGATAGCCAAATTGCAACAGTGGGAATAGGATTAGATGGAACCTGTATGCTGATGTGTGAGGATGGCTACCGTGAAGCAATGGTGGGAACCGTTTCCCTATACGATAGTGAGGGAGAACGTCAACAGACAATCTATCTAGGTGCGGCACCAGAGTACGGAAAAAAGAGTTTTCTAGAAAGATTGGAAAGAGAAATTGAGCGAGCGAAAAACCGTTATCCAGAGGCAAAATTTGTCGGTATAGCAGATGGTGCAGAATCAAATTGGAAGTTTTTAGAAAAGCAAACGGAAGAACAGATATTAGATTTCTATCATGCCTCTGGTTACTTAGGTGCCTTGGCAGAAGCGTTGCATCCGAATACCGTGTCAAAACAAAAAGAATGGTTGACTGAAAATTGTCGAGAACTCAAGCATGAAAAAGGAAAAGCAGGAGAACTGCTAAATCTGATGAAAGAAGTCAAAGAAGAAAAAAGTCATTCTAAGAATCTTACCGAGAAACTACAAGCGGCGATTACTTATTACGAGAATCATCAGCATCAAATGGATTATGCTGAATACATAGAGAAAAAGTATCCGATTGGTTCAGGTGTTACGGAAGCAGCTTGTAAGACGTTGGTCAAACAACGATTATGTTGTTCAGGGATGCGATGGAAGGAAAAAGGAGCAGGAATTATTTTGAGCCTACGAGCTTTGGTATTGACCAAGGAACGATGGAGTCAATTTTGGGCAAAACTTGATCAATATGGGTTCCCTGTAGAACCCTGATTACAACAGCTTTTATCAACTAAAGGTCGCACCCCATCAAAACGAGTATCCCAAAAATGAAAACCCTCCCCACTTGCATGAGAAAGGAATTGTTTATTGTAGAAAGAATAATCTTGGCATGGAGCTATTGTTCCAGAGGGCAACCCCAAAAGTATCGTCGCCGCAGACACGTTTCACAGCCGAGTTCGGGATGGGATCGGAGTGGTTCCATGACGCTAAACACACCAAGAAGTGGTTCTCACAAGAACCCTCAAGACTGCATAAAAAAGAGAAATAATTGAGATAAGAATAAGGTCAAGCCCTCGGTCTGTTAGTACTTCTTGACTTCGCATATTGCTACACTTCCATCTAGAGCCTATTAACGGGTAGTCTTCCCGTGACCTTACTGGCTTATGCCATGAGAGTACTCATCTTGAGGTGGGCTTCCCACTTAGATGCTTTCAGCGGTTATCCACTCCGCACTTGGCTACCCTGCGTTTACCGTTGGCACGATAACAGGTACACCAGCGGTGCGTCCTTCCCGGTCCTCTCGTACTAAGGAAGGCTCCTCTCAATACTCTTACGCCTACATCGGATATGGACCGAACTGTCTCACGACGTTCTGAACCCAGCTCACGTACCGCTTTAATGGGCGAACAGCCCAACCCTTGGGACGTACTACCGCCCCAGGTTGCGATGAGCCGACATCGAGGTGCCAAACCTCCGCGTCGATGTGAACTCTTGGCGGAGATCAGCCTGTTATCCCTAGAGTAACTTTTATCCGTTGAGCGACGGCCCTTCCACTCAGTGCCGTCGGATCACTAAAGCCGACTTTCGTCCCTGTTTGACCTGTTTGTCTCACAGTCAAGCTTCCTTCTGCTTTTACACTCTTCGACTGATTTCCAACCAGTCTGAGGAAACCTTTGCGCGCCTCCGTTACCTTTTAGGAGGCGACCGCCCCAGTCAAACTGCCCACCTGAAATTGTTCTCTCCCCCGATTAGGGGTCAGAGTTAGAATTCTAGCCTCACCAGAGTGGTATCTCACCGTTGACTCCATAGCACCCACAAGCACTACTTCAACGTCTCCCACCTATCCTGCGCAAGCAAAGCCCGAACCCAATCCCAAGCTACAGTAAAGCTTCATAGGGTCTTTCTGTCCAAATGCAGGTAGTCCGTATCTTCACAGACAATCCTATTTCGCCGAGTCTCTCTCCGAGACAGTGCCCAGATCGTTACGCCTTTCGTGCGGGTCGGAACTTACCCGACAAGGAATTTCGCTACCTTAGGACCGTTATAGTTACGGCCGCCGTTCACCGGGGCTTCAGTCGCTAGCTTCAGATTGCTCCTGACCAACTTCCTTAACCTTCCGGCACTGGGCAGGCGTCAGCCCCCATACCGCGTCTTACGACTTCGCGGAGACCTGTGTTTTTGGTAAACAGTCGCCTGGGCCTATTCACTGCGACCCCCATTGCTGAGGGCACCCCTTCTCCCGAAGTTACGGGGTCATTTTGCCGAGTTCCTTAGAGAGAGTTATCTCGCGCCCCTTGGTATTCTCTACCTTCCTACCTGTGTCGGTTTCGGGTACAGGTAATTATAAATTAACGTGGTTCGGGCTTTTCTAGGAAGCTTGACCTCATGCACTTCGTCTCCGTGGAGACTCCCCATCACACCTCAGCTCAAGACGTTTTCTCCGTCTCTCATCGCCTTGAATGCTTAGACCGGTAACCATCATCCGGCAGCATTAGCCTTCTCCGTCCCCCGCCACAATCTATAATCAGTACGGTAATATTGAACCGTTGTCCATCGACTACGCTTTTCAGCCTCGCCTTAGGTCCTGACTAACCCTCCGCGGACGAGCCTTCCGGAGGAACCCTTAGGATTTCGGGGCATTGGATTCTCACCAATGTTTTCGCTACTCAAGCCGACATTCTCACTTCTGTACTGTCCACACCTGCTTGCCGCTAGTGCTTCACCCTATACAGAACGCTCCCCTACCACTACATTCGTAGTCCACAGCTTCGGCACATCACTTAGCCCCGTTCATTTTCGGCGCAGGAGCGCTTGACCAGTGAGCTATTACGCACTCTTTTAAGGATTGCTGCTTCTAGGCAAACCTCCTGGTTGTCAATGCACTCCCACCTCCTTTCTCACTTAGTGATGATTTGGGGACCTTAGCTGGTGGTCTGGGCTGTTTCCCTCTTGACGATGAAGCTTATCCCCCACCGTCTTACTGGTCGTTTCTTCTTGGGTATTCTTAGTTTGCATCGCCTTGGTACCGGTCTCCCAGCCCGCAGCGAAACAGTGCTTTACCCCCCAAGTTGACTTTACAACCGCTGCGCCTAAACACATTTCGGGGAGAACCAGCTAGCTCCGGGTTCGATTGGCATTTCACCCCTAACCACAGCTCATCCGCTAATTTTTCAACATTAGTCGGTTCGGACCTCCACTTGGTTTTACCCAAGCTTCATCCTGGCCATGGTTAGATCACCCGGGTTCGGGTCTACAAATTGTGACTATCGCCCTTTTCAGGCTCGCTTTCACTTTGGCTTCGGTGCAACACACCTTAACCTGCCACAACCTGTAAGTCGCCGGCTCATTCTTCAACAGGCACACGGTCAGCCGTTTAATCAGCCTTCCATTGCTTGTAGGCTAACGGTTTCATGTTCTATTTCACTCCCCTCACTGGGGTTCTTTTCACCTTTCCCTCGCGGTACTTTTCTCTATCGGTCACACAGTAGTATTTAGCCTTACGAGGTGGTCCTCGCTGATTCAACCGGAATTCCACGTGCTCCGGCCTACTCGGGATTCAGCTAGGCTGCTTCGATTTTCGACTACAGGACTTTCACCTCCTCTGGTGCAGTTTTCAGCTGCTTCGTCTAATCTATTCAGTCCACGTTGCTGTCCCACGACCCCAACCTCCGTAGAAGTTGGTTTAGGCTGTTCCCTTTTCGCTCGCCGCTACTCGGAGAATCACTCAATTGTTTTCTTTTCCTCTAGCTACTAAGATGTTTCAATTCACTAGGTTGGCTCTTTCTCACCTATTTTATTCAGTGAGCAGTATTTAGGGTTGCCCCATTCGGACATCTCCGGATCAGTGCTTGTTTCCAGCTCCCCGAAGCGTTTCGTCGGTAACTACGTCCTTCATCGCCTCTGTGTGCCAAGGTATCCACCGTTAGCCCTTTGTAGCTTGACCTTTGGCTTTTATCCCTGCTTTTCTCTTTTTCTATGCAGTTTTCAAGGTTCTTACTGGTTTTTCAACCAGCATTCCCTCTATTACAGTTTTTCCTGTTTAGATAGGATGCCGATTCTTTTTACCAATCTTTACGCGCTCGTGATGATTAATCTAAAAGATTAATCCAGTGGGCCATTCTGGACTTGAACCAGAGACCTCACGGTTATCAGCCGTGCGCTCTAACCAACTGAGCTAATAGCCCTTGTCTGGTTTTTTCTAAGTTTTACCCTCCCTTTCGGAAAGTTAGTCTTAGGTACGAACCGACTCTAATAGTTTGAAAGTTTTTACCTTTTCTCCCTTGCACGACCTTGGGATAACCTACTTTTTTCTTATTTGCTGATTGCTTTCAGAATTCAGTGGGTACGGTCTCCCTATAAGGAGGTGATCCAGCCACACCTTCCGGTACGGCTACCTTGTTACGACTTCACCCCAGTCACTAGCCCTGCCTTAGGCATCCTCCTCCGCGAACGGTTGGAGTAACGACTTCGGGCGTGACCAGCTCCCATGGTGTGACGGGCGGTGTGTACAAGGCCCGGGAACGAATTCACCGCAGTATGCTGACCTGCGATTACTAGCGATTCCTCCTTCATGCAGGCGAGTTGCAGCCTGCAATCTGAACTGAGGCCGGGTTTGTTGGGATTCGCTTGTCCTCGCGGATTAGCTGCCCGTTGTCCCGACCATTGTAGTACGTGTGTAGCCCAAGACGTAAGGGGCATGATGACTTGACGTCATCCCCACCTTCCTCCGGTTTGTCACCGGCAGTCTCTCTAGAGTGCCCAACTTAATGATGGCAACTAAAAACGGGGGTTGCGCTCGTTGCGGGACTTAACCCAACATCTCACGACACGAGCTGACGACAGCCATGCACCACCTGTGTTCTGGCTCCCTAAGGCACTCCTAACTTTCATCAGGATTCCAGACATGTCAAGTCTTGGTAAGGTTCTTCGCGTTGCATCGAATTAAACCACATACTCCACCGCTTGTGCGGGCCCCCGTCAATTCCTTTGAGTTTCACTCTTGCGAGCGTACTCCCCAGGCGGGATACTTAACGCGTTAGCTTCGGCACAGTCCGGGTCGATACAGACTACGCCTAGTATCCATCGTTTACGGCTAGGACTACAGGGGTATCTAATCCCTTTCGCTACCCTAGCTTTCGTCCCTCAGTGTCAGTTTCGGCCCAGTAGCGCGCTTTCGCCACCGATGTTCTTCCCAATATCTACGCATTTCACCGCTACACTGGGAATTCCCGCTACCCCTACCGAACTCTAGTCTCTCAGTTTCCACCGCTTTTATGGAGTTAAGCTCCATTCTTTGACGACAGACTTGACAAACCACCTACGGACGCTTTACGCCCAATGATTCCGGATAACGCTTGCATCCTCCGTATTACCGCGGCTGCTGGCACGGAGTTAGCCGATGCTTATTCATCAGGTACCGTCAGAGCTTCTTCCCTGATAAAAGTGGTTTACAACCCAAGGGCCTTCCTCCCACACGCGGTATTGCTCCGTCAGGCTTTCGCCCATTGCGGAAAATTCCCCACTGCTGCCTCCCGTAGGAGTCTGGACCGTTTCTCAGTTCCAGTGTGGCTGCTCATCCTCTCAGACCAGCTACTGATCGTCGCCTTGGTAGTCCCTTACACTACCAACTAGCTAATCAGCCGCGAGCCCATCTTCAGACGATAAATCTTTCACCTTTCGGCACATCGGGTATTGGCAGTCGTTTCCAACTGTTGTCCCCATTCTGAAGGTAGGTTCTCACGTGTTACTCACCCGTCCGCCACTAAGTTCCCGAAGGAACTCCGTTCGACTTGCATGTGTTAGGCATACCGCCAGCGTTCATCCTGAGCCAGGATCAAACTCTCCATTGTTTTTACCAATTTATTAAGTCTATCGGCTCTTTTTTCTTGCTTTTTTCACTGATGTCTAGTAAACTAAACCACCAATGAAAGAATTAGTTTTTTAATTTACAAGGGTTTGGCTTTTTCTTTCAAACTATTGATTTGTCTAGGTTCGGCGCGTTTCCTTCGCTTCCGCTCTCAACCGCGCATTTACCAATATAGGGATCTTTCCCTGCTTTGTCAACCCCTTTTTCTAAAAAAAGTTTTTACACTCTCTACAACAACCACTCAACACCCTCTCTTCTTACTTTCTACGGATATTCATGCCGATGGGGATGGAGCTTTTAGTTCCTTGGCTTAAGCATTTTGTCCTTGGCGAATTAGGAATATCTGGGGGGAGATAGGTCAAGACTGCTATTCGCCCCTTTTTCGCATCATGATGGTGTACGCCCTTTGTAATCCAACGATATCCAATCCCATGAAGTTCTGGTGATCTTGAAAATCAGTCAGTGATTCGTCGTTTCTTTGTCTATAAGGTACTGGAGTCAAGACTTTGAGCTGCTTCGACACTAAGGGGCAGATGTAACCCACATTCTTGTTTAAGTCCATGAAAGCGAGTATCTCGTTCGTTATTGTCGTCAGCGGTTAGGGGGCGACTTGAGTGCCAATCACCAATGGAGACGTATCCTTGATCAAAGAAGGGATGATAGGGCAAGTCATGGGCAGTTAAATATTGATAGATGTCTTTTGCGTTCCAATCTAGGATAGGCAGAACTTTATAGCGTTGACCTTGTTTGACCAAGGGTTGTAGGGATTGGCGATGGGCTGTTTGATCTCGTCGCAAACCGGCTAGCCAGGCAATCGCCTTTAGCTCTTGTAAGGCCTGCTGCATGGGTTCGACTTTCCGAATTTGATCATAACGATTCAGGGCTTCTAGGTCTTGCTGTTGCCATAGTTGCCCATATAGGGCTTCCATACGGGCTGGACTGAGGGACGATTGATAGACTTTTAGGTTTAAATCAAGCCGTTGGGTGAGTTGGTCGGCAAAACGATAGGTTTCTGGGGGAAGATAGCCGGTATCGATCCAAATGACGAGAATTTGGGGAACAATACGAGTAACAAGATGAAGCATGACTGCGGCTTGAATTCCAAAACTAGTGCTCATGACCAGGCCTTCTCCGAAGGTTTGGTCGGCCCATTCAACGATCTGTTCAGCTTTTGCTTTATCTAACTGTTCGTTTATGAAGGCTAAGTCTAGATCGGGAAAGGAATTGAAATCTGCTGTGTCTGTTTTCCCGTTGGTTATAGTGTTATGGGGAGAAAATTGAGCCTTAACCTGTCCATTGGGAGAATCAATCAGTTGCGATTGGGGCATAGAAATTGGTAGAGCAACAATATCAAAAATTCTGTATCCCATTTTACGCTCCCCTCGCTGCTCTCGTCGTAATCTGAGTCACAAAATTTTTTGGGAAAATTGATATTTCAACGGCCAAGGGCCAAGTTAGGCTAGTTGCCAGTATTCGGTACGCACTAGACGAATTTGGGCTAAAGCAAAAATAACGGGGATAATGCGTCCATAGTTAGTGGCGATCGCTCGCCAACCCAAGTCAGCTAAAAACCATCCCCAGAGCACGGGGCCAACTAACGAGAAAATAGTTCTAACTGTTCCATACCGAGCCGCAGTCATTGTCATTCCTTGTCTAGCCGCTTGCAGGGCCACTTGACTTTCTACTTGTAGGGCGATCGCTGTACCTCCTTCAACCAAGGCAGTCTTAGCAACTTGATAACGGGCAAAATGCAGCGTAAATTCCTGAATAATTTGTTTAAGAATCCAAGGTTTGAGAACAGAACTGATGGTAATCGCGCTGCCTCCTTTTAATAGCACATCGACAGGATTATGTTGTAACTGAACGGGTAGGGGTTCGGGCCAGGGCGATCGCGCTAGGGCTTGTTGAATGCGAATTGAGAGGGATTTTTGTTCGTTCTTGGGCAGCTTTTTCCAGGCTTTATTAACCAAATGTAAAAATATCTCTGCTTCAATGTCAGTCGTAGCCATCTGGTTAGCGTAGGGAACCTTTAAATAGTGACAGACTTGAATCAGTGTTTGACGATAACTAAATTGTCGGGTTTTGCCTCGCAATACCGTTAAACCATCGGCGGCAAGATAACGAAAACGCTTTTCAAGGGAATCGAGCCAGGCTTGCCAATCTTGGCTTTGTATTTCAATCGGCTGCGGTGTTTTCCAATAATCTAGCGGATTAAATTTACGGCAAAAGAGAATTTGGGTAAGTTGTTTTAGTTCATCTTCTGTGGCTAGTTCCAGTGCTGACCGCAGTTCATCCAAGGATTTACCCTCTACCACTTAATGTATTTAGGAGTTTGTTAACTTTCCTATTTTATAGCAGAAACTTTAGAATTGACGATGCTCCAACTTTTGAGTTTCTGACAAAAAGGGTGGGGTTTGCTATGGTTAATCTGACAAATTTTTGTTGCTAGAGCTGATTCGTGTCCTCTAAACCTCTTCCTGAAACCGTTGCTCATATTCGTGTCACCCATTTATCCTGGCAAGAGGGCTTGCTCAAAGGGGAGATACAAACGGATGTTTACCAGTGGCAGTTCCAGTGGCATTTTCGACGACGACGATTATTGGTTCAGCCTTCCCTGGGGCGATCGCTGATCTATGAACCTTTGGGTCGCTTTTTAGAACGCAGTGATTATCAATTGGAGCCAGGGAGCGACTATGAATTGGTGCTTCGTGCCAAATTATGAGAGACAAAATAGGAAATTTTTCAGGTGTTTTAGCAACGGGCTGAGGAAATGCTAAGGAACAACTCTGACTAGCTCCAGTAAGTACCCTCTGAATAGTTTAGCTTTTGCAGGGTAGTAGCCTACAAATCAGCAATGCCCTGATTGGCAAGAGATTGGTTGAGCGGTATGATCACCTCGTTAAGATTTAGTCGTAGAAATCCAGTCATTTTAGGAAATAAAATTGGGGGCAAAGCAATGGCACAGTTTTTTCTGGCACAGTTGTCATCCTTGGTGATCAATTTGAAGCATCTACAGTAGCTAGTCGAAGCGGAAAAAGCGATCGCCCCTTTTCGGGAGTAACTTGAGAAATATAGTCAGGAATTTGGCCAATTTCTGGCCAACAAATATGTTCTCAAAACTATTAAAAAACATACCAATATAGTTGATTTATTTATTCACTTTTTTACTCAAGTCTTTATACCAGATCATCTATGATTGGCAAAAGGAACCCTACGCGCTATTCTTCGAGGTATTGATTTAAGTGTAGAAGAATTTATTCGGTTATTGTAGCGAGAGCGCCGATCTTGTTGATTAAACTTTAAAATTGTGATCTTGTGCTACCGCCTTCATGGTGCGATCGCTGCTTTGTAGATTAGGTTAAATTGATGAAAGGAAGACCAACGCTAAAAACAATTTGTTTTCACTATAGAATAGACATCAAATGTTTTCTATACCCATAACTTGCTTGTTCTCTGCCATTGCTAACGTTATTGTAACTTCTTGATTGTTCCTGAAAAATTGTGATGCAACGACCATGTTCAAAAATCTAAAATCCCTACTTGATCGCCTTCTGCCAAATCTTTTCCAGCCGATAATAACAGGACTTCTCGCCCTAGTGATGGTCGTTACCTCTGGTTTTTGGTGGTTTCCTGTACTGGCCCAAAAAATCAACGGCGTACCAGGTTCTCCCAGTGCCACCATGTCCATCAGTGGGGAGCAACTTCCAGCCCCCGCTCCCAAATTTGGCGGTGTGATCAAAGACGCTGCTCTACAATCCAAGCCTTGGTGGGCCCCCCGTATCGTGCCACCCAAGGATGCCCCTAACGTACTGCTGATCATCACCGACGACGCTGGGTTCGGCGTACCGAGTACCTTCGGCGGTGTGATTCCAACCCCGACTATGGATCGCATCGCCAGAGAGGGTTTGCGCTACAACCGGATGTTCTCGACGGCGTTGTGTTCGCCGACACGGGCGGCCCTGATTACCGGACGCAATCATCACTCCGCTGGGTTTGGCGTGATTTCCGAGCAGTCCACTGGCTTTCCTGGCTACAACAGCATCATTGAACGAGATAAGGCGACGATCGGCCGCCTGCTGAAGGACAATGGCTATTCCACCGCTTGGTTCGGTAAGGATCACAACGTACCCGCGTTTCAGGCTAGTCAGCTTGGGCCCTTTGATCAATGGCCGACTGGCATGGGCTTCGAGTACTTCTACGGCTTTGTCGGTGGCGATGCTAACCAGTGGCAACCCAACCTATTCCGCAACACGACGCAGATTTATCCCTTCAAGGGTCAGGAAGGGAAATGGAACCTGATCACTGGTATGGCCGACGATGCGATCGACTACATGACGCGGATGCACCAGATTGATCCCAGCAAGCCGCTTTTCATCAAGTACGCACCAGGTGCTACCCATGCACCGCACCATCCGACCCAGGAATGGGTGGATAAAATTCACGCGATGCACTTGTTTGACGACGGCTATGAAAAGCTACGCGATCGCATTTTCGAGAACCAGAAGCAACTCGGCGTAATTCCCAAGGATGCGAAGTTAACGCCCTGGCCCAGTGATGTCCTGAAACCTTGGGATCAACTCACGGCGGAGGAGAAAAAGCTCTTCATTCGTCAGGTCGAAGTCTTCGCCGCCTACAGTGCCTATAACGACTACGAAGTCGGGCGTGTAGTTCAGCAATTCCAGGATATCGGTAAGCTTGACAACACGTTAGTCATCTACATTAACGGCGACAACGGTACCAGTGCCGAGGGTGGCCCCCTAGGTACGCCCAACGAGGTGGCTTTCTTCAATGGTCTGAATAAACTACCCGCCGATGTACAGTTGAAATTTTATGATGTCTGGGGTACGGATCAAACCTACAACCATATGTCGGCCGGCTGGTCGTGGGCCTTTGACACGCCCTTCGACTGGTTCAAACAAAATGCGTCGCGACTGGGCGGCATCAACCAGAATATGGTGGTGTCCTGGCCAGCGCGCATCAAGGATAAAGGAGCTTTGCGCGAGCAGTTTGTCCATGTGATCGATGTCGTGCCGACCATTCTGGAGGCCGCTGGTATTCGCCCACCCGAAGTGGTTGATGGCATTAAGCAGGCACCGATCGAAGGCACCAGTTTTCTCTACACCTTTGACCCCAAGAATGCCAAGACTCCCTCACGCCACACTACTCAGTACTTTGAAATGTTTGGTCAGTGGGCATTGTATAAGGACGGCTGGGTTCTCAGTACGAAGGTAAATCGGGCCCCCTGGGAAGCGTTTGGCCCCGCCAACCCCGATCCGCTCAATAACCAGGTATTCCAGCTTTACAACCTGAATGAGGACTTCTCCCAAACTCAAGACCTTGCGGCGCAAAACCCGCAGAAGCTGAAGGAAATGAGGCAGGAGTTCCTGGCAGAGGCCAAAAGGTACCAGGTCTTACCGTTGGATGCCTCGGTGGCTGCCCGTATTGTTGCCCCTCGACCCAACGTTACCGCAGGCCGTAGCGAGTTCGTTTACACTCGTCCGATGGTCGGTCTGCCCCAGGGTGATTCTCCGGTCTTGCTCAACACCTCCTACACCGTCACGGCGGACATTGAGGTGCCCCAAGGCGGTGCGGAGGGGATTATGCTGACCTCTGGTGGTCGCTTTGCAGGCTATGGCTTCTACCTGCTCAAGGGTAAACCCGTTTGGCTCTGGAATCTGGTTGACATGGAACGACTCAAGTGGGAGGGGACGGAAGCACTCACCCCCGGCCAGCATACGGTGGAGTTCGACTTCAAGTACGATGGTCTGGGTGCGGGTACACTTGCGTTCAATAACTTCTCTGGTGTCGGTCGTCCTGGCGTTGGTACACTCAAGGTTGACAGCCAAGTCGTTGCCACGAAGACGATGCCCAAGACCCTGCCGATGATTCTGCAATGGGATGAGAGCTTTGACGTTGGCTCCGATACCCTGACGGGGGTGAATGATGCGGATTATCAGCCGCCATTTGCTTTCACTGGTAAGCTCAACAAGCTGACGGTGAAACTCGATCGCCCTCAACTGTCACCAGAAGACATCAAGAAACTCGAAACTGCCCAACGGAACAATCCTGTTTCCGAGTAAGGACAATTTTGGCGATCGCTTTTTATCGAGTTGGTAAAGGGCGATCACTTTTTATCTTTGGGTAAGAGGCGATCGCAAGTTGAGCATGATGATTGCTGAACAAGAGAACAAATCACCAAATTCTCGGTTTAACCTTTTGGCTATTGGCAATAATGACAGAATCCCCTGCGGGTTCAATTAGAAATAGTCCTTCCTGAGTTGCATAAACATCAGATCGTTCGTCTATCTTAATTCCTGCTACGGCTCCATAGAGTTTGTAATCTTGATATTTTGGAAAGGCTATTTTAAAACGTTCTAGGGTTTGTAAAAATCGTTTAACATCGCGGACTTCTAAATGAGATTTGACTTCAATCGCCACAACTTCATTGGTATTTTCAACCAAAATATCTATTTCCAGGGAACCCTCGCTATCCTGAGCATCAACTCGCAAGGCGGTATGGTGAACATCAATACCTTGTTCCCGAAACAATTGGGCGGCGGCGGGTTTGACCAAATTCTCGACAAATTCTCCCCACCGACTGCTTAATCCAGCGACTTGTTTATTGGTTTGGGCAACAATCTGGCGAAGATCAGCCATTTCCTGCTTGTAAGTGTTCTCATGGTTACGTTGACGTTCCTCAAAGTCTTGTTGATACTCTTTGCGTTGCTGTTCACTTTCGCGGAACAGAGCGTAAATGTCGTCTAAGGTAATCGCGTTTTCAGGCATGGAAAGTTGGGTATTAAAGAATATTGGGTTATCCTAATCATTCTAAATTACGTTTTAAGAATCGCTCCTCTAATCTTCTGGGAGACTGGCGATCGCTTTTTATCTTTGGGTAAGGGGCGATCGCTATTCGATGAAAAAAGGAGATCAATAGATTGCCAACAACTCAACAGGCATTACGATGCTTTCAGTTATGTCAAAATTTAACCAATCTGTATCTCTCTGTTGATTTGGTACGGTTAGATCAGAGAACGGGGAATGTTATCATTCTCTCAGGAGAAGAAATTTTGATCGAAATTTACCAAAATGGGAATTGGAGGTTTGTCAATGAAGTCTAATTTTCAAACAATGACTCTGCGAGAGTTGAAAAAGTATGTTTTAGAGCATCGAAACGATCAAGCTGCGTTTCAAGCCCTGATGGATCGAGTTGATTCTCAGGTACAAGTTCAGGTATATAACGAGGTGGATATTCAGCAGTTTTCTACGTTGGTTGATCAACATCTCAATTCGCAAACTGTCTCATAATTGCGACACACCAGTATAGGCACGCTTTTTATCTTTGGGTAAGGGGCGATCGCACTTCATCAGAGAAAGTGATTGCAGTAACCAAAAATGAGGTTATCATTGGATTGTGTTCGTTAACCCAAGTTACAGGGTCGACGATCGCACTTGTTTTTGCGATTCTTCCACTTGTCAGACAAAATTATGAACTACAGTAACGAAGATTTGTATTCGCACTCTATTGATTATTCTATTGATCAAGCTAATTATAATGATCATAGTAATCTCCATGAACATAATCCTTATGACACTCACCATGATCACTCAAGTCATAATGAAAATGATGGTAGTTATTATGGAAACGATCACGATCATTCCAGTTACGATCATTATAATTCTGATGATTCTTATTTCTCCGATGATAGTCATCACAATCACACATCAACAAATGGTTTTCATGATAGCCAACATTCAAGCTATGAAGAATTAAACAATGATGAAAATCATATTGATACCCAGCGTAGTGGCAGTGAACAAAATCCTTTTCCTAAGTCAACACCTAATTACCATGACGGGGAAATGATCGTATTTGAGAAAGAGGGACAGACAATGACAGGAAAAATTTTGTCTATACATTGGGAAAGTAATCATTATGTTTTTAAAGTTGAGAAAAAAAATAGTGGGACGGTTTTTGTCGTTTATGGTGCTGATATTTTAGGGGCAGCATAATTAAACCCTAAGTTTTTTCTGAAGATTTAATTTTTAAAAGCAGTTTTTTTATGAACGACACTAAGGAAGATTTAAATTCACACTCTATGGTTGAACCTGTTAGTACATCGGTTATTGCGGCGGCTTTGAGTGCTTCTGGGGCTATTGGTGCATCTCTTATTAATAATTTGTGTCAGTGTGTATTTCTCGAACCAATGCGTCATGATCATCGTATGAACGAGTTAGAAAAATCATTTGACATTAGAAAAGAAGAAGCGTCATTTAATTCTGACTTGAGAGTAAAGGAGCAAGATTCAATTGAGGAAATCAAATCGAGTTATCACATAAAAACGCAAAAATGGATCAGACAAGAAACGTCAGAGGAAAAGAATAGTCCTTTTACTAATCATCATGAAAAGACTAGAGAAGATCTTTTGCAATTCTATCAGCAAACGAAATTACCTTTAATTTTAATTGCTCCTTTTTGGCATACTAACTATTCAAAGTCGGAAAATGAAGAAGGAGGTTTTGTTAATTATAGTACAGCTTTTGATTTGAGTTATAATAAAGCTCGTTGGCATGATTTAGCTATTAAAAAATCAGGCTATATTAAACGTCCTTTATTTAATGCGGATCTAGATACAGATTATATTCAGAGCCTTTTACATGATATTCCCACTATTTTAGTTTATGGCACGATTCAGGGAGTTGAAGCAAAAGAACAATATATTCAAAGAATTCATCCTCAGTTAAGATTCTGGAATTTATTTCCCGATTCAGAAAATAGTTACACGACTTTTAGTTGTGAAGCTGTTAACTACGATTTTCGCTTAGAAGAAAAAGTCGATCCTTCTTTTTATCGAAAATTAGGACTCTATAGTTTAAATCGACAAGATAAAATTGCCGATTTGTTGACTAATATTATTGGTTTAGTTTGTTCTTTTTATCACCTCTATCATTTCAAAAAATCTCCCAATTTACAGCAGTTTAGTTTGGATTCCGAAGATTTGAAAGTATTAGTTTCTCAAGTAAGTGACGTTTATGATCGCCTTTGTAAAGAAGAGCGTGATTTGAATGCAGAAATATACTACAGAGAGGAACAAATTAGGTTTTTAGAGCAATATAGCTCGACAGAATCTATTGATCCTAACGATACACTCGTTTATACTTATAATGAGCGTGGCTATGCTTACTATGAATTAAAAGAATATGCGAAAGCTATTTCTTATTATAATAGGGCGATCGAACTTGATCCTAACTTTGCACCAGCTTACAAAAATCGTGGTGTAGCTTACCTTACCTTAAACGAATTATGAAAAAATTAAACGAAAAGGCTATTTATGATTTTAATAAAGCGATTGCACTTGATCCTAATGAACCGAGTACTTACTGCTTTCGTGGTTCAGCTTACCTTGAATTAAACGAACACAAAAAGGCTATTTCTGATTTTAATAAGGCGATAGAACTTGATCCTAACCATACAAATGCTTACTATCGACGTGGTATCGCTTACTGTCACTTAGAAGAATATGAGAAAGCAATTTCTGATTTTAATAAAGCGATCTCACTTAAGTCCAACGATATATCTTATTGCTATGATAATCGTGGCTACGCTTACCTTCAATTAAACGAATATGAAAAGGCTATTTCTGATTTTAATAAAGCGATAGAACTTGATCCTAACTATATACTTGCTTATACGAATCGTGTCAATGCTTACCTTCGATTAAATGACTATGCACGGGTAATTTATGGTTGTAATAAATTGATAGAACTTGATCCTACCAATCTTGCTTACTATAATCGCGGCTATGCTTACCTTAAATTAAACGAATATGAAAAGGCTATTTCTGATTTTAATAAAGCGATCACACTTGATACTAACTATACACGTGCTTATTGGAATCGTGCTTTAACTTACGTTCACTTAAACAAATATGAAAAGGCTATTTCTGATTATAATAAGGTGATAGAACTTGATCCTGACGATAAAAATAATTACTATCTGCGTGGTCATGTTTATCTTCAATTACAAAAGTATGTGAAGGCTGCTTCTGATTTTAATAAAGTAATACAACTTGATCCTACAAATACCTCAGCTTATTATTTTCGTGAATTAGCCTATAAATCAAGCCGTGGATTTTTGTTTGGTTTTTGAATAGGGCGATCGCTTTTTATCTAATTGGTAAGAGGCGATTATTTTGGGAGAGTCAATTTTTGGGGAGTGGCGATCGCGTTATAATTAATTTTTTAGAGGCGATCGCTTTTTATCTTTGGGTAAGGGGCGACCTCGTTATAACTAATTTCGTAGTGCGATCTGTTTTTCTCTTTCGGGAAGGAGCGATCACTTGTGCAAGTTACAAAGTTTTTCTTAATTGGCGATCATTTTTGGGAGAGTCAATTTCTTTGGGAATCGGCGATCATTTTGGGAGAGTCAATTTTTGGGGGTGGCGATCGTGTTTTGTGGGGATGAGATTGGAGGCGGCGATCATTTTGGGAGAGTCAATTTTTTGGGAATGGCGATCGCTTTTTATCTTTGGGTAAGGGGCGACCTCGTTATAACTAATTTCGTAAAGGCGATCGCTTTTTATCGAGTGGGTAAAGGGCGATCTCGTTATAATTAATTTCGTAGAGGCGATCGCTTTTTATTTTAGGGTAAGAGGCGATCTCGTTATCCTTAATTTCGTAGAGGCGATCAGTTTTTTCGGTAAGGGGCGATCTCGTTATAATTAATTTCGTAGAGGCGATCGCTTTTTATTTTAGGGGAAGGGGCGATCTCGTTATAGTTAATTTTGTAAAGGCGATCGCTTTTTATTTTAGGGTAAGGGGCGATCTCGTTATAACTAATTTCGTAAAGGCGATCGCTTTTTATTTTAGGGTAAGGGGCGATCTCGTTATAACTAATTTCGTAAAGGCGATCGCTTTTTATTTTAGGGTAAGGGGCGATCTCGTTATAACTAATTTCGTAAAGGCGATCGCTTTTTATTTTAGGGTAAGGGGCGATCTCGTTATAACTAATTTCGTAAAGGCGATCGCTTTTTATTTTAGGGTAAGGGGCGATCTCGTTATAACTAATTTCGTAAAGGCGATCGCTTTTTATTTTAGGGTAAGGGGCGATCTCGTTATAACTAATTTCGTAAAGGCGATCAATTTTATCATTGTGTAAGGGACGATCTCGTTATAGTTAATTTTGTAAAGGCGATCGCTTTTTATCGAGTTGGTAAAGAGTGATCGCGTTATAATTAATTTCGTAGTGCGATCGCTTTTTTCTTAATTGGTAAAGGGCGATCAAAAATGAGTTTATTATGTTAATTTTGAGAAAAAATGATGAATTATCGTCAAAGAATTACAATTAACTCCTCCATTCGTAGCGGAAAGCCCTGTATTATTAATACTCGGATTACCGTTAATGATGTTTTAGACTACTTGGGGGGAGGGATGACTATTGAGGAAGTTTTAGACGATTTTCCCGATCTAACCTTAGAAGATATACAAGCCTGTTTCGCTTTTGCTGCTGACCGCGATCGCCATCTAATGATTATTCCCGATGAAATTACTGTTTGATGAAAATTTATCACCCAAATTACCGCGTTTACTAGCTACTGAATTTCCGAATAGTCTTCACGTTAGGGATATTGGGATGAAAGGATTTGCTGATGAAATAATTTGGGAATATGCCAAACATAATAATTTTACTGTAATTTCTAAAGATTCGGATTTTTATCAACGGGCTTTACTTTACGGTTATCCCCCCAAATTAATTTGGCTTCGGATTGGGAATTGTAATCGTGACATTCTCTTGCAATTAATCATAAAATATAAAGAACAGATCAAGGATTTTTCTAATAATTCTGACTCAATATTAATCCTTGCTTGATATTTTTCAACGATCACTTTTTGTAAGGTAAAGGGAAAAGCGGTGATCGCTTTTTATCATCGGGTAAAGGGCAATCGCACCATGATCAGCATCAATTGATATAATTATCGTATGTTTATCTGGTCGTCAAAATGTTGCTGAAAATCGTACAAATCGGTAATTCCCAAGCAATTACAATTCCTCAAGCAATAATGGAACAATGTGAACTCACAGATGAAGTTGAGGCGATAGTTGAGGGTAAAAGGGTTATTCTGAGTGCTAAAAAGAAGGTAAGAGAAGGCTGGGCTGAGTTGTTTGATGATGCCCCTCTTGAAACTGAGTTACAGGATTGGTTGGAGGTAGAAAACGAGTTTGAGCGAGAAAATCAATGGTAGAAAGATTTGCCATCGTCTTGGTGGCACTCGATCCAACTATGGGGTCTGAACTGCAAAAAACTCGACCTTGTGTTGTTGTTTCTCCCAGTGAGATTAATGCTCGGTTAAGAACAGTCGTTATTGCGCCAATCACCAGTACCATCAAAAATTACCCGACTAGAATCAAAATTGACCAAGAAAATGTGCGAGGGAGTATCGCTTTAGACCAAATTAGAGCGATTGACAAAATCCGAATTGTTGCCAAAATTGGCAGTCTTGACGAACAATTAGCAATGGTAGTAGCTGATCGATTGGTTGAATTTTTTCACTACTGATTGTTACTGAATTTGTTCGGTTTTAGCATCGCGTTTTATCGAATGGTAAAGGGTGATCGCTTTTGGGGGTTAAGAAGTTTTCCTTAATCGGCGATCATTATTTGGGATGTGAAGGGGAAAGTGGCGATCGCTTTAGGTTATGATAGACTTCTGCTCAAGCTTATTATTGAATAGCATTCACTCGTGTCTAAAAGAGATAAACTACTTGAACTATTAAAGAATAGTCCTAATAACGGAAAATTTAGCGATATTTGTAAACTGCTAGAGTTAGAAGGATTTTCCCTTGATAGAATTACAGGTAGCCACCACATTTTTAAAAGAAATGATCTTATTTTGGTCATACCTGTTCACAATAAAAAAGTAAAATCTGTTTATATTCGTCGAGTCCTTGAAATCATCGGAGAAAAGTAAACATGAATTATCCAATTATTATTTATCCCTGTGAAGAAGGCGGTTTTGTGGCTGAAATTCCAGCCTTATCTGGTTGTTTAGCCCAAGGTGAAACCTTAGAAGAAACCCTACAGGAATTAATTATAGTAAAAAATTTATGGTTAGAAACAGCCCAAAAATATAACCAAAAACTTCCCAACCTAGAAACAGAGATGGCAAAAGTTAAAGCATTAAGCACTGTATAGAGCAATTTTTTTGAAAAGGTGATCGCTCTTTGTGAGTTACGAATTTTTCCTTAATCGGCGATCATTGTTGGGAGAGTCAATTTTTTGGGGGTGGCGATCGTTTTTTATCGCATTGGTAAGGGGCGATTATGTTAAGCTGTAGATAAAAATTAGGGAAAAGCGATGACTACCATAGTACAAAAACTTCTAAATACCTTTGACAATCTGACATATTCAGAAAGACTAGACCTATTATCAGAAATTCTAAGACGCACAGTTTATTTAGACTTTGATCCATTATCTGACGAAGAATTAACGCTGAATGCTGAGGACATCTTTCTGGCACTAGATGAAGAAGAATTAGCTTATGAGTAGTCCCAAACGCGGAGAAGTTTGGTTAGTCGATCTCGGTTATGTTGCAAAAGTCAGACCATGTTTAGTGATCAGCATCCCCACCCTAGAAAGAGATCGAGCATTAGTAACGCTAGTACCACATACAACAAGTTTACGCGATTCCAGATTTGAAGTCCAAGTAAAAGCTAAATTTTTACGAGAAGGTGCATTTGATGTACAAAATCTGATTACAATCCCCCATGCCAAACTTTTACGCAAATTGGGTGAACTAACATCAGAGCAAATGGAAAGCTTAGAAGCTATCTTACTCCTATGGTTGGGATTGGAGTCTGAAGAATATGAAGACTAAGCAATGAGATCGTTATTTCAGGTTGAGGGATGAAACGCGATCGCTTTTTATCGAATTGGTAAAGGGCGATCGCTATCAAAAAAGATAAAATAAGTAATGAATAGAAAAACTTTAGAGGAACAAAAATGGATAGCACACTTTATGAAAAAGATATTTTACTGTGGGTGGAAGATACCGTTAGTAAATTAAAAAAACATGATTTTGAAAATTTAGATATTAAAAATTTAATTGAGGAGGTTGAATCATTGGGGATTTCTCAGAAAAAAGAATTAATTTCTCGTTTAATGGTTCTACTAGAACATTTATTGAAACGTCTTTATGTAGATTCTCCCTATGATTACAATGGTTGGGAAAGAACAATTCGTAATCAACGAGCCGAAATTGATTTGTTGATTAGTTAAGTACCGAGTCTTCAATCTCGATGGGAAATCAGTTTTAATGATGCCTGGAAGCGGGCTTTATTAAAAGTCAAAAAAGAATATCAAAAAGTTTCTTTTCCAGAAGAGTGTCCATTTGAGCAAACAATTGAGACAATTTTAAATGAAGATATTTGGGAAAATTAGTGTGATCACTGCAATTGTCCTGTTCAGAGGGAATTTGTTGTTAGATAAGCTGAATCAACATTGGCGATCACTTTTTATCATTAGGTAAAGGGCGATCAAAAATGAGTTTATTATGTTAATTTTGAGAAAAAATGATGAATTATCGTCAAAGAATTACAATTAACTCCTCCATTCGTAGCGGAAAGCCCTGTATTATTAATACTCGGATTACCGTTAATGATGTTTTAGACTACTTGGGGGGAGGGATGACTATTGAGGAAGTTTTAGACGATTTTCCCGATCTAACCTTAGAAGATATACAAGCCTGTTTCGCTTTTGCTGCTGACCGCGATCGCCATCTAATGATTATTCCCGATGAAATTACTGTTTGATGAAAATTTATCCCCCAAATTGCCGCGTTTACTTATCACTGAATTTCCTAATAGTCTTCACGTTAGGGATATTGGGATGAAGGGATTTGCTGATGAAATAATTTGGGAATATGCCAAACATAATAATTTTACTGTAATTTCTAAAGATTCGGATTTTTATCAACGGGCTTTACTTTACGGTTATCCACCCAAATTAATTTGGCTTCGGATTGGGAATTGTAATCGTGACATTCTCTTGCAATTAATCATAAAATATAAAGAACAGATCAAGGATTTTTCTAATAATTCTAACTCAATATTAATCCTTGCTTGATATTTTTCAGCGATCACTTTTTATTATTGGGTAAGGGGCGATCTCGTTATAATTAGGGTCTGCTGAAAAAGTCCACAAAACGAACCTAGATGCCACAGGAGGCGAAAAATGGTGACTTCAGAGAGTTGTTTCCAATTTCAACCCCCAGTTTTCCAACGACGTGCATGGGCTTTGAGCCTCCAAAGGACATAACCTTGTACCTGATCGTTTTTAAAATGCTTGAAAGCATTATCTGGCAAGGGTTCTATACTTATTCAGCAAGCCCTAATTAATTTCGTAGAGGCGATCACTTTTTATCTTTGGGTGAGAGGCGATCATTTGTGCGAGTTACAAAGTTTTTCTTAATTGGTGATCGCTTTGTATCGAATTAGTAAAGGGCGATTGCTTGTAGGAAATGGGGCATAATTAAACTAAAACTAATCAGAATAAATATCTTGACGATGACCAACTTGATGAATCGTAATAAAGTCATCATCAAAAGAATATATCACCCTGTAATCGCCAATTCTAAGTTTAAACAAACCGCTTAAATTAGCACTTAAGCCTTGATGTCTAATATCATCAAAATTTTCACTCATCCAACGAATTTTTTTAAAGACACGCTCCCGAACAATTGCCGTAAGCGACTCCAAACCTTCAACGGCTTTATCGGTAAATTCTATACGGTGACGCATTACCAATTTAATCCTAATCTTTGAGCTACTTCTTCTGCAGAAATTCCCCGTTCTCCGTTTCGAGTTCGCTGTAAAGAGTCCGCTAGAGACTGAGCCACTTCAGGCTTAAGTAGTTTATCAACATCTGGATCACTGAGTAGAGATTGAACTGTTTCCGTAACAGTTTCTTGAATCAAAAACTTAAAATCGTCAACACTTAGGTCTTTAACTTGCATTCTTGCACCTAAAACTCTTTGTTCTGACTATAGCATTGTTTAAAAATAGTGATCGCTTTTTGTGGGGATGAGATTAGAGGAGGCGATCGCTTTTGGAAGGTGAAGGTGAAAACGGCGATCGCCCTTGCGCTATTACGCGAAACGGAATAACATTTGAATATGATTCAATCTTTCCGATGCAAGCAGACGCGATCTCTTTTTGAAGGAGGAGACCCACCTCGTTTTCGTGCTTTCAAAGATAGTGCAATTCGGAAATTAACTCAATTGGATGCGGCCCAAACCTTAGAATTTCTGTGCTCTCCACCAGACAACCAACTTGAAGCTTTAAAAGGCGACAGAAAAGGACAATACAGTATTCGGATTAATTCCCAGTTTCGATTATGTTTTATCTGGACAAATAATGGCCCTGTTGATGTTGAAATTATTGATTATCATTCGTAAATAACCATGACTAACCGTCCAATTAATCAAATGCGTCCCGTTCATCCAGGCGAGATTTTGCTGGAAGATTTTCTTGTTCCTCTTAATATGAGTGTAAATGCTTTAGCTTTAGCCTTAAATGTTCCTGCGTCTCGTATTCACGAAATTGTTAAAGAACGTCGTTCTATTACGGCTGATACTGCGGAAAGATTAGCCCGTTATTTTGGTGGTGATGCTGCTTCCTGGCTTAATCTTCAAGCAATGTATGATCTGAAAATATTACCTAACCGTGATGAAATTATCCAACAAATTCAGCCCCGTATCTCAGAACAAATTGCCTGATTTTCCAATAGGATTATAATTGCAGATCGCGATCGCTTTTTATCTTTGGGTAAGGGGCGATCTCTTTTGTAAGATAAAGGGGAAAACGGTGATCGCTTTTTATCATCGGGTAAAGGGCGATCGCACCATGATCAGCATCAATTGATATAATTATCGTATGTTTATCTGGTCGTCAAAATGTTGCTGAAAATCGTACAAATCGGTAATTCCCAAGCAATTACAATTCCTCAAGCAATAATGGAACAATGTGAACTCACAGAGGAAGTTGAGGCGATAGTTGAGGATAAAAGGGTTATTCTGAGTGCTAAAAAGAAGGTAAGAGAAGGCTGGGCTGAGTTGTTTGACGATGCCCCTCTTGAAACTGAGTTAGAGGATTGGTTGGAGGTAGAAAACGAGTTTGAGCGAGAAAATCAATGGTAGAAAGATTTGCGATCGTATTGGTAGCACTTGACCCAACTAGGGGGTCTGAACTGCAAAAAACTCGACCTTGTGTTGTTGTTTCTCCCAGTGAGATTAATGCTCGGTTAAGAACAGTCGTTATTGCGCCAATTACCAGTACTGTTAAAAATTACCCGACTAGAATCAAAATTGATCAAGAAAATGTGCGAGGGAGTATCGCTTTAGATCAAATTAGAGCGATTGACAAGATCCGAATTGTTGCCAAAATTGGCAGTCTTGACGAACAATTAGCAATGGTAGCAGCTGATCGATTGGTTGAATTTTTTCACTACTGATTGTTACTGAATTTGTTCGGTTTTAGCATCGCTTTTTATCGAATTGGTAAAGGGCGATCGCGCTTCATCAGAGAAAGTGATTGCAGTAACTCGACAATGAGGTTATCATTTCCCATAGTTGCGTTCCTTAATCCAAGTTACAAGATCGGCGATCGCACTAAGACCGAGAAACACTTCCAAGCTATATCGCACATTCTGTTGACCCATACTACGGCTTACGCCGGTGGAAGGCACGTCGCTGATTTAAACGTCCATGCTGTTGTGGCATATCTATTGTCAATGGGGGGGGGAGTAACCTTCCATTCCTGTAGATATCCAGTCATGAGTGTTGGGTTAATATAAGTTAATTCCATTGACTCCATCCACGTTAAAGGTGGGGCAGTGTTTCCGTGTAAATGAACATCCAGACCTGACATGAACCAATAACCTTGCCATGCGAAGGAAGTTCCGTACCATTGGCCTGTACTAGAAATGCAAATACCATGTGTAGAGTAGAGAGAACCATTAGGAGGGGACGTTCCCCCCCAACTGGAAAAGGTTGCTCCATTGCCAGCTACATAGAATTTCGCCTCCCACTGCCCAACTGGAAAGGCAGCATTAGCAATTGTGGGTAATGATATAGCGAGGTATGTAGGTAATGATATAGCAAGAGATACTACGTATTTTGACAGGCTCACTTTTTTATCCTCGATTGTGGCTTACTTGCGTGCCGACTCAAGTTTTTGCTGAATCTTATGAAAGCATTTTAACTGTGTTTTTGGCTAATTGTCAAGTCACTACCATCACTTTTTCTGATGAAGCGCGATCACCTCAATTATCTATCTGTTAAAGGTTTTGCTGTATGCGATCGCTATTACTGTGGATCGTGATTTTTAGGTGATCGCTTTTTATCTTTGGGTAAGGGGCGATCACTGTTGAGGAGGAAGTGCTTTCTAATTGATAACAAACTTGAGGGCTGTGTTATATTGACATCAAGAAGCTAGGTAAATAGGGAAATTTTTACGGATGACAGATCGCTTAGAACGTATTGAGGCACTGATTGAATCCAATGCGAAAAGTATTGAGGCGTTGACCCACCAAATGAATCAAGACCGTGACGAGGCCAAGCAGGATCGTGCGGAAATGAAGAAGATTTTAGAGCATCAACGTCGTGACCGCGCTCATGTGTTTGAATGGATGGCTCGTTTAGCGGCAGCCCAAGCGGATTTTTACGAGGCTCAGGCTTATTACATGACTCAATCTGAACAAATGGATGAAAAACTAACGGAAATTCTTAACCGTCTCACTCCAGATTCATAGATAGCGATCGCTTTTTATTTTAGGGTAAGGGGCGATCGCTTGTAGGAAATGGGGCATAAATCAAAATTTCCCCGCCGCAAGCGGACGGGGTATGGAAGATGTTTTGCTCGCAAACCGACGGTTTCCATTGCAACTTTAAATTTTTCGCTGCAAGCAGCGGGGAATTAACCCAAGAAAGATTAAACCAAAACAATCAGAATAAATATCTCGACGATGACCAACTTGATGAATCGTAATAAACTCATCATCAAAAGAATATATCACCCTATAATCGCCAATTCTAAGTTTAAACAAACCGCTTAAATTAGCACTTAACCCTTGATGTGGAACTGGTATCGTCTGATCAAAGTTGGAAAAAGTTATGGCGTAAGGCTTTGAGAAAATAGAAAAATAGTTTAAGACTAGACATCGGCCCGTTTTTATTATACTATTATTATTGTCATTATATCAAAGAAGAAGGAAACAGAAAACAATGTCAATATTAAAGAAAAGCTCTATGGAAATCCTGAATAATGTTGGCTTGTGCCAAGAGAAAGAGGATGCCTTATTCAAGGACAACTGTCCTCATTGCTATAGTGAAAACGTAAAAATACATTCTCATTATCAAACGAAAGGTAACGGGGAACGTAAAATGTTCATTTGTCAAGAATGTAGTTCTTGTTTTGCTGAGACTTATGGTAGCGTAATCGCTGGCTTAGAAACCCCATTAAGTGAAATTGTAAAAGTATTAAAAGCCAGAATGGAAGGAATAGGATTAAATGCAGCAGCTCGAGCATTCGGCTACGCGAAAACAACAATATTGAATTGGGAAAAGAAATTATCAGGATTACAAGAGACATTATTTTTATACGCCTTAGTGAATGAATTTGTTAAATTAGTAATAGAAGGGGATGAACTATACACAAAAGTTGGAAAAAATAAAGAAGCAAGTGCCTCTGAGGGGTGGACAATCGTGCTCATGGACAGGGCTAGCCGCTTTATTTGGCATTTAAAATGTGGTCGAAAAGAGCAGAAATTATTTCTAGAAGCAATGATGACGGTAGCGGAATTATTTGAAAGGAGTGCAGAATCTCTCCAGTTATTTACAGATGGAGAAAAGCGATATAGTCAACTGCTATTTGATATTTGTCACGAAGTATTAAGGACTGGAAAGCGAGGTCGTCCCACCAAAGTATTACCGAAGGGTCTTGTGGTAAGACTAAAAAATAAGAGTAGTAAACGTCGAGATTCTGAGGGTAAACTAAAGAAAGTAGAAACTCCGAAACCAGAACATCCAGAGACAACAGAAAAACCAGAAGAAAAGGACGTCCATGCCAACCACGTTGAGGCATTTAATAGTGCTATCCGACGCTATTTATCTGCCTTTCGTCGTCGTATAAATACTTATGCTAAATCGGTTGTGGGATTACAGCGAGTCCTAGATATTTTCTGGATGGTTCATAACTTTGTTCGCAGCCATTTTACTACGAGAAAAGTTCCTGCTGTAGCTCTCGGTATAATTGAAAAAGGGTTTACTTGGGAGGACTTACTCCAAATTCGCCTGATTTCTTGAACCTCTCGTATTGCAACGTTTGTAGCTTCTAGCTAGACGATACCAGTGCCCTTGATGTCTAATATCATCAAAATTTTCACTCATCCAACGAATTTTTTTAAAGACACGCTCCCGAACCATTGCCGTAAGCGACTCCAAACCTTCAACGGCTTTATCGGTAAATTCTATACGGTGACGCATTACCAACTTAATCCTAATCTTTGAGCTACTTCTTCCGCAGAAATCCCGCGTTCTCCGTTTCGAGTTCGCTGTAAAGAGTCAGCTAGAGACTGAGCTACTTCAGGCTTAAGTCATTTATCAACATCTGGATCACTTAGTAGAGATTGAACTGTTTCCGTAACAGTTTCTTGAATCAAAAACTTAAAATCGTCAACACTTAGGTCTTTAACTTGCATTCTTGCACCTAAAACTCTTTGTTCTGACTATAAGTAGCTGGTTGCAATTAAATATAAAACGTGGGATGGGCATCCTGCCCGTTCACAGGCTTCTAGCCTGTTCCACCATCTAACAATTAATTAGGGCTTGCTGAAAAAAGCTGAAACCTTTACGGAGAAAAATAGTAGGCGAATTAAGAACCGCTAGAATGCACGAAAATAGGGTAGAATGCCTCAAAACCATTGCATTAAGAAGAGAGAAAGCAGATGTACCGAAAGCAACAGTACTCAATTGAAACACCAGAAAACTTGAAAAATCTGTTCGGCGGGCAGTTAGACGAAGAAAATCGTTGGATAGAAATGTCAAAAATGATTCTTTGGGAAGAATATGAGGAAGAATATGCAAAAAACTTCACAGAAAAAAAAGGAGCCCCAGCCAAATCATTTAGAATGGCATTAGGAGCATTAATTATCAAAGAAATTTCAGGAAAAAGTGACAGAGAAACAGTAGAACAAATAAAAGAGAACCCTTATTTACAGTACTTTATAGGAATGGAAAGCTATAGTAGCAAAGAAGCATTTAATGCGTCAATGATGGTTCATTTTCGTAAAAAAATAGGAATGGAATTAATAAATAAAATTAATAAAGAAATAGAAAAAAAAGCGACGGGTGTAGCGTCAGAAAAAAAAGAAAATGAAGGAAAGTTATTGTTAGATGCGACTTGTACACCAGCAGATATAAAATATCCAACGGATATAGGAATATTGAATGATGCAAGAGAAAAAACAGAAAAAATAATAGATAAGCTGTATGAAGAAATAAAAGAGAAAAGGAAAGAAAAGCCGAGGACTTATAGGGAAGTGGCAAGAAAAGAGTACTTAGCCATAGCAAAAAAACGTCGTGTGTCAAAAAAAGAAAGAAGAAAAGGAACAAAAAAACAACTAGGATATATAAAAAGAAACTTGTCTCATATAGAAAAAATGATAGAAGAGGGAGCAAAGTTAGAAAAACTAACGAAAAAAGAGCAAGAAGAGCTTGTAACGATAGGAAAAGTGTATGAGCAACAGTTAGAAATGTATGAAAAAAAGACAAATAAAGTAGAAAACAGAATTGTGAGTGTAAGCCAACCTCACGTGCGTCCAATAGTGCGTGGAAAAGCGGGAAAAGCAGTAGAGTTTGGAGCTAAAATATCGGCAAGTAATGTGAATGGCTTTGTCTTCTTAGACAAATTAAGTTGGGATAATTACAACGAATCGGGAGATTTACAAGCGCGAATAGAAGAATATAAAAGGGAAACAGGATGTTATCCGGAATCGGTTCATGTGGATAAAATCTATCGAACAAAAGCGAATCGAGCTTATTGTAAAGAAAGGGATATAAGAATGAGTGGTCCCCGATTGGGAAGACCGCCGAAAGAGGTGAGCAAAGAAAAAAAGAAAGAGGCACGCTCAGATGAAAGAGTGCGTAATGCCATTGAGGGTAAATTCGGACAGGGAAAGAGGAAATTTAGTCTTGGTCGAGTGATGGCCAAACTACCTGAGACCTCGGAAACGGTAATTGCGATGAACTTTTTGGTAATGAATCTTTCTACTCTACTTCAGAAGACAAAAAGTAAAAAGTTGTAGAGTCGTTTTTCTTGTGAAAAATGGTGTTAATTTTCCTCTCTTTTGTGAGGAGTGATTTGTGTTGACCTTTTTAGACAGAAAGGAACAATAGATTAAACAAAATCTGTATTTTGATTTGTTTCCATAAGGATAAGTTATCTATGCTTTTTCAGTCCATACTTCCCTAACCCACATTTCTTTCGTTTTTTGACTTTTTCAGCAAGCCCTAATTAAGCCCACTTACTTAGGGCTTGCTGAAAAAAGCTGAAACCTTTACGGAGAAAAATAGTAGGCGAATTAAGAACCGCTAGAATGCACGAAAATAGGGTAGAATGCCTCAAAACCATTGCATTAAGAAGAGAGAAAGCAGATGTACCGAAAGCAACAGTACTCAATTGAAACACCAGAAAACTTGAAAAATCTGTTCGGCGGGCAGTTAGACGAAGAAAATCGTTGGATAGAAATGTCAAAAATGATTCTTTGGGAAGAATATGAGGAAGAATATGCAAAAAACTTCACAGAAAAAAAGGAGCCCCAGCCAAATCATTTAGAATGGCATTAGGAGCATTAATTATCAAAGAAATTTCAGGAAAAAGTGACAGAGAAACAGTAGAACAAATAAAAGAGAACCCTTATTTACAGTACTTTATAGGAATGGAAAGCTATAGTAGCAAAGAAGCATTTAATGCGTCAATGATGGTTCATTTTCGTAAAAAAATAGGAATGGAATTAATAAATAAAATTAATAAAGAAATAGAAAAAAAGCGACGGGTGTAGCGTCAGAAAAAAAAGAAAATGAAGGAAAGTTATTGTTAGATGCGACTTGTACACCAGCAGATATAAAATATCCAACGGATATAGGAATATTGAATGATGCCAGAGAAAAAACAGAAAAAATAATAGATAAGCTGTATGAAGAAATAAAAGAGAAAAGGAAAGAAAAGCCGAGGACTTATAGGGAAGTGGCAAGAAAAGAGTACTTAGCCATAGCAAAAAAACGTCGTGTGTCAAAAAAAGAAAGAAGAAAAGGAACAAAAAAACAACTAGGATATATAAAAAGAAACTTGTCTGATATAGAAAAAATGATAGAAGAGGGAGCAAAGTTAGAAAAACTAACGAAAAAAGAGCAAGAAGAGCTTGTAACGATAGGAAAAGTGTATGAGCAACAGTTAGAAATGTATGAAAAAAAGACAAATAAAGTAGAAAACAGAATTGTGAGTGTAAGCCAACCTCACGTGCGTCCAATAGTGCGTGGAAAAGCGGGAAAAGCAGTAGAGTTTGGAGCTAAAATATCGGCAAGTAATGTGAATGGCTTTGTCTTCTTAGACAAATTAAGTTGGGATAATTACAACGAATCGGGAGATTTACAAGCGCGAATAGAAGAATATAAAAGGGAAACAGGATGTTATCCGGAATCGGTTCATGTGGATAAAATCTATCGAACAAAAGCGAATCGAGCTTATTGTAAAGAAAGGGATATAAGAATGAGTGGTCCCCGATTGGGAAGACCGCCGAAAGAGGTGAGCAAAGAAAAAAAGAAAGAGGCACGCTCAGATGAAAGAGTGCGTAATGCCATTGAGGGTAAATTCGGACAGGGAAAGAGGAAATTTAGTCTTGGTCGAGTGATGGCCAAACTACCTGAGACCTCGGAAACGGTAATTGCGATGAACTTTTTGGTAATGAATCTTTCTACTCTACTTCAGAAGACAAAAAGTAAAAAGTTGTAGAGTCGTTTTTCTTGTGAAAAATGGTGTTAATTTTCCTCTCTTTTGTGAGGAGTGATTTGTGTTGACCTTTTTAGACAGAAAGGAACAATAGATTAAACAAAATCTGTATTTTGATTTGTTTCCATAAGGATAAGTTATCTATGCTTTTTCAGTCCATACTTCCCTAACCCACATTTCTTTCGTTTTTTGACTTTTTCAGCAAGCCCTACTTAGCATTGTTTAAAAATAGTGATCGCTTTTTGTGGGAATGAGATTGGAGGAGGCGATCACTTTGGAGATTGAAGGGGAAAGTGGCCAGCAATTCCAAATTTAGAATGTAACCAAAGGCACAAAAAAGCTCAATGTGTTTACTGGCAAGGGTTTTGCTATGAAAATTGCCAATTAATCAACTAGGAAGAATTCGAGACAGCGAGAGAAACTGAGTCATCAAGCATAAAATCTAAAAGATGATGCCAGCTTTCAAAGAACAGATATTTGGTCAAAGAGAGAATATCTTGAAAGAATCCCTTACGAGTGCCGCGTTGGACGCGAATTCTCTGGTAACGTTCATCAACCAAACCTAAAACCGTGTGCAAGAGAAAAGCCAGCAAATTCAGGGTAAGCAAAACAGAGGCGAGGTGTTGTTTACCATGCCCAAAATTATGCTCTAAGTGATAGCCTCGATTTTTGAGAATATTGTGATTCTCGTTCTCAGTACGCCAACGAGTCCGTCCAGCACGACAGACATCAAGAACGATGTGAGGGGTGAGAAAATGATTGGTAATCCAACTCTTGTGATAAAGAAGTTGAGCATCGGATTCGCGGTAGATTTTCAGCTCGCACCAGTTAACCAACAAAGCAGGCTGTTGGTCTCGTAGGGGAATTTTATTGAGATATACTGAACACGGTCACAAGTTGCGAATTTTAAAAATAAGAGATAATATAGTAAAAATAGAAAAAGTAGTCAAGAGGCTGAGAAATGATTAAGTTAGAATTTACGGAAGAAGACAAAAGACTGTTGTCTTACGGTCGGTTTAATCACCCGCATCCTAGAGTACAGCTAAAGATGGAAGTTTTATGGTTAAAAAGTCAGGGATTATCTCATCAAAAAATTGCTCAATTCGCAGGAGTTTCAGTAAATACGGTGACAAGCTATATCCGTGATTATCAAGAGGGCGGGATAGAAAAACTAAAAGAAATAAGGCACTGGTATCGTCTAGCTAGAAGCTACAAACGTTGCAATACGGGATGTTCAAGAAATCAGGCGAATTTGGAGTAAGTCCTCCCAAGTTAACCCTTTTTCAATTATACCGAGAGCTACAGCAGGAACTTTTCTCGTAGTAAAATGGCTGCGAACAAAGTTATGAACCATCCAGAAAATATCTAGGACTCGCTGTAATCCCACAACCGATTTAGCATAAGTATTTGTACGACGACGAAAGGCAGATAAATAGCGTCGGATAGCACTATTAAAGGGTGCGACCTTTAGTTGATAAAAGCTGTTGTAATCAGGGTTCTACAGGGAACCCATATTGATCAAGTTTTGCCCAAAATTGACTCCATCGTTCCTTGGTCAATACCAAAGCTCGTAGGCTCAAAATAATTCCTGCTCCTTTTTCCTTCCATCGCATTCCTGAACAACATAATCGTTGTTTGACCAACGTCTTACAAGCTGCTTCCGTAACACCTGAACCAATCGGATACTTTTTCTCTAAGTATTCAGCATAATCCATTTGATGCTGATGATTCTCGTAATAAGTAATCGCCGCTTGTAGTTTCTCGGTAAGATTCTTAGAATGACTTTTTTCTTCTTTGACTTCTTTCATCAGATTTAGCAGTTCTCCTGCTTTTCCTTTTTCATGCTTGAGTTCTCGACAATTTTCAGTCAACCATTCTTTTTGTTTTGACACGGTATTCGGATGCAACGCTTCTGCCAACGCTCCTAAGTAACCAGAGGCATGATAGAAATCTAATATCTGTTCTTCCGTCTGCTTTTCTAAAAACTTCCAATTTGATTCTGCCCCGTCTGCTATACCGACAAATTTTGCCTCTGGATAACGGTTTTTCGCTCGCTCAATTTCTCTTTCCAATCTTTCTAGAAAACTCTTTTTTCCGTACTCTGGTGCCGCACCTAGATAGATTGTCTGTTGACGTTCTCCCTCACTATCGTATAGGGAAACGGTTCCCACCATTGCTTCACGGTAGCCATCCTCACACATCAGCATACAGGTTCCATCTAATCCTATTCCCACTGTTGCAATTTGGCTATCCTCCTTGGGCGGGGCATAACTCCACGCTTCTTCTTTTGCCTGTACCACACTTCCTACTGCTTCACTCAATCTTTGGATATAGGATAGCGCTACTTTTCTACCATGATTTTCTAATAAATCATTTTTCACCTCTTTGCCTGCCATCCCTGACATTTTTGAGGATACCTGTTTTGCCAATAATGGCGTTGATGTTATGATTATCCTTGCTTCTCTTTCTAAGGGGCAATACGTTTTTCCTCAAAGGTGAACGCTGATATACATGACGATTCACTATAACCTCACCATAAGGTGTTTGATATTCTTTCGGTTGCTCTCCCTTACTCTTCCAGATTTCTTCACCGATTTTTAAGGGTGAACCATCTGTATCTAAATATTTCAAGGCTTCTTTGCTGGCGATGCAACCTACTTCGTTTAAGCCTTTTTGAATATTTATTTCTGTATCCAACATTGAACGACTGAGTTCTAATGTTAGTTCTATTTTTATCTTTGAACCCTCTACATTAATTAGTTTTGCTGTCATCATTGTTTCCTCTTTGTCACTTTTCATCTCATGTTAACACTTTTCTTTTCCTTCATCAACTAAAGGTCACACCCCTATTAAATGCCTCAACGTGGTTGGCATGGACGTCCTTTTCTTCTGGTTTTTCTGTTGTCTCAGGATGTTCTGGTTTCGGAGTTTCTACTTTCTTGAGTTTACCCTCAGAATCTCGACGTTTACTACTCTTATTTTTTAGTCTTACCACAAGACCCTTCGGTAATACTTTGGTGGGACGACCTCGCTTTCCAGTCCTTAATACTTCGTGACAAATATCAAATAGCAGTTGACTATATCGCTTTTCTCCATCTGTAAATAACTGGAGAGATTCTGCACTCCTTTCAAATAATTCCGCTACCGTCATCATTGCTTCTAGAAATAATTTCTGCTCTTTTCGACCACATTTTAAATGCCAAATAAAGCGGCTAGCCCTGTCCATGAGCACGATTGTCCACCCCTCAGAGGCACTTGCTTCTTTATTTTTTCCAACTTTTGTGTATAGTTCATCCCCTTCTATTACTAATTTAACAAATTCATTCACTAAGGCGTATAAAAATAATGTCTCTTGTAATCCTGATAATTTCTTTTCCCAATTCAATATTGTTGTTTTCGCGTAGCCGAATGCTCGAGCTGCTGCATTTAATCCTATTCCTTCCATTCTGGCTTTTAATACTTTTACAATTTCACTTAATGGGGTTTCTAAGCCAGCGATTACGCTACCATAAGTCTCAGCAAAACAAGAACTACATTCTTGACAAATGAACATTTTACGTTCCCCGTTACCTTTCGTTTGATAATGAGAATGTATTTTTACGTTTTCACTATAGCAATGAGGACAGTTGTCCTTGAATAAGGCATCCTCTTTCTCTTGGCACAAGCCAACATTATTCAGGATTTCCATAGAGCTTTTCTTTAATATTGACATTGTTTTCTGTTTCCTTCTTCTTTGATATAATGACAATAATAATAGTATAATAAAAACGGGCCGATGTTTAGTCTTAAACTATTTTTCTATTTTCTCAAAGCCTTACGCCATAACTTTTTCCAACTTTGATCAGACGATACCAGTTCCAAATTGCTGCAGAAAACTGCGTAAAATCTTCATAATATTTTGCGTATAAACACTTCTTTTTCACAAACTTCCACAGTCTTTCAATTAAATTCAAGTTAGGAGAATAAGGAGGTAAGTACAGTAACTCTATTCCTAATGATTCTGCCAACTCCTGCACAATTCGGCATTTTTGATAACGAGCATTGTCTAATACCAACGTAATCGGTATTAATAGTCCTAATTCTGCTATCTTTTCTAGGAGTTCACAAACCTGAGTTCCCGTAATATAAGAACTGTTCGTTACCATAATTACTTCATGGGTAATTGCATTTAATGCTCCTAACACATTAAAACGTTTTCTCCCTGATGGTGACTTAATAAAAATCCTTTTGAAGCACCATATAAAATTTACAAATGCTCCCATTACAAAATGAGAGGCATCTACAAAGAAAACTGCCCTTTTTCCTGCTTTTGCCTCTTCTAGCCTTGGTTCTAGCTCTTTTTCTCTATAGCTATCCTGAGCTTCTACATCTGCTTTTGATGCAAATGTTCCCACCTTTAGACACCTCATTCCTATTGACTTTAAAAATTTTCTGACTTGCGTTGGACTTCTTTTTATTCCCGTTAATTCTTCTATTCTTTTTACTGCTTCATTTATTTTTGCTGGTGGATTTGACTCAAAATATGCCTCAATTTTCCCTTGATGCTCTGTTAACTCGCTTTTCGGGCGATTAAATTTTATTTCTTTTAGTTTTTCTATCCCGCCCTCTTGATAATCACGGATATAGCTTGTCACCGTATTTACTGAAACTCCTGCGAATTGAGCAATTTTTTGATGAGATAATCCCTGACTTTTTAACCATAAAACTTCCATCTTTAGCTGTACTCTAGGATGCGGGTGATTAAACCGACCGTAAGACAACAGTCTTTTGTCTTCTTCCGTAAATTCTAACTTAATCATTTCTCAGCCTCTTGACTACTTTTTCTATTTTTACTATATTATCTCTTATTTTTAAAATTCGCAACTTGTGACCGTGTTCAGTATAGCTTGTGAGCCACCGGCGGATTATGACCGACCGCTCAGTCATTGGACAGCGCGGGAACTGGCGGATGAAATGCTCAAACAAGGCATTGTTGAGAGCATCTCCCCTCGCCATGTGGGACGATTGCTGGCGGAAGCCGACTTGAAACCACACCAATCGCAATATTGGTTAAATCCTCCCCCCGACCCTGAGTTTGATGAGAAAGTTAGTGACATTTGTCAGACCTACCTGAGTGCAATGGAGCGAGCAGAACAGGGAGAACAGACAATTTCCATTGATGAGATGACCGGCATTCAAGCCTTGGAACGAAAGGCTCCTGCCCAACCAATG
This sequence comes from Woronichinia naegeliana WA131, assembly GCA_025370055.1. Lineage (NCBI taxonomy): Bacteria > Bacillati > Cyanobacteriota > Cyanophyceae > Synechococcales > Coelosphaeriaceae > Woronichinia > Woronichinia naegeliana. The sequence continues at coordinate 3,348,784 of CP073041.1, read as the reverse complement.
CGACCTGGCAAACCAGAAAGGCGAGAATTTGAGTATATTCGTCACGGCACCCAGACGTTAATTGCCAGTTTTAATGTGGTTTCAGGTCAGATTGCCCAAGCCAGTGTGGGAGACACGCGCACTGAGATAGACTATCTCAATCATGTTCAACAGTTGGTTGCCAGTGACCCAAAGACTGTCAAGTGGCACCTGCTGATGGATTGCTTGAACACCCATCAATCAGAATCACTAGTAGGCTTGGGTGGCGCAAGTCGAAGGACTTGAGACCGACTTGGGCATCAAAGGAAAATCAGGCATTCTCCAATCAATGCAAAGCCGTTCTGAATTTTTGCGAGAGCCCAGTCATAAAATTGTCTTCCACTTCACCCCCAAGCATTGCTCTTGGCTCAATCAAATTGAGATGTGGTTCAGTATGCTGATGAGTAAGTTACTCAGACGAGGCAATTTCATGAGCAGAGAACAGCTCAAAACTCGCATCCTTGACTTCATTGATTACTTTAATCGCACTATGGCTAAATCCTTCAAATGGACTTATCAGGGCAAGGCATTAAAGCAATGATAAACGGTCGCTCTATTCCCGCCCAAGCCTACTAGACTGGTTTTGGGTTGAATCTTTTAATCGCACTATGGCTAAACCCTTCAAATGGACTTATCAAGGCAAGGCATTAAAGCAATGATAAACGGTCGCTCTATTCCCGCCCAAGCCTACTAGACTGGTTTTGGGTTGAATCTTTATTAGATGGAGCTTTTAGCATTAAACGAGTACAAAAATCTGATGCAAAAAATGATTTAAATAATAATCCTTTAACGCATAAAAATAAAGAAATTACAGGTTTTTTATTACGATCTGAAGTTGTGGCTGGTTGGCCAGATTTACAGATTGATGGTTTTGATGACGAAAAAAATAAAATTGGATTACTAAGAGGCGATCGCCTCTCAACGGACGTGATGATTTGCTTATTTGATGGAAAAATTTAGCAAGCCCTAGATATTTCTCTCAAACTAGAAGAATTACATTTTGGTTTTGATGTTGATAAAAATAAGGATAACGAATTATTTCTAGAATTACGTGATCCAGATGGAAAACTTCCCACTTCAGAAGGAGAAAAGAAAAAATATCGAATTGATCTCAACGATAACTTTTGGAATGAAGGCGATCGGGTAATTAGGGCTTGCTGAAAAAGTCAAAAAACGAAAGAAATGTGGGTTAGGGAAGTATGGACTGAAAAAGCATAGATAACTTATCCTTATGGAAACAAATCAAAATACAGATTTTGTTTAATCTATTGTTCCTTTCTGTCTAAAAAGGTCAACACAAATCACTCCTCACAAAAGAGAGGAAAATTAACACCATTTTTCACAAGAAAAACGACTCTACAACTTTTTACTTTTTGTCTTCTGAAGTAGAGTAGAAAGATTCATTACCAAAAAGTTCATCGCAATTACCGTTTCCGAGGTCTCAGGTAGTTTGGCCATCACTCGACCAAGACTAAATTTCCTCTTTCCCTGTCCGAATTTACCCTCAATGGCATTACGCACTCTTTCATCTGAGCGTGCCTCTTTCTTTTTTTCTTTGCTCACCTCTTTCGGCGGTCTTCCCAATCGGGGACCACTCATTCTTATATCCCTTTCTTTACAATAAGCTCGATTCGCTTTTGTTCGATAGATTTTATCCACATGAACCGATTCCGGATAACATCCTGTTTCCCTTTTATATTCTTCTATTCGCGCTTGTAAATCTCCCGATTCGTTGTAATTATCCCAACTTAATTTGTCTAAGAAGACAAAGCCATTCACATTACTTGCCGATATTTTAGCTCCAAACTCTACTGCTTTTCCCGCTTTTCCACGCACTATTGGACGCACGTGAGGTTGGCTTACACTCACAATTCTGTTTTCTACTTTATTTGTCTTTTTTTCATACATTTCTAACTGTTGCTCATACACTTTTCCTATCGTTACAAGCTCTTCTTGCTCTTTTTTCGTTAGTTTTTCTAACTTTGCTCCCTCTTCTATCATTTTTTCTATATCAGACAAGTTTCTTTTTATATATCCTAGTTGTTTTTTTGTTCCTTTTCTTCTTTCTTTTTTTGACACACGACGTTTTTTTGCTATGGCTAAGTACTCTTTTCTTGCCACTTCCCTATAAGTCCTCGGCTTTTCTTTCCTTTTCTCTTTTATTTCTTCATACAGCTTATCTATTATTTTTTCTGTTTTTTCTCTGGCATCATTCAATATTCCTATATCCGTTGGATATTTTATATCTGCTGGTGTACAAGTCGCATCTAACAATAACTTTCCTTCATTTTCTTTTTTTTCTGACGCTACACCCGTCGCTTTTTTTCTATTTCTTTATTAATTTTATTTATTAATTCCATTCCTATTTTTTTACGAAAATGAACCATCATTGACGCATTAAATGCTTCTTTGCTACTATAGCTTTCCATTCCTATAAAGTACTGTAAATAAGGGTTCTCTTTTATTTGTTCTACTGTTTCTCTGTCACTTTTTCCTGAAATTTCTTTGATAATTAATGCTCCTAATGCCATTCTAAATGATTTGGCTGGGGCTCCTTTTTTTCTGTGAAGTTTTTTGCATATTCTTCCTCATATTCTTCCCAAAGAATCATTTTTGACATTTCTATCCAACGATTTTCTTCGTCTAACTGCCCGCCGAACAGATTTTTCAAGTTTTCTGGTGTTTCAATTGAGTACTGTTGCTTTCGGTACATCTGCTTTCTCTCTTCTTAATGCAATGGTTTTGAGGCATTCTACCCTATTTTCGTGCATTCTAGCGGTTCTTAATTCGCCTACTATTTTTCTCCGTAAAGGTTTCAGCTTTTTTCAGCAAGCCCTAATTAAGATTAAAAGTTTGTCAGATAAAATTGATGGGCGATCTAATCGTAGTGATAAGGACAAAGAAAATAATCCTTTTACTTCTGATGATTTAGCATTGCAACTCATTCAAGGAGCAAAAAAAGTTAGTTTCAAGGCGCGAAAAAAGTGAGTTTCAAGGCGAAAGAAATATTTGTCCCCTAATCTCGAAAACCAACCGCCGATTGAAAACCCTGTTGAGGTGTCCATTGTATTGTGCCCTCTTGCCCTGTGACCTGGAGTTGAATCCCTTTTTTGGTTAACCGACGCTTTAACTTTTTACTGACGTAGGGACTAACCGCGATCGCCGTTAAGGGACGTATTTTTTCTAAGCCATCGATTGTTGTTAACTTACCCGCCCAAACCACAACATCGGGAGGAATTTGTCTGAATAGACTATCGGGGAGAGCATCAGGAATGGTGGAGGGAAAGACTAACCACCGTCTGGTTTTGAGTGATAATTGGAGTATGGGAGGATTCTGGCTAAACCAGGTTAACTCTGTACAGGGCGGGGGAGACACCTTGTTTAGATTGAGACGACAATCTACGCGATTAATGCCGGCTGCTGCTAAAAAAGGTTTGAGAAGGAATTGCTCTGTTTCAGAGTTGCCGTCTTCAATGACGATGGTTTGACCTGGATTTTGAATGACCAGAATCGGTTGGGAAGTTTGATCAAAAACGGTTACTCGTACCAGGGTAAGCTGCTGATAGAACAACGGTAGAATTAAAAAACTCAATAAAACGACGGTTATCCAAGGCCAACGTTTTTGCCACTCAGGATGTAACCAAATTAAAATCATTGCCCCATAGGTTAACCCCAAAACTGCGACAGAAATATTACCTACTGCCACATTTGGAAACTGTTTAAAGGTCTGGGCCAGGAGAATTAACCAGTGAGTCGGATAATACAAAAGCCAGGCGATCGCACTACCGGCCAGAGGAATAACTAAGGCGGAGATCGCACTGATAACTCCCCCTAAACTGATTATTTCTATCAGGGGACTGACCAGAATATTAAGCGGAATTGCGGCTAGAGCGAAAACACTAAATTGATAAAGGATAAGGGGTAATGTCCAAACGGAAGCCGCTAGAGGAACAGCCATTATTTCAGCAATTTTAGGAGGCAAAAAATCGAATTGGCTTTGTAAATAGGGACTGGTCACAACAATGCCAAAGGTGGCTAAAAAGCTGAGTTGAAATCCTAAGTCCCAGATCCAAATTGGGTTAACGATCAAAAGTAAGGTGGCCACCAGTAGTAACGCCCCTAAGGTTTTCAACCGACGTTCGTACAATTCCCCGATTAAAACCCCAACCCACATCAAACCGGCTCTAGTAACCGAAGGCTGTAATCCGGTCAGTCCCAAATAAAAGAGTAAAACCCCCAGTCCTAACCAAAAGCGCGATCGCCGAGACAATTTTTGGGTTAAAAGGAGGGTCGTACCCACTAGTAGAGAAACCTGATATCCTGATGCCGCTAAAACATGGGATAAACCTACTTGGGAAAATAAATTGCGGAGATTGTAGGGTAAATCCACTGCTTTTTGTCCCAGGACAATTGAACTAATCAGTGAACCTTCTGTTTTCGGCAACCATAAACCCTGGGCATCCACAATCCGCGATCGCAGTTGGGAAAAACCACAAAAACCTTGACCAATGGGAACCGCCGTTTCTCCTTTGAGTCCGGCAAAAACGCCTTGACCGGCTAAATACTGACGAAAATCCTGACTCCCTGGATTTTTACTGCCTGGAGGTTGATAGAGTATGCCTTGAACCCTGACTTTTTGACAGGGCGTGAACTTTTCTCCCACTTCCCTCGGCAAGGTTAGATAGACCTGGCCAGCGATCGGTTTAAATCGCGGATCGGCATCAATCTGTACCAATTCCCCCCGCAGCCAAAATTGCAGTCGATCATGAAGATTGCTTCTGCCCACACTTAGCAATTCTCCCGTGATGGTTACTGGCTGGGAACCGCGATCGGAGATCTGTACAACCTGACTAACATCCTGGGGACTCGCTTGGGGAATACGCCATTGACCATACATCGCTGCACAGATAGCCAAAATTCCCATACAGAGCCAAAAAGACATCCTCGGCCCCCGTCGCCAATAACGTGGTAATGTCAAACCGGCCAAAACACTGATGATGGCCCAAAACAGGGTCAACCCTAACCATTGAACAAAATGGGGATCATTCTCCAAAAGAACCGTAGAGAATAGACCTCCAATAAAAACAAGACAGATAATTGTGGCTCTGACCTGCATGGCATTTAGAGAAAAAGCATTTTATAGAAAGAAATCTAGACTAATTTTATGTCCCATGCCGAGCCTTTGGCTTAACAATTCGTAATCTTCTTTGAGTGTAATTATTTACTTTCCTCTTTAATGCAATATTGATGCAGATCAACGATAAGGCAGAATTCCTGTGTTGTTCAATACGGGGAAAGAACTTTTTGCATTGTTCGTGAGTCAAGCCAATCAATCACAACAAAGTCTCTAAATTCTTTATCTTTAAAGATCAAGCCTGGTCACTGAGTATTTATTACTAGTAAATCTTGCCAATAGGGAAAAAAGGATTTAAGTAATTAGCAGGGCTTTAAAAGCTGCCAAGGGCGTTTAGCAGGACGTTTGCACGGAAGTAAGTCTCATTAATGGCGGTAAATTCTGCCCAGTTACTATACCTACTCTTTCCCAGAATAGCCCCTTCTTTGGCATTTCCCTAGGTTTTGATGAAAGCTGTTTTTACAGCTAAGGGACTAATATTTTTAAAATTTATCTGTAGCATTTAATACAACAAACCAAAATTTTTCTGAGATTTTGAAATAGACAAATTTGAATAATGCTATTGATTTTAGCTATAACCCTTAAGCGACTAGTTTCTATAAACTATGATAGTTGTCTCATTTATAAGCCAGTTAGACTTGATCCCCAATGCTTTCTTTGACGGAGACTGTCGGTATAATTCATTTTTATTTACTGGGAAGGTAAGTGGATTGCCTTGTCATTGTATCGAATTGTAAAAGGATTATTAAAAGAAGCTAAAGAGATTTTTTTGACGGGGATCACTGAAATCCTTACCTAATCTCCCTTATAACCCCAAAGAAGTGATTTGAGGGATAGAGGATAATAAATGGGTATAGACGAGACATTATTAAGTGACGCATAAAAATTATTTTTTTAGAGATACCGATGAAAAACGCTAATTTTATGACTTCTTCTTGCCGGTACTGCCGCTATTATCAGGCGGGAGGGCGACGGGGTGGGCTATGTAATCAACTCAGTGTTCCGGTGCGTGGCGAATGGAAGGCTTGCGCTTTGGCAGTCCGTCCTTTTGCAACGGCTTGGGAAAATCTGGAAGATGTGGTTCGGCTTGAGCAATCTTTAGCATTATCCTATAGCGATGACCGTGTTACCGAAGTTGTTCCCGTAGAATCTTCGGCGATCGCCGGTCATTAATTAAATTTTTTTTAAGGAAGCCAAGGATATTGTTGAAAATTGGGGGAACGCTTTTCAAGGAAAGCCTGTTTTCCTTCACTACCCTCTTCGGTCATGTAATAAAGTAGTGTTGCATTACCGGCCAATTCCTGTAAGCCAGCCTGACCGTCACAGTCTGCATTAAAGGCTGCTTTCAGACAACGAATGGCCAACGGACTTTTACTCAGAATTTCCTGCGCCCACTGAATGCCCTCTGCCTCTAGGGCTTCAATCGGTACAACAGTGTTGACCAATCCCATTGCCAGGGCCTGTTCCGCACTATATTGACGGCAGAGATACCAAATTTCTCGTGCTTTTTTCTGGCCGACAATGCGAGCTAGATAGCTAGAGCCAAAGCCACCATCAAAACTTCCCACCTTCGGCCCTGTTTGTCCAAAAATAGCGTTGTCGGCAGCGATCGTCAGATCACACACCAAATGCAGAACATGACCTCCCCCGATCGCATAACCCGCCACTAGAGCAATCACCACTTTGGGCAGAGATCGAATTAGCCGTTGTAGATCCAGGACATTTAAACGAGGGGTTCCCGCTTCATCGATGTAACCTGCTTCTCCCCGCACCGATTGATCACCACCGGAACAAAAGGCATATTTACCATCGGTATGGGGCCCCGCTCCTGTCAATAGGATCACGCCAATTTGAGCATCTTCCCTGGCATCCCAAAAAGCATCGTACATTTCAATGACCGTTTTCGGGCGAAAAGCATTGCGTTTATGGGGACGATTGATCGTAATTTTAGCGATACCTTCCCATTTGTGATAGAAAATATCTTCGTAAACTTTAGCGACTTGCCAATCAGGTTGCATGGAGATTCATTGGGGGTTAGCGGGTTAGTGAAGGCTTAAGAAAAGATAAAACTAATGACTGGCTTTCCAGTTAGCCCAATCTTGAGGAACTAAAAAGCGTTCGGTTAACTCTGCTTCTGGGGAATTGGCCGCTGGTTGATACGCATATTCCCAACGAACCAAGGGTGGTAAGGACATCAAGATAGATTCAGTGCGGCCATTGGTTTGCAGACCAAAAATCGTGCCTCGATCATAGACCAGGTTAAATTCCACATAACGACCTCGACGATAGAGTTGAAATTGTCGTTGGCGATCGCCGTATTCTGTATTGCGTCGTTTTTCGACAATGGGACTATAGGCCGGTAAAAAAGCTTGGGCGCAGTTTTGAGCAAATTGGAACAGATTTTCCCAATCTAGGGGCTGAATCGGGGCCAGTTGATTGCTATACTGTGCGGCGGCCTTATCCGCATGGGGGCCACGATAAAGGGGCGAACGACCATCCTGGTAATCAAAGAAAATGCCACCAATACCCCGCATTTCCTGACGATGATTCAAATAAAAATATTCATCACACCAGGGTTTAAAAACGGGATAAAATTCTGGATTGGTTTGATCGCAGGCAGCTTTCAGGGTGCGATGGAAATGGGCTGCATCTTCGGCAAAAGGATAGTAGGGGGTGAGATCAATCCCGCCACCAAACCACCACACTGGCCCCGCTTCAAAATAGCGATAATTCAAATGCACAGTTGGTACATAGGGATTGTAGGGATGCAATACCATTGAGGTTCCGGTTGCATAAAAGCCATGCCCCGCCGCCTCAGGACGTTGTTTTAAAATGGATGGTGGTAGTTCTTTGCCCCAAACTTCCGAAAAGTTAACGCCGCCTTGTTCTAGGAAACCACCATTCTGCAACACCCGAGATCGCCCGCCGCCCCCCTCTTCTCTTTGCCAACTATCTTCCCGAAAGTGTCCCTTGCCATCTAATTGTTCTAAGCCTTGACAAATTTCATCCTGAATAGATTGCATGAACTGGCTGACTCTGGTTTTCGCATCAGCCGGCGGTAAAGAAGGTTGAACAGAGGTTTGGGGATCACTAACGGCAGAAACGGTCATAGTATTTAACAACTGAAAAAACTGGTCATTGAATAGTAAAGAATGAGATACAACCCCAATGTCCCCCCACAGAATCGGCAAGAAAAATGGGATTAGCACTTTTATTACTCTACGGCTTGGGGAACCTTCCGTCTAGTAAACTTTCTGCCAATCAAGGCACTCACGACGCTAAGACTAAGCTATTTTTATTAAGAGACTCTGAAGATTCAATGAGGAGAACAGTTTAATTGCCTTACAATATCAGATGTATAGATTCCGATAACATTTTTATTGTCTTAAGGAGGATTAAAGTAATGGAAATTACTCGTCACGGACAAGATTTAACCCCAGAAGAGCAACAAGAACTAGCCAGACTGCATACTTTAATTGAAAAAGCGATCGCCGACAATGTGATTTCCAAGGCTGAAGAACAGAGTCTTCGCGCTGCCGCCTTAGCTGGGAATCCTAGTCCTGAACTGCTTTACCAGGAATTACAACTCTATCGCCGTTTAGTCACGGAAAAAGTCAATCAAGGTTTGTTAGTCGCGGAAAAATTCGATCAACTTTAAATTGCTAATTTCAGACATCAGAGTACCCCATTGTCGGATTGCGACCAAAAACCCAGGGATTTTAGTAACGAAACAAATTCCCTGAGGTTTGTTGGGGGTTTTACTAAATTATTTCTTACTGGGTTCCGTCAGAATAATATGACGTTGGTTCGGAAAAAGGCGGGGAGTTTGTTCCTCCATAATTTTGCGAGATTCTTGAGGATCAAAGCTACGATTAAAATCCATTCGCAATTCCGCTACTCTTTGTTGCGTTTCTTGTACCTGCATCTGTACTTCTTCTAGTTTCGCCTGTTGGACCTGCTGGTAGGGTAACAAACGAACTAAGGCAGCGATCGCACCCATCAGTAAAATACCATTAAGACCCATCTTAAAGACAATTTCCGCTACGACCCATCGATGTTCCGGCGAGAGAGCAGTTTGAGGGCGACTACGACGACGGGCAGCCGTTGAACGACGTAAGGGTGCAGTCTGGAGAGAACGAGCAGTCATAGATAGAAGACAAAAATGAAGATCTTAGGAAGTCCTAAAAGGGCGCAGGTCATACGCCCTAGAACTTTAGCTATCCAGAGTGAGACGGAGTTCTATTTGTAAAGTTCCGTTGACAACCGAAACGCTAGAATAGCCGGTAACAAAGCGATCACTAATGCTACCAGAACCTGAGTATCAGATAATGCCATGATAACTTGACTCCTAAAATAGAAACGGTTTAACAGCTTTCATCATAACTTTGCAACATGAGCGACCATTTAGGAAATATCTTGTTACAAGTCTTCAACTTTCTTCATTTTTCCCATCTCCCCATCTCCCCATCTCCCAGCCTCCCAGTCTCCCCATCCCCCAGTCTCCCCATCCCCCAGTCTCCCCAATCTTCCCAGATGATCCCTATCCCTTTAGACTAGATGACATCCCCGTTTAAACAACTATTGTGAAACGCATCTCTATTCTTGGCTCAACTGGCTCCATCGGTACACAAACCCTTGATATTGTTTCCCAATATCCTGAGCAATTTCAGGTGGTGGGCCTAGCGGCGGGGAGCAATATTACGTTACTCGCAGAGCAAATTCGTCAGTTTCATCCAGAAATCGTCGCGATTCGTGACCCAAACTTGTTAGATCTCCTCAAAGAAGCCTTAACTGGATTAGAGCAAATCCCTATTTTTGTGACGGGAGAAGCGGGAATAGTAGAATTGGCACGCTATGGAGATGCTCAAACGGTGGTGACAGGCATTGTGGGTTGCGCCGGACTGTTACCCACGATCGCCGCTATTGAAGCCGGAAAAGATATTGCCTTAGCGAATAAAGAAACCTTAATTGCGGGTGGGCCAGTGGTTTTGCCTTTAGTGGAAAAACAGGGGGTGAAATTATTACCGGCTGACTCAGAACATTCTGCGATTTTCCAATGTTTACAGGGCGTTCCCCCAGGGGGCTTGCGACGCATTGTTTTAACGGCTTCGGGGGGAGCTTTTCGAGATTGGTCAGTGGAACAGTTACCCTATGTAACGGTACAGGATGCCCTTAAACATCCCAACTGGTCGATGGGTCGTAAAATTACTGTTGATTCGGCTACCTTGATGAATAAGGGATTGGAAGTCATTGAAGCCCATTTTCTGTTTGGCGTAGATTACGGTGCCATTGATATTGTCATTCATCCCCAAAGTATTATTCATTCTCTTATTGAAGTACAAGATACCTCAGTTTTGGCACAGTTGGGTTGGCCAGATATGCGTTTACCCTTGCTCTACTCACTGTCCTGGCCCGATCGCCTCTATACCAATTGGGAAACCCTAGACTTAGTGAAAGCCGGTAGTTTAACTTTTCGAGAACCCGATCATCAGAAATATCCTTGTATGCAATTAGCCTATAGTGCTGGTCGGGCGGGTGGGGCCATGCCGGCTGTGTTAAATGCAGCCAATGAACAGGCTGTGGCTCTTTTTTTAGAGGAAAAAATTGCTTTTCTAGATATTCCCCGTTTAATTGAGATGGCCTGCGATCGCTTTGCAACTCAAAATACTAGCACTCCCAGTTTATCGGATATTTTGGCGGCGGATCAATGGGCCAGGGAAAATGTGCTTACGGCTAGTCAAACTTTAAATAATGGCGATCGCCTAATTTCAATGGTTTAAAATTTGATAGCTAAATTTGATAGATTAAAATAAGTCCCAGTGATTTTGGCAGTGATGATCAATGGAAATCGTTTTAGTTATTGGCGCGATTTTGGTTGCCTGGTTAGTTTTTACTTGGCTTTTTAAGGTTATTAAGGTTAGTCTTAAGACAGCTTTTCTGATTGCGGCGATCGTTTTAATTTTACAATTTGCTTTTGGTATTAGTCCCCAAAAACTATGGGAAGAAATCTTGCATTTACCACAATTGATTTCCAGTTGGGGTAAACGTTAATGGATTCATAATAGACGAGGATGACGATTGCCAAAGGATCTTTTTTTAGGGAACGGCTGTCTTCTTACTCCCCCCTTGTTGGTTAGCTTTTTCAGCACTGACTTTTTAGAAACTTTATTTTCACTAGTAAGGGATTCAGGTTCCTTGACAACTAACCCCGAAATGCCGCCACAAATTAGAGGAAAGGTGGGATTTGTCGTTACATTGAGCAAACAATCCAACATGAATAAACTTAAACAAACAGCGAGGACAGCAGAGGGCGCAACCTTGGGATGAAACCAGGTTTTAGGGGGGTAACGAAATTGAGCAAAGACAACAACCGGAAGTAAAAGGCTAGTGGTAATACTTACTAAACCGAATACCCCATTAATGCCAAAGACAATAATCCATAAACTATCCGTGACTGAAACATCGACCAATTCCCCACGCCAGTTATATTCATAGATACGATTTCTGCCCCAACCGCCCCAACCAAACAGCATCCTCTCCTGGGCTTTAACTCTTAGAACCTCTTCATTCTTCAAACGATATCCCAAAGAGTAGGCACGATCAGGACTATAGGTTTTGCTAATCCAGTCCACGATCGCCTCTCCATTAAAATTTCCAGTTACTCCCAAATAAAGATAATAAACAATTATGAAAATTAATAAAAAGAGAGGAATATTAGACTTAACAAACTTAGCAACAAATAGAATGATCAAACCATAAATTAAATAGCCATAACTGCCAGAAGATTTCATTAAAATAAAAGTCAAAACGAGGATAATTGACCAGGTTTGAATCGACTGTCCCCAAATTTCCTTAACTGTTTTAGACTGCCATAACCAAATGGCAATTAAGGTGACGGTAAACATAAACATGGCAACCACCAAACCATGTTCCATGAAAACGCTCGGTCGCCAAGTGCTGCCCCGTGAGGCTTGACTATTTCCAGAAGGATGGGCGTAATAACCATAAATGATGAGATGAAAAACCGGACTCATTTTGATTTCATAAAGGCAAAGGGGAGTATAAATGATGCCCCCTTTCAACATGGTTAAGGCTAATTCCTTGAGTCCGTCTAAATTTCCGAGGTAGAGTCTTCCGAGTAGATAGGGTAATCCCCACACCGCAGTTTGTTCTAAAGCACCATTAAAGCCGTCATAGGCTCCTAAATCATTGGTCAGCGAAGAGAACATTGGGCAGATACACCAACAGACCATTGGCAGATCAATCCATTGCCATTTAAAGTCATTGAAACGTTGAGAATCGTAAATAAAAGTTGCAATTAAAATGCCATAGCAAGTGGCAACCATTCCTTCATAATCTGGAATGAGTGGTAGTTTAAATCCGGCTCTTTGGGGTAAAAATAAGAGTCCGCCGATGAAACTCAGAAGGATGGCTTTTTGGGAGGGATAACGAGAAAATAAGTAGAAAATGACGGGAAGCCATAGCAGCATCACCAGTTGGGCTTGAGGACTCATGTCTTAGCTAGAGCTAGGCTCTGCGATCGCGGATAAAAGCATTGACTGTCAATAGGGTGATGATCGAAGTTGATCCGAGAGGGTGTGACCTTTAGTTGATGAAGGAAAAGAAAAGTGTTAACATGAGATGAAAAGTGACAAAGAGGAAACAATGATGACAGCAAAACTAATTAATGTAGAGGGTTCAAAGATAAAAATAGAACTAACATTAGAACTAAGTCGTTCAATGTTGGATACAGAAATAAATATTCAAAAAGGCTTAAACGAAGTAGGTTGCATCGCCAGCAAAGAAGCCTTGAAATATTTAGATACAGATGGTTCACCCTTAAAAATCGGTGAAGAAATCTGGAAGAGTAAGGGAGAGCAACCGAAAGAATATCAAACACCTTATGGTGAGGTTATAGTGAATCGTCATGTATATCAGCGTTCACCTTTGAGGAAAAACGTATTGCCCCTTAGAAAGAGAAGCAAGGATAATCATAACATCAACGCCATTATTGGCAAAACAGGTATCCTCAAAAATGTCAGGGATGGCAGGCAAAGAGGTGAAAAATGATTTATTAGAAAATCATGGTAGAAAAGTAGCGCTATCCTATATCCAAAGATTGAGTGAAGCAGTAGGAAGTGTGGTACAGGCAAAAGAAGAAGCGTGGAGTTATGCCCCGCCCAAGGAGGATAGCCAAATTGCAACAGTGGGAATAGGATTAGATGGAACCTGTATGCTGATGTGTGAGGATGGCTACCGTGAAGCAATGGTGGGAACCGTTTCCCTATACGATAGTGAAGGCGAACGTCAACATACAATCTATCTAGGTGCGGCACCAGAGTATGGAAAAAAGAGTTTTCTAGAAAGATTAGAAAGAGAAATTGAGCGAGCGAAAAACCGTTATCCAGAGGCAACATTGGTCGGGATAGCAGACGGGGCAGAATCAAATTGGAAGTTTTTAGAAAAGCAAACGGAAGAACAGATATTAGATTTCTATCATGCCTCTGGTTACTTAGGTGCCTTGGCAGAAGCGTTGCATCCGAATACCGTGTCAAAACAAAAAGAATGGTTGACTGAAAATTGTCGAGAACTCAAGCATGAAAAAGGAAAAGCAGGAGAACTGCTAAATCTGATGAAAGAAGTCAAAGAAGAAAAAAGTCATTCTAAGAATCTTACCGAGAAACTACAAGCGGCGATTACTTATTACGAGAATCATCAGCATCAAATGGATTATGCTGAATACATAGAGAAAAAGTATCCGATTGGTTCAGGTGTTACGGAAGCAGCTTGTAAGACGTTGGTCAAACAACGATTATGTTGTTCAGGGATGCGATGGAAGGAAAAAGGAGCAGGAATTATTTTGAGCCTACGAGCTTTGGTATTGACCAAGGAACGATGGAGTCAATTTTGGGCAAAACTTGATCAATATGGGTTCCCTGTAGAACCCTGATTACAACAGCTTTTATCAACTAAAGGTCGCACCCATCCGAGATGTCTCAATTTTGCTCAAAATTTTACTAAAACACCAGGAGATTTTTGTCGGGGTAAAATATCCAAAGAATCTAAGGTTGCACAATATTTCAGATCTTCGTCACAGTTTAGTTTGAGTAACCGCTGTCCATGACTAGCCTGCTGAAAGAGGTCTAATAATTGATCTTGCCATTGTTGATAAAGGGCGATCGCCGCAATAACTTCATCATTGCCAACAGTAAAATCCTGAGCTTTTGATAATAAACAGGCGATCGCGCCAGCACAGACCGTATCTTCGAGGGAATAACCACCTTCCCAACCCGATCCCAGCAACCAAATCGTTGCAAATTTTTTCTCTAAAAGATAGTTCACCGCCGCTTGACGATTAATCATGGCCGCTGTAATCACCGAAGAACAATCTTGAACGCGCTGTAGGGCCCTAGTGCCATTGGTCGTCGTTAAAAAAAGACGTTTATCCGCCATTAATGTCGGTGTACAATCGAGGGGAGAATTGCCTAAATCACAGCCTTCTACTTTTGCTCCTCCCCTTTCTCCAGCCCGTAGTCGTTTGTCTGAAGGCCATTGTTCACTGACAGCCATTAGCTCCGATAAATCACTAAAAGTCTGAACCGCTTCAGCCCCCACGCTCAAGGCCGTGGCAATCGTGCTAGTCGCTCGCAAAACATCAATAACAACAGCACAATCCGGTAAGCTTTCAGGAGGAGTCAGTTCCGGGGTGTGATAGACAAAGATTTTCACTATATGTTGGGAAAAAGTAAGGTTAGAAAATAAAACTACTCTATCGTATCGATCAATGGTTGCCCACAAAATAGTTCCAGTAAACCGTCAGGAGGCATTATTTCTAGACGTTGATTAGGGAGATCCACGACGGGAACAATGGACTGCACAAAAGGGATCAACGCCGGTTGAGGGGGCAGAGGTACGGTATTTTCCTCGTTACTGGCTGGCTTTGGAGGAAAGTATTGTTCTTCTAACTGAATAACTAATAAGTCATTGCCAGCGAAATAAACATCTTTCACCATACCGATTAATTCGCCGGTGAGATGATGATAGGCCTTCAGATTGATCAGATCCGCCACATGATATTCATTCTCCTCTAGGGGGAGGCGATCGCTGGCGGTAATGAGCAGGGTATAGTCTTTTAAAGCTTCAGCTTGATTGCGATCCGTTACTTCAGCCAATCTAATCACAAACAGATTCTTGCCTGGTACTGCCCGTCCCGATTTAAGGGTAAAGGCTTGGGGGGCTTCATGGTGGGGCGATCGCAGCCAAAGGTTGCCCTTACGAGTAAAACGCTCAGGAAAATCCGAACTAGATAAAACTCTCAATTCTCCCTGAATCCCTTGGGCGGCAACAATTGTGCCAATCTCTAGCCACTGTTCTTGCTCCGGTTGATTGCTCATTGCCCCTTCTTATTCGTCACTGACAGTTTTTCATCTTAACGTTTAGTTTGTTAAAATTTTGTCAAAACCCGATAATTATGACCCTTTGGCAAGCTGACTTTTATAAACATGCCGTTGCTCATCGTAATGGAGAAGAAATTCTCTGGGAGTTAATACTTTGCGATATTCAGGGGAATGTTCTCTGTGAAAAATCCTGTCCCCAGTCCCAAGCCAGTAGTGCTTGGTTAATCGTTCAGCTAGAGTCATTACTGACCGAAGGAAAACCCACTGCTATTCAGGTCTTTCGCCCTCAATCCTTAAACCTATTTAAACTCGCAGGAGAGCAACTTGGATTGGAGATTGTGGCCACGCGCCAGACAACAATGCTAAAAGCTTTACTACAAAAACGCTATGGAAACCAAGCCTTAGTCTTAGATGTTCCACCGCCCCAACCCCTGCCAGAAAATCTCTGGGGAGAACAATGGTGTTTTGCCACCCTATCAGTAGAATCTTTGCTCACCTCATTTGGTGATGCCCCTATTCCCTATCGTTCCATGCCAGAAGCTTATTTATCCCTGTGTCGAGAATTAGTGGCGGAGCTTCCCATTCCAGGGAGTATCATCTATGCAGGTCGGCAAGCTCGTTATTTATGTCAATGGTTAGCAGATATTAGTCCTGTGAGTTTAAATTATCAAGCCACAGAAATAGGGCAATCCGGTGGCTTAGTTTTAGAAGCTGGATTAATGGATCGTTGGATCTTAGCGACTTTTGCTGATCCTGAAGTGGCTCAGGGAGCGACTCTCTTTGAACAACGCAAAGCAGTTGTCCATCATTTACATTTTTTACTGATTCAGCCGGATAATTCTGGAGCTACTTATACTGGCTTTTGGCTATTACAAACTGAACCATAAAAACGCGATCGCCTAACCACTCACGCCAAAAATACGATCGCCCAACCAATAACACTTTATCATAACAGTTGTTATGTTTGTATTATGATAACTGTTGTGATGTAAACAGGATTTACGATGATTAGACTAATTACACAAGATGACACAACAGCATTGATCGCTTTAGCAGAGGCGACTGGTCTATTCGAGCCAAGTCAAACAGAGGATCTCTCTCAAATGCTTTTTGACCACTTCAACGATAAAGCTAAAACTCAAGAATTCTAGTTTACTGACTACGATAACGAGCCAGTGAGTGTGGCATATGTAGCTCCAGAAAGAATGACTGAGGGAACATGGAATTTATATTTAATCGCTGTGCATCCTCATCATCAGAGACAGGGGTGCGGGAAGTCAATGCTGCAATATGTTGAGAAGATGTTAACGGAAAAAGGTGAACGTGTATTGCTGGTAGAAACTTCTGGAACGGATGACTTTGAGTACGTTAGGGAGTTCTATCGCAAGAGTGGGTATGAGGAAGAAGCGCGAATCCGAGAGTTTTATGCGGCTGGAGTTGACAAAATCGTTTTCCGTAAGAAGCTGAACTAGCTTAAAGCGATCGCCTAAAAACCACGACTCATCGTAATAGCGATCGCCTTGAGGAGATAGATTGTTAATGCGATCGCCTAAGAATAACGACTCATAGGAAGAGCGATCGCCTTTAGAAAATAGATTGGGGTGCGACCTTTAGTTGATAAAAGCTGTTGTAATCAGGGTTCTACAGGGAACCCATATTGATCAAGTTTTGCCCAAAATTGACTCCATCGTTCCTTGGTCAATACCAAAGCTCGTAGGCTCAAAATAATTCCTGCTCCTTTTTCCTTCCATCGCATCCCTGAACAACATAATCGTTGTTTGACCAACGTCTTACAAGCTGCTTCCGTAACACCTGAACCAATCGGATACTTTTTCTCTAAGTATTCAGCATAATCCATTTGATGCTGATGATTCTCGTAATAAGTAATCGCCGCTTGTAGTTTCTCGGTAAGATTCTTAGAATGACTTTTTTCCTCTTTGACTTCTTTCATCAGATTTAGCAGTTCTCCTGCTTTTCCTTTTTCATGCTTGAGTTCTCGACAATTTTCAGTCAACCATTCTTTTTGTTTTGACACGGTATTCGGATGCAACGCTTCTGCCAAGGCACCTAAGTAACCAGAGGCATGATAGAAATCTAATATCTGTTCTTCCGTTTGCTTTTCTAAAAACTTCCAATTTGATTCTGCACCATCTGCTATACCGACCAATTTTGCCTCTGGATAACGGTTTTTCGCTCGCTCAATTTCTCTTTCCAATCTTTCTAGAAAACTCTTTTTTCCATACTCTGGTGCCGCACCTAGATAAATTGTCTGTTGACGTTCTCCCTCACTATCGTATAGGGAAAGGGTTCCCACCCTGATTGACTGACAAAAGTTTGCCTTGATGCCACTCAAAGCCCCTTCTAGCAAGGGTTTTAGGTGATCAAGATCGTTTTATGGCTTTGTCTCGCCTGTAATCCTTGTCAGCTAAGGGTTTCAGGGGTTAGTGATCCATGTTTTGTCAGTCAACCAGGTTCCCACCATTGCTTCACGGTAGCCATCTTCGCCTATCAGCATACAGGTTCTATCTAATCCTATTCCCACTGTTGCAATTTGGCTATCCTCTTTGGGCGGGGCCAGCAATTCTCAGTTTTAGATACAGCAAGCCTTTTAGGGATTTAAAGAACATTTCAAAGGGGGTTTTTGGGGCAATTCTATGTGTACTACCATGCCTGAAAGCCTGAAGACTCGTAAAATGAACTTGTTAATCCCGTTGAATTTTACCCCGTATTACGCGAACTAAAACCTGAAACCCTTGCTACAGGGCAAATTTAGAATTGCTGGGGCGGGGCATAACTCCACGCTTCTTCTTTTGCCTGTACCACACTTCCTACTGCTTCACTCAATCTTTGGATATAGGATAGCGCTACTTTTCTACCATGATTTTCTAATAAATCATTTTTCACCTCTTTGCCTGCCATCCCTGACATTTTTGAGGATACCTGTTTTGCCAATAATGGGGGTTGATGTTATGATTATCCTTGCTTCTCTTTCTAAGGGGCAATACGTTTTTCCTCCTACTGAACGCTGATATACATGACGATTCACTATAACCTCACCATAAAGTGTTTGATATTCTTTCGGTTGCTCTCCCTTACTCTTCCAGATTTCTTCACCGATTTTTAAGGGAGAACCATCTGTATCTAAATATTTCAAGGCTTCTTTGCTGGCGATGCAACCTACTTCGTTTAAGCCTTTTTGAATATTTATTTCTGATCCAACATTGAACGACTAGTAGGCTTGGGCGGGAATAGAGCGACCGTTTATCATTGCTTTAATGCCTTGCCTTGATAAGTCCATTTGAAGGGTTTAGCCATAGTGCGATTAAAGTAATCAATGAAGTCAAGGATGCGAGTTTTGAGCTGTTCTCTGCTCATGAAATTGCCTCGTCTGAGTAACTTACTCATCAGCATACTGAACCACATCTCAATTTGATTGAGCCAAGAGCAATGCTTGGGGGTGAAGTGGAAGACAATTTTATGACTGGGCTCTCGCAAAAATTCAGAACGGCTTTGCATTGATTGGAGAATGCCTGATTTTCCTTTGATGCCCAAGTCGGTCTCAAGTCCTTCGACTTGCGCCACCCAAGCCTACTAGTGATTCTGATTGATGGGTGTTCAAGCAATCCATCAGCAGGTGCCACTTGACAGTCTTTGGGTCACTGGCAACCAACTGTTGAACATGATTGAGATAGTCTATCTCAGTGCGCGTGTCTCCCACACTGGCTTGGGCAATCTGACCTGAAACCACATTAAAACTGGCAATTAACGTCTGGGTGCCGTGACGAATATACTCAAATTCTCGCCTTTCTGGTTTGCCAGGTCGCATTGGTTGGGCAGGAGCCTTTCGTTCCAAGGCTTGAATGCCGGTCATCTCATCAATGGAAATTGTCTGTTCTCCCTGTTCTGCTCGCTCCATTGCACTCAGGTAGGTCTGACAAATGTCACTAACTTTCTCATCAAACTCAGGGTCGGGGGGAGGATTTAACCAATATTGCGATTGGTGTGGTTTCAAGTCGGCTTCCGCCAGCAATCGTCCCACATGGCGAGGGGAGATGCTCTCAACAATGCCTTGTTTGAGCATTTCATCCGCCAGTTCCCGCGCTGTCCAATGACTGAGCGGTCGGTCATAATCCGCCGGTGGCTCACAAGCTATCGCAAATAACTGAAGAATCTGCTCTAAGCTAGGGCTTGCTGAAAAAAGCTGAAACCTTTACGGAGAAAAATAGTAGGCGAATTAAGAACCGCTAGAATGCACGAAAATAGGGTAGAATGCCTCAAAACCATTGCATTAAGAAGAGAGAAAGCAGATGTACCGAAAGCAACAGTACTCAATTGAAACACCAGAAAACTTGAAAAATCTGTTCGGCGGGCAGTTAGACGAAGAAAATCGTTGGATAGAAATGTCAAAAATGATTCTTTGGGAAGAATATGAGGAAGAATATGCAAAAAACTTCACAGAAAAAAAAGGAGCCCCAGCCAAATCATTTAGAATGGCATTAGGAGCATTAATTATCAAAGAAATTTCAGGAAAAAGTGACAGAGAAACAGTAGAACAAGGTTCTTCTGGCTTTGCGGTAGAAGATGTATAATAAGATACACTATATGAGGACGACATCAATGTTATTTTTTCTGGAAAATCTTCTGAATTTACCAAAAGTAAACATAAGAAATGTGATTCAAGAGGGAAAACAAGCGTTTTTAATACTGAGTTGTCAAGAGGAAGAAGTCAAATGTAATTATTGTGGTAGCTTAACGGATGAATTACATCAGACGAACAGTGTATTAGTAAGGGACTTGTCTATCTCTGGTCAAATGGTATATCTGAAAGTCCCTCGTCGTAAATTTTACTGTAAAGATTGTCAAAGGTTTTTTACAGAAAATCTAGAATTTATGGAAGCCCGTAGGAAATACACAGTGAGGTATGAAGAATATATTTATGGACGAGTAAATGTGAGCAGTGTGGAACAAGTAGGTAGAGAGGAATCTCTATCATGGGATCAAGTGAATGGAATTTACCAACGTCAATGTGAAGCTAAAAAAAAAGATTGGCAAGGAGTAAAACACCTCGGGATGGATGAAATAGCGAAACGAAAAGGTCATCAGAATTTTGTAACAGTGTTAGGAGATATAGAGAAAGGAGAATTAATAGAAGTGATAGATAGTCATCAACAAGATAAAATCATCGAAGTGCTGATGAAGAAAGAATTAGAGGTGAGGGAAGGAGTAGAACAAGTGAGTGTAGATATGTGGGGAGGATTTCCTAAAGTAATAGAAAAAGTATTTCCGAATGCAGTAATTGTAACAGATAGATTTCATGTAATGAAGGCGTTGAATGAAGAATTGAATAAAATCCGTAAACAGACAAAATTGAATGTAAAAATCAAGGGAGAAAAGTGGCTATTATTAAAAAATAAAGAAGACCTAAAAGAGGAAGAGTTAGAAAAACTAGAATTGGTGTTAAAGCAATCTGCTCGTTTGCGTAAAGCGTATGAATATAAAGAGTCATTTAGAGAGATATATGAAAAAGTAAATGATAAGGAAGAAGGAAGATTAAAATTTACAGAATGGTTAGAGAATGCAAAGAGCATTTATACAGATGTAATTAGCACAATTCGTAGGAATTTGGACTCTATTTGTAACTACTTTTTGAGTCGAACGACGAATGGGGCAATGGAAGGCATCAATAATCGTCTTAAACTAATCAAGCGTCAAGCTTATGGATTTATGAACTTTGATAATATGCGAAATCGTTTTTTAGCTTGCTTTTCATGATAAGCTTTAATTATCACTCTTTGTTCAGGAGAACCTAGAACAAATAAAAGAGAACCCTTATTTACAGTACTTTATAGGAATGGAAAGCTATAGTAGCAAAGAAGCATTTAATGCGTCAATGATGGTTCATTTTCGTAAAAAAATAGGAATGGAATTAATAAATAAAATTAATAAAGAAATAGAAAAAAAGCGACGGGTGTAGCGTCAGAAAAAAAAGAAAATGAAGGAAAGTTATTGTTAGATGCGACTTGTACACCAGCAGATATAAAATATCCAACGGATATAGGAATATTGAATGATGCAAGAGAAAAAACAGAAAAAATAATAGATAAGCTGTATGAAGAAATAAAAGAGAAAAGGAAAGAAAAGCCGAGGACTTATAGGGAAGTGGCAAGAAAAGAGTACTTAGCCATAGCAAAAAAACGTCGTGTGTCAAAAAAAGAAAGAAGAAAAGGAACAAAAAAACAACTAGGATATATAAAAAGAAACTTGTCTGATATAGAAAAAATGATAGAAGAGGGAGCAAAGTTAGAAAAACTAACGAAAAAAGAGCAAGAAGAGCTTGTAACGATAGGAAAAGTGTATGAGCAACAGTTAGAAATGTATGAAAAAAAGACAAATAAAGTAGAAAACAGAATTGTGAGTGTAAGCCAACCTCACGTGCGTCCAATAGTGCGTGGAAAAGCGGGAAAAGCAGTAGAGTTTGGAGCTAAAATATCGGCAAGTAATGTGAATGGCTTTGTCTTCTTAGACAAATTAAGTTGGGATAATTACAACGAATCGGGAGATTTACAAGCGCGAATAGAAGAATATAAAAGGGAAACAGGATGTTATCCGGAATCGGTTCATGTGGATAAAATCTATCGAACAAAAGCGAATCGAGCTTATTGTAAAGAAAGGGATATAAGAATGAGTGGTCCCCGATTGGGAAGACCGCCGAAAGAGGTGAGCAAAGAAAAAAAGAAAGAGGCACGCTCAGATGAAAGAGTGCGTAATGCCATTGAGGGTAAATTCGGACAGGGAAAGAGGAAATTTAGTCTTGGTCGAGTGATGGCCAAACTACCTGAGACCTCGGAAACGGTAATTGCGATGAACTTTTTGGTAATGAATCTTTCTACTCTACTTCAGAAGACAAAAAGTAAAAAGTTGTAGAGTCGTTTTTCTTGTGAAAAATGGTGTTAATTTTCCTCTCTTTTGTGAGGAGTGATTTGTGTTGACCTTTTTAGACAGAAAGGAACAATAGATTAAACAAAATCTGTATTTTGATTTGTTTCCATAAGGATAAGTTATCTATGCTTTTTCAGTCCATACTTCCCTAACCCACATTTCTTTCGTTTTTTGACTTTTTCAGCAAGCCCTACTCTAGTCACGAAAATGGGGGAGCTTTGCACTACCTACGCAGAGGCGGGAAGCTATGTGATTTTCATTCGATTTGCTTTCCACTTTGCACTGTCCTAGCACTAAGCGATTCGCTGTTGCCCATGCACTCACCATCTGAATTGCACCCTTCCCGTTGGCATTGTCATAGGATGGGTGCGACCTTTAGTTGATAAAAGCTGTTGTAATCAGGGTTCTACAGGGAACCCATATTGATCAAGTTTTGCCCAAAATTGACTCCATCGTTCCTTGGTCAATACCAAAGCTCGTAGGCTCAAAATAATTCCTGCTCCTTTTTCCTTCCATCGCATCCCTGAACAACATAATCGTTGTTTGACCAACGTCTTACAAGCTGCTTCCGTAACACCTGAACCAATCGGATACTTTTTCTCTAAGTATTCAGCATAATCCATTTGATGCTGATGATTCTCGTAATAAGTAATCGCCGCTTGTAGTTTCTCGGTAAGATTCTTAGAATGACTTTTTTCTTCTTTGACTTCTTTCATCAGATTTAGCAGTTCTCCTGCTTTTCCTTTTTCATGCTTGAGTTCTCGACAATTTTCAGTCAACCATTCTTTTTGTTTTGACACGGTATTCGGATGCAACGCTTCTGCCAAGGCACCTAAGTAACCAGAGGCATGATAGAAATCTAATATCTGTTCTTCCGTTTGCTTTTCTAAAAACTTCCAATTTGATTCTGCCCCGTCTGCTATCCCGACCAATGTTGCCTCTGGATAACGGTTTTTCGCTCGCTCAATTTCTCTTTCTAATCTTTCTAGAAAACTCTTTTTTCCATACTCTGGTGCCGCACCTAGATAGATTGTATGTTGACGTTCGCCTTCACTATCGTATAGGGAAACGGTTCCCACCATTGCTTCACGGTAGCCATCCTCACACATCAGCATACAGGTTCCATCTAATCCTATTCCCACTGTTGCAATTTGGCTATCCTCCTTGGGCGGGGCATAACTCCACGCTTCTTCTTTTGCCTGTACCACACTTCCTACTGCTTCACTCAATCTTTGGATATAGGATAGCGCTACTTTTCTACCATGATTTTCTAATAAATCATTTTTCACCTCTTTGCCTGCCATCCCTGACATTTTTGAGGATACCTGTTTTGCCAATAATGGCGTTGATGTTATGATTATCCTTGCTTCTCTTTCTAAGGGGCAATACGTTTTTCCTCAAAGGTGAACGCTGATATACATGACGATTCACTATAACCTCACCATAAGGTGTTTGATATTCTTTCGGTTGCTCTCCCTTACTCTTCCAGATTTCTTCACCGATTTTTAAGGGTGAACCATCTGTATCTAAATATTTCAAGGCTTCTTTGCTGGCGATGCAACCTACTTCGTTTAAGCCTTTTTGAATATTTATTTCTGTATCCAACATTGAACGACTGAGTTCTAATGTTAGTTCTATTTTTATCTTTGAACCCTCTACATTAATTAGTTTTGCTGTCATCATTGTTTCCTCTTTGTCACTTTTCATCCCATGTTAACACTTTTCTTTTCCTTCATCAACTAAAGGTCACACCCCATAGGATTGGCGGAGGGTTTGTCCGTCAATCGCTATCACTTCCCCTTCACTTACCTCCGCTATACTTTTGACCCAATCGAGAAAACAGTCTTGAAATTGCTCTGGGTTCAGACTAGCAAATACACGCGCAAACGTATCGTCGGAGGGGATGCCATTCGGCAATTCCAAAATTTTTTTTAGCCATTGATGTTTAGCCTTGCCGAAACTTTCCATGGCTACCCAACCTTCTGCTCCACAAATGACGGCTAAGATGGCAATCGTTAGAATATCAATGAGTTTATGCCGTTTTGTTCGTTCGATGCGAGGGTCATCTATTTCGGCAAAGTGTTCTACCAGTCTATATTTGGGTCGGAGTTTCATCGCTTTTGTTTTCTATGCACTTTCCCTTATTTTCCCTTATCCATCCCTCTATAATGTTCTTGTATCTGTATCGTTTTTAGATGCGTTCGCCCTGGTCTGGGATAATGGGGGAAGATTAACAGTTTATTTAGGGCTTGCTGAAAAAGTCAAAAAACGAAAGAAATGTGGGTTAGGGAAGTATGGACTGAAAAAGCATAGATAACTTATCCTTATGGAAACAAATCAAAATACAGATTTTGTTTAATCTATTGTTCCTTTCTGTCTAAAAAGGTCAACACAAATCACTCCTCACAAAAGAGAGGAAAATTAACACCATTTTTCACAAGAAAAACGACTCTACAACTTTTTACTTTTTGTCTTCTGAAGTAGAGTAGAAAGATTCATTACCAAAAAGTTCATCGCAATTACCGTTTCCGAGGTCTCAGGTAGTTTGGCCATCACTCGACCAAGACTAAATTTCCTCTTTCCCTGTCCGAATTTACCCTCAATGGCATTACGCACTCTTTCATCTGAGCGTGCCTCTTTCTTTTTTTCTTTGCTCACCTCTTTCGGCGGTCTTCCCAATCGGGGACCACTCATTCTTATATCCCTTTCTTTACAATAAGCTCGATTCGCTTTTGTTCGATAGATTTTATCCACATGAACCGATTCCGGATAACATCCTGTTTCCCTTTTATATTCTTCTATTCGCGCTTGTAAATCTCCCGATTCGTTGTAATTATCCCAACTTAATTTGTCTAAGAAGACAAAGCCATTCACATTACTTGCCGATATTTTAGCTCCAAACTCTACTGCTTTTCCCGCTTTTCCACGCACTATTGGACGCACGTGAGGTTGGCTTACACTCACAATTCTGTTTTCTACTTTATTTGTCTTTTTTTCATACATTTCTAACTGTTGCTCATACACTTTTCCTATCGTTACAAGCTCTTCTTGCTCTTTTTTCGTTAGTTTTTCTAACTTTGCTCCCTCTTCTATCATTTTTTCTATATCAGACAAGTTTCTTTTTATATATCCTAGTTGTTTTTTTGTTCCTTTTCTTCTTTCTTTTTTTGACACACGACGTTTTTTTGCTATGGCTAAGTACTCTTTTCTTGCCACTTCCCTATAAGTCCTCGGCTTTTCTTTCCTTTTCTCTTTTATTTCTTCATACAGCTTATCTATTATTTTTTCTGTTTTTTCTCTTGCATCATTCAATATTCCTATATCCGTTGGATATTTTATATCTGCTGGTGTACAAGTCGCATCTAACAATAACTTTCCTTCATTTTCTTTTTTTTCTGACGCTACACCCGTCGCTTTTTTTTCTATTTCTTTATTAATTTTATTTATTAATTCCATTCCTATTTTTTTACGAAAATGAACCATCATTGACGCATTAAATGCTTCTTTGCTACTATAGCTTTCCATTCCTATAAAGTACTGTAAATAAGGGTTCTCTTTTATTTGTTCTACTGTTTCTCTGTCACTTTTTCCTGAAATTTCTTTGATAATTAATGCTCCTAATGCCATTCTAAATGATTTGGCTGGGGCTCCTTTTTTTTCTGTGAAGTTTTTTGCATATTCTTCCTCATATTCTTCCCAGGGAATCATTTTTGACATTTCTATCCAACGATTTTCTTCGTCTAACTGCCCGCCGAACAGATTTTTCAAGTTTTCTGGTGTTTCAATTGAGTACTGTTGCTTTCGGTACATCTGCTTTCTCTCTTCTTAATGCAATGGTTTTGAGGCATTCTACCCTATTTTCGTGCATTCTAGCGGTTCTTAATTCGCCTACTATTTTTCTCCGTAAAGGTTTCAGCTTTTTTCAGCAAGCCCTATTTAGCGATCGCCGGAGAGATTACCCATGCTAACGCCCATCGATACCCTCAAATTATTGAACAATCGTCCTGAACAACAAGTCAAAGCGGGAGAGGTGATTTTTCAAGTGGGAGAACCAGGAGATGTTATGTATGGGCTAGTGCAAGGAACGGTAGAAGTTTATCTCGACAATAAACTGATTGAAACGCTCGAACAAGGTGATGTATTTGGGGAAGGGGCATTGCTTCATCCTGATCACCAACGAGTTTCTAACGCGATCGCCAAAACTGATTGTACTCTGGTCACAGCAGATCGGGAGCACTTTATGTTTGCAGTTCAACAAACCCCTATGTTTGCCTTGGAAGTGTTAAAAAGCTACTCAGATCGTTTTCGACGGGTCAAGGCACGTTTACAGGCTTTACTGTAGAGGCAAGTTAATATCTAAAGGGTGTGACCTTTAGTTGATGAAGGAAAAGAAAAGTGTTAACATGGGATGAAAAGTGACAAAGAGGAAACAATGATGACAGCAAAACTAATTAATGTAGAGGGTTCAAAGATAAAAATAGAACTAACATTAGAACTCAGTCGTTCAATGTTGGATACAGAAATAAATATTCAAAAAGGCTTAAACGAAGTAGGTTGCATCGCCAGCAAAGAAGCCTTGAAATATTTAGATACAGATGGTTCACCCTTAAAAATCGGTGAAGAAATCTGGAAGAGTAAGGGAGAGCAACCGAAAGAATATCAAACACCTTATGGTGAGGTTATAGTGAATCGTCATGTATATCAGCGTTCACCTTTGAGGAAAAACGTATTGCCCCTTAGAAAGAGAAGCAAGGATAATCATAACATCAACGCCATTATTGGCAAAACAGGTATCCTCAAAAATGTCAGGGATGGCAGGCAAAGAGGTGAAAAATGATTTATTAGAAAATCATGGTAGAAAAGTAGCGCTATCCTATATCCAAAGATTGAGTGAAGCAGTAGGAAGTGTGGTACAGGCAAAAGAAGAAGCGTGGAGTTATGCCCCGCCCAAGGAGGATAGCCAAATTGCAACAGTGGGAATAGGATTAGATGGAACCTGTATGCTGATGTGTGAGGATGGCTACCGTGAAGCAATGGTGGGAACCGTTTCCCTATACGATAGTGAAGGCGAACGTCAACCTACAATCTATCTAGGTGCGGCACCAGAGTATGGAAAAAAGAGTTTTCTAGAAAGATTAGAAAGAGAAATTGAGCGAGCGAAAAACCGTTATCCAGAGGCAACATTGGTCGGGATAGCAGACGGGGCAGAATCAAATTGGAAGTTTTTAGAAAAGCAAACGGAAGAACAGATATTAGATTTCTATCATGCCTCTGGTTACTTAGGTGCCTTGGCAGAAGCGTTGCATCCGAATACCGTGTCAAAACAAAAAGAATGGTTGACTGAAAATTGTCGAGAACTCAAGCATGAAAAAGGAAAAGCAGGAGAACTGCTAAATCTGATGAAAGAAGTCAAAGAAGAAAAAAGTCATTCTAAGAATCTTACCGAGAAACTACAAGCGGCGATTACTTATTACGAGAATCATCAGCATCAAATGGATTATGCTGAATACATAGAGAAAAAGTATCCGATTGGTTCAGGTGTTACGGAAGCAGCTTGTAAGACGTTGGTCAAACAACGATTATGTTGTTCAGGGATGCGATGGAAGGAAAAAGGAGCAGGAATTATTTTGAGCCTACGAGCTTTGGTATTGACCAAGGAACGATGGAGTCAATTTTGGGCAAAACTTGATCAATATGGGTTCCCTGTAGAACCCTGATTACAACAGCTTTTATCAACTAAAGGTCGCACCCTATCTAAAGGAGAAACATTCTCGACTTTAGCAAGCATTTCTAAACTATCATTACGAGATTTCTAGACTATCATTATGAGCATGATCCCCCAATTTTAAAGCCGCATCATCCTGGGAATGGGCACGCACATTGTCGATCGTTGCTTTCAGAACACTGGCTAAGGGAACAGCAATTAATAAGCCTAAAACTCCCCCTAATTTTCCCCCTACAAATAGAGCAACAATGATCCAAACGGGATTTAATCCTGTCATATCGCCCATTAAACGAGGAGAGATAATGTTGTCATTAATTTGACCAACAATAACGGCTGCAATGAGAACATTAAATCCGAGCCAAAAATCCTGCAACATCAGCAATAAACTAATGGTGACAATGCTAAGTCCACTGGCATAGGGAATGAGAGTCGTTAAGCCAATGGTTACGGCAAATAAAATAGCATAGGGAACCTGTAAGATTGTAAAAACGAGCATTTGGGCAAAACTGAGGATGCCTGCTAACATTGCCTGGGTTGCAAAGTAACGTTCAAAGGTTTCTCGAATTGGTTCCTTTAATTTTTCTGGCCAGGGAGAGGGCAACCAACTAAATATTCCGTCCCAAACTTTTTCCCCCGTAATTACCAGAAAGATGGTTAATACAATTAGTATCAGTCCATTAAAAATGGTGCTGATCGTAATACCCACAAAGCTAAAAACTTGATTGCCAAGAGAATTTAAGATACCAGTAATTTTCTGGATGGTTTCACCTACGATTTGACTGATATCAATATCTAGGGCTACTTTGTGTGAGATCGCCCAGGCTTGCAGACTATTTAATTGCTCATTACCTGATTTAATCCACTGGGGTAAATTAATCAACAATTCACTCAACTGATTAATAATGAGGGGAATCAACACTAACAGAGCCATCCCCAATAAAATTAAGGCGATCGCCAACACCAGAAAAATAGCCCAGCCCCGTTGCAGACCTCGTACTGTCAGAAGACGAACTGGTAAATCTAGCAAAAAGGCCAGAAGGGCTGCTGCCAGAAAAAGACTAGATAGGGGTTGAAAATAGTCTAAAAGGACAAATATTAGCCAACTATTGAGAAAAGCCAGGGGAAATAATAAGCTAATTCGTAGCCAGGGAGGCAGTTTTTGAAAGTTTTCCAGTACAGTCATGAATAAGAAAGGGAAAAGTACCTATTGTTTATTAGTAACATGGGATAGGCTTCTCCTGATGGGGGGTCGATGACGGGATTCGTCTTCCATCAGACTGCCATAGCTAACAATATATTGCTTTTGCTCAGGAGCGATCGCTGGACGAAAATTTTGGGTAATCGTTTCAACTGCTTGACTCCAGACGGGAGAGGCCGGAAGCATCCCTAGACTCATTAACAGTCTTAAAGACCATCTTTGGAGACACCATAAAAAGTTAATATATTTTAGAGAAAACATTGCTTTTATATTCATTTTGCCATTTATAATAGCATAATAAGCGATCGCCGAAATTCACTTTAAAAAATAAATTCAAGCTAACATTTAGGTGTTCATTTTAGATCAAGATACATTTTGTCGGTTGTTTCCGTCGTTAAGAAACAGGGAATTTTCAAAGATCTTAAATTTTTATGAACAAGACTTTTGCCCTGCCATCCCTTGCGCTATGGTTGAAGACGGTAAAATATCGCAGTCTTCAATTAGCTTCCTAATATGTCATCTTTACATCATCAAATCGTTGTTGTGGGAGGCGGAACCGCCGGAATCACCGTAACGGCCCAACTTCTTAAAAAAAATAGTCAATTAGATATTGCGATTATTGAACCTTGCGATAAACACTACTACCAACCCGCTTGGACATTAGTGGGTGGTGGTGTTTACAGAATGGAAGATACCATCAAGGCAGAAAAAGATTGTATTCCAGCCAATGCTCAATGGATAAAAGCCGCCGTTACGACCCTAGATCCAGGCTTCAACAAAGTGGTTACTCAAGACGGTCGGACAATCTCCTATGACTATTTAATTATTTGTCCTGGTATTCAAATTGACTGGCATCTGATTCCAGGTTTACAGGAGTCTTTAGGGAAAAAAGGTGTCACCAGTAACTATGACCGTCGCTATGCCCCCTACACCTGGGATTTAATTCGCAATTTTAAAGGGGGGAATGCTATTTTTACCTTCCCTGCTACTCCCATTAAATGTGCAGGTGCGCCGCAAAAAATTATGTATTTAGCGGATGAAACCTTTCGCAAAAATGGGGTCAGAAATCAAACTCAGATTATCTATGGGGTTGCTGTCGCTAAAATTTTTGGGATTCCAGGTTATTGTGAGGCGTTGGAGAAAATTGCGGCTCGAAAAGAAATTGATGTTAAATACAAACATAATTTAAAGGCGATTAACAGCGATCGCCAGGAAGCCATTTTCGATGTAACCACGGATCAAGGGACTCAAGAAGTCAGCTTCCACTACGATTTGTTGCACGTAGCACCGCCGATGAGTGCGCCAGACTTTATCAAAAATAGTGCTGTCTCCGTTCAAGAGGGGCCAGGCAAGGGCTGGGTAGATGTGAATAAGTTAACGCTGCAACACAATGTCTATCCCAATATTTTCAGTTTAGGGGATGCCTCTTCCTTGCCAACCTCCCGTACTGCTGCGGCTATTCGCAAACAGGCCCCCGTCGTAGCCGAAAACCTACTCGCCCTTATTGCCTCTAAATCTCTGGCTGGAAACTATGGCGGTTACACCTGTTGTCCCTTGATCACCGGTTACGGAAAAACGATCATGGCGGAATTTGACTATGAAAGCAAACCCAAATCGAGCTTTCCCTTTGATCCCACCCAGGAACGATGGAGTATGTGGATGGTTAAACGCTATGTTTTGCCCTGGCTTTACTGGAATCGGATGTTAAAAGGAGAATCCTTCGAGCCGGATAAATGGAAACCCTTACTCGGTAAAACGGACTAAATCTCAGTCTTTAAAAATTATTAAAGATTGTCAAGAAAAGTTCTAACTTTGACGACTGTTTCCGGTTTGCTGCTAGAAGTAGGCGATCGCGTTTTTAATGGATAATCAGCGATCGCTTTTGGGTTTTGTAAGGAGAAAATAGCGATCATCATCATGATGAGGATATTCTTGAGACGATCAAAGCGTAAAATACAATCAGCTATCTAGAATCTATCCAGACAAGATCTCACTCTTCATCGTTCCCCATCGCAACTGTGACCACAACACCCCTAACTCCTAACCCTGTTACGACCTCTTATCCTGATGCCCTAGGCCGCTTTGGCCAATATGGTGGCAAATATGTTCCTGAAACCTTGATGCCCGCTCTCTTTGAGCTAGAAGCCGCTTACAAAAACTATAAAGACGATCCCGAATTTAAAGCCGAATTAGATCAACTCCTCAAGGATTATGTGGGTCGTCCAAGCCCTCTCTACTTTGCCGAACGTTTAACCACCCACTATGCTAAAGCAGACGGGACAGGCCCCCAAATCTATCTCAAACGGGAAGATCTCAACCATACCGGCGCGCACAAAATTAATAATGCCCTGGGTCAAGTTCTCCTCGCTAAACGCATGGGCAAAAAACGCATTATTGCTGAGACAGGGGCAGGCCAGCATGGTGTGGCAACGGCCACCGTCTGTGCTCGTTTTGGCTTGGAATGTATTATTTACATGGGCGTTCAGGATATGGAACGTCAAAAGCTGAATGTCTTCCGCATGAATTTGTTAGGGGCGCGGGTTCAACCGGTCGAAGCTGGTACGGGCACTCTCAAAGATGCCACATCAGAAGCGATCCGCGATTGGGTGACAAATGTGGAGACTACCCACTATATTCTCGGTTCTGTGGCTGGCCCCCACCCTTACCCGATGATGGTGCGTGACTTCCATCACATTATTGGGCAAGAAACTCGTGTTCAATGTCTGGAAAAATGGGGCGGCTTACCGGATATTTTGTTGGCCTGTGTGGGCGGTGGTTCCAATGCCATGGGTTTGTTCTATGAATTTTTGCCGGATACCTCGGTGCGTTTAATTGGGGTGGAAGCCGCCGGAGAAAGTATTGCCTCTGGTAAACACGCAGCCACTCTTACCAAAGGCCGTCCTGGGGTGTTACATGGAGCCATGAGTTATCTGTTACAGGATACGGAAGGTCAGGTGATTGAGGCCCATTCAATTAGTGCCGGTCTAGATTATCCAGGGGTGGGGCCAGAGCATAGTTACCTCAAAGATGCCGGTCGGGCTGAGTATTACAGTGTCACTGATCAAGAGGCGATCGCGGCCTTGCAACGTTTGTGTCAATTAGAAGGTATTATTCCGGCCTTAGAAACCTCCCATGCGATCGCCTATTTAGAAATGCTTTGTCCTCAACTGACGGGTAATCCTCGGATTATTATTAACTGTTCGGGTCGAGGCGATAAGGATGTACAAACTGTGGCTAAATATCTGGGGATGACGATTTAGATTTGCATCTTTCTAAATTCCCCTTATATTGCCAGGCGTTTATTAATGTCTCCGCTTCAGACTCATCATTAACACTCAAAATTATCAAGATTATCTATGGAATTTTCAACCTATGCCCTCTGGTCAGGTTATGCCGCGATCGCTGTTTTGGGATTAACGATTATTGCCTTCGTTTTAAAATGGGGCTTTCGTTTTCGCTTAGTGGGAGCCACAGGCTTTATAGCCGTGTTAAGTATTGGTCTATTCGGTTTAGGATTGGGACTCTTTGACCGTGCTGAGGTAGAAGGATCGGTTCATTTCAATCGAGTTTACGATAATGGAGCCAATCAGCTTGTGATTTCTGTACCAGCCAGCATTACGCCAACGGAGTTAGAGGCAACCCTATTACAAGCCGCCAATACCTATCGTTCCTATGGTCGGGGAGCTAGAGATGGGGATAACAAGATGACCGTTCGGGCCAGAGCCATTATTCATCCCAAACCCAATTTATCGAAGCCGCTTTATTTGGGTCAGGTACGTCGCACTCTCGGTGTCCAAGAGGATCAAGGGATTAAGGTGGAAATTGATAAAAAAGCCTTTGCCCAATTACCGAAGACTAAAAGTTAATTAGGCCGATGAAAATCGATGAAAATCCTAGAACTTGCCTACGAAGACAAAGTAACGGGCTGGAAATTAAACCCAGTCCAGTTTTCTGATTTGAATTTGTTAGTTGGTGTCTCTGGGGTCGGTAAGACTAAAATTCTGAAAGCTATTCTCAAGATAAAAGCGATCGCCAAAGGTTTCCGTTATCGAGGTATTAAATGGTCTATTCGTTTTTTGACCATAGATCAAGTTGAGTATCAATGGGAAGGAGAATTCGATTTTGGGAATACTGAAAATCAACGTCAAAATGTTGACAAAAGTGAAAATAAATTTTCCAAAATTGCGTCTGAAGAAGATGAAAGTGATTTTCCCAATCCTAAAATTATTTATGAATCTTTGTCTCATAACAAACAAGAATCACCATTATCTATTCAGAGAAAACAAGAGACAATCACCTTTAATAATGAAAATGTTATTGTCAAGCTTTCTCAAAAACAAAGTTTAATTAGTTTATTTAATGGTGAAGAAGATGTTAAAATACTCAGCAAAGAGTTTAGCTTGATTAAAATTAGTCAAGCGGCATTGTTTGAAGATGATGCTTTCCGTTCCAATACAGATGAAGAATATGAAAATGGTTTTAGTGGTTTTAAAGGTTTTAATAGAAATAGTGTTTTGTTTAAAAAGGTAACTTTTGAAGATTATCAGCAATGTTCTAAGGATTTAATGGACAGTGAAATTCTATCCTTGATTCAGAATGAAAGAATTTCTATGAAAGGAAAACTTGTATTATCAGCTTTTTTGGTTCCTAAATACTTTAGAGAAATCACGACTAAATTTAAGGAAATATTTTCTTCTATAGAGAAAGTCGAGGCAATATATTATTCTATTGATATTGATGAGCTTGTTCTGGATATAAGATTCAAGGAAAAGCATTCTGACTGGCTAATTTCTCAAGCTGAAGTATCATCAGGAATGCTTAAAACACTCCTGCATCTCAGTGAACTTTATTTTTCTCTGCCCGGAAGTGTAATTCTAATCGACGAATTTGAAAATAGTTTAGGTGTTAACTGTCTAGATGCGGTAACAGAAGACATAAATGACTCTCCTAATCAATTGCAGTTCATTATAACTAGTCATCATCCCTATGTTATTAATAACATTCGACCATCTCACTGGAAAATTGTTACTCGTCAAGGGGGAAATGTTACGGTTAAAAGTGCCGAGGATTTTCATATTGCTAAATCTAGACAGAAAGCCTATATCGATTTAATTAATGTCCTTAAAGATGATGAGCAAGATAGTGGAATATAATGAATCTTTATTTTTTAGTAGAAGGTGTAACTGAAATAATCCTGTATCGGACATGGCTAAAATATTTACTACCCAATTTTCAGCAGGTTAAATTTCATGATCAAGTCACTCAAAATTGCTACTATATTATTGGTGATTATGGCTTTCCTGGGATCTTAGACGATGGGATTCATAAAGCTCTTGATAATATTCAATCATCTCAAAAATATGACTACTTAATACTTTGCGTTGATGCTGACGAAGAAAGTGTTCAAGAACGTCAAGATTATATTTATCAATTTCTTGAAAAAAAGAAAATTGATCTGACTTCAATTCCCTTAAAAATCTTTGTTCAGAATCGGTGTATTGAAACTTGGTTATTAGGAAATCGCAAATTATTTGATTCTAGACAACCCTTAGAAAAACCACTTATTGATTATACTAATTACTATGACGTTTCTCGTTATGATCCAGAGTTGCTGGGCAAGTATAATCAAGATTACTATGCTGAATTTCACGAAATTTATCTGAAAGCAATATTTAACGCCAAGGGATTAAAATATACTAAAACAAGGCCCAGAGATGCCCAGGAGAAACATTATTTTGAACAATTATTAAAGCGAATCGACCAAGAGCCTGAACATTTACAGACTTTTAGAGACTTTATTTCATTTTGTGAGAAGCTTAAATAACAGGCTTTTCCTCAAGCAAGGCTCGAAAAAAATAATTTCATACTCATCTAAACGGGTGTGACCTTTAGTTGATGAAGGAAAAGAAAAGTGTTAACATGAGATGAAAAGTGACAAAGAGGAAACAATGATGACAGCAAAACTAATTAATGTAGAGGGTTCAAAGATAAAAATAGAACTAACATTAGAACTCAGTCGTTCAATGTTGGATACAGAAATAAATATTCAAAAAGGCTTAAACGAAGTAGGTTGCATCGCCAGCAAAGAAGCCTTGAAATATTTAGATACAGATGGTTCACCCTTAAAAATCGGTGAAGAAATCTGGAAGAGTAAGGGAGAGCAACCGAAAGAATATCAAACACCTTATGGTGAGGTTATAGTGAATCGTCATGTATATCAGCGTTCACCTTTGAGGAAAAACGTATTGCCCCTTAGAAAGAGAAGCAAGGATAATCATAACATCAACGCCATTATTGGCAAAACAGGTATCCTCAAAAATGTCAGGGATGGCAGGCAAAGAGGTGAAAAATGATTTATTAGAAAATCATGGTAGAAAAGTAGCGCTATCCTATATCCAAAGATTGAGTGAAGCAGCAGGAAGTGTGGTACAGGCAAAAGAAGAAGCGTGGAGTTATGCCCCGCCCAAGGAGGATAGCCAAATTGCAACAGTGGGAATAGGATTAGATGGAACCTGTATGCTGATGTGTGAGGATGGCTACCGTGAAGCAATGGTGGGAACCGTTTCCCTATACGATAGTGAAGGCGAACGTCAACCTACAATCTATCTAGGTGCGGCACCAGAGTATGGAAAAAAGAGTTTTCTAGAAAGATTAGAAAGAGAAATTGAGCGAGCGAAAAACCGTTATCCAGAGGCAACATTGGTCGGGATAGCAGACGGGGCAGAATCAAATTGGAAGTTTTTAGAAAAGCAAACGGAAGAACAGATATTAGATTTCTATCATGCCTCTGGTTACTTAGGTGCCTTGGCAGAAGCGTTGCATCCGAATACCGTGTCAAAACAAAAAGAATGGTTGACTGAAAATTGTCGAGAACTCAAGCATGAAAAAGGAAAAGCAGGAGAACTGCTAAATCTGATGAAAGAAGTCAAAGAAGAAAAAAGTCATTCTAAGAATCTTACCGAGAAACTACAAGCGGCGATTACTTATTACGAGAATCATCAGCATCAAATGGATTATGCTGAATACTTAGAGAAAAAGTATCCGATTGGTTCAGGTGTTACGGAAGCAGCTTGTAAGACGTTGGTCAAACAACGATTATGTTGTTCAGGGATGCGATGGAAGGAAAAAGGAGCAGGAATTATTTTGAGCCTACGAGCTTTGGTATTGACCAAGGAACGATGGAGTCAATTTTGGGCAAAACTTGATCAATATGGGTTCCCTGTAGAACCCTGATTACAACAGCTTTTATCAACTAAAGGTCGCACCCATCTAAACCAAGCCAAAATGGAACACTATCTGGCATACCTTATACCTTGATTGAGTAAATCCTAATTATAATGATTCCCCCGATAAATCTACTGGTCAGATTTTTGTCAAAGAAAGGCTCAGCTCCTAAGTATTTGTACTTGTCAGGTAACTGAGCTACCTCCTGGTAATGCTGGATCACTAGTAACGTAAACTGAAAGAAAATTGAGGACTATAGAGGACTACAATGGAGAATTTGTTTGCTATTACATCGAGCCGTACACTCTATCATCGAGTTTCTGCCCTTCTACTTTATCAATCTGTTTTTGACAATGCGATCGGCAAAAGTTTTACCCATCTCCTCAATACACTTCATCACAAAGATAACGAACAATCCTATAATTCGACGGCCTGCTTACAGGCCTATGGTGAATTTTTCCAGTTGTTAGCGAATAGTCAGCAAAGTTGGCAAGATTTCCTAATTCAACAAATTCTTAATAGTGAAAATCCCTTTAGCAAACAGGCTCAATATCGGTCGGTACAAGATCTGCCACCGTCATTAATTCAAGCGGTTAAGCATGATCTCATGATTTTACAAAATATTTATGATTGTAGTCTGACCCAAATTATTCAATGGGTAGAAATCGCCTCTCAAACTTTAGCGAATGTTGTTGCCTGGGAGATTCCTAATCAGGGTGATAATTTTCTAGCAGCTTCCTCCGATTGGACAAATCATTTAGACGATTTAGTCAATTACTATCAGCATCATGGCATTGGTTTATTTGGTTCCTATCAAGCCTTTATCTGGCAACAGGGTCAATTACAGGGTGTAAATAATCCCGATCGCCTTACCCTCTCTACCTTAGTAGGCTACGAAGAACCCAAGGCTAAATTAATTCAGAATACGGAATGTCTTTTGCAGGGTTATTCGGCCCTCAATGTGTTGCTCTACGGTAGCCGAGGGAGTGGCAAATCTTCTTTAGTCAAGGCTCTATTGACAGAATACGGCGATCGCGGTCTGCGCTTAATTGAGGTCAGCAAATCAGAATTACACAATCTGCCCCAAATCCTTGAACTGTTACGGCCTGTTCCCCAGAAATTTATCCTCTTTGTGGATGATCTGTCCTTTGAAGAGGATGATGATACCTTTAAGTCCTTAAAAGTGATCCTAGAAGGCAGTATTACGGCTAAAGCTCCTAATGTTGTGGTCTATGCGACTTCCAACCGTCGTCATCTGGTGCGGGAATTTTTTAGCGATCGCCCCCGTCCCTTGGATAGTGATGAAGTCCAGGCTTGGGATACCGTACAAGAAAAACTCTCCTTCGGCGATCGCTTTGGACTGACCCTCACCTTTGAACCAGCCAATCAAGACACCTATTTAGCCATAGTTCATCATCTAGCCCAACAAATTGGCATTACCCTAGAAAAAGAAGACTTAGATTTTCGGGCAAAACAATGGGCAACCCGTCACAATGGACGCTCCGGCAGAACAGCCCGTCAATTTATCGACTACCTTCAGGGGGAACTTGCTCTCAGACATCCTAATCTTTGACTATAGTTAGAAAAGATTAAGTAAGACGTTGGCTTTTAGCTGCTCATGCTATTTTGATAAAT
Organism: Woronichinia naegeliana WA131; assembly: GCA_025370055.1. Classification (NCBI taxonomy): domain Bacteria; kingdom Bacillati; phylum Cyanobacteriota; class Cyanophyceae; order Synechococcales; family Coelosphaeriaceae; genus Woronichinia; species Woronichinia naegeliana. Next base: position 3,310,514 of record CP073041.1, on the reverse strand, counting down.
AGAATAAATTCATTCGTTCCCTTTATGGCGCAAGGTTGATCCGCCTCCCGTTCATCAGCCATCGTTGTTTAGGATGTTTTCTGTATAGACTCTCTGCATTGCCTTATTTCCCCGCCCTATGTCTAAACTCGTTATCGTTGAATCTCCTACTAAAGCGCGTACCATTCGCAACTATCTGCCCCAGGACTATCGGGTAGAAGCGTCAATGGGCCATGTGAGAGACTTACCCGCATCGGCGGAGGAAATTCCCGCAGAGTTTAAGGAAAAACCTTGGGCTAATTTAGGGGTAGATGTGGAAAGTGACTTTGAACCCCTCTATGTGATTCCGAAGAGTAAGAAAAAAATTGTTAAGGAATTGCAGGCGGCTCTCAAGCAGGCCGATGAAATTATCCTGGCGACGGATGAAGACCGTGAAGGAGAAAGCATTAGCTGGCACTTAGCCCAATTGCTCAAACCCAAAGTCCCGATTAAACGGATGGTTTTCCATGAGATTACCCAGGAAGCCATTCAACAGGCGTTACGAAACTGTCGCAATATTAATGAAAATTTAGTTCACGCTCAGGAAACCCGTCGTATCTTAGATCGTTTGGTGGGTTATACCCTGTCTCCCTTGCTTTGGAAAAAGATTGCCTGGGGATTATCGGCGGGTCGGGTACAGTCGGTGGCGGTACGACTGCTGGTGCAACGGGAACGGTTAAGACGAGCCTTTAAGGAAGCCGGTTATTGGGATTTAAAAGCTTTGCTAGAGCAGGCAAAAAGTCCCTTTGAAAGTAAATTAATCACCATTGCCGGTAAACGAGTCGCCACTGGTAGCGATTTTGATGACAATACGGGGCAGTTAATTCCAGGTCGGGATGTGGTTTTGCTCAATGAGGCCGAGGCGATCGCCCTTAAAGAACGATTAACCGATAAACCCTGGCAAGTAACCAATACAGAGGAACGACCTACCAATCGCAAGCCTTCACCTCCCTTTACCACTTCCACCCTGCAACAGGAATCCAACCGTAAACTGGGAATTTCGGCACGGGACACTATGCGCGTGGCCCAAAAGCTCTATGAAGAGGGTTTTATTACCTATATGCGGACGGATTCGGTGCATCTCTCTGACCAGGCGATCGCTGCTTCTCGTAGTTGTGTGGAGCAGATGTATGGCAGAGAGTATTTAAGTCCTCAGCCTCGCCAATTTACAACCAAAAGCAAGGGAGCGCAGGAAGCCCACGAGGCCATTCGTCCGGCTGGAACAGAGTTTCGGATTCCCAACCGAACAGGGTTAAATGGTCAGGAATTAGCTCTCTACGATCTGATCTGGAAACGGACAGTGGCTTGTCAAATGGCCGAAGCACGAGTTACTCAAATCAGTGTCACCCTCAAAGTTGAAGATACAGAATTTCGTTCATCGGGAAAACGCATTGATTTTCCTGGTTTTTTCCGGGCCTATGTGGAAGGTTCCGATGATCCTGATGCGGCTCTCGATAGTCAAGAGGTGATCTTGCCTGCGTTGAAAAAAGGCGATCGCCCTGATTGTAAAAATATTGAAGAAGTCGGTCACGAAACCCAACCCCCGGCCCGTTATACCGAAGCCTCTTTGGTAAAAACCTTGGAAAGTGAAGGAGTTGGTCGTCCCAGTACCTATGCCAGTATTATTGGGACAATTATGGATCGCGGCTATGCCCAGATGCGGGGTAAAGCCTTGGTTCCTACCTTTACAGCCTTTGCAGTGGTCAGTTTATTAGAGGCACACTTTCCCGATCTTGTGGATACGGGTTTTACCTCGCGCATGGAACAGACCCTGGATGAAATTGCCACAGGGGAAACCAAATGGTTGCCTTATTTGCAGGGTTTTTTCCTGGGAGATGAAGGTCTGGAAAATCAGGTTAAAGTGCGCGAAAGTCAGATTGATCCTAGTTCCGCCAAGGCAGTGATTTTGGAAAATCTGGCGGCCAAGGTTAAAATTGGTAAGTTTGGCCCCTATATTGAAATTCCCCAGGGCGAAGAAATTGTCACCGCTTCCATTCCCGCCGATTTAACCCCCGCCGATCTAAGTCCCGAACAGGTTGAGATTCTACTCAAGCAAAAATTGGAAGGCCCTGATCAGATTGGTACACATCCAGATAGCAATGAACCGATCTATCTTCTTTTGGGAACCTATGGCCCCTATGTGCAGTTAGGAGATGTTAGTGAAACCAATAAAAAACCGAAACGGGCTTCTTTACCCAAAGGTGTTAAACCTGAAGATGTCACCCTCGAAATGGCTGTAGGTTTATTGGCCTTACCGCGTACATTGGGACAGCATCCCGAAACAGGTGCGAAAATTCAGGCTAGTTTAGGGCGTTTTGGCCCCTACGTTGTCCATGATCAGGGCAAAGAAAGCAAGGAGTATCGTTCGCTCAAGGCTGGCGATGATGTATTGACGATCAATCTAGAGCGAGCCTTAGAATTATTGGCGGAACCGAAAAAGGGGCGCGGCGGTAGCAAGGGCAGCACCAAGGCTCCGTTAAAAGAGTTGGGAGTGCATCCCCAGGACAACGAACCGGTCAATATTTATGATGGCCCCTACGGTCAGTATGTGAAGCATGGCAAGGTGAATGCCAGTTTGCCGGAGGGTGAGACGTTGGAAACAATGACATTAGAAAAGGCTTTACCTGCTTTAGCGGCTAAGGAGGGTACGAAAAAAACGGCTAAAAAAGCGAGTTCGACTACTGCTAAGACAACGACGACAACTAAGGCTGCTACGGCTAAGAAGACAACGACGACTAAGCGTTCTACAAAAACAAAAACGTCTTAGGATTGGGGGATGCGTACAAACTGATTTTCTTTTGTTCGTATCCTCAAACCTATTATTAACAAAAGTCAATTTCTAAAATGATCAATGGAGGCTCAACCTAAAGAAATTCAAATCTACGTTACCACCAAAGGGAATTGTCCTTTTGAAGAATGGTTAAATACTTTAAAAGATCAAAAAGCCGTTTTAAAAATTGATCATCGTCTGAGGCGAGTTCGCTTAGGTAATTTAGGCGACTACAAGTCTGTCGGAGATGGCATTTTTGAGTTCAGGATTGATTATGGTTCTGGCTATCGCATCTATTTTGGTCAAAGAGGAACAAGACTTATTTTGTTGCTTTGTGGTGGTGATAAAAGTACCCAACAAAAAGATATTAATCTAGCAAAACTCTATTGGAAAGATTATGCAAACCGTCAAAACAGCCCCAACTAAAGATTATCAAGATTATTTGGCGATCTCGCTTAATGATCCGCAAAGAGCAGCAGGTAACATTGAAATGGCTTTACAAGAAAAAGAGCGATTATCGGGAATGCTTCAATTAACGTTGGAAGATATTGTTAATGCTCGTAAAAAAGCTAATAATCTTAGTGAGTCTGCTCAACTAGCCTATGAAAAACTAGCGGCAATTTTAGCTCAAACTGATGGTCAAGAAATTTATAGTTTTGTTGATTTATTAGAAGAGTTTGGATTACAGATAAATATTATGCCCAGCATTTAATTGTTGATGAATCGCTTTATTTTTAGATATTTAACATTTATTAATCTGAGGAAATTACCGTGCGTATTGAACAATTAGAGGTTAAAAATTTTCGCTGCTTAGAGGATATTTCGATAAATTTTCCTGATAATAACATCGCAGTAATTGTTGGTATTAATGGAGCAGGAAAAACCACTATTTTAGATTGTCTAAAAATAGTCTTAAGCTCGATCATTAATCAATTAATTCAACTGGAAATAAAAAAAGATTTTGTTTTGCAAGATATTATTGGGAGTTTAACAATCATTGAACAAGATGAAATTCATTACACAGCAGAATCTTCGCAGTTAGATGCTGTTATTAAAGAGAATGATGAACATACAATTACAGTTTTATGTACAGCAAAAATTTTAGAAGAAGATAATTCTGAATCGACCACTTCAAACATTACAGGAGTTAATTATATTGAACAATACTCTCAAGATTCTTATCAAAATTTTCCTCTCTTTGTCTATTACCATGACAGACCTATAGACTATTACCATAACAAACATAGAAAACAAATAAAACAATATACAAAACCTTTAAAAATATATTTTGACAAACAGCAGTTAAATATTTATCGGGGCTGTATGCAAGCCGATCTGGATGATTTTTATGAATTTACTCAATGGTTTGAAAGAAAAGAAAATTTTGAAAAGGAAAGACGAATAAGTGAAAATCCTAATTACAGAATTTCTAGCTTAGAAGCTGTTCGCAAAACATTTGAAAAATTGCTCAGTAATCTAACAAGTATTCCTTTTTCTGATTTACGTATTGTTAGCAATTCTAGGGATCGAGTTTTCCCATTTAGACGGAGGATTCCTAATCCAACTCTAGTAATTAGCAAAGATAACCAAGATTTTAAACTTGATCAATTATCAAGTGGGGAAAAAAGGTTATTAATGTTAGCGACTGATCTTGCTCGACGCTTGGCGATCGCCAACCCAGGACTAGGAGAAAATGCCTGGCAAGGGGAAGGAATTGTCTTAATTGATGAAATTGATTTACATCTTCATCCCCAGTGGCAACGACGAGTATTACCTGCCCTGACAAAAACGTTTCCTAACTGTCAATTTATTGTTACGACTCACTCTCCCCAGGTATTAAGTGAAGTCCCTAAAGAAAGTGTTTTTATTTTAGAAGATGGAAAATTAATAGAGTATTCTCCCCATACTATTGGCCGCGATAGTAATTCAATTTTGTATGAAATTTTTGGTGTTAAAGAAAGACCAGAATGGTCTCAACAAAAAATTGACGATTGTTTAAGATTAATAGATGATGAAAATTGGAATGAAGCCAGAGAAGCTCTAGAAGAGCTATCAAATTTGTTTGGAAACAATGATACTGCTGTTGTTCAAGCACAAACTATATTTCATTTTATGGAGGATTAATAAATGAAAAAAATCACTAAAAATCCTGATCCTTTAGTGATGCAGGAACTTCTTAATTTTATTCAATCTGAGAAAAAAGCAGATATTATTCCCAACTATACAAACTTTCGTGAAAAGGAGAAACTTCGACAATCCTTGTTAAAAGAGCAGGGCTATATTTGCTGCTTTTGCATGGAAAGAATAGAGAACAGTAATGAGACCACAAAAATTGCTCATATCTTTCCTCAAAACCCAGTTTCAGATGAAGATAAACAAAAGGTAGAAAAGGAAAATCGAGATTTACGTTACGCTAATATGCTTGCTGCTTGCGATGGAGGTAAAGGTCAACCATCTCATTTGCAGCATTGTGATACCAAACAAGGAAACGCGATTTTAAAAATTAATCCCGCCGATCCGACTAAGAATTGTGAGAATTTAATCGCCTACAGGTCTAGTGGTGAAATTTACTCGAACGATTCTGATATTAACCACGACCTTCAAGAAATTTTAAATTTGAATTTAGAGACCATTAAAAAAGCCAGATACGAAGGGTGCGACCTTTAGTTGATAAAAGCTGTTGTAATCAGGGTTCTACAGGGAACCCATATTGATCAAGTTTTGCCCAAAATTGACTCCATCGTTCCTTGGTCAATACCAAAGCTCGTAGGCTCAAAATAATTCCTGCTCCTTTTTCCTTCCATCGCATCCCTGAACAACATAATCGTTGTTTGACCAACGTCTTACAAGCTGCTTCCGTAACACCTGAACCAATCGGATACTTTTTCTCTAAGTATTCAGCATAATCCATTTGATGCTGATGATTCTCGTAATAAGTAATCGCCGCTTGTAGTTTCTCGGTAAGATTCTTAGAATGACTTTTTTCTTCTTTGACTTCTTTCATCAGATTTAGCAGTTCTCCTGCTTTTCCTTTTTCATGCTTGAGTTCTCGACAATTTTCAGTCAACCATTCTTTTTGTTTTGACACGGTATTCGGATGCAACGCTTCTGCCAAGGCACCTAAGTAACCAGAGGCATGATAGAAATCTAATATCTGTTCTTCCGTTTGCTTTTCTAAAAACTTCCAATTTGATTCTGCCCCGTCTGCTATCCCGACCAATGTTGCCTCTGGATAACGGTTTTTCGCTCGCTCAATTTCTCTTTCTAATCTTTCTAGAAAACTCTTTTTTCCATACTCTGGTGCCGCACCTAGATAGATTGTAGGTTGACGTTCGCCTTCACTATCGTATAGGGAAACGGTTCCCACCATTGCTTCACGGTAGCCATCCTCACACATCAGCATACAGGTTCCATCTAATCCTATTCCCACTGTTGCAATTTGGCTATCCTCCTTGGGCGGGGCATAACTCCACGCTTCTTCTTTTGCCTGTACCACACTTCCTACTGCTTCACTCAATCTTTGGATATAGGATAGCGCTACTTTTCTACCATGATTTTCTAATAAATCATTTTTCACCTCTTTGCCTGCCATCCCTGACATTTTTGAGGATACCTGTTTTGCCAATAATGGCGTTGATGTTATGATTATCCTTGCTTCTCTTTCTAAGGGGCAATACGTTTTTCCTCAAAGGTGAACGCTGATATACATGACGATTCACTATAACCTCACCATAAGGTGTTTGATATTCTTTCGGTTGCTCTCCCTTACTCTTCCAGATTTCTTCACCGATTTTTAAGGGTGAACCATCTGTATCTAAATATTTCAAGGCTTCTTTGCTGGCGATGCAACCTACTTCGTTTAAGCCTTTTTGAATATTTATTTCTGTATCCAACATTGAACGACTGAGTTCTAATGTTAGTTCTATTTTTATCTTTGAACCCTCTACATTAATTAGTTTTGCTGTCATCATTGTTTCCTCTTTGTCACTTTTCATCCCATGTTAACACTTTTCTTTTCCTTCATCAACTAAAGGTCACACCCGATACGAAGCATATAATACCGTTCTTAAGAAAATAGCAAAAAAATATCCCAACAAGCCATGCTCTAAAAGAAGTCTCGAAAAAGAGATCGCAACTTATTCACAAGTTAATAAAGATGGGAAGTATGCTCCTTACTGCCAATATGTCATCTATTTTCTACAAAAGAAACTTTCAAAACTTTCGTAAACAGTTTTATTATTTAGAGGTGCGATCGCTTATCGTCGTTTACAAGGAATTTACCCCACTAATCGAGAGGGCGATCGCCAATTTTGGTTATAATTTTAATATGATTAACAAAAGAACGGCAATTTAAAAATAAAGTACATACCACACCACTTTAGATTTTTAAGACTATAATCGTCGTTTACAAGGAATTTACCCCACTAATCCAGAGGGCGATCGCCAATTTTGGTTATAATTTTAATATGATTAACAAAAGAACGGCAATTTAAAAATAAAGTACATACCACACCACTTTAGATTTTTAAGACTATAATCGTCGTTTACAAGGAATTTACCCCACTAATCCAGAGGGCGATCGCCAATTTGGCACTGGTTCCGTGTAATTGTTGGGCTAAAACTCTTGCAGGACAAGGGATTAGCAGAGAATACGAAGTTGAAGTAGTTCTTCCCAAGTTAGACCTTTTTGGAGAATACCAAGAGCAACAGCAGGCACTTTTCTCGGCGTTGCTGATTTACGGTATTAATCTCTAAAAATGCAATTTTTAAAACCCATATTCCGTACTGGTTAAGAGGAGGTAAAAAATAAACTCAGAAATAGCGACGGAATAGCTACAATCAAATCAACCAGTCACTCACCTTACAATGACTCAACTAACCGTTAAAAATCTCGACCATTTAGGCATCATCGCCGCTATCGTTGATGAGCTAGGCATTGTGGACTATATTAATCAACAACTTGGAGAAAAAGACACCACTAAAATAAGTGCAGGTCTAGTCGTTAAGGCAATGATTCTCAATGGCTTAGGATTTATCAACTCTCCCTTATATCTGTTCAGTCAGTTTTTTAAAGATAAACCCCTAGAACATCTCTTAGGCAAAGGCAATCTGACCTGAAACCACATTAAAACTGGCAATTAACGTCTGGGTGCCGTGACGAATATACTCAAATTCTCGCCTTTCTGGTTTGCCAGGTCGCATTGGTTGGGCAGGAGCCTTTCGTTCCAAGGCTTGAATGCCGGTCATCTCATCAATGGAAATTGTCTGTTCTCCCTGTTCTGCTCACTCCATTGCACTCAGGTAGGTCTGACAAATGTCACTAACTTTCTCATCAAACTCAGGGTCGGGGGCAGGGTAATCGCATCTTATTTGTTACAAAAAATACAGACAAAAAGAGAGAAATATAGTGTAAAAAAGAAGCAGTCATCTAAGAGAAGAAAAGGCTATTATTTAAAAAAAGTAAGTGAGTGAGGTCAAAGATGGCAAAAGGCTTCGGCGCAAGAGTTCTAACCCCACAACAAGAAAAAGAAGTCAAAATTATCAAAAGAAGCATACTGAAACATTTTCAGTGCCTAAAAGAACCGAGAACAGGGAGAAGGCAAGACCATAACTTAACAGCAATTGTCACCATAGGAATATTGGCAGTATTGTCAGGGGCAGATGGCTTCGTAGCAATTGAAGCCTATGGCAAAGCCAAACGAGAATGGCTAGAAATGTTTCTAGAGTTACCAAAGGGAATTCCCTCTCACGATACCTTTGGAAGAGTATTTGGAATGTTGGAAACAGAAGAACTAGAAAAAAGTTTTCTGAGCTGGATAAGCAGTCTAACGGAGAAAATGGACATAGAGCTGATACAGATAGATGGAAAAACGAAAAGAGGTTCTTATGATAGGGAAAAAGGACTAAATGCGTTACACAGCATAAGTGCGTGGAGTAGTGAGCGGGGACTGATGTTAGCGCAAAAGAAAGTAGATAGTAAATCTAATGAAATAAAAGCAGTCCCCTTGTTACTGAAGTTACTTAACATCAAGGGGGCAGTAGTAACCCTAGATGCAATGGGAACGCAGACAGAAATCGCAAAACAAATAAAGCAAGGTGAAGGTGACTATGTATTGGCTCTCAAAGGAAATCAGGGCAAACTTAATAAACAAGTTAGGGATTGGTTTAAACAAGCGGTCGCTCAGAACTGGCAAGGAATTGAATACAGTTATCATGAGAAGACAGAAAAAGGACATTACCGTTTAGAAACTCGTCAAGTCTGGACAGTGTCAATCAATCAGCTTTCCGCATTGCATCGCCAAAATCAGTGGGTCGGTTTAGCAACTGTTGTGATGGTTAAAAGTAAAACTCAATTCGGTCATAAAACAACAGAGACGTTTCGCTATTATATTAGCAGTCTTCCTACGGATGCCGAACGTCATAGCCATGCAGCAATTCTAAATTTGAAAAATCAGGAGGAATTAGTGGCGGGCAGAGAGTCAAATGGCTCAAGCATAAAATCAAGAAGGTGTTGCCAGCTATCAAAGACAAAATAGGTAGTAAGAGTACGTAAATGGGAAAAAAAGCATCTTCGAGTCCCTAAAAGTAGTCGGATACGTTGGTAGGACTCATCTAAAAGCTGTAAAACGGTGTGAAACAAGAAAGCCAGTAAATTTAAGGTGAGCAAAAAGGTAGCAAGATGGTGGTCACCATGTCCAAAATTGTGTTCTAGATGGTAGCCCTGAGTCTTAAGAGTATTATGGTTCTCATTTTCGGTTTTCCAACGAGAGCGAGCGACACTGACTAACTCAACAATGTTATCGGCTTGGGGAAAAAGGTCGGTAATCCAATCGTTGTGAAAGAGAACCTGACCATCAGAACGGCGAGTAACGGTAACCTCGAACCAATGAGTATTGAGGGCGGCGGAACCATCTCTTAGGGGCAAGTGATAAGTCCAACGATAATGATAATCATGCCAATCGCGACCATGACGACGACGCTCATGGAAAGAGTAAACCTCTCCAATCTTCTCGGCATAGTCCAAAAACTCATAAAGAGTGGGGTGAGATTCAGGCAAACAGACAAAGAGATAGTGAAAGTGGTTTTGAAGAGCCTCTTCGCACATCGGTTGACGACTATAGAGGTCATCCCCCAATCATAGTAACGCTGAACGGGTCAAAAAATTCTCGATGTCTGTGGAGCCAACGTTTTGCCGCTGCTACCTCACAGTCTTGTTTCTCGTGACCATCTTGAGGGGTAATAAATTCAGGGTCAAGACTAATTCAGCAATTCTAAATTTGCGCTGTAGCAAGAGTTTCAGGTTTTAGTTCGCGTAATACGGGGTAAAATTCAACGGGATTAACAAGTTCATTTTACGAGTCTTCAGGCTTTTAGGCGCAATAGTACATACAGGATTGCCCCAAAAACCCCCTTTGAAATGTTCTTTAAATCCCTAAAAGGCTTGCTGTGTCTAAAACTGAGAATTGCTGAGACTAATTACCGCTTTTTGCTGAGGTGAGACAATTACGGGTAAGATTGCCGAATGAAAGTAAGTCACTGTCCCGTTTTTATGGGTTCGATGGGAACATTGCTCACAGTGAATATTTTGAGAGGAGAAATACTCTGTGCCATCAAGCGGAATTAGTAATTGCTTGTCTAACACCTCATACTGAGTCAATATTCCTCTGGTCTTCAGGAGTTGGTAAATGTCACTAAACACCCCAAATAACGAATTGGCTTTGATTTTGTCTAGAATATTGCGAATTTGATTGTCACTAGTGGTCTGTCAATCTTGAAATGAGGGGCTACAAGAACCCGTAAGTCTATTTTGGCAAGGCTTTGAGAATCTAGCAACCCATCAAAATAAAGTTGACGTGCCACTAGTAGTCTGAGGCGCAAGTTAAGATACTATTATTAGGCAACCGATAAAAAGATAAATATAGGTATATAGGAGAAAAAGTCATGCCCCGATTAGCCCCCAAAGAGTTAAAGTTGGAAGCAAAAGAACGAGAACATCTAGAAAAACTGATAAATCGTCATACAACAGAGCAGCAATTCTAAATTTAAGGCGAGGTAAGGGTTGTAGAAAAAAAGGATAATGGGAAAGGACAACAAGGTAAGCTGTCATCACTCTAAGTGGATATAAGGTAGAATATATAGACTTACTTTTTTGTATGACTATGCTGACGTTAAACTTCTTAGACCAAAAGACCAAGAAAGAGCTACAAAAAGCCCTTAAAACGGAAGAGCACGCAGTTACAAGAGAGAGAATATTGATTATGTTACTGAGAAATGAAGGAAAAACGTATGATGAAATATCAGGATTATTAGGATGTTGCAAACGACAAGTGTGGTACTGGTGCAATAATGGAAATCCGAAAGAGATAGAAAGCTTAAGAGACAAAAGAAAAAAAGGAAATCACAGGAAAGTAACAGAAGAATACATAGAGAAATTGACGGAGATAATAATCAAAGAGCCTGAAGAGTTTGGATATGAATTTGGACGTTGGACAGTAGCAAGACTATCAACTCATATGGAAAAAGAAACGGGTATATTGTTAGGAAATACACAACTTAGAAATATGCTTAAAAAAAAGCGATTTGTCTATATCTGGGCAAAATATAGTCTAGAAGATAAAAAAGATGAGCAAAAAAGAGAGGAATTTAGAAAGAAAGTTGAAGAGTACAAGAAGCTTTTGAAAGAAAAGCCAGAATCGATCCAGATATGGTTTTGGGATGAAAGTGGCTTCAGCTTAAGAGTAATACGGAGAAAACATTGGACAAAAAAAGGAAAGCGTAAAAAAGTGAGGGGAGATAGAAGAAAAGGAAGAGTCAATGTAATGGGTGGTATTAGATATACTGACAAAAAACGGTGGGTTGATTTGATTCCCACTGGTAACTCTCAGAACTTCAAGAGTGTATTATTAAAATTTTACAAAGACATACAAAGAGAATGGATAGAACAAGGAAATAAAAAAGAAGACTTTGAAAAGAATGGTCCGAAGATTGTGATTATTTTAGATAATGCGAGCTTCCACAAAAAGCAAGAAATTCTAGACGAGAGCACGGAAGAAATGCCAAACATTATTTTGGAGTTTTACCCCCCTATAGTCCCGATTATAATTTAATGGAATTGGTATGGCATTCAGCAAAAGAATATATTGCAAATAAATTATTCAAATCAATTGAAGAATTAGAATCTCTCATCCATAAACTTCTTAATGAAGGTGGATTGACAATATGTTGGGGACGTAAAATCAAAAACAAGGGCTCAAGTATTATTGCAAGTTAAACTGATGACAGCTTAGCCAGAGAGGAAGAAAAGATGCAAGGAATAATCAGTATGACTGGTCTGATAGCGTACTTGGCAGCAAGTATAGAGGGGTGCGACCTTTAGTTGATGAAGGAAAAGAAAAGTGTTAACATGAAATGAAAAGTGACAAAGAGGAAACAATGATGACAGCAAAACTAATTAATGTAGCTGACTTTTCCCGTTAAGTGCGGATTGCAAGCTGCCAGCCTTGGCAAAGGTCATGCAACTTCAACCAACCGCGCCAAAGGACTTGGATACCGAGAGGAGTTTTACGACGATGTTCAAGATAACCACCAAGAAAAGCAACAGACTCGACAGCCCAAGCAACAGTCAAAATAGGGGGAAGTTTTTGAGAGGCGGCTGCTTTTAACACCTGAAGTTGAAGAGGATTAAGAATTTCAATCGCGAGAGCATCGGGCTGGGTACGATGAAGATAAGTAACGTGTAAAAGTTCAACAGCAATGACACTTAAAAAACCCAAAAGAGTTTTCATTCCATCAGAGGCAAGTCGATAACGCTCACTCTGACAACCAGACTTAAGGACTTTATGAAATTCTTCAACCCGCCATCGGTAGGTGTACCAACGAAGAATAGTGACAGCCATCTCAATAGTCTCAACAACTTCTGTAGTCAGAAGCATCCAAGATAAAGGAGTTTCGCCTTCGGGACAATCGATTTCTGTCGCATAAACAGCATAGACATTCAACGGGTCACGATTATCAAAACGATAGGGAGTTCGTAGATTAACTGAGCAAAATCGGACGGCAAGCTTAACCTTCCGTGCTTTTCTTTTTCCTGTACTCGGAATCTCGATTTCTTGATGAAAACGAATCGGTTCTGATTCCAAATGTTGCCAAAGTCGTTCACTATTTTTGTCTAAACTACGATTATGAGACGCTCTGACCAGCACTCCTGTATGCTTGAGTTGACGCACTGAGTCAAAGACTTCTGAAACATCTCCTTCTCTGTCAAATACATGAATTACCCTCGTTGAACTTTCTACCTGTTTCTCACAGGTGTTTAGAGCCTCTACCCATTTGTAGGATTCTTTTTCCTCAAATGGTCTTTGACGAGCTGCTTTTCTTTGTTCTTTCTGTCTTTCTTTTTTCTGCTTCGCCGTTTCATCTGTTGGGGGCTTTTCTTTTACCTCCCTATTCCACAGTTTTTGCCATAATAAACCTAATACTTGTCCTTTTTCTGGCTCAATTGCTAAAGCACTATGCAGTATTAATCCATTCCCTCCTTTTCCAGTCGGCCCATACCCTTCCCTTTTTTCCTTGATATTGCGATAATCTAAGAAGGTCGTATCTCCGACTGATAGCATTATCTTATATTCTTCTACGGCGGCAGTTGTCATTTCACAGTGCGGCTCTATTATCTTGACAAAGTCTGTTTTCGGATTCCCAAAAATTCATAGGCCCTCTTTAACTCGTTTCCTCCCTTAAACACTTCTGATAAGGCTTTTCCAAACCCCTCACTTAACTTTTTCCCAATCGAGAAGGCACGATTGTTTAGCCTCTCGTCTCCCAATTCACAACTGGCAAAGTTTTTTGTCCACCATTCCAACATTTTTTGACCTGCCCTTTAAGATTTTCTCCATTTTACAGTCTCATACTCCCTTCATCCTTTGTTTTTGAAATTTGAACGATAAGCGGGATGATGGCTTCAGAATATTTTTTTCCTGTCAAGAGAATCATTACTCAAACCCTTGCCAGATAAAGCCTCTAGAAGTTTGCATTGCTGGATTTTGGACTTAACGGGAAAAGTCAGATTAATGTAGAGGGTTCAAAGATAAAAATAGAACTAACATTAGAACTAAGTCGTTCAATGTTGGATACAGAAATAAATATTCAAAAAGGCTTAAACGAAGTAGGTTGCATCGCCAGCAAAGAAGCCTTGAAATATTTAGATACAGATGGTTCACCCTTAAAAATCGGTGAAGAAATCTGGAAGAGTAAGGGAGAGCAACCGAAAGAATATCAAACACCTTATGGTGAGGTTATAGTGAATCGTCATGTATACTGAACACGGTCACAAGTTGCGAATTTTAAAAATAAGAGATAATATAGTAAAAATAGAAAAAGTAGTCAAGAGGCTGAGAAATGATTAAGTTAGAATTTACGGAAGAAGACAAAAGACTGTTGTCTTACGGTCGGTTTAATCACCCGCATCCTAGAGTACAGCTAAAGATGGAAGTTTTATGGTTAAAAAGTCAAGGATTATCTCATCAAAAAATTGCTCAATTCGCAGGAGTTTCAGTAAATACGGTGACAAGCTATATCCGTGATTATCAAGAGGGCGGGATAGAAAAACTAAAAGAAATAAAATTTAATCGCCCGAAAAGCGAGTTAACAGAGCATCAAGGGAAAATTGAGGCATATTTTGAGTTAAATCCACCAGCAAAAATAAATGAAGCAGTAAAAAGAATAGAAGAATTAACGGGAATAAAAAGAAGTCCAACGCAAGTCAGAAAATTTTTAAAGTCAATAGGAATGAGGTGTCTAAAGGTGGGAACAATTGCATCAAAAGCAGATGCAGAAGCTCAGGATAGCTATAGAGAAAAAGAGCTAGAACCAAGGCTAGAAGAGGCAAAAGCAGGAAAAAGGGCAGTTTTCTTTGTAGATGCCTCTCATTTTGTAATGGGAGCATTTGTAAATTTTATATGGTGCTTCAAAAGGATTTTTATTAAGTTACCATCAGGGAGAAAACGTTTTAATGTGTTAGGAGCATTAAATGCAATTACCCATGAAGTAATTATGGTAACGAACAGTTCTTATATTACGGGAACTCAGGTTTGTGAACTCCTAGAAAAGATAGCAGAATTAGGACTATTAATACCGATTACGTTGGTATTAGACAATGCTCGTTATCAAAAATGCCGAATTGTGCAGGAGTTGGCAGAATCATTAGGAATAGAGTTACTGTACTTACCTCCTTATTCTCCTAACTTGAATTTAATTGAAAGACTGTGGAAGTTTGTGAAAAAGAAGTGTTTATACGCAAAATATTATGAAGATTTTACGCAGTTTTCTGCAGCAATTTCAGGATGTCTTGAAGATGCTAACGTAAAATATAAGGAGGAGCTTGATTCTTTGCTCACCTTACGATTTCAACGCTTTGATAAATCTCAGATTATGAACGTTTGAAGTATATATCAGCGTTCAGTAGGAGGAAAAACGTATTGCCCCTTAGAAAGAGAAGCAAGGATAATCATAACATCAACGCCATTATTGGCAAAACAGGTATCCTCAAAAATGTCAGGGATGGCAGGCAAAGAGGTGAAAAATGATTTATTAGAAAATCATGGTAGAAAAGTAGCGCTATCCTATATCCAAAGATTGAGTGAAGCAGTAGGAAGTGTGGTACAGGCAAAAGAAGAAGCGTGGAGTTATGCCCCGCCCAAGGAGGATAGCCAAATTGCAACAGTGGGAATAGGATTAGATGGAACCTGTATGCTGATGTGTGAGGATGGCTACCGTGAAGCAATGGTGGGAACCGTTTCCCTATACGATAGTGAAGGCGAACGTCAACATACAATCTATCTAGGTGCGGCACCAGAGTATGGAAAAAAGAGTTTTCTAGAAAGATTAGAAAGAGAAATTGAGCGAGCGAAAAACCGTTATCCAGAGGCAACATTGGTCGGGATAGCAGACGGGGCAGAATCAAATTGGAAGTTTTTAGAAAAGCAAACGGAAGAACAGATATTAGATTTCTATCATGCCTCTGGTTACTTAGGTGCCTTGGCAGAAGCGTTGCATCCGAATACCGTGTCAAAACAAAAAGAATGGTTGACTGAAAATTGTCGAGAACTCAAGCATGAAAAAGGAAAAGCAGGAGAACTGCTAAATCTGATGAAAGAAGTCAAAGAAGAAAAAAGTCATTCTAAGAATCTTACCGAGAAACTACAAGCAGCGATTACTTATTACGAGAATCATCAGCATCAAATGGATTATGCTGAATACATAGAGAAAAAGTATCCGATTGGTTCAGGTGTTACGGAAGCAGCTTGTAAGACGTTGGTCAAACAACGATTATGTTGTTCAGGGATGCGATGGAAGGAAAAAGGAGCAGGAATTATTTTGAGCCTACGAGCTTTGGTATTGACGAAGGAACGATGGAGTCAATTTTGGGCAAAACTTGATCAATATGGGTTCCCTGTAGAACCCTGATTACAACAGCTTTTATCAACTAAAGGTCACACCCGATGAAAAATACATTTAATCTAGAAAATTCGCCTCGACTGTCAAAAACGGTGAACAACTCATCGAAAATCAAGCCAAAATAATCTCTTAAAGTAGAAGAACAAAAAATTGGCACACTCAATCCGCTCAGCTTGTCTCCAAAAGCTGAACTTAAAGAATAAATTATTCTGTTTTCATCTCCACCTTAGTTTTTAACTCTTTTGTTTCTAATTCGTAGTTATAAATACCTGCTATTAAATTTGCTCTTAAACCGAACCTACGATGTCTATTTCTATAGGTTGAAGATAATATTCTGAAAATTTTTAATCGTCGATTAACGTGTTCTACTACTACTCGAAGACGGTTTAACAACCGATTATATTGCTTTTCCTCTTTACTTAATTTTTTACCCTTTTTTCTCTTAATCGGTGTTTCACTTCATTTATGAATTTTGGCAATTCCTTGATATCCCTTGTCCGCTATCATTTTTATCAAATCTCCTACTCTTACTCCACTATTTTGGAATAGCTTGAAGTCATGCACTCTCCCTTTACCACTCGCTAGACAGATGATTTTCTGGCTTTTTAGGTCAACAATTATTTGCGTCTTTAATGTATGTTCTTTTTGCTTCCCACTATAATAATTTTTCTGATTTTCTTTTGGTTTTTCTATCGGACTCTCTGTTACATCCATTGCCACTACTTTTTCTTCTGTCCCTTTTTGACGTAACTCTTTCTTTCCAGGTAGACTGAATACTCCTGAGCGAATTAAGCTATTTTCGATTTTCTGAGTTGTACGACACACCGTTGATTCTGATACTCCCCAGTCTGTTTTAATATGGTACTGTGTTCTATATTCTCTTAAATATTGAAGGGCCATTAAAACTTGATCTTCTATTCTCAATTTACACGGACAACCAACCTTCTTTTTTTTTCTCCTCATTTTTGACCAACTCTACCATTCGCTTAAATGTCGGTTTTTGAACCCCTGTCAGTCTCTTGAATCGATTTGCTGATAGTTTTCTTGCCTTGCTATATTCCATAATTAAATTACGATGAGTGATTTTAGTTTCCACTTTCACGATAGCATTTTCTGTTTTTATACGGTAAATTTATGCCACTGTTTGTATAAAACGTATTTTAGTTAACCCTTTATTATAACATATAGTATTTATGCAAGAGGTCTATGGTTGATTCTCCCATTTTGGTGATTGGTTACGGTAATAGTCTGCGCTGTGATGATGGCGTGGGGCCTTATCTGGCTGAGACCATTGCTCAAAAAGCTTGGCCAGGAGTACAAACTTTATCCGTTCATCAACTCACTCCCGAACTCGCGCCTCAGATTGCTCAAGCAACGAAGGTAATTTTTATTGATGCGATCGCCAATCGGCAAAGCTCGGAAGTGATCATGGAAGTTCTAGAACCAAAAGACAATTATTCTGGCTTAGATCATAGTGGCAATCCCAGTTATTTATTAGCTCTAGCGAAACATCTCTACGGTTATTGTCCCCCCAGTTTTTGGGTGATGGTTCCCGCCCAGAATTTTGAATTTGGGGAATATTTTTCCGTGATCACAACCCAGGCAATGACCGAGGCCCTAGCAAAAATTTTTACCTTGATTTTTGAAGCGGATTTACCTCATGAGACAATTTCTCTGGGATCCATTAGGGATGACGGTTTCTGCGATGAAGAAAATATAAATACAGACGGCTAACAATTTTTTCCATTTCTACCCAAAGAAACATTAAACTACTAAAGCCTAAACAGATGAGCAGTTGTCGAGGGCTTAACCAATCAGTATTAAAAAATTGTCGTAGAGGTTCTACATAGATCAACATCAGTTGCAGAATAATAGTAATAATTACAGCCCCCCAAAGATAGAGATTGGTTAGGGGATTCATTTCAATGGTGAGTCGCGTATTGGATCTAACGGCGATCGCGTGGCCCATCTGGGCGATACAGAGGGTGGTAAAAACCATCGTTTTCCAACTATCAGGATAATCGGACTGGGCCGCATCATGATAAGCCCAAAGCATTAAGGTAATAGTAATTATTGAAAAAACTAAGCCAATACGAATAATATAAAATCCTAACCCCCTAGCAAAAATACTTTCCTTGAGTTTATAGGGTTGACGACGCATAATGTGAGGATCCCCTGGCTCTACCGCTAGAGCTAAAGCCGGTAAACCATCGGTAACTAAATTCATCCACAAAATTTGTAATGGTGTCAGAGGAACACCCGATAATCCTAATAACGGTGAAGCGGCGATCGTAATCACTTCACCAATATTACTGCCTAGAATATATTTAATAAAATGACGAATATTACTATAAACGACTCGCCCTTCTTCCGTTGCGGCAACAATGGTAGCAAAATTATCATCTAATAAGACCATATCACTGGCCTCTTTACTCACATCAGTGCCGGTGATGCCCATCGCAATCCCAATATCTGCCTGTTTTAAAGCCGGTGCATCATTCACACCATCTCCCGTCATGGCCACAAATTTCTGGCATTTTTGCAAAGCTTGGACAATCCGCAATTTATGTTCAGGAGATACCCTCGCAAAAACGCCGATCCGTTCTACCTCTGCTTCCAATTGAGATTGAGAAAGTTGATCTAATTGTTGACCTGTCATCACCGCTTCATTTTGAGTACTAATCCCCAACTGTTGGGCAATCACTGCTGCCGTTAAGGGATGATCCCCCGTAATCATAATTGTCCGAATTCCGGCTCCCTGACACTTGGCCACAGCTGCTTTTACCTCTGGTCGCGGTGCATCTAGCATTCCCACAAAACCGAGCCACACAAAATCGGAGGAAGAGTATTTTTGGATGAGTTCCCCTCCCACATTCAGAATTTGCTCCAGGGGTTTATAGGCAAAACCTAATACTCTCAATCCTCGTCCGGCTAAATGATTATTTTCAGACAAAATTTTCTCTTGGCCTGTGGGGTCTAGGGGCTGAATTTTGCCATTAATCAAACCGGATGAGCATCTTGGTAGGAGGGTTTCGGGCGATCCTTTAGTTAACAGAAAATAGGGAGACTCTGCCAGTAATTCTGCCCAGATAGAGATCGGGGTACTGGGCTGGTAGGAAATCATGACACTCATTTGTTTTCGTTCTGAAGAAAAGGGAATTTCTCCTTGACGAACAAAGATTTGCCCTAGGGCGGTGGAGGTTAATCCTCCTTTGCCAGCCAGAGCTAATAAAGCCCCTTCGGTGGGATCGCCGATAATTGTCCAATCCTCTGCCGCTTGATAAAGATGGGCATCATTGCAGAGAAGGGCACTCAGTAAGAGAAAACGTAGATCGAGATGAGTTTCCACCGCCAGACGTTCTCCCTGACGATCATAAAAATGACCCAGGGGGGCATAGCCTTCTCCCGTAACCGTAAACTGTTCTCTAGCAGTTTGTACTTCTTTGACGACCATTTTATTTTGGGTGAGGGTTCCCGTTTTATCGGAACAAATGACATTTACCGAACCCAGGGTTTCTACGGCGGGCAGTTTGCGGATCAGGGCGTTGCGTTTAATCATGCGTTGAGTGCCTAAGGCCAGAGTGACGGTAATCACAGCAGGTAAGCCTTCAGGAACCACCGCCACGGCCATGCTGAGAGAGACTTCAACCAGTTGGGGTAAAATTTTCCATCCCCTCTGTATTACCCCGATCGCAATGACGAGGGCCACCATCGTTAGGGAAGAACTAACTAATACATTCCCTAGATCACTCATCCGTCGTTGTAGGGGAGTGGCTTCATTGGTCACATCCTGAAGCATTTGGGCGATTTTCCCCAATTCCGTGGCCATGCCCGTTCCCGTCACCACAGCCTTCCCTCTACCCTGTACCACCTCTGTCCCAGCAAAGATCATATTAGGGCGATCGCCGAGGGCGGTTGCCTGGGGAACACCGGCTAGATGGCTTTCTTTCATCACGGCATGGGCCTCGCCGGTTAAGGCCGCTTCTCGAATCTGGAGATTATGGGCTTCGATTAATTGGCCATCGGCACAGAGTTGGGTTCCGGCTTCTAAGAGAAAAATATCTCCTGGCACTAAACTACTGGACTCAACCAGCAGACGAGTGCGATCGCGGATTACCTGGACTTGAGGAGCCGCTAATCGTTTCAGAGCAGCTAGGGCTTTTTCGGCACGACTTTCCTGGAAATAACCTAACAGTCCGTTTAATACAACAATGGCCAAAATGGCGATCGTATCCTTGAAAGGGACTCCTGATTTTGCTGCATTGCCACTATGAAGTTGCACCAGTTCAAAGAGACCCGCAACCACCGCGACTCCAATCAACATCAGCAGCATCACGTTATTAAATTGATCCAGTAATATGCGCCAATGACTCCGTTTTGAGCCTTCCTGAAGTTCATTAATGCCGTAGTGATCTTGACGTAATGTCAGGGACGTTGAGGTTAGACCATTATCTGCACTGGTTTCCAGTATCCTCAGAGTTTTTTCCACTGGGTAAGTATGCCAGGGCTGATCAAGAGTCGGAAACGGAGAATGGTCGATCGCAGACATCATGGTAGTCCTAGACAAGAAAAAGTTGCAAAAGCCTCATAGATCTAGTCTAAGGAACAATGAGAGAACTGTAACGATTTGTAGCAATTATTTATGCTAATTGAGGATTATTCCTAATTAGTTAGAAGAACACCCCGACTTTCCTCGAAGAGGATAGCCTAAGTCTTAGCCTCTTTCTGTCAGAAAAAAAGAGAAGAAAATAGTTCAGTTCAAGCCGGATTGGTTAAAATATTGATGATAATTGAGGGTTGATTTTTTGCTAGGTTTTGGAGTCTGCCAAGGTATAATTAGCGTAAAGCTTCCTATTCTCACGTTAAGCAATGCAGACAGGAGCGTCATCATGGATAAAGATACGAAATTTGCCCTATTAGTAGTTGGTGTTCCCTTGCTGGGAGCAGCCTATTGTGCCTTGATGTTAGGTGTGATGTTTGCTTTTGCTGATGCTCGGCAGCATCCAATTATTACGGCCACGGTATTTGTTCTGGCCCCTTCGCTGGTTTCTGGCTCTATTTGGTTATTTTCTTCCTTTAGGGCTAAAAATAAAGAACGGTTAGGGCTATAAGCAAAAACTGCAAAAGTCTAGGCTAAAGAGTGGGTAATAAAATTAATAATTTCTGTCTGGATTTTTTCGGGAGACTTTTGCCCATTAATAGAAAGGAGTCGCCCTGAATAATCTTGAAAAATACGTTGATAATTTTGGCTAACTTCTGTCAATTTATCGGCTTTTTCGTAGCATTCTTTTTGTTGGCGATCGCTGATGCGGGCTAGGGCAATATCGACGGGCAGATCTAGGTAGATAACGAGGTCGGGATTCGGAAAAGCTTGATTAAGACGACTAACAAAGATGTATTCTTCCGGCGTATGGCAATTGTAGGCGAGAGATGAAAAATAATAACGGGGGGTAATGACATGACAATGATCTTTTTCAATGAGTTTTAAAATACCGTCTAAGTCGTTATAAAGGTGATAATGGCGATCGGCCGCAAAGAGATAAGCCATCTGTTCTTCACGCCGCTTTTGGTTTTCTATGGGAATGATTTCTTGCTGTAAAGATTGACGAATCAATTGGCCAATCAGCCCATCGGAGGGTTCGGGACTGAGGATTGCCGGTTCACCCTGACGAATAAAATAGGCTTTTAACGCTTCAGCCTGGGTCGTTTTACCAGACCCATCAATACCTTCAAACACAATAAATAAAGGTCGCATTAGACTGGAGATGAGGTTTAATGTGTTTTGAGTTTACCCTATAATCAAGGACAGGTTAATTTCGTACTCTCACTTCAATAATTGCAATGGTTATGTCACTGCTTACGACTGGGAAAGGTTTTATTCGAGCATTGGAGCAGTCAGGGGCTTTAGGTGTCTATGCTCCCCTGGAGGGTGGTTATGAGGGCCGCTATCAACGTCGTCTGCGGGCAACCGGTTACACGAGTCTTTCTCTGACTGCGCGAGGACTGGGAGATTTAGGGGCTTATTTGACCGGCATTCATGGGGTACGTCCTGCCCATTTAGGTAAAAAAAATATTGGTCAAGAGGGAGCCGTTGGTCAGGTTTATTTCATTCCCCCGATCGCCACTTACCAGTTAGAAAATCTTTCGCCTCAATCTAAAGGATTAGTGCTTTGGATCTTAGAAGGTTTTGTGCTTTCCCAAGCCGAGTTACAGTATTTGATCGGTTTAACTCAGCAGGAACCCCGCTTAAAAATTGTCCTAGAGATGGGCGGCGATCGCGTTTTTCGCTGGCAAGCCTTAACGGAATTACTACAAGCTGCTTAGGCAATGAAACCTACTTGCTTTGGGGTTTGGGGCAGCCTGGAGACCTAGACCCTGGCGTTATCAATTAGGGAAAAAATAAAAGAAGTTAAACCCAAAGGCCTAACTCCTTACTCACACAACCGTTTTCTTAAGATAGTTGAACGTTAGTCTAGACCGATACGTCACTAAATTCCTGAGCCAGGTGATCAAAGGGAGCATCAATGAGATCTATATTGGCTAGACCCGCTTCGATGGCCATATCTTTGAGCATTTCTTTCATGATTTGAATACCACGCACCGTGGGGCCAATGGGAACGCCTAAAGAATTATAGGTTTCCCGTAATCCCTGCAATACCCGCTCGTCTAAGACCTGGTTATCACCCGCCACAAGAGCATAACTGGCATAGCGTAGGTAGTAGTCCATATCTCGTAAACAAGCAGAGAAACGACGAGTTGTATAGGCGTTACCACTTGGACGAATCAGTTCCGGTACTTCTTCAAAGAGTTGGGCCGCTGCTTTTTTAACCAGGGTCGGAGAATTGCTGTTGATCAGATTTGCCGCCGCAATACGGGTAGCACCAGACTCAAAGTAGGCTTTAAGTTGATCGATGGCATTACGGTCTAGATAACGACCCGTGACATCGTAGTTTCTAATAAGGGTAGTAACCGCGTCTCGCATTAAATTTTTCTCCCAATGGTTTTGGCTTACAGGAAGCCGTAATTTTTTAGGTTATTTATTAATGATCATTTCCGAGTGAACGCAAGTCAAGTTATCTTGCTGAGAAGATACAAATCGATACTCTTTCACTATCATCATTGTTCTTGGGACGGTGACAAGCTTCAAGCGATAGAAACCAGAAACCCCCAACCTATCCACAGGCCAGGGGAATGACTTCAGGTTCTAGAGATGGGGTACAAATTGCTCTTTCTCTGGAACCACCACGTATTCAGCTACAATTTGGCGAAACTCTTCACCATCAATGGTTTCCTTGTCAATCAGTAACTCCACTAGACGGTCAACCACTTCTCGGTTGTCTTGGACGATTTGACGGGCAATTTGATGACCTTGCTCGGCGATCGCCCGCACCTGAAAATCAATTTGAGCCGCCACTTCTTCGGAATACTCAGAGCGATTCATTAAACCACCACCGAGAAAAACCTCACCACCGGAGCCTTCTAGGGAGATGGGGCCAAGGATGCTCATCCCGAAGCGAGTTACCATCTGACGGGCCATTTCTGTCACCTGTTGTAGATCACCGCCTGCCCCCGTCGTCACTTCATCATCGCCAAAGACTTCCTCTTCCGCAGCCCGTCCCCCCATTGCACCAGCAATACGGGCCATTAATTGGGCTTTGGTGGTTAATCCCTGTTCTTCAGTCGGCATAAACCAGGTTAAACCTTGGGCCTGACCACGGGGAATAAGCGTCACTTTTTGTACCGGATCATGATCCTTCATCAGAGTGCCCACGATCGCATGACCAACCTCATGGTAAGCAATTAAACGTTTGCTCTTGCTATCAACCAGGGGCGTTCCTTCCATACCGGCTACGACCCGATCCACCGCCGCATCAATTTCTAAAAGGGTGATCGCTTCTTTACGACGACGAGCCGTTAAAATAGCCGCTTCATTTAACAGGTTAGCCAAATCAGCACCGCTAAAGCCAGGGGTACGACGGGCAACGGCCTCGATGGAAACCTCTGGAGCCAATTTTTTATTGCGAGCATGGACTTCCAGAATTTCTAAGCGACCTTTGAAGTCGGGCGCATCCACCATTACTTGACGATCAAAACGACCCGGACGCATCAAGGCCGAGTCTAAAACATCGGGGCGGTTCGTGGCGGCAATAATAATAATGCCCGTATTGCCTTCAAAACCGTCCATTTCCGTCAGTAACTGGTTCAGGGTTTGTTCCCGTTCGTCGTTACCGCCCCCAATGCCAGCCCCGCGTTGACGACCCACCGCATCAATTTCATCGATAAAGATTAAGCAAGGTGCGTTTTCTTTGGCTTTTTTGAAGAGATCCCGTACTCGACTGGCTCCTACTCCGACAAACATTTCCACAAATTCCGATCCCGAAATACTGAAGAAAGGTACTCCCGCTTCTCCGGCGATCGCCTTAGCTAATAGGGTTTTTCCTGTTCCAGGCGGACCCACTAGTAGAACACCCTTGGGAATTTTGGCTCCGACAGCAGTAAAACGTTCCGGCTGTTTGAGGAAAGTGACCACTTCCTGTAATTCTTCCTTGGCTTCATCAATACCGGCCACATCGTCAAACATGATGCCTGTTTTAGCATCCATCTGGAAACGAGCGCGGGATTTACCAAAATTCATCGCCTGGCCAGGGCCACCGGGCAAATTGCTAGAACGACGGAAGAGGAAAAACAGAGAGGCAATTAATAAAACGGGGAAAACTAGATTACCTAAAAAGCCCCAGATCATGCCATCGTTGCGAACCGGATGGGAATCCAAGCGCACATTCGCATCTCGCAATTGGGAAATCAATTCTGGCGCATTCAACGGTAGATCCACTCGTGAACGCAAGATGCGATCCACATCGGGGTCACGAACCTGAACGATCGCCGTCCGACCGCCATCATATAAATCCACACTCTGAATGCGATCGGCATCGAGGTATTCTAAAAAGCGTCCATAGGTCATGCGGGTATTCGCCGTGTTACTGCCCACATTAGCGGCACGATTGGCAAACGTTCCCTGCCAGAGAAAGAAACCAACCACTAAAGCTGGCAACGTCCAAAGTAAAATTGTTCTCCAAGAAAGTTTCATGTTTTTTTCTAAAGAATGGAATAGGTCATTTGTATAATTTCGGGGTACATTTAGAGTAGATTGCTCTAGCCGAACTTACTTTTTTTGTCAAGCCCCTAGCATAGATCAATGCCAGTTGCAAAGTTGTCTTAACTAAATTTAACGTAATTCTCAGCTTTATGACAACCTCCGTTACAGTGTACTGCAATCTTGGCTAACGTAAAGTGCGATCGTCGCATCGTAGCTTTATTAGGCTGGGTTGGGTTGACAAAAGGAAACCCCCATATCTGCTACATAAACAATATTCCCAAAAAATTGTTAACATCATACGCCTGATGTGAGTTGGAGCATGGAATGGCGTAAACTCGTTTAATTGATGCTTTCTCTAATTAAAGGGGGGGCTAAAACCCTTGCTGACTACTAGGTTATTTTGACTCACATCAGACGTATCATTATCATTAAATTTGTTGGGCTGTGTTACTTAACCTAATCTACAGTGCTACTTCTGTCTTCGGTAAGCCTTGGCGATCGCCGTTTAAAATAAAAGGGAAGTGTTTAGGGTTAGCAATAAGAACTATGACAGTACAACGTTGGACGGATGAAATGCTGGATAATCTGGCTTCCAGTACGACCGAATTACGGGAAGGTTCGACCGAGTTACGGGAAAGTGTCACTGAGCTACGGGAAAGCGTCACTGAGTTACGCAACGGCTTTTCGGATGTGCGCGAAGGTATGGCGGATATGCGGGAAAGTATTGGAGAGATTCGAGATAGTGTAGATGGATTGAGAATCACTTCCCAAGCATTGTTACAGGTTGCGGCACAAAATCAAGTGAGAATGGATCGGTTTGACGAAGAGATGACATTAGTGAAACAACGTCAATCGGAAAGTGATCAACGGTTTAATATTTTATTGGAGGAGGTGCGTTTTTTGATTCGGGGTAAAACCGACGATTAATAGGGTTTTAATTTGTTAAGTGCGATCGCGGAGGTCGAGAGTTCATAAAAGATTACGCTAATTGGTATAACACGCTTTTTACAGGGATTATAAGGAATTTTTCTAGTGATCGTTCTATTTTGGGGTAATATATGGAAAGTTTCTGCTTTTTTTTCCTCTAAGGGTTGATTATATGAAAAATTTCTGTAATATAAATGGTTATACCGCTTAGTTCTGGTAGCATAAAAACAGTCAGCACCCTACCTTGTGCAATCAAGTACAGAAACTTGTCAAAGCTGGATTTTTAAACCCCTTATTTTTTGGGGTTATCAGTTGGTTAAGGATAACTACTATGTTTAAGCAACGAATGTCAACACGCTCTTCTGATACACATGGGAAATACTTCAGTACCAGGCAACACATTGCCTAAAGTTATCGGGATTGTATTTGTATCTCTTCTGTTGTCGCTAGGGATGCAGAGTGCAGCCTTTGCTGTGTTGGCATCGATTGAGCAAGCTGAGCAAGTAGGGGATTCATTTCGGGAAATTTACCCGTTTCATTTGCAAATTGTTGGCTTAACCTCACCACTCAAAGACCAAAGCCGCGTTCTCATCATCTCGGAACCACCACCGCATATTAGTCCTGATTATTTTCTGAGTATCGTAGATTCTGTTGGTGGTAAGGCTTTTGTCAGAACAAACCGAATTGGCTATGACGGGTGGGTGAAAGATGCAGTATTAGCATTACCGCCTTTAAGCGAAGACAAGCTTGCTTTCCTTCTAACTCGACTTCACCAGGATTTATACGGTACTTCTTATAAGGCAAATGCCGTCCAATTACCTATTAAACCGCCACCTGTAAACAATCGTTCGCTCGATTTATCTGTATCTGTTGGGGACTTAAGTAAATGGCTTAATAGTAAGGAAATAAAGTTCACATCAATCATAGGAGGGAATGCTCGTCCTATATCTGATATCTTGTCATCTAGGCAATCTGGCGTTTTTATTAGTAACCAGCGTGGTTTAGTTGTTTGGTCAATTCCACGCAACCAGGACTTAGCGAAATATCGCGCAGAAGCTCGGCAGTTTTTCTTAGATTCAGACTTGATTGTTGGAGCGATCGCCAATAATCACCAACTTGCAATTGTTGCCCGCGAACGAACCGAATCTTTATTGCGTCTACCGCCTTTACGTTTTGAAACAGCTTTAACTTTAGCAGGCGAAAGAAGTTATGAATTAGGACAGAGCTATGAAAGAAAGCAGTTGTTTGCTGGAAAGTTGTCTGACACAACTGACTGGGCACCGATTTACCTCAGTAACAGCCTCATCGATACTGAATTTGGTAGTTTGCTCAATATTACTGATCAGGTGCTAAAGTCTTGGTCAATGAATGGGGAAATTCAGTATATCAACTTCAACAAATATCCTAAACCACAGCGGTTTCCACAATTTCCCTCGACTATAAAGGTATTGATTAAGAAGGCAGGGTCATTCCTCTTTAATTGGAATACAGCAGGAGCAGGTTATACCACTCTGATTCAACCTTATGAATTCTATGCCCTAAATAAAACCGGTTCACTACCAATTACCTATGGTGCTGAGTCCGAATCAGTTAAAGCTTATGAAGAAATTGCATATAATTACTTTTCGGAATTAGGCAATCCAGATTTAGCAAGAGTTGTTCAATATACAGCACTTTATCAAATCTTCCACCAATTTGGCATTGGCACTAAAGAACTATCGATTCAAAAAAGCCTGTCGTTGGGAGATAAAGTTCTTGAGACAGACACTAACCTTGTATTAGAAAAAATATTGGTAATGCCACTTAACGAGTATTCTAAAAAGCTAGAAGATACTCTTGGAAGATATAGTTTGACTCGCCAAACAAAAGGCACACTGAGAAATTCATTCGAGAATCTGTACAAGATAATCAATCAAGGTAAATCACGCTGGGGAATGTCTGCCATTCATACACTCTCTAAAATGATAGCTGCTCCTCAAACCTTTAGTTTAAAGAGCAATGATCCTAACTTTAAAGAATGGCTTTTCTCAAGCTATGAAGTTGTTGTAACAAATTCTGAGATTCTCCACACATTATTAGAGGTTAACATTGAGAACATCAAAGAAAATTATGTTGAAGCATTTGATGTAGATTCTAATACCTGGATTAAGACTCCATCTATTGTGCTTTCAAAAGATGTAGGTAGTAATACGATTGTGGGGGGACATAATCTGGATTCGACGCTGACACAACTACGAGCGAGTCCTGATGTACCAACTGGAAAAATTCGTCTTGTTAGGGGAAGTGGCACTGAACCAGTTATTCTTTACAATCCAAATGACTTAAGTAGAATTCATCCATTAGTTCGCAGACTGGCAACAGAACGAATAACAACGAATGATGTTAAAAGTATTACTAATAGTCTGGAGAAAGCTTTAAGGGAAACTCCTTCAAGTCGTCCACTAGCACAAGTATTAGATCTTCCGCCTGCGTCGACTTCTACACACAGAGGCTTACCTCCAGCCCTTGAGCCTCCTACAGCAAGCCCTCTTTTGGGATGGGGTTTGCGTGATAAACCCCTTACCCCTGATGAAATACAACGACTTTTAATAGGTGATCAACTTGGTTCTCAGTCCATTATTATCGAGCGTTTATCTAATGGGTATGCTGTTCTTCGCTCTGGAAATAATCAAGTTGTAGAAGCCCACACTATTACCAGCTTTTATGATGAATTATTACCTCAATTTATGCGCTCTATTCCTGATGGCGATCCACCAATTAAGATTTATCTCAATGGCTTTACACCTGATGAAGCTCAAGCCCTTGCACTGACAGGCTCTTTACGACAAAAAACTCAACAGATTTCTTTTCGACGAGACAGTGATTTCTCTGAAAATATGGCTTTGCTGAAGCGTTCCTATAACTGGGATAGAGCAATAATTAAAGAAGTAAAAACTGAGCCTTTTTCAGTCGCATCCAAATCAGGTGAGAGGGTAATCATTGATATTGAAATTCCATCAATAAGCCCCAATGTTCCTTCTCTCAAAATGCGAATCATCACTTTCTTAAAAGAATTACCTAAGGAGATTGCTGACAAAATTGCTGCTATTGTTCAAAGAGTTTTAAATAGACCTACGACTCAGAAACGCACCGTCAATCAAATAGCTTTTGATATTCATAAAGAACTGAGAAAGGAATTTCCAGATATTGATCTTGGTGTTCAGATCGAAGCTGGAGACATATATATTACACAACCAGTGAGATCGGATTATCTTGCACGTCGATGAACTATACATGACTACTAAACCCCATGAATGCGCCTTGGCATTAGCGATTCCATTAAATCGAAATGACTTCTTGTTAGGTTTAGATCTGAGTGCCAACAAAGACTTTATTAAAAGCCTAGCTCGTCGGAATGCGGCTTTAACAGAAGATGCTTTATGGGAGACAGTCTATGCTCACACAGTTACAACGGTTACATCAGTAGCTCAAGCAGCTTCAGCTAAGGGTGTGACAGTTATAACTAACGCGACTCTGAGCGATGTACGAGATTTATTTCGACAATTTCGGGTAGTAACTCTTGTTGCTCATTGGCGATCGGCAAGATTCTATCCAGCAGACTTTCTCGATCCTAACCAACTCATCAAAGCTCTTGTACAGCCGCCAACATCCTTAATAGAGAAATTTGTCAATATACTTCCACAAAACTGGATATCAACCATACAAAAGCTTGAAGCTGACAATGATATTACACAGACATTAGCCAAAACTTTAGCAAACGAATTTAACGTTTTTTTAGAATCCGTTAAACTACATCCTGAACTTGTACCAAATCAAACTTACCAAACTACTACTTATGATGTCGATTACCAAAAGTATCTGAATCGAATAGCGATCGATGGCATATTTAGAGACTTTATTTTACCAGGAAATCGCATTGAGTTTTTTGACGAATTACATCCTATCGAAGACTTCGTAACAGCAATTCCACAAAACTATGATGGCTTAATTGACTTTACAGTGTGTAATTCAGTTTTGATTGGTGACGCAATAAAACGACAGCGAAGGTGTATTGTTATTGTTAACAAAGAACTAGCAACACTGGAACTTAGAATGGTCATTTACAAAGGCATAATTGAGCTATTGTCTCGGCTTGATATCGATTATATGAATGCTGCTGCAATGATCCGACATACAAGTTTAAAATGGTTTAACTATTCAAATATGAGGGGGAAACTCATGAAGGATCTAAAAAGCGTGTTACGGCGTTATGCTCCTACAATAAAAATGGGAGAGGAAGAAATTCCATTACAGAAAGAACGGCTTAAAGTTGATTTACAACGATTACAAAAATCTAAGGATTGGGCATTTTATATTTGTGCAGGCATGGTTATATTAGCTTTTCTCATCTCGATTGGTCTAGTTGTTACCCTTTTTCGAGAGCCTGATAAGATAACCATTTTATTTGGTGCAACTGGACTAACTACAGCAGGACTTATCTCAGTTATGCGCGGAATTTGGAAAGAGAAGGTCGCAATTGAACTGACGATGGCTTTACTCGAAAATATACGTCCTGAAGCCTTTGAGTCACTTATTCCGGTGATTCTTCAAAAATTCTGAAAGTAGTGAGAAAGTTGGGTAAACCTGTAAGTTGGTTTGACAATGGGAAACCCAACATCCCACAACAATAAAACGAAAAGACATCCGATAAAATCGGTTAGCACACAAAATCAAATTTTTTAAAGCGATCGCGCTTCTTATTCTGTTTTTATAAACTGCGATTTTTTTTATAAACTGCGATCGTCTAAACAATATCCAGAAATGCGATGCAATATCCCGAAATGCGATCATTTTTATAAACTGCGATCATTTTTATAAACTGCGATCGTCTAAACAATATCCCGAAATGCGATCACGTTTCCTATTCTGTTTTTAAAAATTGCGATCTTTGATTGGATGAAACCATAGCGAGACTCAACATAATCCCTGAAGCCAATGGTTTATGCTAAGTTAAAATAAAAGTACAACCCTTGCAACGGGAGCAAGCCCATGACAGTTAATCAACTTCGTTATAGCAAAGAAGAATTTGCTCAACGTGGCAATGAAATTTATCAATCTCAGGTGCGTCCCCAAGTAGAGGAAAGCAATCACGGCAAAATTGTGGCGATCGATATCGAAACGGGTGATTTTGAGCTTGCCAACGACACAATAACGGCTTCTAATCGACTGCTTGAACGAAACCCTGATGCTCAAATCTGGCGTATCCGCATTGGGCATAAAGGAGTTCACCGCTTTGGCGTAGGTCGTCTGCTTTAATTTTATGATGAATGGAATTGTCAATCAAAACTGCGAGGCGACAATTCGGTTAGTCGTAAGCAATGAAAGTAAACAGAGACAGACAATTGATGCTGTCATTGATACAGGGTTCACAGGCTTTTTGACGTTACCTCTAATAGTAATCAACAGCCTCGACTTACGCTTGTATAGCCGTGAAGAGGGAATATTAGGGGATGGAAGTACCTGTATCTTTGACGTGTACAGTGGTCTTGTTATTTGGGACGGTGAATATCGATATATTGATGTTAACGCCGCCGAAACAGATCCTTTGGTCGGTATGAGTTTGCTTTACGGCTATCGGATACAGCTTGATGCGATCGAGCGTGGAATAGTCGTAATTCAATCGTTGAAAAGTTTAAGCTAATTGATTTATGAAAGCGATCGCGCTTCCTATTCTGTTTTTAGAAAATGCGATCATTTTTATAAACTGCGATCATCTAAACAATATTCCGAATTGCGATCATTTTTCTTATTCTGTCTTTACAAAATGCGATCATTTTTATAAACTGCGATTGTTTTTATAAACTGCGATCGTCTAAAGAATATCCCGAAATGCGATCATTTTTATAAACTGCGATTCTTTTTATAAACTGCGATTATCTAAACAATATCCCGAAATGCGATTGTTTTTATAAACTGCGATTGTCTAAACAATATCCCGAAATGCGATCATTTTTATAAACTGCGATTGTTTTTATAAACTGCGATCGTCTAAACAATATCCCGAAATGCGATCACCCAAGGTTTAAAGATGGGAAGAATTGATATTAAGTAGTCATGCAAAATTAATTACCTATACAGACAAGTGCTATAATAGCCTAAATCAAAAGTAATGATACCATATAAAAAATCAAAAAGGAGATGACTATGAAGTTTATTTGTGATTTAAGTTGGGACACAAAGAAAATGCTAGAACACATTTACGAGCAAAGTAAGCATCATCAAACAAGACAACGTGCAAAGTGCCTTCTATTGAGCTTAAAAGGAACGCCAATAAAAGAGCTAATGAAAATATTTGAAGTAACAAGAAAGACAATTTACAATTGGTTTAGTTCTTGGGAAGAAAATAAATTGTTAGGGCTGTATGAGCGTGCGGGTCGAGGCAGAAAGCCAAAGTTAACAAAAGAACAAGAAAAACAAGTAAAAGAGTGGGTAAAAGAGGATCCTAAAAATCTAAAGAATGTCCAAATTAAAATAGAGAAAGAATGGGACTATAAAATCAGTAAAGATACAATTAAAAGAACTATAAAAAAGTTTGATATGAGA
Organism: Woronichinia naegeliana WA131; assembly: GCA_025370055.1. NCBI lineage: Bacteria > Bacillati > Cyanobacteriota > Cyanophyceae > Synechococcales > Coelosphaeriaceae > Woronichinia > Woronichinia naegeliana. The sequence continues at coordinate 3,277,668 of CP073041.1, read as the reverse complement.
TGGAAAAGAATGAAGATGGGTCTGAGCAAAAGTGCTGTGGAATGGGAGTTAGAGGTGAAATTACCTAAAATAAAAGAGCTAAAAGAACAAGATGAACAAGGAGAAATTGATCTGAGATACTTTGATGAAGCAGGCTGGGGAATGAGAGCCTGTATTCCTTATGGGTGGCAAGAAAAAGATGAGCCAGTAATATTAAAAGATGTATAAGGAAAAAGAATTAATGTAATAGGTGTAATGAACGTAAGAAATGAGTTATATTATGAGCAGCATGAAAAAAATATTAACAGTGAAATGATAATTAGTTTTATTGATAAATTTAGTGAAAAGATAGAGAAGAAAACAGTATTGTTAATGGATCAAGCAACAATTCACACAAGTGACAAAATAATGGAAAAAATAGAAGAGTGGAAAGAGAAAAATCTAGAAATATTTTGGTTGCCAGCTTATTCACCAAAGTTAAATTTAATTGAAATACTATGGAAATTCATAAAATATGAATGGGTAGAAGTAAGTGCGTATGAAAGCAAAAAGAGTTTACGCAATTACCTCACAAAAGTGCTTGAAGGCTTCGGGACTGAGTATGTAATTAATTTTGCATGATCACTTATTATCTCCTCTTTTTTTAATTCACAACCTATGACCGTGCTTAGTATATCATAGAGCGACTAGAGCAGGATGACTGCTACGCTAAACCGTGTTTAGAATAAAATAGGTCAGATTAAAGTTTCTTATACATATCATCTTAAGAGTTTGGTATAAGGCATGGGCAGAAACTAGCTAAGATGGGAAGTTAAGTTTTCATGCAGAGGGGATTGAGTATTGAGCAGGCAGCAACCTTTCTGGCTTTGGCGCAATTCTCCCTTTCAATGGGCGATCGCCGTCATCTTTTTATTGGGCTTACTGTTGCGCTTTTGGAAGTTAAGTCAGTTTAATGTATTGGTCTTTGATGAAGTTTACTATGCCAAATTTGCCAACGATTACTGGTTAGGGAAACCCTTTTTTCCGTCCCATCCCCCCCTCAGTCATTATCTCATTGCCTTGGGCATGGCGGTTGGTTCTCTTTTTCCCGCTTCCCCTGATACTGTCAATAATTTAACGGGTTCTCTGCACTCGACCTGGAGTTATCGCTGGCTGAATGCCCTAACCGGTTCCTTTATTCCTGTATTAGTCGCTGGACTTGCCTATCAGTTAACCCAACGTCGTCTTTTTAGCGTAATTGTGATGACTTTGGCTGCCTTAGATGGTATTTATTTAGTGGAATCTCGTTATGCTTTAAATAATATTTATCTCATTTTCTTTGGCTTATTAGGACAGTTATTTTTTCTTTACTATCTTCAGCATCACCGTCTTAAAGATTTAATCCTAGCAGGTATTTTTCTCGGTTGTGCGGGTAGCGTTAAATGGAATGGTTTTGCTTTTTTACTAGGCCTTTATCTCCTCGTAGCGATCGCTTGGCTACAGAAAGCTATCAGCAATAAAGAGAAGCAATCAGACGAAAAAGCCATCGGATTATTAACGCAATTAGGAAATCTTAAGCCTCTCCCCCTATTTTTTGTATTAGTTCTATTACCGATAATTGTCTATAGTTTGCTCTGGATTCCCCATTTACTCATGAATCCAGACTATCGTTCCCTAGAAGGCTTTTGGCGCATTCAAAAAGAAACTCTCTCCTATCACGAACGGATTGGTAATACTCCACAAGTTCATCCCTATTGCTCTCCCTGGTATAGCTGGTTAATTCTTTGGCGACCTGTGGCCTATTACTATCAAACCAAGGGGCCCCAAAATATTGTCTATGATGTCCACAGTATGGCCAATCCACTCCTATTGTGGTTTTCCACTGGCGCAATGATCATTCTTTTTGGAACAGTTTGCTTGTCTTTTATCTCTCGTCATCGACAATCTCAACTACTACCCCTGCGAGGAATTACCCTCTATATTGGCATTAATTATTTGGCTAATTTACTCCCCTGGCTGAAAGTTAGTCGCTGTACTTTTTTTTATCACTATATGGCCGCCTATCTTTTTAGCTGGTTTGCCCTGGCATTAATATTAGAAAATTTGATTACCAAGCCTAATCCCTTCCCTCGTTATTTAGGCTTTAGTATTTTGGGATTAATTGCATTATCTTTTTTTTATTGGCTACCGATATTTTTAGGATTGCCTTTAACTTCCCAAGCTTTTTATTGGCGAATGCTATTACCGAGTTGGATTTAGGAAATTTGGTGATGAAAACAGGATTGAAATCTCAAATCTTAGACTAAACACTGCTACAATGGGGAGTCGGTTAAATACCTTGCCCATTTTAGTTTTCTTATTCAATTAACGGTTCAATCAATGGTTATCGAAATTAGCAATCTTAAACGAGAGCTAGAGATTCTCGATTCGCGCCTGGGGAAAACCCAGGACTATCTTTGACTTCCCTGCTCTACAAGCGACCATTCAAGATTTAGAACAGGTCGCCGCCCAGCCTGAATTTTGGGATAGCCCCGAAACTGCCCAGGCTAAGCTTCAGGAACTCAACGATTATAAATCTCAGATTGAACAGTATCAGCAATGGCAGCGTCAGTGGGAAGATAGTCAAGCGATCGTAGAACTGCTAGAGTTAGAACCCGATCAATCCCTGTTTAACGAAGCGGAAGCTACCCTCAAAGCCTTGACCCAGGATCTAGAGCGCTGGGAATTACAACGATTACTGTCTGGCCCCTACGATAGCCAGGGCGCGATTTTGACCATCAATGCGGGGGCTGGCGGCACTGATGCTCAGGATTGGGCCGAAATGTTATTACGAATGTACACTCGTTGGGGAGAAAAGCAAGGATATCAAGTCCATCTAGCGGAGTTATCTGAGGGGGATGAAGCAGGTATTAAATCTGTCACTCTAGAAATTGTGGGACGTTATGCCTATGGTTATCTCAAGGGTGAGAAGGGAACCCATCGTTTGGTGCGGATTTCGCCCTTTAATGCCAATGGTAAGCGACAAACCAGTTTTGCCGGTGTGGAAGTGATGCCCATTTTGGAGGAAGGGGCGATTAAGCTAGATATTCCCGAAAAGGATCTGGACATTAGTACTTCCCGTGCGGGGGGTAAAGGTGGACAGAATGTCAACAAAGTGGAAACCGCCGTTAGAATTGTCCATATTCCGACGGGGATTGCTGTTCGTTGTACCCAGGAGCGATCGCAGTTACAAAATAAAGAAAAAGCCCTGACCATTCTCAAGGCTAAATTATTAATTGTTTTACAGGAACAACGGGCCCAGGCGATCGCCGAAATTCGAGGAGATATGGTGGAAGCCGCCTGGGGTAATCAAATTCGTAATTACGTTTTCCATCCCTACCAATTGGTAAAAGATCTACGCACTAACATCGAAACGACGGATATCAATGGCGTAATGGGTGGTGATTTAGAGGCTTTTATCGAATCTTATCTGCGTTATTCAACTCGGAACGATAATTAAAGCAGCTAATGGGGGAATGCTATAGTTATGCCATCGGGTAAGAAGTTCATCTGCAAGAATTTTTGAAATTACGAGACTCCCCCCTTGCATTTTCTGCATAACCTGATTAGAGTGAATAGCAGATTTTAACGCTTAAAACAACCCTAAAATTAGCAAATTTCCATGAGTGATACGCCTTCTCCGAATCCCACCGATGTTCCTCCCCTGGAACCGCCTCCCAGTTACGTTAAGCTGGCTATGCGAAATATGGTGCGAAAAAAAGGAAAATCCCTCACTCATTTTTTCTTAACGACCACTGGTTTATTGGCTGTGTTGATTGGTATTTCTTATCTCACTCGCTAAGGTTAACAGTCTATGCCGGTTTCTTCTCAAACTGCCGTTACCGTTGAACTCTATTTTCAAGCTGTTTTTCAGCTAGTAATAGACGTGGATGGGGCCTGGCAATATCCTGATGGAGAGAAATGGCAAAATTGGATACAGACTTGGTTCAATAGCTTACGAGAAGATCTCCCTGATGCAGATGCCTATGAATTAACCTTACGGTTGACTGATGACCAGGAGATAAAGCAGCTTAATAGCCAATTTCGTCAACAGGAGAAACCCACTGATGTTTTATCCTTTGCGGCCTTGGAGGCCGATCTCCCTGATTACCATGACTGTCAATCTGATGATCAGGTTAGGGAAGCCCTTTATTTAGGTGATATCGTTATTTCCCTAGAAACTGCCTCCCAACAGGCAATAGAGCATTGTCATTCCCTGATCATAGAATTAGCTTGGTTAGCGACTCACGGTCTTTTGCATCTCCTGGGATGGGATCATCCTGATGATCAAAGCCTAAATACAATGTTAGCTAAACAAGCCCTGCTCTTAGAACAAGTTGGATTAGTGGCCAATTTTGAATCCTAGTACTTCAAGATATTGTTTTGAGAAATTACTGTTTACTACGCTGCTCTGGAGTGTTCCCATAATGAAATCTCAAATTCCGATGCCTCCCCTTTCCCCCGCTTCATTTTCAACTAAGGCATTTTTAGGCAATGGCAATTCCCGTTCTTCTACGATGACTCCAGTCAAGGGATTAACCCATCCTCCCCAAAATAAGATTCCGGGCCGAGATCTCGCTTGGCAAATTGCACCGGACTTATTTACTAGTTTCCGTTATGCCTGGTCAGGGGTACGTTATGCCTATGTTACTCAACGGAATTTTCGCATTCATACGGTCATTGGTATCCTGGCGATCGCGGCCGGCCTTTCTCTAAGTTTAAGTTCCGTTAGTCTGGCGATTTTGACCCTCACCTCTGCCCTCGTTATGGTATTGGAACTGCTGAATACCGCCCTCGAATCAGTGGTCGATCTAACCGTAGGGCAGTCCTATCACGAATTAGCTAAAATAGCCAAGGATTGTGCGGCTGGTGCCGTTTTAATTTCGGCGATCGCGGCAGTTATCGTCGCCAGTTGTTTATTAGTTCCCCCATTGGTGGCTTTAGTGTTTTAATAACGGTGACACACCCTTTGCCGAGACCAAGACCAGGAGACCCGCTTTGATACTCGTTATCGATAATTACGATAGTTTTACCTATAATCTCGTTCAATATTTAGGGGAATTAGGACAGGAATTCCCAGTGGCAGCCGATATCCAAGTTTACCGTAATGATAAGATCGATCTAGAGAAAATTCGATTGATTCAACCCGATGGTATTGTCATCTCTCCTGGCCCCGGTCGCCCCGATGATGCGGGAATCTCCTTAGCTATTATTCAAGAATTAGGCCCTACCGTTCCAATTTTAGGGGTTTGTCTAGGACATCAAAGCATTGGCCAGATATTTGGCGGCAACGTCATTTCGGCCCCAACCCTCATGCATGGCAAAACTTCAGAAATCTATCACAGTGGACAAGGTATTTTTAACGGAGTCAGTAATCCATTTTCAGCGACTCGATACCACAGTTTAGTGGTAGAAAAAGAGACATTGCCCGATTGTTTAGAAATCACGGGTTGGATCGACGATGGCATGATTATGGGTTTACGTCATCGTCAATATCCTCATATTCAAGGAGTGCAATTCCACCCCGAAAGTATTTTAACCAGCGAAGGCAAACAACTTTTACGAAATTTTCTGCAATCCTTAAGTTAAGGAAAGTGATTTTCTGCAAAGTCTTAGGATTAAGTTAAATCCCCCAATGATTGGAGCCCACATTCCGTACTTGGCAACAAGAATTTTAATTAATACGAACAAGTCTAGATTAGCATAAGTGCTTCCCCACAAAGGTTTCAGGAATCACAGTCTGCTGATCAACAAAAGTACTCCTCTTTATGCAGCACAAAAGCACTGATAAGCGCACTACTATAGTCTTTCCTTCTCCATCTATATCTAGATATCTAGGGCTTGCTGAAAAAGTCAAAAAACGAAAGAAATGTGGGTTAGGGAAGTATGGACTGAAAAAGCATAGATAACTTATCCTTATGGAAACAAATCAAAATACAGATTTTGTTTAATCTATTGTTCCTTTCTGTCTAAAAAGGTCAACACAAATCACTCCTCACAAAAGAGAGGAAAATTAACACCATTTTTCACAAGAAAAACGACTCTACAACTTTTTACTTTTTGTCTTCTGAAGTAGAGTAGAAAGATTCATTACCAAAAAGTTCATCGCAATTACCGTTTCCGAGGTCTCAGGTAGTTTGGCCATCACTCGACCAAGACTAAATTTCCTCTTTCCCTGTCCGAATTTACCCTCAATGGCATTACGCACTCTTTCATCTGAGCGTGCCTCTTTCTTTTTTTCTTTGCTCACCTCTTTCGGCGGTCTTCCCAATCGGGGACCACTCATTCTTATATCCCTTTCTTTACAATAAGCTCGATTCGCTTTTGTTCGATAGATTTTATCCACATGAACCGATTCCGGATAACATCCTGTTTCCCTTTTATATTCTTCTATTCGCGCTTGTAAATCTCCCGATTCGTTGTAATTATCCCAACTTAATTTGTCTAAGAAGACAAAGCCATTCACATTACTTGCCGATATTTTAGCTCCAAACTCTACTGCTTTTCCCGCTTTTCCACGCACTATTGGACGCACGTGAGGTTGGCTTACACTCACAATTCTGTTTTCTACTTTATTTGTCTTTTTTTCATACATTTCTAACTGTTGCTCATACACTTTTCCTATCGTTACAAGCTCTTCTTGCTCTTTTTTCGTTAGTTTTTCTAACTTTGCTCCCTCTTCTATCATTTTTTCTATATCAGACAAGTTTCTTTTTATATATCCTAGTTGTTTTTTTGTTCCTTTTCTTCTTTCTTTTTTTGACACACGACGTTTTTTTGCTATGGCTAAGTACTCTTTTCTTGCCACTTCCCTATAAGTCCTCGGCTTTTCTTTCCTTCTCTCTTTTATTTCTTCATACAGCTTATCTATTATTTTTTCTGTTTTTTCTCTGGCATCATTCAATATTCCTATATCCGTTGGATATTTTATATCTGCTGGTGTACAAGTCGCATCTAACAATAACTTTCCTTCATTTTCTTTTTTTTCTGACGCTACACCCGTCGCTTTTTTTTCTATTTCTTTATTAATTTTATTTATTTATTAATTCCATTCCTATTTTTTTACGAAAATGAACCATCATTGACGCATTAAATGCTTCTTTGCTACTATAGCTTTCCATTCCTATAAAGTACTGTAAATAAGGGTTCTCTTTTATTTGTTCTACTGTTTCTCTGTCACTTTTTCCTGAAATTTCTTTGATAATTAATGCTCCTAATGCCATTCTAAATGATTTGGCTGGGGCTCCTTTTTTTTCTGTGAAGTTTTTTGCATATTCTTCCTCATATTCTTCCCAGGGAATCATTTTTGACATTTCTATCCAACGATTTTCTTCGTCTAACTGCCCGCCGAACAGATTTTTCAAGTTTTCTGGTGTTTCAATTGAGTACTGTTGCTTTCGGTACATCTGCTTTCTCTCTTCTTAATGCAATGGTTTTGAGGCATTCTACCCTATTTTCGTGCATTCTAGCGGTTCTTAATTCGCCTACTATTTTTCTCCGTAAAGGTTTCAGCTTTTTTCAGCAAGCCCTAATTAATGCTCCTAATGCCATTCTAAATGATTTGGCTGGGGCTCCTTTTTTTTCTGTGAAGTTTTTTGCATATTCTTCCTCATATTCTTCCCAGGGAATCATTTTTGACATTTCTATCCAACGATTTTCTTCGTCTAACTGCCCGCCGAACAGATTTTTCAAGTTTTCTGGTGTTTCAATTGAGTACTGTTGCTTTCGGTACATCTGCTTTCTCTCTTCTTAATGCAATGGTTTTGAGGCATTCTACCCTATTTTCGTGCATTCTAGCGGTTCTTAATTCGCCTACTATTTTTCTCCGTAAAGGTCTCAGCTTTTTTCAGCAAGCCCTATCTAGTGTTGTGATGGCTAATGATGCCTGCATATAGCGTGTAAATTTTAAATTATTTATTTTCTTCTAATTGGTACGGAATATGGGTTGGAGGACTTAGGAAAATTAGAGATGCATTACTTCTCTCTCAATCAGTCGTCTTAGTTCAAACCATTACCATCGTAGGGGGACCAGGGTTCCTGAGTGGGATCGGTAATCGGTTGTTGCACTGTCCAAAGTTGGATCGCGTCATTATAAACCGTCGCATTAGAGAAGTTACCGTTAGCGTAGAGTCCCCAATGAGCACGACGAAGATAGGCAGTTTGAGCCGCATTGGGATCAGTTCCTCCAGTATAGTTGAGGTTCCCACCCTGAGTCATTTTAAAGGTTAGTTGTCCGTTCATCCAAACATAAAGGAGATTATGTTGAAAGTCCACATAGGTTGTGAAACGTACCCATTGATGTTGGGGCATATAGGTGGGGGTGGAAAGAACATCTGTAAAGGGTGCATGGGCCATTTCTAGTTTTCCTTGAGGACCGGTTAGGGACATCGTAACAACATTCCAGTTAACGTTATTGCCAAGGGTGAGGAAGCTTAACCAATCAGAACTAGTAATGCTGCTCGGATCCCAGTCTGCCCAAGCATAAAAGCGATTGACCACAGGCACTGGTGTTCCGTTTAGATAGCTATTAAAGGTAGTATCGGGAAAATAGGTACTAGACGGGTCAACATGAAGAACAGGATAAGGACGATGACTATCTGCCGATTGATAATTAATCCAACCTTTGTAAACAGAGTTTCCTGATAAGGGAGCTACACCATCTTGACTGGCTTGGGTTTGATTGAGAATACTCCAATTAGAACTATAGTTATAATCAGGTTGTCCATTTGCCACTAAAGTGCCATTAGAATAATTTAACCATTCATTACCGGGAAAACCATTTTCAAAGCCAGAAAACCACATCGCGGTTTCTTGGGTATTGATAACTAAGTTGCCCATGGGCCCTGAACTTAAGGCAGCACCAGAAATATCACTAACTTGATTGGCCTGTAGATTAATGGTGTAGTTTCCATTATTCTTTGCATCCCAGATACCATCACTGTCAGTAATTTTATATGTCGCAACCCACTGATTACTACCATTTTGTTGAACACTAACAAAGTTAGCAAATCCTTGGAAGCCGTTAGGGCCAGTAACCAACAGATCTTGATTATCTAAACTATTAACATTGAGAGCAATGGGAGAATAGTAGTTGACATTAAAGTTAAACTCGGATTGGCTTTTGAGAAGCTGTTGAGTCGTAGTATTGGTATATTGAACGGTAAAATTGCCAATATTTTGCAGGGTGATGAAATTGTAGTTAAGATCTCCAACTTGGTTGCTTTGTGCTTGAATAGTGTATTGATTTGCCTGATTAGCACTCCAGCCGATGTTATCTAGAATTTTGTAAGTCGCTGTCACTGTTTTGCGATCGCTGCTAGCGGTAGCACTGACTAAGGTTGCTTTTTGACTGTTGCCATTGGAGGAAAGCACGTTAATATCATTACTATCAACCGTTGTCAGAGCAATGCCCCAAGCATCATTATAGGTAACGGTAAAAACATACTCATTGTTAGCATTTAACGTGTTTCCCCCGCTTGTCGTCGCATTGGGAAAGCTTAGGGTTGTTGTGGGAGCCGCTGTATCTAGAGAGTTTATGTCATAAACTCGGATATTACGGAAAAAGCTATTTTCTAGGGGATTTGTTGTCTTAGGACTATTGGCAAAGAAAAGATATTGTATTGCTCCCGTATAGTTTTTACCAATATTGATGGAATAGCTTTTCCAATCTGTACCACTATAATTCTTCAGTTGCTGACTCCAGCCGGGCCAAGTATCCGACCCATAAAGAAGGAAACCGGTGGGATTATTAAAGTTAACATTCCAGTAAGAGTTATCGTTGTCAAAACCGATGGCATGATCTACTCCCATTACATCACTCCGAAAGTCAAACGATAAGACAGTATTGGCAGTAACGTTATAGGCAAAATCTAGTTTCTTCCAAGTCTGACCCGACAACTGGAGAGTAGAGCCACTATCGGTGACTTGAAATTTCCCGCTGGTTGGATTATCTTGATTTGAATAACCACTTAAGAGATAGGGATTAATATTGATGGGAGTGGCTAAAGTCGTATCAGCAACAATGCTGCTGGCTGGAACATTAATGTTGAAAGTGCCTAGGGTTCGGGCTGCCATGAAGGTGTAGTTATAGTCGCTGACTTGATTTCCTTCTAGAGCAATGGTATAAACGCCATTTTTATCATTAATCCCCCAACCGACATTACTCGTAATCTTATAGGTTGCTTCCACCGTTGTGCGATCGCTGGAAGAGGTTGCACTAACAAATTGCGCTAATTGATTAAAACCGTTAGCACCTGTGACTCGAATATCTTTACTATCCAAACTCCCCGGATTCATAACAGTATTATCCGCATAGGTCACTTTAAAGAGGTAATCTTTGCTACTTGTGGTGATAGCAGGCGCATTGAGACTAGCAACAGTAGGCGCAACAGTATCAGAAGTATTGGTCTCATAAACACGGATATTGCGGAACAAGCTATTTTCTAAAGGATTGCTTGTCATCGGAGTATTGGCAAAGAAAAGATAATTGATCGCTCCAGTATAGTTCGTACCGATCTTGACGGAATAGGTTCTCCAATCCGTTCCCTTGTAGTTATTTAGCGTTTGACTCCAACCTACCCACTGATCATAACCATACAATTTGAAACCAGTAGGATTATTAACATTGACATTCCAATAAGAGTTATCGTTATCAAAACCAATGACTTGAGTATTACCGATCGCATCACTGCGGAAATCAAACTCTAATACAGTATTCGCTGTTACATTATAAGCAAAATCTATTTTTTTCCAAGCCTGCCCTGCTAATTGTAGGGTAGAACCATTATCTGTAATTTGATAGACAGCTTTGCTCGTATCTTGATTAGAATAACCAGTAAAGGACTTTTGACTAAAATTAACAATTGGTGCTAGTTGAGGAACACTTGCAGCTAGTTGAGGATTGGTTAAGCTATCTTTCGTCGCAGTTAATCCCGTAACTGCCTGGCCATTGGTGCTTAAAGAAGCGGTAGAACTTCGACTGCCACTAGGAAGGCTGTTGACGACAACGCTGGCTGGCTGAAGGGTGGCAGGATTATTCGCAATCACATTAAGAGCCACACTATTGCTTAAGTCTGCGCCTAAACTTGAGGGTGAATGAGGAGATAAACCATAGGGATTAATGGCATTGATGTCTTGGGCTGTGTTGGGAATAACACTGGCGATGTTGTTGGTAGAAAAGTGAGATGTGTCGGTTAACATGATGTTATCCCAAGCCTTGATCAATGAACAACTATGTTATACCAGTAAAAAGAAATTGGGAACTTCCGTGATACTACTGGACTTCACGGGAAACATGACTGTTTGTCACTAGCATTTACGGACTTAAATAGGGCTTGCTGAATAAGTATAGAACCCTTGCCAGATAATGCTTTCAAGCATTTTAAAAACGATCAGGTGCAAGGTTATGGCCTTTGGAGGCTCAAAGCCCATGCACGTCGTTGGAAAACTGGGGGTTGAAATTGGAAACAACTCTCTGAAGTCACCATTTTTCGCCTCCTGTGGCATCTAGGTTCGTTTTGTGGACTTTTTCAGCAGACCCTAAATAATTAGAGTTCGAGTCAAATACTGAGGGAAAACAAAAAGACCGTGTTTATACGGATCGGGCGGAATTTTATCCTTTTCTAAGAAAGTTGAATGTTGAGTGTGATTAGAAAAACTTCTACCTGTAAATAATTAGTTGATAGATTATCCTGTGAAACGTTACGATAGGGCTTTCGATCTCGCGTCAGATGTAATCAACGAAAATTTTACAGCAAGTTATCTTCCAAACTTATATTGACTTCTTGTCTCTCTAAGGCATAGCCAGTAAGGCTTCCCACTTTTAACCAGCCTGAACCAGTACCGAGCAACAACGGCTGCGGTGATTAAATTTGGCTTTTTTCCTAATCCCTAAAAAGCGATCGCCACTCAGATTTTATGGATTTGAAGTTTGAAGTTAGGCTAGAGCCGCGATCGATACTTTGGCCGCAATTTGTTGGGCGATCGCCGTTAGAGCTTGGGCCGAAGCAGATTCAGGAGCCGAGATGACAATAGGAATACCCGCATCACCCCCTTCTCGCAGAGAAATTTCTAAGGGAACGCAGCCTAACAAAGGAACTTGTAACTCCTTAGAGGCCTTTTCTCCTCCCCCAGACCCAAAAAGATCGTAACTGCGATCAGGCTGATCCGGCGGAATGAAATAACTCATATTTTCCACAATACCTAGAACCTTTACGCCTAGCTGTTGAAACATTTTTAAACCCCGTCGAGCATCTAGCAGGGAAACCGTCTGAGGTGTGGTGACAATCACGGCTCCTGCCATAGGGACAGATTGGCAGAGAGTTAACTGAGCATCTCCGGTGCCAGGCGGCATATCCACAATCAGATAATCCAACTCACCCCAGGACACTTGATAGAGAAATTGACGAATAATGCCATTGAGCATCGGGCCGCGCCAAATCACCGGTTGATCGGGGTCAATCAGAAAACCCATCGAAACCATTTTAATACCGTGATTAAAAGCGGGTTCAAGGATATCTCCCTGGGGATCTTTGGTAACTTTAATTTCGGCTTGACTTAATCCCAACATCGTGGGTGCGTTAGGGCCATAGATATCGGCATCCAGTAAGCCCACTTTAGCACCTAATTTTGCGAGGGCAACGGCCACATTAACCGCCACAGTGCTTTTACCGACTCCCCCTTTACCACTGGAAATAGCGACGATATTTTTGACATTCCCCACGGAAGTCCGATCCGGCAGAGATTTCTGTTGAGGGGTTTCCGCCGTGACAGCGACCTCCACTTTCTCAACACCCGCCAAGGTTTTAACCGCTTTCTGGCAATCTTCGACAATAAACTCCCGTAAAGGACAGGCTGGGGTCGTTAAAACCAAGGTAAAGCTAACTAAGCCGCCATCAATCTGTACATTGCGGATCATGTTGAGTTCGACCAGACTTTTTTGCAGTTCGGGATCTTGGACAGGTCTGAGGACTTCTAGGACAGCTTGGGAGGTTAGCATAACAATTTAAAATTCTCTTCTGGGCTGGAGGGTGATTATCCAGGCTTTTTCGATTTTAAGGGTTTTTGGAAAAATTAAGAATTTTGTTAGTTCTGTTTTTTGATACCCTAAGAATTGTCTAACATAGACTTCGACGGAGTTTCCCCTCATGTTGGCCTTCATCCTCGCGATCGCTGTTGGCATAGCCAGTCTGTTTTTCTTTTTCTCCGCTTTTTTCGCGCCTAAACTACACCGTAAGGATGATTTTCTGTGGAGTGGGGTGGGACTGTTTTATGCTGCCACACTCTGGATCTGTGCCCAACGGATGACAGGAGGGGTTTTGCTAGGGCAGATAGCGGCGACAACCTTGGTGTTGTCTTTTGCCTGGCAAACAGTAAAATTGCGGGTGGCTCTGGCCAATCCTGAAAAAATAGCAGAACAACCCAATTTCTCGCTGCTGGATTGGTTAGCCGGTGGGTTAAGTCGGAAAAAAGCCGTGCCTAAGTCGAAGGGAGGCATTAAACCCCAACCCCTTTCTAAACCGACCACAGAGTCGGTAAGTAGTGCGGAAAAAGTTTCTGAAACCGCGATCGCGAAAGAAGCCCCAGCCGAAATGACTGAGCCTGTTGCCCAAGAAGTCATTCAAAAAATCGAGATTGAACCTGTTGCAGAGAACATAGTCGCCCCGCCCGTAGAAGCGATCGCCGAAAATACGCCCTCAACTCCAGCGGCCCCCAAGGCTGTCAAGAATCCTACGCCCAAGCCCTCTAAACCGGCCAAAACTGATAAAAAATCCACACAACCTAAAAAACCTAATTTCTTCAGTCGTCTTTTTGCAAAAAAAGCACCTAGTTCCCCTCCCCCCAAATCCGCCACTATTACAGAAGCTTTGGATGCAGTGGAATTAGACCATGATTGGGAAGAAGAGGTAAGTAAAGAAACCAGTATCTTGCCAGAAGTTATGGTTGAATCGGTCATACTGGAATTGACAGAAACTGTTATCGAAGAAACCCCCGTTACAGAAATAGAAGATGACCTAGATGATCTCCTAGAGGAACCTGAAACACCCGAGAACAATATTTCAGAAGATCTTGATGAATTATTAGAGGAATCTAACGTCGCTGAAGTGGATACCCTTTCGTCAGATTCAGACAATGAAATCGCTAAAGAACCCATCACTCCTACTGAAGTTAGTAGCGAGGTAATTGAGGAAAATATTGCTGTCTATGATGAAGTCCTAGAAGCAGTTGACTTAGATTTCAATAGCCAGGAAGCTCAGCTAGAACCAACGGTACTTGAAAAACCGTCATCTGACCTCAAGGATTTGTGAGCCTTCTTTTGACGGCGACTTTGTATCCCTAAAAGTTTGATTCTCCTGCCTACGGCATCACTCTTAAAATAAACTTACCGAAGGGACATAATTTATTAAGTAGCTGGTTACAATTAAATATAAAACGTGGGATGGGCATCCTACCTGTCCACAGGCTAGAAGCCTGTTCTACTATCTAACAATTAATTAAGCCCACTTACTTATCTCTCTACAAAGATTTGTCCGTCATCACAACGCAAGTTGCTCTAAATCTGACTTTTCCCGTTAAGTGCGGATTGCAAGCTGCCAGCCTTGGCAAAGGTCATGCAACTTCAACCAACCGCGCCAAAGGACTTGGATACCGAGAGGAGTTTTACGACGATGTTCAAGATAACCACCAAGAAAAGCAACAGACTCGACAGCCCAAGCAACAGTCAAAATAGGGGGAAGTTTTTGAGAGGCGGCTGCTTTTAACACCTGAAGTTGAAGAGGATTAAGAATTTCAATCGCGAGAGCATCGGGCTGGGTACGATGAAGATAAGTAACGTGTAAAAGTTCAACAGCAATGACACTTAAAAAACCCAAAAGAGTTTTCATTCCATCAGAGGCAAGTCGATAACGCTCACTCTGACAACCAGACTTAAGGACTTTATGAAATTCTTCAACCCGCCATCGGTAGGTGTACCAACGAAGAATAGTGACAGCCATCTCAATAGTCTCAACAACTTCTGTAGTCAGAAGCATCCAAGATAAAGGAGTTTCGCCTTCGGGACAATCGATTTCTGTCGCATAAACAGCATAGACATTCAACGGGTCACGATTATCAAAACGATAGGGAGTTCGTAGATTAACTGAGCAAAATCGGACGGCAAGCTTAACCTTCCGTGCTTTTCTTTTTCCTGTACTCGGAATCTCGATTTCTTGATGAAAACGAATCGGTTCTGATTCCAAATGTTGCCAAAGTCGTTCACTATTTTTGTCTAAACTACGATTATGAGACGCTCTGACCAGCACTCCTGTATGCTTGAGTTGACGCACTGAGTCAAAGACTTCTGAAACATCTCCTTCTCTGTCAAATACATGAATTACCCTCGTTGAACTTTCTACCTGTTTCTCACAGGTGTTTAGAGCCTCTACCCATTTGTAGGATTCTTTTTCCTCAAATGGTCTTTGACGAGCTGCTTTTCTTTGTTCTTTCTGTCTTTCTTTTTTCTGCTTCGCCGTTTCATCTGTTGGGGGCTTTTCTTTTACCTCCCTATTCCACAGTTTTTGCCATAATAAACCTAATACTTGTCCTTTTTCTGGCTCAATTGCTAAAGCACTATGCAGTATTAATCCATTCCCTCCTTTTCCAGTCGGCCCATACCCTTCCCTTTTTTCCTTGATATTGCGATAATCTAAGAAGGTCGTATCTCCGACTGATAGCATTATCTTATATTCTTCTACGGCGGCAGTTGTCATTTCACAGTGCGGCTCTATTATCTTGACAAAGTCTGTTTTCGGATTCCCAAAAATTCATAGGCCCTCTTTAACTCGTTTCCTCCCTTAAACACTTCTGATAAGGCTTTTCCAAACCCCTCACTTAACTTTTTCCCAATCGAGAAGGCACGATTGTTTAGCCTCTCGTCTCCCAATTCACAACTGGCAAAGTTTTTTGTCCACCATTCCAACATTTTTTGACCTGCCCTTTAAGATTTTCTCCATTTTACAGTCTCATACTCCCTTCATCCTTTGTTTTTGAAATTTGAACGATAAGCGGGATGATGGCTTCAGAATATTTTTTTCCTGTCAAGAGAATCATTACTCAAACCCTTGCCAGATAAAGCCTCTAGAAGTTTGCATTGCTGGATTTTGGACTTAACGGGAAAAGTCAGGCTCTAAATAGGGTCTGCTGAAAAAGTCCACAAAACTAACCTAGATGCCACAGGACTCGAAAAATGCTGACTTCAGAGAGTTGTTTCCAATTTCAACCCCCAGTTTTCCAACGACGTGCATGGGCTTTGAGTCTCCAAAGGCCATAACCTTGCACCTGATCGTTTTTAAAATGCTTGAAAGCATTGTCTGCCAAGGGTTCTATACTTATTCAGCAAGCCCTAAATAGGCAATGAAAACCGATAAAATTTTCTACACTCTCTTTCAAGCCTTTCCTGAACTTCTTTTTGAATTGATTGGTTCAGACTCAAAATTTGCCCAAAATTACCAATTTAAATCCATAGAAATTAAAGAACTTTCTTTTCGGCTTGATGGTGTATTTTTGCCCGATGAAAACTATCCTGAATATCCCCTCTATTTTGTTGAGGTTCAATTTCAATCAGACCCAGATTTCTATTGGCGATTTTTTACCGAAATTATCCTCTATCTCAATCAA
Organism: Woronichinia naegeliana WA131; assembly: GCA_025370055.1. Lineage (NCBI taxonomy): Bacteria > Bacillati > Cyanobacteriota > Cyanophyceae > Synechococcales > Coelosphaeriaceae > Woronichinia > Woronichinia naegeliana. The sequence continues at coordinate 3,261,018 of CP073041.1, read as the reverse complement.
CATAAACCCGTGCGTCAATGGCAAGCCGTTGTGCTTTGGGGTAAGCAAAGCTTGGATGGTGAATTACCCCTTGCCTATCAAATGTTTGATCCCTGCCTACAAAAGATTTATCTCGATCAACTGGATCAGCCTTCTTCTTCATTGGGTTTAGGTATTATTCAATTAGTGTCTGTCCCAGAAAGCCAAGCTCCTCAACAAGCCCAGTTTCTACTGAATCAAGTTCGTCAAGACATTAAGGATGCTGCCACCCAAGCTAATGTTATAGAATTAGTAGAGAAAATTATTATTTATAAATTTCCGCAAAAAAGTCGTCAGGAGTTAGAGCAGATGTTTGATTTAACAGACTGGAAACAAACCCAATTTTATAAAGATGTCAAACTTGAGGGCAAACTTGAGGGCAAACTTGAGGGCAAACTTGAGGGCAAACTTGAGGGTAAGCTGGAAATTGCTCGACAACTTTTACAGCGAGGCATGACTTTAGCAGAGGTAGTCAGCCTGACAGGTTTATCGGAACAAGAATTACAACAAATGAATGGACAATTGACAATGGAAAATTGACAATTACGGTACTTTGCTTGATCAAGGCGTACAGAAAAAACTGTACGTTAGAGTCCTGATAAGTGCTGTGTCAATTGTCAATTATCAACTATCAATTGTCAGAGACCCTATTTTTCGAGAGGCTTGGCAAATTTACGTTTAGCCCAAATTCCCAACCCAAAAAGAATGGTGCTACCCATAACCGGCAGCGCATCCGTTTCCCAAGGAACAGGAGTAGCTGGGCTAAGAGTACTAGAAACGATATAATCATCACCGATACCGAAATTCGTAAATGTGCCATCTACAGGCTGATAGCCATCATTTCTACTATCTTACATCTTGCAGTAGAACAAAAGAACGACTGGCGGAAAGGGTCAAGAAAGTGGAAAAAGGAGTAGAAGTGAAAAAACAGCAAAACAATGGAAACCATTCTTATACAAGCCCAGACCCTAGTTTATACATTGCTAGGTTTGATGCCGACCTCCTATCAACGCGATAGTTTGCAGGCAATGTTGGGGCTATTCCTAGAAGCTCAAGGTCATCCTCTACCCCAACATATACTTCAAACGTTCATAATCTGAGATTTATCAAAGCGTTGAAATCGTAAGGTGAGCAGAGAATCAAGCTCCTCCTTATATTTTACGTTAGCATCCTCAAGACATCCTGAAATTGCTGCAGAAAACTGCGTAAAATCTTCATAATATTTTGCGTATAAACACTTCTTCTTCACAAACTTCCACAGTCTTTCAATTAAATTCAAGTTAGGAGAATAAGGAGGTAAGTACAGTAACTCTATTCCTAATGATTCTGCCAACTCCTGTACAATTCGGCATTTTTGATAACGAGCATTGTCTAATACCAACGTAATCGGTATTAATAGTCCTAATTCTGCTATCTTTTCTAGGAGTTCACAAACCTGAGTTCCCGTAATATAAGAACTGTTCGTTACCATAATTACTTCATGGGTAATTGCATTTAATGCTCCTAACACATTAAAACGTTTTCTCCCTGATGGTGACTTAATAAAAATCCTCTTGAAGCACCATATAAAATTTACAAATGCTCCCATTACAAAATGAGAGGCATCTACAAAGAAAACTGCCCTTTTTCCTGCTTTTGCCTCTTCTAGCCTTGGTTCTAGCTCTTTTTCTCTATAGCTATCCTGAGCTTCTACATCTGCTTTTGATGGAATTGTTCCCACCTTTAGACACCTCATTCCTATTGACTTTAAAAATTTTCTGACTTGCGTCGGACTTCTTTTTATTCCTGTTAATTCTTCTATTCTTTTTACTGCTTCATTTATTGTTGCTGGTGGATTTGACTCAAAATATGCCTCAATTGTCCCTTGATGCTCTGTTAACTCGCTTTTCGGGCGATTAAATTTTATTTCTTTTAGTTTTTCTATCCCGCCCTCTTGATAATCACGGATATAGCTTGTCACCGTATTTACTGAAACTCCTGCGAATTGAGCAATTTTTTGATGAGACAATCCCTGACTTTTTAGCCATAAAACTTCCATCTTTAGCTGCACTCTAGGATGCGGGTGATTAAACCGACCGTAAGACAACAGTCTTTTGTCTTCTTCTGTAAATTCTAACTTAATCATTTCTCAGCCTCTTGACTAATTTTTCTATTTTTATTATATTATCTCTTATTTTTAGAATTCGCAACCTGTGACCGTGTTTAGTATAGTCAAACAAAATCACCCTCGGCCTTAAGCCGATTTTTGAATCAGTATGATTGGGGTACTCGCCAAATTATCCGAGCAGTGCGAAAAGCAATTCTCAAAGAACTACTTAGGGCTTGCTGAAAAAAGCTGAAACCTTTACGGAGAAAAATAGTAGGCGAATTAAGAACCGCTAGAATGCACGAAAATAGGGTAGAATGCCTCAAAACCATTGCATTAAGAAGAGAGAAAGCAGATGTACCGAAAGCAACAGTACTCAATTGAAACACCAGAAAACTTGAAAAATCTGTTCGGCGGGCAGTTAGACGAAGAAAATCGTTGGATAGAAATGTCAAAAATGATTCTTTGGGAAGAATATGAGGAAGAATATGCAAAAAACTTCACAGAAAAAAAAGGAGCCCCAGCCAAATCATTTAGAATGGCATTAGGAGCATTAATTATCAAAGAAATTTCAGGAAAAAGTGACAGAGAAACAGTAGAACAAATAAAAGAAAACCCTTATTTACAGTACTTTATAGGAATGGAAAGCTATAGTAGCAAAGGGGTGCGACCTTTAGTTGATAAAAGCTGTTGTAATCAGGGTTCTACAGGGAACCCATATTGATCAAGTTTTGCCCAAAATTGACTCCATCGTTCCTTGGTCAATACCAAAGCTCGTAGGCTCAAAATAATTCCTGCTCCTTTTTCCTTCCATCGCATCCCTGAACAACATAATCGTTGTTTGACCAACGTCTTACAAGCTGCTTCCGTAACACCTGAACCAATCGGATACTTTTTCTCTATGTATTCAGCATAATCCATTTGATGCTGATGATTCTCGTAATAAGTAATCGCCGCTTGTAGTTTCTCGGTAAGATTCTTAGAATGACTTTTTTCTTCTTTGACTTCTTTCATCAGATTTAGCAGTTCTCCTGCTTTTCCTTTTTCATGCTTGAGTTCTCGACAATTTTCAGTCAACCATTCTTTTTGTTTTGACACGGTATTCGGATGCAACGCTTCTGCCAAGGCACCTAAGTAACCAGAGGCATGATAGAAATCTAATATCTGTTCTTCCGTTTGCTTTTCTAAAAACTTCCAATTTGATTCTGCCCCGTCTGCTATCCCGACCAATGTTGCCTCTGGATAACGGTTTTTCGCTCGCTCAATTTCTCTTTCTAATCTTTCTAGAAAACTCTTTTTTCCATACTCTGGTGCCGCACCTAGATAGATTGTATGTTGACGTTCGCCTTCACTATCGTATAGGGAAACGGTTCCCACCATTGCTTCACGGTAGCCATCCTCACACATCAGCATACAGGTTCCATCTAATCCTATTCCCACTGTTGCAATTTGGCTATCCTCCTTGGGCGGGGCATAACTCCACGCTTCTTCTTTTGCCTGTACCACACTTCCTACTGCTTCACTCAATCTTTGGATATAGGATAGCGCTACTTTTCTACCATGATTTTCTAATAAATCATTTTTCACCTCTTTGCCTGCCATCCCTGACATTTTTGAGGATACCTGTTTTGCCAATAATGGCGTTGATGTTATGATTATCCTTGCTTCTCTTTCTAAGGGGCAATACGTTTTTCCTCAAAGGTGAACGCTGATATACATGACGATTCACTATAACCTCACCATAAGGTGTTTGATATTCTTTCGGTTGCTCTCCCTTACTCTTCCAGATTTCTTCACCGATTTTTAAGGGTGAACCATCTGTATCTAAATATTTCAAGGCTTCTTTGCTGGCGATGCAACCTACTTCGTTTAAGCCTTTTTGAATATTTATTTCTGTATCCAACATTGAACGACTGAGTTCTAATGTTAGTTCTATTTTTATCTTTGAACCCTCTACATTAATTAGTTTTGCTGTCATCATTGTTTCCTCTTTGTCACTTTTCATCCCATGTTAACACTTTTCTTTTCCTTCATCAACTAAAGGTCACACCCTAGCAAAGAAGCATTTAATGCGTCAATGATGGTTCATTTTCGTAAAAAAATAGGAATGGAATTAATAAATAAAATTAATAAAGAAATAGAAAAAAAAGCGACGGGTGTAGCGTCAGAAAAAAAAGAAAATGAAGGAAAGTTATTGTTAGATGCGACTTGTACACCAGCAGATATAAAATATCCAACGGATATAGGAATATTGAATGATGCCAGAGAAAAAACAGAAAAAATAATAGATAAGCTGTATGAAGAAATAAAAGAGAAAAGGAAAGAAAAGCCGAGGACTTATAGGGAAGTGGCAAGAAAAGAGTACTTAGCCATAGCAAAAAAACGTCGTGTGTCAAAAAAAGAAAGAAGAAAAGGAACAAAAAAACAACTAGGATATATAAAAAGAAACTTGTCTCATATAGAAAAAATGATAGAAGAGGGAGCAAAGTTAGAAAAACTAACGAAAAAAGAGCAAGAAGAGCTTGTAACGATAGGAAAAGTGTATGAGCAACAGTTAGAAATGTATGAAAAAAAGACAAATAAAGTAGAAAACAGAATTGTGAGTGTAAGCCAACCTCACGTGCGTCCAATAGTGCGTGGAAAAGCGGGAAAAGCAGTAGAGTTTGGAGCTAAAATATCGGCAAGTAATGTGAATGGCTTTGTCTTCTTAGACAAATTAAGTTGGGATAATTACAACGAATCGGGAGATTTACAAGCGCGAATAGAAGAATATAAAAGGGAAACAGGATGTTATCCGGAATCGGTTCATGTGGATAAAATCTATCGAACAAAAGCGAATCGAGCTTATTGTAAAGAAAGGGATATAAGAATGAGTGGTCCCCGATTGGGAAGACCGCCGAAAGAGGTGAGCAAAGAAAAAAAGAAAGAGGCACGCTCAGATGAAAGAGTGCGTAATGCCATTGAGGGTAAATTCGGACAGGGAAAGAGGAAATTTAGTCTTGGTCGAGTGATGGCCAAACTACCTGAGACCTCGGAAACGGTAATTGCGATGAACTTTTTGGTAATGAATCTTTCTACTCTACTTCAGAAGACAAAAAGTAAAAAGTTGTAGAGTCGTTTTTCTTGTGAAAAATGGTGTTAATTTTCCTCTCTTTTGTGAGGAGTGATTTGTGTTGACCTTTTTAGACAGAAAGGAACAATAGATTAAACAAAATCTGTATTTTGATTTGTTTCCATAAGGATAAGTTATCTATGCTTTTTCAGTCCATACTTCCCTAACCCACATTTCTTTCGTTTTTTGACTTTTTCAGCAAGCCCTACTTAGGGCTTGTTGAATAAGTATAGAACCCTTTCCAGATAATGCTTTCAAGCATTTTAAAAACGATCAGGTGCAAGGTTATGGCCTTTGGAGGCTCAAAGCCCATGCACGTCGTTGGAAAACTGGGGGTTGAAATTGGAAACAACTCTCTGAAGTCACCATTTTTCGCGTCCTGTGGCATCTAGGTTCGTTTTGTGGACTTATTCAGCAGACCCTACTTAGGGCTTGCTGAATAAGTATAGAACCCTTGCCAGATAATGCTTTCAAGCATTTTAAAAACGATCAGGTGCAAGGTTATGGCCTTTGGAGGCTCAAAGCCCATGCACGTCGTTGGAAAACTGGGGGTTGAAATTGGAAACTACTCTCTGAAGTCACCATTTTTCGCCTCCTGTGGCATCTAGGTTCGTTTTGTGGACTTTTTCAGCAGACCCTACTTACCTATGCTCCAAGAGGAAGACGACCTTGGTTGCAGGTGATTGTGGACTTAACGACACTGGAGAAATGCGGAAAATTTAAGGCTTTTGAGCATTTAATTCATGTTCTTCACGGGAAGAGGGGTTTACATCTTTTGGTGATTTATCTGGTGATAGGAGAATTTCGAGTCCCCTGGGGATTTCGAGTTTGGAGAGGTAAAGAAACAAGAAGTCCCGCTCAACTCGCGGTGCGATTAGTGGATAGCCTACCCAAAGAACTCCTGAGTGCTTTTCGGGTTGTCATTTTAGCCGATACCGCCTTTAGTAGTGTGCAATTCCTTCAAGCGATGAAAAAACGCCGTCTTGCGGTTATCGTCGGTGTGCGTTGTGACCGTAAATTAGCTGATGGTCGTCAGCTTCGTGATTTGCTCAAAAAAGGACAACAGGTCACTCTTGATGGATTATCTTTCCCTGTTACTATCTCTTGGTTCTACCTCAAACGTAACGGCAAACTCGAAAAACGCTTCGTCTTATCGACTCGTCCTCTTAAGTCCAGTACCATTATCTGGTGGGGACGGCGAAGATGGAGTATTGAGGGCTTTTTCAAGACCGTAAAACATCGTTTTGGTTTACATCGTTTTGGTCAACAAACTCTTCTGGGGGTTTATCGCTGGTTGCTTCTTTCGATGATTAGTTTTCTTCTTGCCCATTGGGTTTATCTTTCTACTGACTCCTCTAAACCACCTGATTGGGGTCAAGCTTCTGCTTCTGCTCTTCAGACACTTTTTCCTGATGTTGCTCTTTGTTCCCTTTTTTCTCAAGTCGAGCGATTACGTCCACTTTTGCAATCTTTTGGACTCCAACTTCAGTTAGTTGCTGTCACAACTTAGAACATGAGTTTTGGTGCAAGATGTAAGCTATAGAAAATATTAACTGAATTGGATGATGTATTGAAGGAAATTCCGCCCAAATCTGACAAAAGTGAGGAAGATGGAGTGCCATCCCATTGGAATGTATTGCTCGGATTAACAAAGGTGGTATCCAGTCCCGTGATCGTATAAGCCACAGAATCGCGGTTGTACGTGCCTGTGATTCCAGTAATGGTATAGGTGACTCCTGCTGTGGGGGTCACGTCTGCCGTCTGGAAAGTACCTGATGCCGATTGGTTACTGCTTCCAGTAAAAGACCAGTTCCAGATTGTGATGGCTTGCGCGGGTGCGGAGAGCAAACCTAGACTGATAAGCGTACTTACCCCGATCGCACTCTTTGCGATAAGTTTAGCTAATGTTTTCACGGGATTTCCTCCACAATTAACGAAATTTTTTTGTTATCCTATCTCGATTTTTTCTCCAAAGTCAAGTTTTTCTATCAAACATTCTTGATTTTGTCAACAGTAAAGCTGGTGATATTGATTTAATTTGAAACAGATTCTCCCCTAGATAAGGCTACTGTTTACAGACAAGTCCTTTCTGTTTAACCTGATCTATACTTAGCACGGTCATAGATTGAGATTTTCGCCCCCTTGTATCTTAGAGAAAGAGTGGTAGGCCGATGCCCCCTTGGTTATCAAAGCCGAGATTTAGTCTAGGTCGACACTCATTAACCCTTCAGCAACTCGAAAAATCGAGAGGGTCTCGAACCCGAATGGAACAAGGTCGAGTGATGAAGAGACAAACTCAAAAACAGGGGTACGAACATGGTAACTCAAACAGCAAGCCAATGGGTTGGAATAGATGTCAGCAAAGCCAAGTTGGACATAGCTTTACGTCCAGCGAATAAAACGTGGCAAGTCTCCAACCCACATTCCGCAGGTAGTTCAAGAGATAAAGTAGTATTTTTGGCAGGAAGAGCCAAGAAAGGAAAGAATATATTTGTGATTGGAGGTCAAATTAACGATAGTTTTAATACCGTCAACCTCTAAGCAACGGATAAACAGAAAAGACTGAAAGACCCAACGCAGAGTGGGAATGGCAGTAGGTTTACCCTTTTGATTAGGAATAGTCTGATGGGAAAGGGCCAAAGCCTGTCGTAGGCGACGTTGTGCCAAAGTGCAAACCAACAAAGAGACAACCATAATCATCATCAAAGCCATAATGCGTTGAGGATTCTTGAGAAAAAGAGCAGAGGCAAAAAAGAAAGGGTCTTTAAGAAAACGAAAGCCGCGCTCGGTGTGTTGTTGAGCCTTATATTCAGCTAACATCTGGTCGGGACTTAAAATCTGAGAATCGAGAACCCACATTCCGTACATAAAAAAAGAACAAAGAAAATAAGAAAAGTCATTATGACAAAAGATAATACTGACAAGTAGTAGCCCCAAAAAAGCGCAAAATCCTCTCTCGCTCAAGCGTTAGATTGATTATTTGGGGACAATTATCCAGTACAACCCAATGAACTCCTCTCAACATCTGAAAAATCCAACGCAGTGTCGGACGCTGAGTCGGCTTTCCCAACTGATTAGGCACAGTCTCCTCCTGCTCTGCCAGAGCCAGTCTCAGTTTACGTTGTCCCAAGCTGTACACCAGTAAACACAACACCATGATGAAACTCAATGCCATAATCCGCTCAGGGGTTTTGAGAAAAACACTGGACGCCAAAAACAGAGGGTCTTTAAGGAAGCGAAAACCTCGCTCTACCCCTTGCTGTTGCTTGTAGTGGACAAGCAGTTGCTCATCGCTCAAAGAGTCTCCATCTAGCTGATTCGTCGCCAAGACAAAACGTCCTGCTGCCCGCTCTGAAGCTTGAACTTTCGCACTATTGAGGCTGAAAGTGGCTTGGGCATGATAGCTACGACGAATGGGCTGTTCATGGGGACGGGGTTTACCTCGATGACCGTAATGACATTTTTCGACGACAGTTAGGTCTTGAAGAAGATGCCATTCTAAACTCTTCTCCCATCGGCTCAGGGCGGTTAAAGCATCCTCCCGACAAGCAAATTCCTGACGCTGTAATTGTTCTAATTGTCTTTGAGCTTGAGCCGTTGCTTTCTCTGTCTTCTTCGTCAGTTGTTTGAGGTCTAAAGCTTTTTTTTGCTCGCTATCTACCACTATCCAACGTTGTTTGACTCCCCCATATTCACTTTCTAAGGAGGTAAGACGATAGCCCTCTAAATCAGTTGTGATGAATTGCTCCGAGGCTAATTGACTGACCGCATCCTGCACTTCTCTAATCGTTTTCGGCACAGAACATAACCAGTATATGCCGGTTAACTTTTGCAAGTTATCGGCACTGTATAAGGCTGAATCTGCTATATACAAACCATCGAATTGCCACTGCTCATTGAACTTTTTCAAGAGTTTAGCAAACTCTTTTTTATCACTTTGATTGCCATCTCCTAATTCGAGAAAAGCGGGAATGTCGCCATCCCCCCAACAGACTAGATTCAAGACAAATTGTTTCAAGTCTGGTCGCTTATCCTTTGAATAGCCATGAGTGATATGGATTATTTGGCTTTCTTTGTCTTCTCTCTCCACCGATAATTTATATTCCCCTTGTACCGATAATGAACTGGAGTCTAAATGGGAACTTTTCATCACTATTTTGAAGATTTCTACGGCTTTTAGACAAATTCCGAGAAACAAACGGCTGATGCCGGCCATAAAGATTAAATCTAAGACTCTCCCTAAACGGTCATCATTCAGGTCGCTGGCTTTTATTCCTTTTCCTAAAAGATGTTCTACTGGTTTATCTTCAAAAAAACGACTGAACAAATATAAAGGAGAGTTGATAAAGCCTAAGCCATTGAGAATCATCGCTTTCACTACCAGACCCGCACTGATTTTAGCACGGTCATTTTCTCCTAGTTGTTCATTGATATAATCCACTAGACCTAGTTCATCAACTATCGCCGCGATTATTCCTAAATGGTCGAGATTTTTAACGTTTAATTGGGTCATTTTCTCTTGGGTTTATTAGCTTTTTTATTTTAACTATTCTGTAGCCATTTTTGAATCTATTTTTATTTTTTCAAGACTAGTACGGAATACGGGGAGAACATTAGTAGCCAAAATAAAGCGTCCAGCCCGTTTAGATGTGGCTTCTAAGCAAGAGGAATCAAGGCTTAATTGGCCAGTTAAGCGGTAATGAAAACCGAGAGGAGTAGCCCCTTGTTTCGGTCTTCCTCCCTTGTCATAGTAAGGAATAGTCTGAACCTCAACTTGACTGAGTTGATGATAAGTCAAGGTTTTTGGCCAGAGTTGAGCCTCAGTAAGAGCATCGGCCTCACAAGCAAAATTCTGTCCACAAAGTTTCTGCCATTCTTTTTTGACAACTTTATCGGCTTTCTCAATTTTTTGACTTATAGCTTTATTATCGGACTGGAGACGTTGAGCACTTTCGACCACAAGCCATCGTTGCTGTTCACCCCCATATTCCGAAGCCCTCACTTGCCAACGATAACCGTCCTGTTCACCCTGCTGCCATTGGTCTTCTGATATATTTGCCAAAGTCTCAGTGGCTTCTTTCAGAGGGACACGACTTAACCATTGAATTGACCTCGCCATGCCCACATTTTCCGCCGTATAAAAAGCTCCATCCATCACCGATAAACCTTCCATATTCAACGTTTCTTGACAGTCTTTGATTATCTGGGGAAACACCTTTTTATCCGATTCATTGCCATCTCCTAATTGCATAAAGTGAGGTGGCCCCAATAGACTGAACAAAAATAGGGCTCTCCCCTTGTCTGTGTGTAATGTTATGTTAAGAGTTAAAGCAAGCTAACAATTTAAGCCGTAGATGCTCAAAATTAGCAAATCCATAACTTTTCCTTTTTATTAATTTAATTTTTGTATTCATCCCTTCCGTTAATCCATTAGTTGTATGGTTTTCAAAATAATTGCATATGCCTGTCAAATGAGTTTTCAGCATACCCACACTTTTTTTATAGAATAGGCTCGCTGTTCTCATCCATTTTTCAAATTTTCTCCTTGCACCATTTGTCGTTCTTGAATGCTCATAAATATCTCTAATCTCTTCCTTCATTTCATACGCTATTCCTAAACAAGGATACATTTTCAATATCTCTTCTAACTCTTCTCTTTTTTCTTCTTTTAACTCTTCTTTATTTTTCCATAATAGGTATGTTAAACCCTTTTTATGGATATTCATTTTCTTTCTCAATTTATTCAATTCTTCATTTATATTTTTCATTACATGAAATCTATCATAGACGATTTTAGCATTTACAAATAACTCCTTTATTGCTGACGTAAATCCCTCCCACATATCCACACTTACTTCCTTTACATTCTCTCTAACCCTTGCTGGCTGCACTTTTAGGGCTTCTATTATCTCTTCTTTTTTGTGTCCTTTTATTACTTCTAACAATTCCTTTTTATTTATATCTATCACTGTTGTAATAAAGTCTTTTTTTCCTTTTCTATTACTAAATTCGTCTAAACTTATCTTTTCTGGTAATTCCCATTCCTTCTTTTCTGCCTGCTTTGCATACTCTTCAAATATTGATTCCAATGTTCCCCAACTTATTTCTTCTTCTTGCCTTACCTCTTCTACATTTTTCTTTTTTACTTGCTCATAAATCTTTTCTTCATAACGAATTGTATAATGTTTTCTTAGCCGCATAAAGTCCAGTCTTTCTGTTATGTATTTCTGACATTTTTCACAATGGAACTGGCGGCGGGGCACTTCCAGATATACTTTCTTTCCCAATAGGGATAAATCCCGAACCAAATTATATTCTATTTGATTTATATCTTCCAATTCTTTATGACAATTTGGACATTCCATTACTTCGTTTTTCATTTTTAATTTTAAGAACAAAGCACCATCTATTTCTCGATAGTTTACGACTGTTACCTTTGGCAAACCTAGTAGCTCATCCAAGTTTATCCACATACTCCACCTCCTACTGTGGTATTACTATTATACACTTTCCACACAGTTGGGGGAAGAGCCGATTCATTACCAAAAAGTTCATTGCAATCACAGTTTCCGAGGTCTCAGGAAGTTTAGCCATCACTCGACCAAGACTAAATCTTCGCTTTCCCTGTCCGAATTTACCCTCAATGGCATTACGCACTCTTTCATCTGAGCGTGCCTCTTGCTTTTTTTCTTTGCTCACCTCTTTCGGCGGTCTTCCCAATGGGGGACCACTCATTCTTATACCCCTTTCTTTACAACGCCTGATGTGAGTTGGAGCATGGAATGGCGTAAACTCGTTTAATTGATGCTTTCTTTAATTAAAGGGGGGGCTAAAACCCTTGCTGACTACTAGTGGTCTGTCAAGCTAAAGATTGTGAATTTGAGGGAAAATGGAGAGGCTATTCATTACCTCAACAGATATCGTAATAAGTAACCATGCTCAAGACCTATATTGTCCGATTAAGTCAAGAAGAACGTCAGACCCTAAAAGATTTGGTATCCATCGGCAAAGGAGCGGCTTACAAAATTAAGCACGCCAATATTCTGTTAAACATTGATGTGAATGGACAAGGATGGACGGATGAGGAAGCTGCCGCCGCCTTTAGTTGTCACCGTAACACAGTCGCCAATCTCAGGGAGCGATTGGTCAATGAAGGTGTGGAGTCAGCATTAAGCCGCAAGCCCCGCAAAACGCCGCCTCGTCAACCGATTATTGATGGAGAGGTAGAAGCAAAACTAATCGCCTTACGTTGTGGAGAACCGCCTGCTGGTCAAGCCCGTTGGACATTGAGGTTACTAGCCGACAAGGCGGTCGAGTTAGAAATTGTGCCAGCAATTAGTCACGAAACCGTGCGTCAAGTGTTAAAAAAAACGAACTAAAACCTCATCTGCGACAGATGTACGTGATTCCACCAGAAAAGAGTGCCGAATTTGTGTCTATACTAAACACGGTCACAGGTTGCGAATTCTAAAAATAAGAGATAATATAATAAAAATAGAAAAATTAGTCAAGAGGCTGAGAAATGATTAAGTTAGAATTTAAAGAAGAAGACAAAAGACTGTTGTCTTACGGTCGGTTTAATCACCCGCATCCTAGAGTGCAGCTAAAGATGGAAGTTTTATGGCTAAAAAGTCAGGGATTGTCTCATCAAAAAATTGCTCAATTCGCAGGAGTTTCAGTAAATACGGTGACAAGCTATATCCGTGATTATCAAGAGGGCGGGATAGAAAAACTAAAAGAAATAAAATTTAATCGCCCGAAAAGCGAGTTAACAGAGCATCAAGGGACAATTGAGGCATATTTTGAGTCAAATCCACCAGCAACAATAAATGAAGCAGTAAAAAGAATAGAAGAATTAACAGGAATAAAAAGAAGTCCGACGCAAGTCAGAAAATTTTTAAAGTCAATAGGAATGAGGTGTCTAAAGGTGGGAACAATTCCATCAAAAGCAGATGTAGAAGCTCAGGATAGCTATAGAGAAAAAGAGCTAGAACCAAGGCTAGAAGAGGCAAAAGCAGGAAAAAGGGCAGTTTTCTTTGTAGATGCCTCTCATTTTGTAATGGGAGCATTTGTAAATTTTATATGGTGCTTCAAGAGGATTTTTATTAAGTCACCATCAGGGAGAAAACGTTTTAATGTGTTAGGAGCATTAAATGCAATTACCCATGAAGTAATTATGGTAACGAACAGTTCTTATATTACGGGAACTCAGGTTTGTGAACTCCTAGAAAAGATAGCAGAATTAGGACTATTAATACCGATTACGTTGGTATTAGACAATGCTCGTTATCAAAAATGCCGAATTGTGCAGGAGTTGGCAGAATCATTAGGAATAGAGTTACTGTACTTACCTCCTTATTCTCCTAACTTGAATTTAATTGAAAGACTGTGGAAGTTTGTGAAGAAGAAGTGTTTATACGCAAAATATTATGAAGATTTTACGCAGTTTTCTGCAGCAATTTCAGGATGTCTTGAGGATGCTAACGTAAAATATAAGGAGGAGCTTGATTCTCTGCTCACCTTACGATTTCAACGCTTTGATAAATCTCAGATTATGAACGTTTGAAGTATAACATGGAAGATGTTCTAGAAATTTATCACCGACCCTATGACCCCAATTGTCCAGTGATTTGCATGGATGAGCAACCTATACAATTGGTCAAAGAAACCCGCCTTCCTCTACCAGCCAAACCTGGACAGCCAGAGGCGCATGATTACGAATATGAACGCAATGGAACAGCCAATATCTTTATGTTTACAGAACCCTTGTCTGGGTGGCGAAAGACAGTTGTCAGTGAACGTAGAACATCGGTTGACTGGGCAACAGAAATTAAGAATTTACTCGATAACGACTATGCTGATAACGACAAAGTCATTTTAGTATGTGATCAGCTAAATACTCACAAACTTGCCTCACTATATGAAGCATTTGAGCCTTCCACGGCTCGTCGTCTAGTCGAACGGTTGGAAATTCACCATACCCCAAAACATGGCAGTTGGCTTAATATTGCTGAAAACGAGCTGTCCGCAATGACTCGGCAATGCCTAGCTCGTCGAATTCCAGATCGGGAAACTTTAGAGCAAGAAACAACGGCTTGGTACACTCAGCGCAATCATTCCCAAAAGTCGGTAGATTGGCAATTCACGATGGCTGAGGCTCGTATCCGTCTCAAGCGTCTTTATCCACAAATAGAAAATTGACAGACCACTAGTAGGCTTGGGTGTGAATAGAGCTACCATTTAGGGAGAACTTAAAACAGAGGATAGGACAATGCCTAGATTAGCACCAACGCCACTGCACCTAAGCGAACTGGAGCGAGAGCAACTGCAACATTTGGTCAATCGGCACAGTACTTCCCAGCAAATTGTCCTCAGAGCCAAGATTATTCTACAAGCCGATGCTGGACAGAATCATCAAGCTGACTTTTCCCGTTAAGTGCGGATTGCAAGCTGCCAGCCTTGGCAAAGGTCATGCAACTTCAACCAACCGCGCCAAAGGACTTGGATACCGAGAGGAGTTTTACGACGATGTTCAAGATAACCACCAAGAAAAGCAACAGACTCGACAGCCCAAGCAACAGTCAAAATAGGGGGAAGTTTTTGAGAGGCGGCTGCTTTTAACACCTGAAGTTGAAGAGGATTAAGAATTTCAATCGCGAGAGCATCGGGCTGGGTACGATGAAGATAAGTAACGTGTAAAAGTTCAACAGCAATGACACTTAAAAAACCCAAAAGAGTTTTCATTCCATCAGAGGCAAGTCGATAACGCTCACTCTGACAACCAGACTTAAGGACTTTATGAAATTCTTCAACCCGCCATCGGTAGGTGTACCAACGAAGAATAGTGACAGCCATCTCAATAGTCTCAACAACTTCTGTAGTCAGAAGCATCCAAGATAAAGGAGTTTCGCCTTCGGGACAATCGATTTCTGTCGCATAAACAGCATAGACATTCAACGGGTCACGATTATCAAAACGATAGGGAGTTCGTAGATTAACTGAGCAAAATCGGACGGCAAGCTTAACCTTCCGTGCTTTTCTTTTTCCTGTACTCGGAATCTCGATTTCTTGATGAAAACGAATCGGTTCTGATTCCAAATGTTGCCAAAGTCGTTCACTATTTTTGTCTAAACTACGATTATGAGACGCTCTGACCAGCACTCCTGTATGCTTGAGTTGACGCACTGAGTCAAAGACTTCTGAAACATCTCCTTCTCTGTCAAATACATGAATTACCCTCGTTGAACTTTCTACCTGTTTCTCACAGGTGTTTAGAGCCTCTACCCATTTGTAGGATTCTTTTTCCTCAAATGGTCTTTGACGAGCTGCTTTTCTTTGTTCTTTCTGTCTTTCTTTTTTCTGCTTCGCCGTTTCATCTGTTGGGGGCTTTTCTTTTACCTCCCTATTCCACAGTTTTTGCCATAATAAACCTAATACTTGTCCTTTTTCTGGCTCAATTGCTAAAGCACTATGCAGTATTAATCCATTCCCTCCTTTTCCAGTCGGCCCATACCCTTCCCTTTTTTCCTTGATATTGCGATAATCTAAGAAGGTCGTATCTCCGACTGATAGCATTATCTTATATTCTTCTACGGCGGCAGTTGTCATTTCACAGTGCGGCTCTATTATCTTGACAAAGTCTGTTTTCGGATTCCCAAAAATTCATAGGCCCTCTTTAACTCGTTTCCTCCCTTAAACACTTCTGATAAGGCTTTTCCAAACCCCTCACTTAACTTTTTCCCAATCGAGAAGGCACGATTGTTTAGCCTCTCGTCTCCCAATTCACAACTGGCAAAGTTTTTTGTCCACCATTCCAACATTTTTTGACCTGCCCTTTAAGATTTTCTCCATTTTACAGTCTCATACTCCCTTCATCCTTTGTTTTTGAAATTTGAACGATAAGCGGGATGATGGCTTCAGAATATTTTTTTCCTGTCAAGAGAATCATTACTCAAACCCTTGCCAGATAAAGCCTCTAGAAGTTTGCATTGCTGGATTTTGGACTTAACGGGAAAAGTCAGAATCATCAAGAGATTGGTCGCGCCCTTAACATCAGTCGAGATATGGCCCGACTATGGCGCAATCGTTGGCTAGAGCTGAGTGGCAAGCCCCTGTCGGTGGTGGAGCGATTAACGGATCATCCGTGTCAACTTAAAGGAATGGGTTCCCAAATTTGTTGATTGAGAGCGGCCTTTTCTCGATGTCGCTTTCTCTCAGCTTTGACCAAACCAAATAACTTAGCACGTTCAGCCAGATAGGTTACTGTATCAGGCTTTTCTCCTCTAGCAATAGCCTTCGCTACATAGTATAGACTCCGAAACACCATCTCTACTGAGATTTTTTCTTTCGGTTGATTTAGAGCAATCGCCACTTCCCCTACCAATTGATTTAAGACCGTATAGAAAATCAAAGTGCAAATAATCTGGATTTGGACACCATTCTTATTACCTACCCATAAATAGGCTAGTCCTAAAAGTCTTTTCGTTAATAAAAAGGCTTCTTCGATTGTCCATCGTCTTCGATATAAATCACAGACCTCTTCGGCGGACAGTTGTTCGGGAGACAACACATTTGTTAAATACTGATACCAGATTGTTCCCCATAATACTGAGACTAATCTCACCGGATGCTTGCAAGGATTAGAACGGTAATTTCCCATAATGATAATCTCATCTCTGTAATGACTACCTTGAGACAATACTTGTTTGGTTTTGTAAGATGTACCCGCTCTAAATCTGGTTAGAAAAAACTTTTTAGCTTCTGTTAACAAATCAAACCACACAAAGCTAAAAAATCCCATATCTACGAGAATTAAACCATTTTCTGGTAATTTAGCTGCCAATTCTTCACACCATATTTTATCATTTGATTTATCATTTTCTGTGTACCATAAAGTAACGGGTCTTTGGGTAAAGGCTTCCACTACCATCATTATTTTACCCCCCAATTTACTCTTTTCTTCTTTACTTATTTTCATATTTTTCCTTATCTGCTCTAGCGTTGAGCCATCTGCTATCCACACTGCACTAAACTTTTCTCTTATTTTTTCCCATTTTTCTCCTACTTGGAGCTTCTTCCCTTTTTCGGCTGCTTTTTCTAACACTCCTTTTAGTAATATTGCAAATATTTCGGCTGGCACATTCATCATTCTTTTTGATACTGCCTGTTTGCTTACTTTTAATGATGCTACCCATAGCAATCCCTCTTCCTCTAACAGTCTTACCGCTTCACTTATACCCGCTATTTGACGATACACTATACTTAACACTAATGCCACCATTACTGGTAAATTTAATACCCTATCTCTCATCATTTTCTCATGAGTTCCCTGTAAATATTTTAATGGTGTAAACATTGTGGGTTCTAGTAATTCAAACAACTCTTTTGTTATTTCAGGGATTTCTACCCCTGGCTGATTTGTCTTACGACGTAAGTCTGGGTTTCCTTTTCTCCGAGGATGTTGTCTTGCCATTTGTTTTTTGCTCACTTTTTTATATACTAACCTTTTTTTCAGCCTACTCTTACTTCCGCCTGCTTTTAGGCTAATCTTTTGTGAGTAGGCATTTTGGCTTAAGTTGACACCAATGGGGTAAAGGCTTCCACTACCATCATTATTTTACCCCCCAATTTACTCTTTTCTTCTTTACTTATTTTCATATTTTTCCTTATCTGCTCTAGCGTTTAGCCATCTGCTATCCACACTGCACTAAACTTTTCTCTTATTTTTTCCCATTTTTCTCCTACTTGGAGCTTCTTCCCTTTTTCGGCTGCTTTTTCTAACACTCCTTTTAGTAATATTGCAAATATTTCGGCTGGCACATTCATCATTCTTTTTGATACTGCCTGTTTGCTTACTTTTAATGATGCTACCCATAGCAATCCCTCTTCCTCTAACAGTCTTACCGCTTCACTTATACCCGCTATTTGACGATACACTATACTTAACACTAATGCCACCATTACTGGTAAATTTAGCACCCTATCTCTCATCATTTTCTCATGAGTTCCCTGTAAATATTTTAATGGTGTAAACATTGTGGGTTCTAGTAATTCAAACAACTCTTTTGTTATTTCAGGGATTTCTACCCCTGGCTGATTTGTCTTACGACGTAAGTCTGGGTTTCCTTTTCTCCGAGGATGTTGTCTTGCCATTTGTTTTTTGCTCACTTTTTTATATACTAACCTTTTTTTCAGCCTACTCTTACTTCCGCCTGCTTTTAGGCTAATCTTTTGTGAGTAGGCATTTTGGCTTAAGTTGACACCAATGTTAACGGATGCACCTCGACCGGGAGGTCCCATGACCTTTAGCTTAGAGCAGATTCTTCAGTTATTTGCGATAGCTTGTGAGCCACCGGCGGATTATGACCGACCGCTCAGTCATTGGACAGCGCGGGAACTGGCGGATGAAATGCTCAAACAAGGCATTGTTGAGAGCATCTCCCCTCGCCATGTGGGACGATTGCTGGCGGAAGCCGACTTGAAACCACACCAATCGCAATATTGGTTAAATCCTCCCCCCGACCCTGAGTTTGATGAGAAAGTTAGTGACATTTGTCAGACCTACCTGAGTGCAATGGAGCGAGCAGAACAGGGAGAACAGACAATTTCCATTGATGAGATGACCGGCATTCAAGCCTTGGAACGAAAGGCTCCTGCCCAACCAATGCGACCTGGCAAACCAGAAAGGCGAGAATTTGAGTATATTCGTCACGGCACCCAGACGTTAATTGCCAGTTTTAATGTGGTTTCAGGTCAGATTGCCCAAGCCAGTGTGGGAGACACGCGCACTGAGATAGACTATCTCAATCATGTTCAACAGTTGGTTGCCAGTGACCCAAAGACTGTCAAATGGCACCTGCTGATGGATTGCTTGAACACCCATCAATCAGAATCACTAGTAGGCTTGGGTGGCGCAAGTCGAAGGACTTGAGACCGACTTGGGCATCAAAGGAAAATCAGGCATTCTCCAATCAATGCAAAGCCGTTCTGAATTTTTGCGAGAGCCCAGTCATAAAATTGTCTTCCACTTCACCCCCAAGCATTGCTCTTGGCTCAATCAAATTGAGATGTGGTTCAGTATGCTGATGAGTAAGTTACTCAGACGAGGCAATTTCATGAGCAGAGAACAGCTCAAAACTCGCATCCTTGACTTCATTGATTACTTTAATCGCACTATGGCTAAACCCTTCAAATGGACTTATCAAGGCAAGGCATTAAAGCAATGATAAACGGTCGCTCTATTCCCGCCCAAGCCTACTAGTGATTCTGATTGATGGGTGTTCAAGCAATCCATCAGCAGGTGCCACTTGACAGTCTTTGGGTCACTGGCAACCAACTGTTGAACATGATTGAGATAGTCTATCTCAGTGCGCGTGTCTCCCACACTGGCTTGGGCAATCTGACCTGAAACCACATTAAAACTGGCAATTAACGTCTGGGTGCCGTGACGAATATACTCAAATTCTCGCCTTTCTGGTTTGCCAGGTCGCATTGGTTGGGCAGGAGCCTTTCGTTCCAAGGCTTGAATGCCGGTCATCTCATCAATGGAAATTGTCTGTTCTCCCTGTTCTGCTCGCTCCATTGCACTCAGGTAGGTCTGACAAATGTCACTAACTTTCTCATCAAACTCAGGGTCGGGGGGAGGATTTAACCAATATTGCGATTGGTGTGGTTTCAAGTCGGCTTCCGCCAGCAATCGTCCCACATGGCGAGGCTACTGTGTACACACAAGTAGGGCTTGCTGAAAAAGTCAAAAAACGAAAGAAATGTGGGTTAGGGAACTGGACAGTGGGAAGTTTATGGATGGCAGAGAAGGTAATGACTATGCGGCCAAAGTAAGTCTATCAGGACTTGGAAAAGGGTCAAGTTTAGCGGCAAGGAATTTAGGCAAAAGCAGACTAGGTGGACTTTGAGGAAAAATCATTGGGGCTTGATGTTGGATGGCTAGTTGAGCAATGCGTTCACTAGGATAGCCATGGGAGGGTAGAGTCCGAAACCAGCGAGGGAAATTAGCCCAAATCCCCTGGGGTAACTCTAAGGAAAGAATTTGAAGTAAGCCGAGAACAATGACATGAAGATTAACAAAACGCTCAAAGGCTTCTACTTTGTTTAAAATCTGAGTCTGAACAGTTTGGGGATAGTCAGGGAGGATAAGATTGCTAGGCCAGGTCGGTAAAGTAGGAAGAGCCTTAAGCCAAAAACGATAGGCAAAGCCGCCCAAAAGATGGATTAATTGACGAAAAGTGACTTCAATCTTAAATCGGAGACCGTAAGCGGCAATAATCTCAGGTCCAGTCAAACAGAGGTCAGTAGAAAGCAGAATCAGTCTTTGTCCGTTGGGCAATTGGGTGAGGACAAACTTAACGAGCTGATGGGGACTATCCCAGTGGAACTCAAAGCACTGATAAGAAACGGAGACTTGTTGACCATAGAGCCAGACTTTAGCGGTGGGAAAATCCTCCACAAGAGCAAACAGGCTTTCTAGTTTTATTGAACTCCCCCAAAGCCGTGGTCGTCCTTTCCCCCTCAAGGTCGGAACGGAAGAAAAGGGAGCATATGCCACTGTAGAGCAACGCACTCGGGTGATGAGATGCAAGGCATTTTGGCGAAAACTTTTGAGCACTGCTCCACAAGCGAAGTAAGCATCCAAAATCACATAGCTTCCCGCCTCTGCGTAGGTAGTGCAAAGCTCCCCCATTTTCGTGACTAGAGTAGTCTTCTCTTTTTTGCTGCCTTTTTTCCCTTCCTTTGCCGTTGCTTTGGACTTGATGCCATCGTCTAGCCGCAACACTAAGGGCAAGGCAAAGCAGGCTTTTCCTGCTCCCACCAAAACACTCAAGGCATTGAAGTAATGCCCCCTTATCCATTCTGGCTTCGCCACATTTCCGGATTCTTGGTGTAGTCGTTTTACCCCTGGCATCTTGCGCCCTTCTTTCCCCACTTTGATTCCATCCCCCACATACACTCGTTTTTCCTTGATTCGATATAGATTTTCATGCTGACTTACCCACTTCGACCATCCCAAGGTCAGTCCTTTGACGTTAAATGCCTTGGATTCAAACCAATGTAGTGCCTGATGGTAGTAGCTCTCTGTTAACCCTAAGGCATTGACATAGCTTGTTATTGCGCTCGGTTGGCTGTTGAGCACTACTCCCCAGGCTAATAGGATAAACCATTGGTACGTTGCTTCTCGGCTAAAGGCGGGACGGAGATTCTCTAGGATTTGCTCTAGTCGCTGACATAGTTGCATAATTGATAGATAGCACTGGCTATCGATTTTCTATATCAGCCAGTTTCGGACATAACGGCACTCTTGGGTATCGCATGTCCGATTTTCTTTTCTCACTTACCCTGCTCGAGAACTTCCCACTGTCCAGTTAGGGAAGTATGGACTGAAAAAGCATAGATAACTTATCCTTATGGAAACAAATCAAAATACAGATTTTGTTTAATCTATTGTTCCTTTCTGTCTAAAAAGGTCAACACAAATCACTCCTCACAAAAGAGAGGAAAATTAACACCATTTTTCACAAGAAAAACGACTCTACAACTTTTTACTTTTTGTTTTCTTTTTTGTCTTCTGAAGTAGAGTAGAAAGATTCATTACCAAAAAGTTCATCGCAATTACCGTTTCCGAGGTCTCAGGTAGTTTGGCCATCACTCGACCAAGACTAAATTTCCTCTTTCCCTGTCCGAATTTACCCTCAATGGCATTACGCACTCTTTCATCTGAGCGTGCCTCTTTCTTTTTTTCTTTGCTCACCTCTTTCGGCGGTCTTCCCAATCGGAAACCACTCATTCTTATATCCCTTTCTTTACAATAAGCTCGATTCGCTTTTGTTCGATAGATTTTATCCACATGAACCGATTCCGGATAACATCCTGTTTCCCTTTTATATTCTTCTATTCGCGCTTGTAAATCTCCCGATTCGTTGTAATTATCCCAACTTAATTTGTCTAAGAAGACAAAGCCATTCACATTACTTGCCGATATTTTAGCTCCAAATTCTACTGCTTTTCCCGCTTTTCCGCGCACTATTGGACGCACGTGAGGTTGGCTTACACTCACGATTCTGTTTTCTACTTTATTTGTCTTTTTTTCATACATTTCTAACTGTTGCTCATACACTTTTCCTATCGTTACAAGCTCTTCTTGCTCTTTTTTCGTTAGTTTTTCTAACTTTGCTCCCTCTTCTATCATTTTTTCTATATCAGACAAGTTTCTTTTTATATATCCTAGTTGTTTTTTTGTTCCTTTTCTTCTTTCTTTTTTTGACACACGACGTTTTTTTGCTATGGCTAAGTACTCTTTTCTTGCCACTTCCCTATAAGTCCTCGGCTTTTCTTTCCTTTTCTCTTTTATTTCTTCATACAGCTTATCTATTATTTTTTCTGTTTTTTCTCTGGCATCATTCAATATTCCTATATCCGTTGGATATTTTATATCTGCTGGTGTACAAGTCGCATCTAACAATAACTTTCCTTCATTTTCTTTTTTTTCTGACGCTACACCCGTCGCTTTTTTTTCTATTTCTTTATTAATTTTATTTATTAATTCCATTCCTATTTTTTTACGAAAATGAACCATCATTGACGCATTAAATGCTTCTTTGCTACTATAGCTTTCCATTCCTATAAAGTACTGTAAATAAGGGTTCTCTTTTATTTGTTCTACTGTTTCTCTGTCACTTTTTCCTGAAATTTCTTTGATAATTAATGCTCCTAATGCCATTCTAAATGATTTGGCTGGGGCTCCTTTTTTTTCTGTGAAGTTTTTTGCATATTCTTCCTCATATTCTTCCCAGGGAATCATTTTGACATTTCTATCCAACGATTTTCTTCGTCTAACTGCCCGCCGAACAGATTTTTCAAGTTTTCTGGTGTTTCAATTGAGTACTGTTGCTTTCGGTACATCTGCTTTCTCTCTTCTTAATGCAATGGTTTTGAGGCATTCTACCCTATTTTCGTGCATTCTAGCGGTTCTTAATTCGCCTACTATTTTTCTCCGTAAAGGTTTCAGCTTTTTTCAGCAAGCCCTATTTAAGCCATATCCAAAAAACCATTGCCACCAGCCCTGATGTAGCAAAATGGCACTTGAGCATGGATTGCCTAAATACCCATCAGTCAGAATCTTTGGTTCGCTATGTAGCAGAATTTGAGGGACTTAATCTTGAATTAGGAGAGAAGGGCAAGAGTGGCATCCTTCAATCAATGGCGAGTAGAGCAACTTTTCTCAGTGACCCCAATCATCGAATTGTTTTTCACTTCACACCGAAGCATTGTTCATGGCTCAATCAAATTGAGATTTGGTTTGGTATTTTAATGCGTAAGTTACTGAAACGAGGAAATTTTCTCAGTCAAGATGATTTAAGAACGCAAATTCTTGAATTCATCGACTATTTTAACCGCACTATGGCGAAGCCCTTTCGATGGACGTATCGGGGGAAGGTTTTGGCTGCTTAAATTTTATAGCACCCAAACTTACGCCTTGGACTACTAGTTCACAAGGTTGGGTTGACGAAAGGAAACCCAACATTTCTACACAAATAATATCCCCCCTCCAAAACAAATCAACACCATTGTCATTTAATTGCTTGGTTTGCGTTCCTTAACCCAACCGAATTTTTGAAAAATTTGACTGCGATCTCCGTCATTTTGTTGATTAAAGTCTAAAACTGCGATCGCCCCTTACCGTTAAGAAAAAAAGCGATCACCGTTCAGTGAATAGTTGATAGTGAATAGTTGATAATTATCCATTCTCAATTATCCATTAAAAAAGCGATCGCCCTCTTATTTCTAGTTAACTAAAAGCAAAGGTTGCTCCTAGGAGATTGACATTGACATCAGCAGCGACAAAACCTGTCGTAGCACTGGTGGTTAACAGTAAAGCTCCGGTTCCAAAACCAGTATTACCTGAGATTCCATCCCCCACTTTAAAAAGGGTACTCGTGCCAGAAACCTGGACATCAATAGCCGCTATGCTGGTGAATTTGAGGATATCTCCACCGACTCCACGCACAAAGTTGTAAACCGTATCAACCCCATCACCACTGGCATAGTTAACTGTATCTTTAAACGTATCACTACCGAGAGAGAGAAGATCATTGCCGCCGCCCCCTGTCAGGATATCTGCACCGCCATAACCGTAAAGAACATTAACACCCGTATTACCAGTGAGATTATCGCCTGCGGTATTGGAGCCTTGGATATTTTCAATTTGGGAAAGGGTATCGGTTCCCCCTTCGCCATCACTAGCGATTCCTGTGGCCAGGTTAGCCGTTACTGCTCCCGTCACCAAGTAATAGTAGGCAGTATCGGTTCCATTGCCACCAATGAGGCTATCATTACCTGTCCCACCAATTAAGGTATCATTACCATCCCCACCGTTGAGGGTGTCATTACTGCCATAGCCATAGAAGGTATTATTATTGGCATCCCCGGTGAGATTATCGCCTGCGGTATTGGAGCCTTGGACATTCTCAATTTGGGAGAGGGTATCGGTTCCTCCTAAACCATCGTTGGCGGTTCCCATTGCTAAATTCACGGTAACGCTGGCAGTGGAACTGTAATAGTCGGCATAATCGTTGCCATTACCGCCAATCAGGGTGTCATTACCAGCACCGCCATTGAGGGTATCGTTACCATCGCTGCCATTGAGAGTGTTATTGGCAGTATTGCCTGTTAGAGAATTGTTAGCAGCATTGCCTGTACCATTAATGACGCTAGAACCGGTTAAGGTCAGGTTTTCGATGTTGACTAGAGAAGCGATCGTATAGGTGACAGAGGATTGAATGGTGTCGATTCCTTCGCCAGCATTTTCGGTAATGATATCGGTTGTGCTGTCAACTTGATAAATGTCGTTCCCAAAACCACCAATCAGAGTATCTACTCCCGTACTGCCATCGAGGGTATTGTTGGCACTATTGCCGGTGAGGATGTTATTGGCAGAATTACCCGCACCATTAATAAAACTAGAACCGGTTAAGGTCAGGTTTTCGATGTTGGCTAGAGAGGCGATCGTATAGGTGACAGAGGATTGAATGGTGTCAATTCCTTCACCAGCATTTTCGGTAATGATATCGGTTGTACTGTCAACTTGATAAATGTCGTTCCCAAAACCACCAATCAGAGTATCTACTCCCGTACTGCCATTGAGGGTATTGCTGGCACTGTTGCCAGTGAGGATATTGTTACCGCTATTGCCTGTACCGTTGATAGCATTAACTCCAATCAGAGTCAGGTTTTCGACTCCGTTGGGCAGGGTACTGGTTAGTCCACTGTACCAAGTATCGCTAATGTTTACTTCTCCGATACTATCATTAGTATTGCTACTCAATTTAGCGTTAACAGGGTTAGAAAGGGCGACAGTAAAGGCTTCAAGGCTTTCGTTAATGTCATCGTTGAGGATGGGAATGCTGATTGTAACGAAAGTACTATTTGGGGCTAGAGTTAGGGTTCCACTCGTGGTAGTATAGTCACTGCCGGCAGTAGCATTAATGGCGGTGATAGTATAGTTAACGCTGACAGTTTGGTTGATGGGCTCACTGAGGCTAACAGTTAGGAAAGCACTGGCATCTTTACCTTCGACAACGGTGATGTCATTAATGGAGAGGGTCGGAAAATCATCGTTGGTAATAGTTCCCGTGACAGCCGCAGTGGTTCCAATAACATAGCCCGTACCAGTTGTTAAAGTCAGGGCTACGGTTTCGTTGGCTTCGATGGTGGTATCGGCAGTGGGATCTATGGTTAAGGTTGCTGTTGCTGAACCGGCTGCGAAGGTAATCGTTTTCCCTGTGCCTGGAGTTGCCCCTGTGTAGTCGGTAGCATCGGCGGTTCCTGTAATGCTGTAATTAACAGTTAAGGCGTTGGTTGTTGGGCCTGTGCGGGTGAAGGTATAAACTAGATTAGTTGTTCCGTTTTCTAGTACACCGACTGAAGAAACGGCTAGAGTAACATTGGCAGGAACAATACTGATGTTTCCGAAAAAGTCATCGTTATTAGTCTCTGTTCCGTCATCATCTGTGGCACTATTGCCAGAGAAAGTAGGTGAACCAACAGAAGAAACAGTCGTGAGACCTTGTAGGATAAAGAGCCCTCCTCCTAGACCAGAGCCATCAGAGCCATCCCCATAATAGCCACCACTCCCACCAGAGCCACCTGCAGCTGTGTTATTAGTAAAGTTAGTATTAATAAGGGTAAGAGCACCACTACGCATAAATATACCACCACCAAGACCAGCAGCAGCACCACCACCACCACCATCGCCACCAAAGATACCATAGGTACCAAAGCTACCATAGCCACCATTGCCGCCATAGCGACCACCATAGCCCCCGCCATTGCCACCCTTGCCACCATCGCCACTAAAAAAACCACCACCATAGCCACCATAGCCACCATAGCCACCATTGCTACTATAACCACCAGAGCCAGAGCCACCACTACCACCAGAGCCACCAGGTCCACCACTACCACCGCTACCACCACCATTACCACCGTTGCCACCATTGCCACCAATGGCTGCATTATTGCTAAAGTTTACAGAGTTTAAGGTAACAGTGCCATCGTAAATAAATAACCCTCCTCCCATACCAGCACCACCGCCGCCACCGCCACCGCCGCCACCGCCACTGACGGGATAATAGCCACCATAACCATAGCCGTCATAACCACCAAAATAACCGCCATTAGCACCATCGCCACCATCGGAGCCATTTTGACCTTGAGACCGTCCATTGGTAATCGTGAGACTAGAAATATTCACAATTCCAGAGCTTATAGATAACCCTCGAACATCTCCAAAATCATTAATACCGTTCCCATTAGCATCTCCACTAAGACTAAAGCCGTTCCCTACTATATTAATGTTGCTACTGATGGAAAGCATTTCCTGAGTGAGACGGACATTATTATTAAGGGTGATAATGTCATCTCCCGCTAACTGGTTGGCCTGAAGAATTGCATAACTAAGGGTACCGACTGTATTTCCGAGTCCGTTATCGAGGGTTTGATTGACGATGAAGTTTGCCATGAGAGTTTTCCTAATTAGATTTCAATAAATAAATACAAGTTTAAGAACATTGGCTTAAGTTTTGTTAGCTGATGAGACTGATGATTGGGCAACAATCACATTGGCTAGACTATTACTCGGATTCTGCCAAAAGGATAATCGCGAGAATTGAGCAAATAAATCGGGGGGTAAAATAGTTGAACGAGGTTGAAATTCTACCTTGGGTCGAACATGGTGCAGTCCCTGGGTATGGAGCCGATTATCGAATTCAGAGGCTTCGTAGTGTACATTTTCAAAATCATGACGATAGGGTTCCTGGTCTAAAAATTGATAAATAAGAGATAGGGTGTTCTCTGGTGCTTGGGTCAAAATATCATAATCGACCAACAGTAAAGAAGAACTATATTCACCATAAAAAGCTTCTTTTAAGGCATTATGAGCAAAACCAACCAGCCGCCCTCCTTGACCTAATGCTTCAGTGCGAGTGTAAACTGTTGCCCGTTCACCGACGTTGTTAAACAAACGAGATACATCAAAAACATTCTTTCTGATTAATTTTTCAATACTGTCCATAATCCATGCCACATTACGAACACAGCAAATCATTTTTGCGTCAGGAAATAGCTTGTTAATAAGGGGTAACTTACTACACCAGAGACGGTTAGTATCAAAAATAATGGATTTATCTGTCTGGGACTGATAATAGGCAGAAAAAATACCTAAGACTAATGCCTGTTTTTGTTCTGTTGAAAGGAACATAGAAAATTCATTATCTTCACTCATTGCGTTTAACATTGTGTTGACTAGCCCACCAACAGGACTAGACATATTGGCATGAAAACGGGGATTTTGGCGAAGTAAAGCGGAGAGAAGAGTAGAACCAGAACGGGGAAGTCCAGAAATAAAGTGTATTTTGGGAGTCATTTGCTTAGTAGAGGCAAGAGGAATAATCTCATATTATTACTGCTGCCATAGGCCCTATTAGCCATTCCCAACACCCCATTACTCACCGCCGCGCTCGCCGGAAACTGACTAAAATCTCCTGCCAACCATTGCGACTGAAAGGTTAAAGCTAGTGGCACGTCAACTTTATTTTGATGGGTTGCTAGATTCTCAAAGCCTTGCCAAAATAGACTTACGGGTTCTTGTAGCCCCTCATTTCAAGATTGACAGACCACTAGTGCGCGATCATAATTGGTTCCAAAAGCCGTATCAAAACGTCCCCAGAAGTCATCGAAACCCGCAACAGCGGTGAGTTGGTTATAGGCAAGGGTCAAGGCAGAGTTGATGGTCATGATAAAAATAAACTAAATTTAAAACAGATTTTGACAAACAAATTTACGAGGAGACAGTATTCTAGCGGGCCAACTTTCGACAGTTTACCAATAGGGACAGAAAAAGCAAGTCCTGTTCTAACGGTCAACTACTACAAAGCTAGTAGATATAAGGGTTAGAGCCAAATGTTAAATTTTGTTACAAACTCTGATGAGTAGAAAATTATCTTTTACAGCCAGCAGAAAAAAGCGATCGCCCCCTTACCAATATAGATAAACAGCGATCGCCTATTACCGATAAATATAAACAGCGATCGCCCCTTACCGATACAGTAGAATGTGATCGCCCCTTCCCTTATTAAGAAGAAAAGCGATCGCCCCTTACCGATAAATATAAACAGCGATCGCCCCTTACTGTGAAGAAAAACAGCGAAAGTTGTTCTTTGGTATTAGTCAGATAGTAACCGCACTAGAATCTTCTCCTTTAAGCCCTCTTCCCTATCCTTCAGCGCAATGACAGAGAAATCTCCTCAGGTACAACTAGACTTATCTCAAGGCGATCGCCCTTCGGAGCCTGATAACGAGGAAGAAAGTCTTCCCACGGCGATCAAGTCAGCTTGGGTCAACCATCTTGCTAACCTTTGGAACACCACAACTACCGGACTACATAAACTGCGGCCGATTGAAAAGCTGACTCAAGGAATACTCAAAAGTTTTTCGGTCAATGAAGAACAGATTGCTGAAATTCTAGACAAGGTTCGAGCCGAGTTACCCACCACAGAAGCTTTATTAATTGGCAAACCCCAGGCGGGGAAAAGTTCGATTGTGCAAGGTTTGACGGGAGTTTCCCCAGACATTATTGGTCAAGGCTTTCGACCCCATACACAATACACCCAACGCTATACCTATCCGGCTCAGGATCTCCCCTTATTAATTTTTACCGATACTGTTGGCTTAGGAGATCTCAATCAAAATACAGAGGCCTTAATTACCGATTTACTTAAGGAATTAGAGACAGATAGGCAACGCGCTAGGGTTTTAATTTTGACGGTTAAAATTACTGATTTTGCGACGGATAGTCTTCGCAATATTATTAGTCAATTACGTCGTCAGTATGCTCAAATTCCCTGTTTATTGGCAGTAACTTGTCTCCATGAAGTTTATCCTAATTTAAATTTTGAGCATCCCCCCTATCCTCCTGATTTAGCCGAAATTCAACGGGCTTTTACTGCCATTCAAGAAAATTTTTCGCCCTTTTATGATCGAGCTATTCTAATTGACTTTACCCTGGAAGAAGATGGTTATCAACCAATATTTTATGGACTGGAAACGCTGCGCGATACCTTAGCAGAATTGTTGCCAGAAGCCGAGGCCAGGGCAATTCATCAACTCCTGGCGGGGGAAACCAGTAAACAATTGGGAAATCTCTATCGAGATGTGGCTCGACGTTATAGTTTGGCCTTTGCCATTATGGCGGCAACGTTGGCGGCTGTCCCCTTACCTTTTGCAACGATGCCTGTTTTGACAGCACTTCAGGTTTCTCTGGTAGGGGTTTTAGGAAAACTTTATGGTCAAATTCTCTCGCCTTCCCAAGCAGGGGGCATTGTCAGTCATTGGTGTCAACTTAAGCCAAAATGCCTACTCACAAAAGATTAGCCTAAAAGCAGGCGGAAGTAAGAGTAGGCTGAAAAAAAGGTTAGTATATAAAAAAGTGAGCAAAAAACAAATGGCAAGACAACATCCTCGGAGAAAAGGAAACCCAGACTTACGTCGTAAGACAAATCAGCCAGGGGTAGAAATCCCTGAAATAACAAAAGAGTTGTTTGAATTACTAGAACCCACAATGTTTACACCATTAAAATATTTACAGGGAACTCATGAGAAAATGATGAGAGATAGGGTGCTAAATTTACCAGTAATGGTGGCATTAGTGTTAAGTATAGTGTATCGTCAAATAGCGGGTATAAGTGAAGCGGTAAGACTGTTAGAGGAAGAGGGATTGCTATGGGTAGCATCATTAAAAGTAAGCAAACAGGCAGTATCAAAAAGAATGATGAATGTGCCAGCCGAAATATTTGCAATATTACTAAAAGGAGTGTTAGAAAAAGCAGCCGAAAAAGGGAAGAAGCTCCAAGTAGGAGAAAAATGGGAAAAAATAAGAGAAAAGTTTAGTGCAGTGTGGATAGCAGATGGCTCAACGCTAGAGCAGATAAGGAAAAATATGAAAATAAGTAAAGAAGAAAAGAGTAAATTGGGGGGTAAAATAATGATGGTAGTGGAAGCCTTTACCCAAAGACCCGTTACTTTATGGTACACAGAAAATGATAAATCAAATGATAAAATATGGTGTGAAGAATTGGCAGCTAAATTACCAGAAAATGGTTTAATTCTCGTAGATATGGGATTTTTTAGCTTTGTGTGGTTTGATTTGTTAACAGAAGCTAAAAAGTTTTTTCTAACCAGATTTAGAGCGGGTACATCTTACAAAACCAAACAAGTATTGTCTCAAGGTAGTCATTACAGAGATGAGATTATCATTATGGGAAATTACCGTTCTAATCCTTGCAAGCATCCGGTGAGATTAGTCTCAGTATTATGGGGAACAATCTGGTATCAGTATTTAACAAATGTGTTGTCTCCCGAACAACTGTCCGCCGAAGAGGTCTGTGATTTATATCGAAGACGATGGACAATCGAAGAAGCCTTTTTATTAACGAAAAGACTTTTAGGACTAGCCTATTTATGGGTAGGGAATAAGAATGGTGTCCAAATCCAGATTATTTGCACTTTGATTTTCTATACGGTCTTAAATCAATTGGTAGGGGAAGTGGCGATTGCTCTAAATCAACCGAAAGAAAAAATCTCAGTAGAGATGGTGTTTCGGAGTCTATACTATGTAGCGAAGGCTATTGCTAGAGGAGAAAAGCCTGATACAGTAACCTATCTGGCTGAACGTGCTAAGTTATTTGGTTTGGTCAAAGCTGAGAGAAAGCGACATCGAGAAAAGGCCGCTCTCAATCAACAAATTTGGGAACCCATTCCTTTAAGTTGACACGGATGATTGTCAGTGCGATCGCCGGTGGCTTTTTGGCCCAGGCGGTGGGGCGGGAATTGATTAAATTCATACCAGGATTTGGATCGGTGGTAGCGGTTTCCTGGGCGGCGGCCTATACCTGGGCCTTAGGGGAAGGAGCCTCAGTCTATTTTGGGGATTTAATGGGGGGCAAAAAACCCGATCCCAAAAAGATTCAAACGGTGATGAAAGAAGCGTTTCAGGTTGCCCAGCAGCGTTTTAAATCAAATCATTAAAAATCATTAAGGGACAATTGCCAAGTTATCAACGTTTTGTGGAATGTATGCCTTCTACCTTACTACCCTTATGTATCTATCTCAAGCATTGTTTTGGACAATGTACGGGCAGCAGTATTTTCATCAAATAAATTTCCTAAGTTTTCTTCCGTTAAATGGTCTCTGACTCGATCAAATAGCCCTATAGAATAGACATTATCATCATGGCGAGAACGGTATCTAATGCCATCTACTGCCTGGGGATGTTTCCAAGAGGAAAAGGAGGCAAACTCATTACGCCGCGATATGACTTCCGTAGCATTTAGCCGCCCGAACTACTTGATCAATCTCCCCTTCCTTAAGTTTTTCCAGTGGGATTGCCCCATCTAAGCGAATATCACCCGTGAGCAGGAAGATCACCTGTGTCCAGGCTCCATCTTCTTTTAGGGCTGCCAATACTTTGTCTAAACCTGACGAAACTTTGCCCTCAATAAATTGCCAAGCGGGATAAACCAGTTCTTCGTTGACGGATAAACCTAAAACCTGATGATTGCGTCTCATGGTTTCTAATTCAGGGGGACTACAGGTTAAAACACGGCAAGCTTCAATGTTGCTTAAGGCTCCCCCTTGCTTGGATAAAAAGCTTGTCTTTGCTTTTTCACCTCTTTTAATGGCAGTTTCTAAGGGAGAAACTAAACTTAGAGGAGATTGTTTTTTGTGGATGAATTTTAACATTTCAGGTTAACCAGAAGTCTAATTTTTACAACCAACAATTGTTGTCCTTATTGTAAATGAGACTCCGCAATACAGCAAAGGTTTGTAACTAAAAATTAGGGAGAAAAGTCTGATTTAGATTCTCTCCCTAACGTCTCGATTTAGCTGGTCGGCATTTTGCTGAAAGATTCAAAGGTTTTGTCGATCGCCTCTAGTAACCCCCAAGAGTGGGAATAATAGACACCTGCTTCGACTTCGGCTTGGCGATCGCTGTGTGCATTAACCCAATCACCTGCTGGCCGTCGGTGATGATAGTCATGTACTGGGCTGTCGCCTGTTAAGATCAGAAGTCCACGGGTAAATGATAGAAAAACAGTCGCAACCACCAACAGAGGAGCAGAAATTTCAACAACTATCTATTCTTTACAATAGACACCGATACCTGCTCTAAAAATTACTAGAGCAATCCAAGCATAAATCAGAGGATTAAGCGGTATTGCAATTGTTCCAGTAATAGTAGCAGTAATTAAGGCTGTAGTAATTGCATTACTAACAGAAAATACGTCATTAGTAATGCCGACTAATGCAGGGCAAACAAGTTGTTTTATGGCAGATTTATTGAGATATTCTTGTGCTTCCTCTTGAGCATTATCAAACCCACCAGCATAAGCAATTCCTTGATCTTCGGGCAAGCTTTCAAAGTATAAAATAGTACTAATCATGCTTTTAACCTGCTCTTGATACTTGGCAATGTCGATTTGATTTTCCTGAGACATAATCGCTGACTCTTTATATTTATAAGGAAGGAAGACGGATATTGAGTATATCAAACACTCGGTCAATTGGCAAAGCAAAGGTCAAAGGCGGCCCATTACCATTTTTACTAGATCGTCTTACTCCGCCTAACAAGAGAGCAATAGCATAACCTTCGCTATCGTAAATGAGAGAGCCACTATCTCCTGAACGACTAAATGGTTCTTCTTCTTCTCCTTCAATAAGGATCATCTCCGAGAATCTATAGCTACAGGTTTGGCCTTCGTTATTTAAATTTAATCCATAATGAATTGCTCTATCTTCTTGAATCGTATTAATGCGGCCCTGAGTTAATCCTGTGACTCTACCAAATTTAAAGACAGGATAATTTGCCAGTCCTAATTCACCAAAAACTTGTATTAAATAGTCTTGATCCCGAATTCCCTGCAAATAGCGATCATTGTGAATTCTGTTAATTTCTTCTCTACTTCTTTGATTATCACAAAGTCGAGCAATCCCTGCATCAACAATTGGTGGGTTATGATTTTCGTTATCAAATCTGTGGTTATGACCATGAATAGCTTCCATCAATCGTTCATCAAAACCTGCTAAAGTTGCAATCAAATGATTGTCTGGATTACCACCATCGCGCCATGCGGGTAATAAAATATTATCCCCTATATTTCCCCTATTTCCAGTAATATCGCAAAGAATATGAGCGTTGCTGAGTATCATTAGCGAGGGATCATTTTGTTTTTGTACAAAGCATCCCAGTGTTCCTGGTTGCGATGTTGCTTCAGACCGCGAAATTGAAGCCCCCATGCTTAGAGAATGTTGAGAACAGCGATTGGTAGAATCAGCATAGGCATAAGCAAGACCAGTAATTTCTATATCAATGTCTTCTTTTCCTAGTGATTTTTTGATGTAATGTCTTTGATTCTCATCAATTACATGAATGACAACTTCTAACTCATTTTTGTCGTAATTTAGTTTCAGTCCAATCCCTGGAAAAATATCGTGAGAAGAATTATGGGCCACTACAAACCCACTAGCTATGATATCGCTAATGTATTTTTTCTTTTCCTTAGCTTCCTTGAGATTCATCATACAAATCTTAGTCTTGTCTTTTTTATGACTAGCGATTGTGATAGTTTCCTCATGAGTGGTTGTAATAGCTCGTTGAGATGTAATTTTACATCAATGTAAGGTTCACAACAGAAATTGGATCAAATCTGCTTTTTAATTAAGCGCAAGAACCTCATCTTTAGTAGGCGAAAGCAATTCCCGTTACTTCATATTCAATGGCAAAGCCTTGTACTTGATTGATTTTTTTTCGTTCAGGGATGGGTTCAGGCAAGTGTACTCTCAATGTAGGATGTCCGCTAGTAAGTGCTAACCCTATCCCTGCGTCATCCATATTAACGCCTAAATCCCTTAGCCGCTCATAAGTCTCTTTCTTGGCGGCTTGTATGGCATCTCGATTTAAACTCAATTCGTTGGCGGCTCTCATAAGCTCTTCTCTGAATTTATGTCTATTAATATTATTATGGTGTAAACCAACAATTGTTGCTTGCTAAATAATGTTAAACGACGCTTACCGATAATGTCAACTAATGTCAACCTCAAAACAGGGCAAACGCATCTTATCCGAGTAAAACCTTAAGGAGATAGTCCTCGTCCCAACCAGCGCGTAGCCGTTTATTCTTGATACCAAGTTTCAGAGTATTTTCCTTTGTGAGCAAGTTAAGAGCGATATGGCGTAAGACGGCTAAATTCTCAGGAGCAAAATCCTTACGAATGCGACAAGCATCCTCGTTGAAGGCCAAGTCTAGAACCCAATGTAAAGAGTTTTCTATCAACCAATGACTACGAACAGATTGGGATAATTTTTGAGCATTACTCGGCAGGCTACTGATATAGTAGCGGGTCTCATACTCTGTTTTGTCTTTCAATCGTCTCTCCGCTTTAATCATACAGATGCTCGTCAACTTTGCCCATTTCTCCCCACCCAGCAAAAATTCTGTTTGTTCCATCGTCCAGCAACGGCGAATTTCAATCCGTCCATGTCCCTTGTCTATTGTTTGATGAAAATCATGCTTAATTCCCGCAAAATTAACCGATTGAGCATGAGCAAATAATTGTTCAACATCCTCACATAGATTACCTTGATTGCCTTTCAATGCCAAAACATAATCTCCCCCTCGCCCTACTATCTGTTGGGCAATCTTTGTCTGAGTTCCCATGGCATCAATCGTTACGATACAACCTTTGACCTCTAGCATTTTCAGGAGTTTGGGTATCGCCGTGATTTCATTCGATTTGCTTTCCACCTTGCACTGTCCTAGTACTAGACGATTTGCTGTTGCCCATGCACTTACCATCTGAATTGCGCCCTTTCCGTTGGCATTATCATAGGAGTGGCGAAGGGTTTTGCCGTCAATCGCTATCACTTCCCCTTCACTTACCTCCGCTATACTTTTGACCCAATGCAGAAAACAGTCTTGAAATTGCTCTGGATTCAGACTAGCAAATACACGCGCAAACGTATCGTGGGAGGGGATGCCATTTGGCAATTCCAAAATTTTTTTTAGCCATTGATGTTTAGCCTTGCCGAAACTTTCCATGGCTACCCAACCTTCTGCTCCACAAATGACGGCTAAGATGGCAATCGTTAGAATATCAATGAGTTTATGCCGTTTTGTTCGTTCGATGCGAGGGTCATCTATTTCGGCAAAGTGTTCTACCAGTCTATATTTGGGTCGGAGTTTCATCGCTTTTGTTTTCTATGCACTTTCCCTTATTTTCCCTTATCCATCCCTCTATAATGTTCTTGTATCTGTATCATTTTTAGATGCGTTCGCCCTGAACCTCAAAAACTTTAAGGAGAATGAAACCAACAACTGTTGCATAATCCAAAATCTCGTAGGGGTTTGGTTTCCAAATCCAGAAACTGCAAGGCTTGGCGACCAAGCCCCTACATAGAATGATAAGGACTCAATACAAAAAAACATTAGGGAGAGAAGCCATTTCTAACTTTCTCCCTAACGTCTCGATTTAGCTGGTCGGCATTTCACCGAACGACTCGAATGTTTTGTTGATGGCTTCCAATAAACCCCAGGAGTGGGAATAGGAAACGCCTGCTTCTACTTCGGACTGGCGATCTAGATGGGCGTTAACCCAATCCCCTGCTGGCCGTCGGTGATGATAGTCGTGGACGGGGCTATCGCCTGTTAGGATCAGAAGTCGTACAGGTAGATGATAGAAAAGCAGTCGTAGCCACCAACGGGTTTCTCCCCAAAATTTAACCCAAACGGGATCAAAGTCACTGAAAGTGGTTGGTTCTTCGCAACAGAAAATTGTACTGATAATCCTAATTATTATTAATCACTAATAAGAGCATAATCGTAATGCTCTAAAATTTTGCCTAATAATGAGGAATGGCTGTCAAATAAATTTCCTAAATTTCCTTCTTTTAAATGGCTTTTCACTCGATCAAATAGTCCGATAGAATAGACATTATCATCATGGCGAGAACGGTATCTAACGCCATCTACTGCCTGGGGATGTTCCCAAATTGCTTGCCCCCAAGTCCTGCAATACTCATAATCGCCTGAAGAAATTCGGGCATCTATTCCCATTCTGACAAGACCTGGCCCTGTTGCATCGGCTAAAACTAAAGGGCGATCGCTCTTAATCTCAAAAAGATTTCTATTTCTTAGGGCTGTAACCGTTACTGCGCCATCAAATGTTCTGCCAAAACATTCAATAAAGGCACTGTACTGATCACCGACATAGAGAAGTCCATAGCTTTGATCAGGGCCATCAAAACGCCCGTTACCACTGCGGTCAAAATGAATACTAGAAGTGTACCCTGCCCTATTTAATCTTAGCCAGGGGCCTTGAGTAGTAAAGCAGGGCAATTCACGTTGATTAAAATTGTCAGGAGGGAGAGGAAAAGGAGGCAAACTCATTACGCCGCGCTATGACTCCCGTAGCATTTAGCCGCCCAAACCACTTGATCGATTTCCCCTTCCTTAAGTTTTTCTAGTGGGGTTGCCCCATCTAAACGAATATCACCCGTGAGCAGGAAGATTACCTGTGTCCAAGCTCCATCTTCTTTTAGAGCTGCTAATACTTTGTCTAAACCTGACAAAACTTTGCCCTCGATAAACTGCCAAGCGGGATAAACCAGTTCTTCGTTGACGGATAAACCTAAAACCTGATGATTGCGTCTCATGGTTTCTAATTCCAGAAGGCTACACCCTAAAATACTGCAAGCCTCAATGTTGTTTAAGGCTCCCCCTTGCTTGGATAAGAATCGCTTTTTCGCCTCTTCGCCTCGTTTAATGGCCGCTTCCAAAGGAGAGGTCTGACTTGAAACTTTGGGTTTCAAGAGTGGCGGACTTTCTTTTGTGAGTATCATTAGTTAAAACCTCGACTATAATAAGAAAGCAGTCCAAGAGACCCCAGTGTATTGGCATATCTCACTGGATTATTGATCAAATTACTTACCGCTACTCACCATATAGCGTTTTTTCATAAAAAAACTCAACCAACAATTATTACCATGTTTGACCAACAATTGTTGGTGTTTGTGTAAGTTCTAGGTGAGGGCAAACAAATTTAAATTCATTTTAGGATATGCTAATTAACTCAAAAATACAGCAATGAAAGATGTTTTCATCAATCTCTCCGATGTCCAAAAGCAAGCGCGCAAATGTGGTTTGGATACATCCATGCTAGAAGCTTTGTTGCAAGCGATAGAGCAAAATCTTATTCAACGATCGCTATCTAATAAATATAAGGCGATGTTTTATTTGGCTGCCACAGGACTTTATTCAGCAGAAGAACTGGCTCAAATATTCAAGCATAGTAGCAAGAATATGAATGCCGATTTTAATAAAAATCTGGGGGTGTATCTTAAGCTTTACCTTGAATTAGATGAAGATGAGCGTGTGGGAATTACTTCTCTAAGAAGGATTCTCTTCAGAAAAGGCTATTTTGTGGACATCAATGATGAGCACTCAGTGAGAGTTTTGCCAACACGCCATACTGAAAATTCTGAATTAGAGTTGCCTGTTGCTATCAGACACAATTAGTATGGATTAAAAAACTACCAAGTAAGGAGATTGATTTGAAAATGAAAACCACAAAGTTATTGTGTAATGAACAGGATAATGATCGCCGCGCTTCCATAATTAGAAAATTGGGCGATTGTCCCGAACCTGAAGTGATTAAAACACTTTGGAATTTGAGAAATAACCTAGACAGTGAAGATGATCCTTTTGTTCAATATGAGATCAAACTGAGTCTCCATAAAGTCATTTCTCACCCTGATATAAATATTGATTTTTTTCTGGCAAATTTAGAAGTACTCCAATCAAAAGATAACACTTCTCAAGCCCCGAAAGTCTTAATTGATGCTGATCTGATTGAAGAGTTTTTATTACGAAATCAAACGACTCTTAACCGAGAAGCTACTAGGGTTATGGGACTTGTTTTAGAGGGGAAAATTAATCCTTACATAGGTGAAATGGGATTAATCAAAATCTGGCATAATATTAAAAGCCTGAAATCTCAAGAGTATGCCAATCGTTTAATTATTGAACTTCTCAATAACATTAAGGTTGGTCAAATTGACTTGAAAGAGATTGATCTGGAAAAATATCCTAATGTCAATTTAAAGACAGCGATCCAAGTAGAGATTGCCATCAAATACGAGCTTGCAGGTATTATTACAATCAGGAATCGGGAATTTATTGCAAGTGGCTATCCTTTTGTTGGTTCACCTTCCTTATTTTTAGAGTCTTTAGGGAATGATAAATCTCCCGTATCTATCGAAAAAACACTCAAGAATCTTGGTAAAATTTCTATTGAAAATGAAAAAGCTAAATTCAATCTGCTTTTAGAAAGTAAGCCTCAACAAAACTTATACTTTGAAGATCATCTTCCTCTTTTTAAAGGCTGGAAAATTGAAAACTTTGAAGTTCTTTGTTCTAATAACAGTCTAACTTCAGCTACGGTTATTTTATTCAATGAGACGAGCAAAAAACGTTACACTGAATCGGCCTTTAAAAAAGGTTCAGTGGATGCCATTTTTACCGCCTTTGATGAAGCTCTTTCTCACTTAGTCGAGATTCAACATATCCTTAAATCTATCTATGTAGTCAATTTACGACCAGGTAAAGAAGGGGCCGTCACCGTTAAGGCTGTTGTCGAATGTGGTGACAAAAAAATTATTACTATTTACACCCATAAAAACATTCTAAAAGCCTATCTATTTGCCTACGTTAAAGCCGTTATTGCTATTTACTCTCCTGATGAATCTATTTCAGACGCTAATAGCGCAAAGGAACTTATGTGTTTATACAAGATAGGAGAACGAGATTTTCATTGCTTAAATTTCAGCCAGGTCAATTTAATGGATACCGAAGCAAATCTCTCGGATTCAAAGTTGATGGGATGTAACTTCAGTAATGCCAATCTTTCAGGCGTTAACTTGACTAATGCTGATTTGAAAGGAGCCGATTTAAGCAAGGCTAATTTGAGTCATGCGGATTTAACAGGAGCCAATTTAAGTCAGGCTAATTTGAGTCATGCGGACTTAACAGGGGCTAATTTGACTAATGTTAAATTAGATGAAAATAACCTAACGCTCTTTGACGGTGCAATCCTCACTAATACGATTATGCCTGAAATTAAAATCGAAATTAATGGCGAATCCCGTTTAGAAAAAGTTGCCCAATTGCTAGAACAAATTGATCCCCGTCAATATCAAATATTAGCTATTCACCCCATGACTGACCACATCTGGTGGCATACTCCTTCTGGTCAGAAATTCCTTGAAATTAACAAGCAACTGCTCAAAAAAGGTGTCTCTATTAAACGGGTATTTATTCTCCCTAAAATTCCTGATCAAAATCATTTACAAATGATTCAGGAACAGCTTCACTCTGGTATAGAGGTTGCTTGTATTTGTGACAGTAAGGCTAAAGACATTGAAGGCTATAGTTGGCACAATACTAATCTGATGATTTGCGAAGACTTATCTGTTCAAAGAAATTTCTTTACAACAAGGAGAATTATGGATGGTCAAACGGAAACAGGTTACATTTCTTATAAAACAGAAAATATCAAAATTGACAAAAGCCGATTTGAGACTCTCTGGGAAAAATCGGAAAAACTTCACGCTTAATGTGGTAGGAACCCTTCTCGCTTAAATTCTCGATCATACAGGTTCCCAATTAGACGGCGATCGCTTTTTTACTTAACGGTAAGGGGCGATCGCTTTTTTGCTTAATGGTAAGAGGCGATCGCTTTTTTACTTAACGGTAAGGCGGCGATCGCCGTTTTTTAATCCGTATTAATTGAGCTTGTACACAATAAAAATATAGACAAGAGGAAATGGAGAGCAGCAAAATGATAAACTAGTGCTACGAATAGTCTTGAACAACAAGGGTAGATAGTCATGTCAAATCGACGCATTATTGATCTGCTTCGCCGAGGTCAACTAGATGAAACCGTGACCATTCAGGGCTGGGTCCGCACCAAACGAGAATTAAAAGATTTTAGTTTTGTCGAAGTGAATGATGGTTCATTCTTGGCCAATCTCCAGGTGATTCTAGCTCCCACGTTACCAGACTATAAAACCCAATTAACGCGCTTAAATACGGGGGCTTCCCTGATCGTGTCGGGAGTACTCGTTGCTTCCCCAGGCAAAGGACAACAATTAGAACTCAGGGCTGAAACCCTGATCGTGTTAGGAGAAGCTGACCCCGAAACCTATCCCCTCCAGAAAAAACGCCATAGTTTTGAGTTTTTACGCACGATTGGCCACCTGCGATCGCGGACAAATACCCTAGGGGCCGTGATGCGAGTCAGAAATGCCTGTGCGACAGCGATCCATCAATTTTTTCAGGAACGAGGCTTTTTATGGGTACATACTCCCATTATTACCGCCAGCGATTGTGAAGGGGCGGGAGAATTATTTACCGTCAGTAGTTTTGATTTTAATAAACTGCCCTTAAAAGCCGATAAAAGCGTTGATTTTGAACAGGACTTTTTTGGGAAACAGGCCTATTTAACCGTGAGCGGTCAATTGGAAGCCGAAGTTATGGCCCTCGCTTTTCAAAATGTCTATACCTTTGGCCCCACCTTCCGTGCCGAAAATTCTAATACTTCCCGTCATTTGGCCGAATTTTGGATGGTAGAACCAGAAATGGCCTTTTGTGATCTCGAAGGGGATCAGAATTTAGCAGAAGAATTTCTCAAGTATCTTTTTAAATTTGTCCTCGAAGCCTGTCCAGAAGATATGGCCTTTTTCAATGAACGCATCGATAACAGCGTCTTAGCCACTGCTGAAAATATTATTAACAATGAATTTGCTCGCATTACCTATACCGAAGCGATCGCCCTGCTCGAAAAATGCGATCGACAATTTCAATATCCAGTTGCCTGGGGAGTAGATTTACAGTCTGAACATGAACGTTATTTAGCCGAAGAAGTTTTCAAAAAACCGATGATTGTCACCAATTATCCCACCCAAATTAAAGCCTTTTATATGCGCCTAAACGAGGATGCGAAAACCGTCGCGGCGATGGATATTTTAGTGCCTAAAATTGGGGAAATTATTGGCGGCTCTCAACGTGAAGAACGGCTAGATATACTCATTCAACGAATTGAAGCTCAAGGCATGAATCCAGAGGATTTGTGGTGGTATCTCGATCTGCGCCGTTATGGTTCCGTTCCCCATGCTGGTTTTGGTCTAGGCTTTGAACGGGTGGTACAATTTATGACCGGAATGGCTAATATTCGCGATGTGATTCCCTTTCCCCGAACCCCGCTTAGTGCTGAATTTTAAGTTATTAATGCTTTTACTTTTCAATGAGGTTGATTTGATATGCGCTTCCTAATGTTTTTAATTCTGAGTACTAGTTTGTTGTTGCTGGCTGGCTGTGGGACAAAACCGCCAGAAGAGAATGCGACCAAACCGACAATGACTGAATCTGCGGCTCAAACGACCATTGATCGAGCAAAATCCGCCAATGAAAAAGCCAATCAGACTGCCCAAACTGCTCTCGATAAGGCTCAAACCGCTCTCAATAAGGCTCAAACAGCGACAGAACAAGCCACTAACAAAGCTCAATCGGCTCTAGAGCAAGCCCAAACTGCGACAGAACAGGCAACCAATACGGCTCAATCAAAAATGAATGAGATGAAGGCAAATGCTGAGAAAGCCAAACAATCTGCTGCCAATGCAGTCCAAGGAGCTATAGCCCTTAAAGATGGTGTTCAAGGGATGTCTTCAGGTGTGACCAGTACTTTAGCTGCTGTACAGGCGGGAGATTTGAGCACGGCTCAACAGGAATTTATGAAACTTCAGGAAAGTTGGACAGGTCTAGAAGGTACGGTTAAAACTAAGTCGGTAAAGGCCTACGAAGAGATTAATGGCCACATGACCACTCTCGGAACTTTATTCAAAAGTGGTAAACCTGATGCCAATGCGGCTCAATTAACGTCTGAACTACAAGCGTTAGGAAAATCCTTAACAACTGTCCTAACTCAAAAATAATGGATTCTAAAGTTTCTTGAAATTGGAGGAGGGAATTAGGGATATTATTACTCAACCAAGCGAAGAGTTAAAATTAAGATCTAAATTTCCTTAGCTTGCCCTGGGTTCCTTACTCTGAGTTGACATTTAATAGCAGTAATCTCAAAGAATCTCTATGCGATTAGCGACCAAAATTGAAGCGATTCTCTACCTGAAAGGACAATCTCTGACGATCGCCGAATTGTCGGAATCAACAGGATGCGATCGCGCTGAAGTGGAAGAGGCTTTGATTGAGTTAATGGAAGATTACGCCCATCGGGATAGTGCCTTGGAAGTGATCGAAAGCGAAAAGGGCTATAGTTTACAATTGCGAGTTGCGTTTCAAAAACTGATTCAAGATTTTATTCCCGCCGAGTTAGGGACTGGTAGCCTGCGTACCCTAGCAGCGATCGCGCTTAAATCCCCCATACTACAAACCGACCTGATTAACCTACGCGGTAGCAGTGCCTATCAACAAGTGCAGGAACTGGTCGAACTGGGCTTTGTGCGTAAACGACGGCAAGTGGATGGTCGTTCTTCCTGGTTAGAAATTACCGACAAATTTCATCAATATTTTGAGATAGACAAACTTCCTCCCCCCATCGCTTAAAATCGTTACAATTTTTAGCACTAGCCGCTATAGTGGAGGGTAAGCAGGAGCGATGTCCATTCTAGCTAGGGAGTTGTAATGGAATTTAATTTTGATTTTTTTGCCTCAGAAACCGAAGAACCACAGACCAATACCTTAATTCAGTATCTCCAACAACAACATCCAGAAACTTTAGCTTGGGTTGCCCAGTCGGCCAGTTCTGAGATCAAAGATATTATTAATCAGAATGTCCAAGGATTAGTAGGGATGCTGCCCTCAGAAGACTTTCACGTTCAAATTACAACGGATCGCGACGACTTAGCGAATCTTTTGGCCTCTGCCATGATGACCGGTTATTTTCTCGGTCAAATGGAACAGCGGAAAAATTTAGATAATACATTGTCTCTTTCAGAATCCTTAAAAGCGAAGAAAAAAAACAAAGAACACTAGGCGCATCACGACCTCAATAACGCTCCTAATGTTTAAACACGAACCCTCATTAAATCGTCTTTTCTGTTGGTAGCGATCGCCTTAATTTGGACTAAAAGGTAATCACCTAGCAAGATTAGAGGTTATCTCCAATTTTCGTTTCTCGGAGCAGTTCCACTAACCCCACCGTTCCCACAAAAAACGTGTAAATGCCATAACCCAACGGTGATCGCTGTCTAGAAGGCGCGTAAATGGCGGCGATAATCGCTTCAATACCATGACTGATCAGCGCAAATCGTCCAACCCCAAAAAAGAAAGTCAATCCTGGGAGTGACGAATGATGAACCAGTACGACATACAAGTTCCAGCCTTCTAGACTTAAAGCTCCTGTAATAAGAAGCGGCGAAAGCACTTTAATCAAACGGCTAAAATTTTTTTCAAAATTGATCATCATTAATAGTTGGCACTGGTATCGTCTAGCTAGAAGCTAGAAACGTTGCAATACGGGAGGTTCAAGAAATCAGGCGAATTTGGAGTAAGTCCTCCCAAGTTAACCCTTTTTCAATTATACCGAGAGCTACAGCAGGAACTTCTCTAGTAGTAAAATGGCTGCGAACAAAGTTATGAACCATCCAGAAAATATCTAGGACTCGCTGTAATCCCACAACAGATTTAGCATAAGTATTTGTACGACGACGAAAGGCGGCTAAATAGCGTCGGATAGCACTATTAAATGCCTCAACGTGGTTGGCATGGACGTCCTTTTCTTCTGGTTTTTCTGTTGTCTCTGGATGTTCTGGTTTCGGAGTTTCTACTTTCTTTAGTTTACCCTCAGAATCTCGACGTTTACTACTCTTATTTTTTAGTCTTACTACAAAACCCTTCGGTAATACTTTGGTGGGACGACCTCGCTTTCCAGTCCTTAATACTTCGTGACAAATATTAAATAGCAGTTGACTATATCGCTTTTCTCCATCTGTAAATAACTGGAGAGATTCTGCACTCCTTTCAAATAATTCCGCTACCGTCATCAT
The DNA here is from genome assembly GCA_025370055.1 of Woronichinia naegeliana WA131. Taxonomy (NCBI): domain Bacteria; kingdom Bacillati; phylum Cyanobacteriota; class Cyanophyceae; order Synechococcales; family Coelosphaeriaceae; genus Woronichinia; species Woronichinia naegeliana. The sequence continues at coordinate 3,216,123 of CP073041.1, read as the reverse complement.
TGCTTCTAGAAATAATTTCTGCTCTTTTCGACCACATTTTAAATGCCAAATAAAGCGGCTTGCCCTGTCCATGAGCACGATTGTCCATCCCTCAGAGGCACTTGCTTCTTTATTTTTTCCAACTTTTGTGTATAGTTCATCCCCTTCTATTACTAATTTAACAAATTCATTCACTAAGGCGTATAAAAATAATGTCTCTTGTAATCCTGATAATTTCTTTTCCCAATTCAATATTGTTGTTTTCGCGTAGCCAAATACTCGGGCTGCTGCATTTAATCCTATTCCTTCTATTCTGGCTTTTAATACTTTTACAATTTCACTTAATGGGGTTTCTAAGCCAGCGATTACGCTACCATAAGTCTCAGCAAAACAAGAACTACATTCTTGACAAATGAACATTTTACGTTCCCCGTTACCTTTCGTTTGATAATAAGAATGTATTTTTACGTTTTCACTATAGCAATGAGGACAGTTTTTCTTGAATAAGGCATCCTCTTTCTCTTGGCACAAGCCAACATCATTCAGGATTTTCATAGAGCTTTTCTTTAATATTGACATTGTTTTCTGTTTCCTTCTTCTTTGATATAATGACAATAATAATAGTATAATAAAAACGGGCCGATGTCTAGTCTTAAACTATTTTTCTATTTTCTCAAAGCCTTACGCCATAACTTTTTCCAACTTTGATCAGACGATACCAGTTCCTAATAGTTTATTCTCTCCCCATTTAAAAAGATTAATGGCTAGTCAAAGCTCTTGTATAATACACCATCGCGGTGAAGTTGGGTTTAAACTTGTTGTCATCCATCGATGGAGCTGACTTTTCCCGTTAAGTGCGGATTGCAAGCTGCCAGCCTTGGCAAAGGTCATGCAACTTCAACCAACCGCGCCAAAGGACTTGGATACCGAGAGGAGTTTTACGACGATGTTCAAGATAACCACCAAGAAAAGCAACAGACTCGACAGCCCAAGCAACAGTCAAAATAGGGGGAAGTTTTTGAGAGGCGGCTGCTTTTAACACCTGAAGTTGAAGCTGACTTTTCCCGTTAAGTCCAAAATCCAGCAATGCAAACTTCTAGAGGCTTTATCTGGCAAGGGTTTGAGAAATGATTCTCTTGACAGGAAAAAAAATATTCTGAAGCCATCATCCCGCTTATCGTTCAAATTTCAAAAACAAAGGATGAAGGGAGTATGAGACTGTAAAATGGAGAAAATCTTAAAGGGCAGGTCAAAAAATGTTGGAATGGTGGACAAAAAACTTTGCCAGTTGTGAATTGGGAGACGAGAGGCTAAACAATCGTGCCTTCTCGATTGGGAAAAAGTTAAGTGAGGGGTTTGGAAAAGCCTTATCAGAAGTGTTTAAGGGAGGAAACGAGTTAAAGAGGGCCTATGAATTTTTGGGAATCCGAAAACAGACTTTGTCAAGATAATAGAGCCGCACTGTGAAATGACAACTGCCGCCGTAGAAGAATATAAGATAATGCTATCAGTCGGAGATACGACCTTCTTAGATTATCGCAATATCAAGGAAAAAAGGGAAGGGTATGGGCCGACTGGAAAAGGAGGGAATGGATTAATACTGCATAGTGCTTTAGCAATTGAGCCAGAAAAAGGACAAGTATTAGGTTTATTATGGCAAAAACTGTGGAATAGGGAGGTAAAAGAAAAGCCCCCAACAGATGAAACGGCGAAGCAGAAAAAAGAAAGACAGAAAGAACAAAGAAAAGCAGCTCGTCAAAGACCATTTGAGGAAAAAGAATCCTACAAATGGGTAGAGGCTCTAAACACCTGTGAGAAACAGGTAGAAAGTTCAACGAGGGTAATTCATGTATTTGACAGAGAAGGAGATGTTTCAGAAGTCTTTGACTCAGTGCGTCAACTCAAGCATACAGGAGTGCTGGTCAGAGCGTCTCATAATCGTAGTTTAGACAGAAATAGTGAACGACTTTGGCAACATTTGGAATCAGAACCGATTCGTTTTCATCAAGAAATCGAGATTCCGAGTACAGGAAAAAGAAAAGCACGGAAGGTTAAGCTTGCCGTCCGATTTTGCTCAGTTAATCTACGAACTCCCTATCGTTTTGATAATCGTGACCCGTTGAATGTCGGTAGTGTCCTAAATCTGTGGAATGAGTAATAATAAACAAATTTAAATCTCAGAAATGGTGTGCCATGCTATTTAATACGATTGTTTGTCCAAGTTGCCAAAGTATAGATATTGTTAAACACGGAGTATCGGGAGAAGACAAAGACCGGTATAAATGTCGTAATCTCGAATGTAAGCGTCGTACATTTATCTTGAATTATACTTACCAAGGTCATTTGCCAGAAGTCAAAGAAAAGATTATAGATATGGCAATGAATGGTAGCGGAATAAGAGATACAGCCCGTGTGTTGAAGATTAGTCCGTCAACGGTGATTAATGAACTAAAAAAAAAGGAGTCAGATTTGGTATTTGTGAACGAGAAGAAGCTAGCAGAACTGGAACCAAGTCAGACGATAGTCAAGCTATGCCAATGGGAAGACCAGTCAGCCGAACTAGATGAAATGTGGAGTTTTGTGAATAGTAAAAAAGAGGAAAGATGGTTATGGCATGCTATTGATCACGACACGGGTGAAATATTAGCTTATGTATTATCGGGTCATAAAGACGAAGCATTTCTAAGACTAAAAGAGTTATTAGAACCCTTTGGTATTACTCAATATTATACAGATGGATGGGGAGCATACGAACGACATATTGAGCCAGCCTTACATTTGGTTGGTAAGTGTAATACCCAAAAAATCGAACGAAAGCACCTGACATTAAGGACTCGAATAAAACGATTAGCTAGAAAAACGATTTGTTTCTCTAAATCTATTGTGATGCACGATATTGTCCTTGGATTATTTATCAATCGCTTTGAATTTGGGTGTCTCATTTAGACTCGTTTCCACAGATTCAGAACACCACCCTTTTTTCCTTGATATTGCGATAATCTAAGAAGGTCGTATCTCCGACTGATAGCATTATCTTATATTCTTCTACGGCGGCAGTTGTCATTTCACAGTGCGGCTCTATTATCTTGACAAAGTCTGTTTTCGGATTCCCAAAAATTCATAGGCCCTCTTTAACTCGTTTCCTCCCTTAAACACTTCTGATAAGGCTTTTCCAAACCCCTCACTTAACTTTTTCCCAATCGAGAAGGCACGATTGTTTAGCCTCTCGTCTCCCAATTCACAACTGGCAAAGTTTTTTGTCCACCATTCCAACATTTTTTGACCTGCCCTTTAAGATTTTCTCCATTTTACAGTCTCATACTCCCTTCATCCTTTGTTTTTGAAATTTGAACGATAAGCGGGATGATGGCTTCAGAATATTTTTTTTCCTGTCAAGAGAATCATTTCTCAAACCCTTGCCAGATAAAGCCTCTAGAAGTTTGCATTGCTGGATTTTGGACTTAACGGGAAAAGTCAGATCGATGGAGGGTGTGAAACTATCGGTTATAATATGTTTTAAGCTTATAGCAATAAACATTTAGTTCACGATTATTTATGGCTTCCACCTACTCCTTTGATATTGTTAGTGAATTTGACCGTCAAGAATTAGTTAATGCGATTGATCAAACAACCCGTGAAATTAATAGCCGCTATGATTTAAAAGATACGAAGACCACCCTAGAACTCAGTGATGATCAGATCACGGTCAATACGGCTAGTGATATGACCTTAACGGCTGTTCAAGATATCCTCCAAGCGAAGGCAGCCAAGCGGAATTTATCACTGAAGATTTTTGACTATGGACAGGTGGAGTCCGTCAGTGGCAATCGGGTTCAGCAAAAAATTTCCCTCAAAAAAGGAATTAGTCAGGAGATCGCCAAACAAATTAGTAAGCAAATTCGGGATGATTTCAAAAAAGTTCAGCCTTCTATCCAAGGCGATGTTCTACGAGTTAGTGCCAAAGATAAGGATGATTTACAAAAGGTCATTCAATTTTTAAAACAAGCGGATTATCCGATCGCCCTTCAATTTACCAACTATCGTTAACGGGTCTGATTTTCAAATAAATAGACATCATCTTGCTGATAACGAAGCTTAAACGCTTGATTCTGTTGAAGGTTTTTGACGAGATTATTAACCGTTGCCTCAGAATTATCCCAGCCAGGATGACGGGTATTGAGCAAAATATAGGTAAAAACCTTGGGAGCAATGGGTTCAGCATCCTTAATCGCTAACTGTAAATTGACCCGTTGACTGAGATGGGGCGCGATTTGGGGAGAGGTGAGTAAACTATCCGAGGTTTTCACTAAACTAACGGCGGTTCGCATTGCTGCTAAATTATCCCAATTTTCCCAATATTTACCGAAAAAATAACCATATTTACCAAGGGCCAAAAAGGTAATTAATGACCAGACAATAATTAATTTAGGCTGACGAAAACGATGGGGATAGTGAACCAGGGTGGTGATAGCCATGAGGATTAAAAATGGGAGGATCGGCAAAGCATATTGATGGGTAAGATCCTTTTGGGGTTGATAATCCGTTAATAAATTCAACCATAGGGCTGGAAGGGCTGGAATTAGACTGCTTAGACCTTTTAACGATAAACCCCAGAGCACAGGGACAAAGAGTAAAATCAAATAACCTAAATTCTCGCCGGTGAAAAGATGACTCAGTAAAACCTGGGGTTTTAGAAAGAGATTTTGAGCAATTTCTGACACCGAATTGCCTAAAAATTGATAACGAGAAACGGCTGCTGCTTCTCCACCACTAAAAGCCGGAATAATGCCTTTGGTGGCAATGATAAACCAACTGATTCCAGTCAATAGGGCGATCGCACCATAGCTACGTTTTCGATCAATTAAAAATAACCAAAATCCCAAGCCAATCACGGTTAGAGAAAGAACGGCCTTCGTACTCAGCGTAATTATTAAGGAGATCGCAAATCCCCAAGACTTTCCGGCTCTCGCTGTCCAAATCATCCATAATAGGGACGGTAGGGCAAAAACTTCTGGATGAAAGTCAAAAATACTGAGATTAAAAACAAGAGGATAGAGTAAATAGGCCCAGACCATTGCCTGGGATTCAGACTCTTTTAAACCTGCTTGTTGAGCCAATTGATAGGTGGGCCAAGCTCCCAAGGCTAAGGCGATCGCCTGTAAAAATAAGAGCCAATAAACCGAGGGAAATATCTTATAGAAAAGAGCTAGGGGATAAACAATCAGAGAAGCATGATCCCCCAAAATATGAAAACCACGAAAGGAAATGATCGGTGTTTGCCCTTGACTAATCAAATAAATAGCCTGATCAAACCAACCAAGATCTAAGGCATTGGATTGAAAAAGTAAATGGCGGATTGTGGCCGCCAGAAAAAAAATCAGCGTAGCTCCAACAATTTTCCAAACAATTGATAGAGGAGGCAAGTAAGCTATTTTTGCCATGTTTAGGTACTTTTAATGGCAGTTGTTAAGGCCATAACCACTGTTTCTATTTGTTCCTGAGTAATACCCGGAAAAAGGGGTAAAGAAAGAATCTGCTGACAAAGATTTTCGGAATAGGGAAAATCCCCTAATTGATAACCCAGAAATCGGCAACTGGGCTGAAGGTGACAGGGCAAGGGGTAGTGAATCCCCGTTTCAATGCCCTTTTCCGCTAACTGCGTCTGGATTCGCTGACGTTGTTCTGGCCCCTGTTCTTCCAAAACTATCACGTAAAGATGATAAACATGGCCCGCGCCACTGAGATTAGTTAAGGGTCTAACCTTCGGGACAAAAGCCAATAATTGATCATAGTATTGAGCGGCTTGGTAGCGGAGTTGATTCCACTGAGCTAAGTATTCTAACTTTAAATCTAGAATCGTAGCTTGCATACTATCGAGACGACTATTGGTTCCCATTTCAGTGTGATAGTATTTGCTTTCGGCTCCGTAGTTCCGTAAACGGCCTACTCGCTTGGCCAAGTCTGCATCATCAGTGAGTACCATGCCACCATTGCCCATCGCCCCCAAATTTTTACTGGGATAAAAACTAAAGGCTGCTGCTTTTCCCAGAGAGCCAGCTATTTTTCCCTGGTGTTGGGCGAGATGGGCTTGGGCCGCATCTTCAAAAATCAGCAAATTATTTGCCTGGGCCAAACTCTGAAGGGCTTGGGGATTAACCATTTGTCCATAAAGATGAACGGGAAGAATGGCACGAGTGTTGGGGGTGATTGTCTGGGCGGCTTTTTCTAGATCCATCAATCCGGTTTCCCCATCGCAATCCACTAACAGGGGTTTAAAACCCGCCTGTAGGATGCCTAAAATCGTGGCGATAAAGGTATTGGTTGGGACTAGGATTTCATCTCCCTGTTCCAAACCGCAGGCTTGCAAACCTAGAGCGATCGCTGCTGTTCCTGATGCCACACCGATGCCATATTGAACACCAGACTTTTCGGCAAAATGAGCTTCAAAATCTCGTACGGCTTGACCGAGAATAAAATCTCCGCGCTCCATGACCTGAGTAATGCGGTCAATAAAAGTTTCTTGCAGCGATCGATGTTGCCAGGTCAAATCAACAAAGGGAATAGTCATCGGGTTAAGCGTTAAAAGTTCAAAATATTGGCATTATAAGGCGAAAGATTAAACTTGAACACTAGATCTTGACTCTCAAACCTAATGACAGGCAGGGAATTTAGCGGCTTTGGTTTGGGCTAGTTGACGTTTCGTCTCCTCTGTAAAAGTTGCCTTTTGCCAATTACAGGCCGATTTAACCTGGGCCAAAGGAATATCATTTACGCCGGAAAAGTCGGCATTGCTCAAATTTGCCCCTTCTAGATTTACTCCCTTCAACTTTGCTCCAGCCAAGTTGACCCTAGTTAGATCAGCATGACTGAAATTGGTATTGTTTAAATTAGCATCACTGAGATCCACTCCCCAAAGATTCGCCTTCGTTAGGTTACTGTTACTCAGATTCGCCTTCGCTAAATTTGCCCCCGTTAATTCGGCTTGAGCGAAGTTTGCCTTTTGGAGATTGGCACCAGTCAAATTAATGCGCATCAGATTCGCCCCACTCAGATCCGCTTCTCCCAGATTAACTTTACTGAAGTTTGCCCCCGTGAGATAACTTTTTAGGAGTTTGCCTTGGCTTAAATTTGCCCCCGTGAGATTAGCTCCAGTTAATTCGGTCTGGGTCAGATCAGCCTTTTCCAGGTTCGCTTGACTGAGATTCGCCCCCGTTAAAAAGGATTCGGTAAAGCTACTTTTGGCCAAATTGGCATTAGCCAGGTTAATTCCTTGTAAATTAATTTCATTAAAATCTTGATTACTCAGGGATTGCCCCATCTGGTTAAGGGTTTCTAGAGCCTGAAGACGAGGCATACTTTCTCTTTTACCTTGATTATCTTTGACAACTTGCCAATAGCGTTGGAATTGACTTTGCTGATAAAGTTGAAAACCGCCAAAAATCAGTAAGATAAGCGGGATAATACCAATTAGAGCCACGAATTTTGCCTGATTACTCCGTTGGGCACGAATACTCGCTTGGATAAAGACTTCGGCTACCTGAGAGAGAGGAACGCGATCGCTGGGGGCCAATTGCGGCTGGACTTCTTGAAATTTACGGGCTTCCTTTAAAACAGTGCCAGTCAAGAGATAATTTTTTTGAGTCTTAATGGGAACATTTTGCCAAATCCTAGCGGCTTCCTCAATTTTTTGCTTTTTGCGGAGATTATCTTGACGATGGCTTAACCATTTTTGTAATAATTTCCATTCCTGAGCAATGATTTCATGGGCGAGGCGAATTAGAAAAGGTTGCTCTATGCCGGTAGCTAAAGGAATCGCTTCAGTCGTTAGCAATTGCTCATGAACAAGTTTTTGGACGACCACATTGATCAGGGCAACGGTATAACGAGGAGTCACCAAATCGCGGTTGACTACGCCTCGAATTAAAGGAACGCCACTCTCATTCATTTGTACAAGAGTTAGGAAAATATGATGGGTCGTTTCCTGTTCTAGATCGGTCAACCCCTCATAGGCTAAATTAGCCCGTTGATTTAAACTATCCCTAATTCCCCCTAGCTCTCGATAAGCATCGACCTGTAAATCTTTACCTTGTCGCCAGAGTTGAAAGAGAGTGTACTGTAAGAGTGGCAAGGTATTGGAACCATAGTCCGCATCCTGAAGAATCGTGTTAACCAAATCAGGGTTTAGGGAAAAGTTGGCCTGTTGGGCTGGTTCCACAATCACTTCCCGCAGGGTTGTACGATCCATCGGTGGGATCATAATCAGATTTTCCTGAAGATAATTACTAAAACAGCCCCCCTGCATTTCTAAACATTGTCCGAGGTAATCTGCTCGTAGGGATAAAACACAACAAAAACGCGACACTTCCTGACTATCTGATTGCCAATTATGATGGGGGGAAACTTCTGATACTGATGTTTCTGGAGCAATGGCTCCTAGCAGACAATCTAAAAAAGTTTCTCGTTCTAAGGCGTTTTGGCAGAGGGTGAACATCTCCTCGAATTGATCGACGATTAACACAAGACGATCGCGGAAAAACACCTCTAAAATTTTGCGAAAGCCATTTGCACCTTGATGAACAAGGGGTTGAATTTGGTTTAATTGCCGCGATTGCTCCGCAGTCGAAAGGTCGGGATTCAGCAATGCGAGGACTAAACTATTTAAGGGCTTTTCCCCTGGTTGAACAACGCGCACTATCCAGCGATCGCTCCCCGAAATAGAACTACCTGTCTGAAGAGAATGGATTAAACCGGCCTTCAAAAGAGAAGACTTGCCCGTACCAGAATTTCCCACCAGGGCAACAAAACGGCTCAAACGAACTTTATTCAGCAACCTAGCCGTTAGATCCCGACGACCAAAGAAATAAGAGGATTCTTCTACTTGAAAAGGCCGCAAACCAGGGTAAGGACAGGAACTCTTTGTGCGAGGTGAAGAAGATTCCCGATCATGTTGGGAGGCAGCGTGATAGGTCAAAAGAATCGGTTCTCCTAAATTAAGATAAAAAAGGGGTTGGCGATACTCCGCTAGATAGGCAGCAATTAATTGGGTCAGTGTTAAAGTTGTCACCCTACCTATCCCAGCAGAGGAAGGATTTAAATCTTGCAAAAGAGCCACTTTCAAAGCACTGGGATCAAGATTAATGCCCTGGGGCATCATCTGAAAACGCCGATTAGTGACAATGAGAGAATAACTTTTGCCAATTTTAGGAGTTAGCTCGGAGAAAGTAAAATTTAAAGGTTCACTATAGCAACAATCTAACCAAACAATCAGGTTTTGAATCGGACTCAATTGCAAAAGATGCTGTAACCAGGACAAACTAATTCCCCAACGCCCTTGGGCAGGATGGGCATCACTGGTAGCGAGAAAAATTTCCGATCGGCTCTGATGACGCTGTAGGCAATGACCCGTAAAGCAAAGCCATGCTAGGGATATGAGCCGTTTTGGGATATAGCAATGCCCGAATCAAATCTTCTAGTTCTTTTTGCACTACTTTGAGGGACGAACCCTGGGATTGTACTTTTCTGGGTAAGTACCTGACTTGAAAATTACCATAGGTGCTTAACAGTTTAGAAATTTCTTTAACATCGCTAAGATCACCAGATACAATCGGAAGAGCGGGAAGAACTTGATAGTGCGTAATATCGACGATTAGGGCAACCTGACTCATTGCGTTATGAGGTATTTAGATCTAGCTCCGATTTAATACTTGAGTACTTAAAATACTTTGACAAGTAATGATGAGATAAAACCGTTAATTAAACTTCATCCCCCTGACGATTACTTTAGCGAAAAGTCTCATGCCAATCAAAAAAATAATCCTGTCCATCGGCATCTCGCCTGTTGCGATTAAAGCTCTTATGTATTATTTTTCAGGTAATAGATCTAGAATTGGAGATTGATTACGTCAAATTTTGTTACACTTCTTGACAAACTCACCTCAGAGAGGAGTCTCAATGATAGGATTCCCTAAAATACCTTTGTAATCAAAATTATCATCCTATGACAGAGCTTTCTGGACAACCTCCTAAATTCGGTGGCAGCACCGGCGGTTTACTCTCCAAAGCTGACCGGGAAGAAAAATATGCTATCACCTGGACTAGTTCCACAGAACAGGTGTTTGAAATGCCCACTGGGGGCGCGGCCATCATGAATGAAGGAGAAAATCTCCTTTATCTAGCTCGTAAAGAGCAGTGTCTGGCTTTAGGAACCCAACTACGGACAAAATTCAAGCCCAAAATTGAAGACTATAAAATCTACCGTGTTTACCCCAGTGGAGAAGTCCAATATCTGCACCCTGCCGATGGTGTTTTCCCTGAAAAAGTAAATGCCGGTCGTGAATTCAATGGCAAGAAGGACAGAAGTATTGGGAAAAATCCTGAACCTGTTACTTTAAAATTCTCAGGACAAACTCCCTATAGTGCTTAATTCTGCCTGGGTAAAGGGTGAATAGTGAGTGGGGAATAGTTAATTAGAACATTTAAAGAAAAGGGATGTTTGACTCTAGCTGTTTAATTTTCAATAATTGAATAATAGTTTCTTTCATGACTTAGGGATAATGAACTAATCGCTATTGACTCATCACTATTCATTCATTTGCCCATTTCTCGACTCTCATCCGCGAAACCAATGATTTTCCCTGAGTTTTCCCAGTTTTTAGCTTTAGCGCGACAGGGTAATTTTATTCCTGTTTATCAGGAATGGGTCGCCGATCTTGAAACACCTGTTTCAGCTTGGTATAAGGTCTGTGCGGGACAACCCTACAATTTTTTACTGGAATCGGTAGATGGTGGTGAGCAACTCGGTCGTTACAGTTTTCTGGGCTGTGATCCGATGTGGATTTTAGAATCGCGTAGCACAAGCACGATACAAACCCATCGAGATGGTCGTCAAGAAAGGTTTGAGGGGAATCCCTTAGAAGTTTTGTCCGCTTGTTTAGCCTCGATCCATCCCGTTACCTTGCCCCAATTACCCCCCGGCATTGGTGGATTATTTGGGTTTTGGGGTTATGAGTTAATTCAATGGATGGAACCCCGTGTTCCTATTTATCCTGCCACTGCTCAGGATTTGCCGGATGGGGTTTGGATGCAGGCGGATAATTTAATTATTTTTGATCAGGTTAAACGCAAAATTTGGGCGATCGCCTATGCAGATTTACGGGATGAAAAGGTGGATCTCCAGGAGGCCTATCAACAGGCCTGCGATCGCGTAACTAAATTGGTATTAAAACTACAATTACCCTTACCACCAGAGGCAACCTCCCTAGAACTTCATCCTCGTCCCTTATCTGAGAGTCAACCCGTTCCCTACGACAGTAATGTGGGGAAAACCAAGTTTTGTGAAAATGTTCGCCAAGCGAAGGAGCATATTAGAGCCGGGGATATTTTTCAGGTTGTTCTCTCCCAACGCCTCTCCACTACCTACAGTGACGCACCGTTTAATCTTTACCGATCGCTGCGTTTAATTAATCCCTCCCCTTACATGGCCTACTTTAATTTTGGCCATTGGCAGATTATTGGTTCCAGTCCTGAAGTAATGGTTAAGGCCGAGCGTCAAGAAAATGGCAAACTGCAAGCTACCGTTCGTCCGATCGCCGGCACTCGTCGTCGTGGTCAAACGCCCCAGGAAGATCACCATTTGGCAGAAGAATTATTGGCAGATCCCAAGGAAATTGCCGAACATATTATGTTAGTGGACTTGGGCCGGAATGATCTGGGTCGAGTCTGTGTCCAAGGTTCAGTGCGTGTCGATGAATTGATGGTCATTGAACGCTATTCCCACGTCATGCACATTGTTAGTAATGTGATTGGAGAATTGGCTGCGGATAAAACAGCCTGGGATTTACTACAAGCTTGTTTTCCGGCTGGAACGGTGAGTGGTGCTCCCAAAATTCGGGCCATGGAAATTATTCATGAGTTGGAACCGGAACGTCGTGGCCCTTACTCAGGCGTTTATGGGTACTATGACTTTGAAGGGCAATTAAATACGGCGATCGCTATTCGTACCATGGTGGTCAGACCCCAGGGCAATCAACAACATCTCGTTTCCGTACAAGCGGGGGCTGGACTGGTGGCAGATTCCGATCCCGAAAAAGAGTATGAAGAGACGATTAATAAAGCAAGGGGTTTGCTGGAAGCGATTCGCTGTTTAAGTTAATGGCATTGGCCACTTCACCGCAGGAACGGGGGGTCGGAAACAATTTCCCTGGATTGGCCAAACCGTCAGGATTAAAACAATCTCTGATCCATTGCATCGTTTCTAAGTCCACTTCGTTGAACATGGCCGGCATAAAGTTATTTTTATCCATGCCAATCCCATGTTCTCCCGACAGACTGCCCCCCAATTCTACACAACGCTTGAGGATTTCTCCGCCTAATTCTTCTACTTTTTCCCAAGCTCCTGGCACCGCCTGATCGTAAAGAATCAAGGGATGTAAATTACCATCTCCGGCATGGAAAACATTGGCAATTTTAAAACCAAAGCGATCACCGAGATCATTAATATCCTGTAGGATTTGTACCAACTGAGCACGAGGAACCACGCCATCCTGGACAAAATAACTGGGACTCATTTTTCCCGCCGCCGCAAAAGCAGCTTTTCTTCCCTTCCAGAGTTTTAAACGAGTTTCTAGGTCGTAGGCAGCCGTAATGTCTCTGGCTCCATTTTGCCGACAAATCGCCGCGACCCGTTCTTGATTAGCTTCAACTTCTGCCACTAAACCATCTAATTCCACCAATAAAATCGCCGCCGCATCCCTGGGATAACAGCCAGTCGCCACCACATCTTCCACCGCATTAATACTAAGATTGTCCATAATTTCCATACCCGCCGGAATAATACCAGTGGCAATAATGTCGGCAACCGATTGAGCCGCCGCATCCATGCTGGCAAAGTCCGCCACGAGAACACAAATCGCCCCAGGAACCTTAAGCACCTTGAGCGTGATTTCTGTTGCAATACCCAGGGTGCCTTCCGAGCCAACAAATAAGCCCGTTAAATCATAACCCGGCATTTCCGGCAAATAACCGCCCACCTCCACTACCGAGCCATCGGGAATCACCAGTTTCAACCCGATAACATGATTCGTTGTGGCTCCATATTTGAGACAATGAACCCCACCCGAATTTTCCGCAATATTGCCCCCAATCGAGCAAACAATTTGACTAGAAGGATCGGGAGCATAATAAAATCCGGCTCCACTAACGGCTTGCGTCACCCAATTATTAATTACCCCTGGTTGAACGATCACACGCTGATTTTCCAGATCAACCGACAAAATCTGATTCATACGGGTCATGACAATCAAAACCCCATTTTCTAAGGGTAAGGCTCCCCCCGATAGTCCGGTTCCGGCTCCCCTAGCCACCCAGGGAATTTGATAATCATGACAAAGTTTTACTACCGCCGCGACCTGCTCCGTGGTACGAGGTAAGACGACTAAGGCAGGACGTTGACGATAACTCGTTAGACCATCACATTCGTAGGTCAATAGTTCATCTTTGCGACGCACCACACAATCTTTACCCAGGAGTTGTTCAAACAGGGCAATTAACTTTTGTAGATTGTTTGGCAGATTAGATGGGTTTGGCAATCGATTTTTCAGTTCCATGCAATAGAAAAAGCGTCAAAAAAGTGATTAATAAAGTGATTAATTGGGGAGAACTTTTGCCCCTTGAATTCGCCAGCCCTCCTCTTGCCGAATTACCTCATAGCGAACCGTTAAACTATCACTTTCCGTTTTTCGAGGTTTTGCCGGATTGCTGGCTGAAAAATATTCCGTTGCTTCCTTAACCTTTGCGACAATCGTAGCCTGATTCGGATTAACGGGATTCGTTTTGACCTCGATCACTTCCACTTTATGCTGGTATTGTCGATAACTATTTTGCCTTTTTTCCAGATTGGCTCGATTTTGCCACTGCTGGAGTAACACTCCCGTTAGGATACCAGAAAGGCGATTAACGTCATGTTTTGGCCCAAAGGCAGCGGCCTTGCTATTAACCCATAATTCGATGAGTTGTTGTGCGGAAGCTGTGGTCAGGGGCCCCAGGGGAACTTCCATGAAACCAGCCGCTTTTAGATCGGGAATTTCAATGGGAGATTGGGCTAGTTGAATATCTAGTTGCTCTGCTTCCAGGGCAGCTAAAGGAGAACCCATATGCTTCCAGAGAAAAATCCCACCCCCTAAACAGGCGATCGCCGTCAACAAGACTAAACTCAAACGAACCGGATTAACCGTAATGCGTCGTCGCTTGCGCCGTTTGGAGAAGGGTTTATCTGCCGATACTGGCAAGGCATAATTAGAATCGGCATCTGACTGTCCTTCAAAAAAGTTTGTGACATTCTCTACAAAAGCTTGAGGTCGCTGATTGTTTTCCCACTTCTCCATTCCTGGGGCTGTCAAGGTGGCCGTTCCCCCTGAGTTAGAGCGGGAAGATTGATGTAACGACTGGGAACGACTATTCATCCCCCTGCGTCTCCTAGCGGGATGTGAAGAGGGGATGTCATCCTGATGTTTTGCTAAATTTCTAGCCATAGTATTTTCCTGATCGGTGGCGGATGACACGGCAGCAACAGGGATAGAAACGTCGGAGTAGAGCGTCTCTAGGTAGGACTGAACATCGGTATTAGCAAAATAGTCATCTAGGGAAACTGTTTGCTCAGACAGATCCCGAAAACAGGGAAAAATCTCGTTTTGTAACCAATGCTCAGTGTATGTGCAGAGTCCGGGGAGTAAGTCCGGTGAACCTTGGGATTGTTCTTGGATAAACGCGATCGCTTTTTGATCTCGACTTTGCGTGAGGGCAGAGAGTGCTTCCTCTGTCTGTCCTAATAATAAAGCACAAATTGCTGCTTCGAGGGCCACATCTTGACGATTCTTCATCTGAACAAGTAATGTCCTACATTGTCCTAAACTGGCCGGTTGTTTAACGGCGATCGCCTTAGCCAGGAGGGCATAAACGGCCAAATAACTCGCCACTACGGAGGGACGGTCAACCTCACTTAAAAATAAATGTTCCTGTTCTTCAACGGTCAAATAGCTTCTAAGCTGTTGGATAAATTGTAAAAAGTCATCAACTCCTAACCCAGATCGATCATTGCCCTTCCCTTCAATACCAAAACGATCATGGATCATATCCCTAAGCAATTGCAGACCCTTCTGACGTTCTAGACTATCGATATCCTCCAGGGTTAATAACTCTAGGATGCGATAGGGTCGTAATTTAAACAGTTCATTACGAATTTCTGTTTGTACTGTCGGAAACAAATCCTCCTGCTGTAACCAAGCCAAACCCTTAATGCCCCGATTAGCGGATTCCTCGTAGTTTTCCATCTGCCACTGTTCCCTACTCAGTTCTAGATAGGACAAAGCCGCAGTGAGAACTAAATCAGCACGGGTTTCTAGCAGAATGAGAGGATCAATGGCTTGATATAAGGCAGATTCAGCAAATTGTAAAACCAGTTCATATTCTCCCAACTCTTGCAAAATTAGCAAGGCTCCGACCAGTTGTTCCGGCGGAATCTCTAGGCTGGGATTTTGATCCCCCAGTTCATCGGCAACCGATACCGTTAGGGATTCAGCTAATAGAGGGCCGATTGTCTCCTGTTCTTCTGCCTCCGTATTCTCTTCCACGTTTATTGTCTCTAAATCCCCGGACTGGGAAGCCAGGTCATTAGCTTCTGATAGTCCCCACCAGCGTTGGACATAGGCTTGACGCTGATTAGCATCTCCTAAAACACGATAGGCATCTTGTAACAATTGGTTACGGGAAGTAATCGCCGCTTCACTATATTCTCGACGAGGCAATTGGATTAGCCGATCTTGATAGGCTTGGCTAATTTGATCTTCAGCAATCTGTAAGGGAATGCCAAGAACTCTATAATAGTCGAGAGGGATTCGCACGGCGGGCTGCCTCAAAGGAGGTTCGTAAAAACATGACACGAGGTTATTAGAATAAAGTAACTTATCCTGACCTGTCTATACCTGAATGAGTTATTAATTTAAACTAGAACGTCAATTAACAACCTGGCATTGTCTTAAATATGGCTCCACTTTAGGCAAAATTCTAACCCAAGGATTAAGACCCCGTAAAAAATCTTGACGAGATAGCCTAAAATCTATTCTAAGCTGGCTCAGTTTGATTACCCAATAATTCAAATTAATACGGCTCCCTATCCTTCATTTTTGTCTGACAGACTTACCGATTTCATCATGGTTGCTGAACGTATCTTACCCGAATTTAATACTGCAACGGTTTCCCTGAGTCCAGAAAGAGGTTTACTCCTCTATGAAGATATGGTTTTAGGGCGTTTATTTGAGGACAAATGTGCGGAGATGTACTATCGTGGCAAAATGTTTGGTTTTGTCCATCTTTATAACGGTCAGGAAGCGGTTTCTTCAGGAATCGTTAAGGCAATGCGTCCAGGCCATGACTATGTGTGTAGTACTTACCGAGATCACGTCCACGCCCTCAGTGCTGGCGTTCCGGCAAGAGAGGTAATGGCCGAGTTATTTGGTAAGGCAACGGGCTGTAGTAAAGGACGGGGTGGTTCGATGCACCTTTTTTCTGCTCCCCATAAACTCCTCGGTGGTTTTGCTTTTATTGGGGAAGGGATTCCCGTAGCCCTGGGGGCAGCCTTTCAAAGTAAATATCGTCGGGAAGTGATGAAAGATGCTTCGGCGGACTATGTGGCGGCTTGTTTCTTTGGTGATGGTACGACTAACAATGGCCAGTTTTTTGAGTGTCTCAATATGGCGGCTCTTTGGAAATTACCGATTTTGTTTGTAGTGGAAAATAATAAGTGGGCGATCGGGATGGCCCATGATCGAGCAACTTCCCAACCTGAAATTTATAAGAAGGCTAGTGTCTTTAATCTGCCTGGGGTAGAAGTGGATGGCATGGATGTAGTGGCAGTTCATGCGGTGGCGGAAGAAGCTGTGGCTCGTGCCAGGGCAGGGGAAGGGCCCACTTTAATTGAAGCGTTAACCTATCGTTTTCGCGGTCATTCCTTGGCCGATCCCGATGAGTTGCGATCGCCGGATGAGAAACAATTCTGGGGCGCACGGGATCCGATCCAAAAGTTTGCGGCCTATTTACTGGAACATCATTTAGCCAGTGCCGAAGAACTGAAGGCGATTGATCGGAAAATTCAGGCGGTTATTGACGATGCCCTTGAGTTTGCCGAAAGTAGCCCTGAACCGGATGCTAGTGAGTTATATCGCTACGTTTTTGCGGATTAATCTAGCCAGTTGATTGCTTCTAATCCTGAGGTTACTTAAGCCATGACCAGTCGTTTGGGCCAATGCGGTGAAGACTTTGTGGCCCAGTGGCTAAAACAGCAAGGTTGGAGCATTCTTCATCAACGTTGGCGATCGCGTTGGGGAGAAATTGATTTAATTGGGCGATCGCCAGAAAAACTATTAGTCTTTATCGAAGTCAAGACTCGTAGTGCTGGGAATTGGGATCAGGGGGGAGCCTTAGCGGTCAATATTGCCAAACAAAATAAAATTATCCAAACGGCCCAACTTTTCCTGGCTTACTCTCCCCAGTTAGCAAACCTTCCCTGTCGTTTTGATGTGGCCCTTGTTCATGCTCAAAAACTTCCCGCTTCGCTTTCTCTTGACGAAAATATTCCTCTCATTGAGTTAGGGCGACAGGTGAAATGGGCAGGAAATTATTTTTGTTTACAAGACTATATACAAGGGGCATTCGAGAGCTAGTCAGGGTTTTCCTCATCATCAGAAAAATGGGTAGAAACCTCGTCCTTTAGCGATAGCGGAGGACGACTTTATATCCCATATTCCGTACCAATTAGAAGAAAATAAATAATTTAAAATTTACACGCTATATGCAGGCATCATTAGCCATCATAACACTAGATATAGACGGAGAAGGAAAGACTATAGTAGTGCGTTTATCAGTGCCTTTGCACTGCATAAAGAGGCGTACTTTTGTTGATCAGCAGATTGTGATTCCTGAAACCTTTGTGGGAAATCACTTCTGCTAATCTAGACTTGTTCGTATTAGTTAAAATTCTTGTTGCCAAGTACGGAATTTGGGTTAAAACAGGATCGCCACCCCATTGACTAGAACTTAAAGCTGGTTCTAATTGCCCCAACCCAAAGCGGATCGCGACCATTAGCCGGATTAATACCAACCCAAACACTCGGCGTTAAAGAAATATTATCGTTGACTTTATAGAGATAAAATGTCTCCACAAACCAGGGAGGATTGCTCGTAGCAGGCGTAGCATCGGGAATCTGATTATTGTTAGTTAACGTGGCTGCATAGGGTGGTTGTCCGACGGAAATTACCCCCACATTTCCCTCCTTAAACAAATCAGGAAACGCAAAACTGACTTTCCAGTTCCAAATATCCGCCGTGTCTCCATTGCGATCGCCGCCCACCGCATTAGCCGTAGTGTACATTCCCCAACCTTCGAGACTAAAACTTTGGGCCAGTCGCCAAGTCCAGAGCAACGCAATATTGTCTGAAGTACTAGCATTACCATTAAACGGATCGTCAGTATTGCTTAGTCCGGTGAATCCTAGCACCGAAAACTGATCATACTGACCCTGGGGAATATATTGATGCAGATAGGCAATCCCCACTCCTGTATCCGGTTCTGGCAGATAGGTTAACTGCGCACCGGCCCCAAACTGACCATTAAATAAACCATTGCTCGACTCGGTTAGCGAACCATTACCAGCCGAATAAAAAGCCGCCAAACTCAGATCCTTGGTAAAATTGTAGGCTGCCCCTAAACCAGGCCCATTATTGTCGTTCGGTAAATAAATCGGGGCGATCGATCCATAAAAGGAGACAGCACCATCGGTAAAGGAATTGGTAAAAGGAGCGAGGGGATCAGCTAAATCATCCAGGGTAATTTTCGCCCCACTAATCCAGACATTCAAATCCTCACCAACGGGAAAACGGTACTGGAGCTTATCAAGTCTGGTACGATTAGGCTCCCCTACGGCGGTAAAGTTAAAATCGGTAAGATTACTGCCCCCTCTACCGTAGAGAAAGTTGCCGGTTTGAAAACGTACCAGTAGATTATCACTACCATTAAAACTAGTATCAAAATTGATGCGGGAACGATAATTGGCGGTAATTTGGCCATTGTTAATGGGTTGGTTGGGCGGGCCACTGGCTTGTTCCGATCCCCAAACGCCAGAATAGGCCAGAATTACGTCACCGCTTAATTTGGTTGTCGTGGAAAATTGATGATCCTCTAGATAGGCAGTACGAGATTCTAGATTATCGACTCTCGCTCCCATTGACGCGAGTTCTTGCTCAAATTGTTGGGATAATTGTTTAAGTTTGTCTAGATCTTCCCGCAATACCGCCACATTTTCCTGTAACAATCTCTCAATGGTATTTAAACAAGCATTTAAACCTGCCGCAAATTCCCAACGAGTGAGGGCGCGGTCACGAAGTGTGCCTTCGGCATCGCCTCTAAAGGTGCGATCAGGATAACCCACAATACAGCCATAGCGTTCCACCAAACTTTTGAGAGCTTCATAGGCCCAATCGGTCGGTTGAATATCCCGCAATTCTGAAACATTGGTGACTTGATTGAGGCTACCGCGATCTAGGTCTGCTACCCTGGGCATATTTTCCGAGCCAGGGTTTAGGTTCCCATCTTGAAAGGTTTTGAGTTGTAGGGCACGACGTTGGAGTAAAGACAAATTAAGGGACGGTGATACTATTTCTTCGGCTTGAATCGGGGCAATAGCAATCAGGTTTAATCCAGCGATCGCTAAACTAAAACTAGGCAAGAAAAAGTTAGCAGTTTTGAAGAATTTAAACATGATCATCTCACACACAAATTTAAAAAACGTTAAACAACATTAGGCCGCTTGCTTTTTGGCTCTACCCACTGGATCAAGATGGATTTCTAGCCATTTAAACGCGATTGAGGATAGGGTCGTTAAAATCAGATAGACAAACGCCACTGCAATATACACTTCAAAAGCTTTGTAGGTAGTGGCAACCACTAATTGACCTTCTCGGAAGAGTTCCGTAAAACCAATAACGGCGGTTAAACTGGTATCTTTAATCAGGGTAATAAACTCATTGCCTAAAGGGGGCAAAATGCGACGAAAGGCTTGGGGAAAAATGACTTCCTTCATGGTTTGAAAAGGTGACATACCCAAGGACTGACAGGCTTCCCATTGACCAGGATCAATTGATTGAATACCACCCCGAATAATCTCTGCTAAATAGGCAGCGACATTTAAACTCAGGGCAATAATAGCCGCTGGAAAACGATCTAAACTCCACTCTAAACCGATTTCCTGAAACAGTCCAGGCAAACCAAAATAGATGATGAATAGTTGCACCAGCATGGGCGTTCCCCGAAAGAATTCCACATAGATGCGGAAGATCCAGCGCACAATTCCTATCGGTGAAATTAAGGCGATCGCCACTAGTGTACCGCCAACCAAACCAAAGAAAACTGCAAAAATGGTGAGAACAACGGTAATACCAGAACCCCGAATCAGATTACGGAAAAGGAGAATAAAAAAGGATTCTTTCTGTACCGTTTGAGTGGCCAAGGTGTTGACTTTATCCACGATCGCTGGAGCCACCATGGGTAAGGGATTGGGAGTTGCCGCAAACCACTTGTCATAAATGGCGTTATAGGTTCCCGATTCAATCACCTTAAACAAACCAAAGTTGACTAAGGACTGCTTGGTATTCAGTTGATTGCCTTTCGCCTGGGGCATGGCAATGCCGTAAAATTCCTCTGTCCCAATATCGGCAACGACCTTCACCCCCTTTAGTCCGGCTGTCTTAATGGCATAACGAGTAACCGGGCCATCATTAACCACTGCATCGACTTTCCCGTTGACTAATTCCTGAAGAGCTAGGGCCGCTGAATCAAAACTACTAATTTTTGCACCGGGTATTTTTGCCGCTTCCATTGCACCAGTTGTCCCGATCTGAACGGCAATTTTTTTATTTTTTAACGCCTCGGCATTTTGGATCGTCGTATTGTTCTCTTTAACAGCGATCGCCAAACCCGCTTTAAAATAGGGACTGGAAAAAGCCACAGATTGGGCCCGTTCTGCGGTAATCGTAATACCACTAATGGCTCCATCAATAGTGCCTGCTTGTAGGGCAGGGATAATGCCATCAAAGGGCAAACTTTCAATTTGAATATTTAAACCAGCTTCCTTGCCAATTGCCTGTAACAAATCAATATCAAAACCGGTTAATGTCCCCGTGCTTTCATCATTCATCTCAAAGGGGGGAAAGGTAGGTTCGGTGGCAACTACAAAGGGCTTACCTGTATCAGCTGTCTGGGACGTGGCCGGAATCACTTGTAAACCAAGAACAAGGAGTAATCCCAGCAGAGAATATACCAGATGTCGCCATCGGCCAAACAGATTACCAAAGGGGTTAAATCGATTCATTTGTTTGTTTTCTCCTCATCACACCCAGCAAGACTGAAGTTTTCTGGGAAACCGTAACCGAGACTGACCTTTCAGTATTAGGGCTAAAGTCAGGGATAAATGTAATTGAGAATACAATTAACTCGAAAAGATTCCGATACATTAATATTTATTAAGATTAAAACGATTAGATTTAACCAAGAGCGATCGCCATGGAAACAACTGCCCCGATTGTCTCCTGTGAACACCTTCAGAAAAATTTTGGGACGCTACAAGTCCTGAAAGGCGTAACAGGGGAAATGTATTCAGGTGATGTGATTTCAATTATTGGCCCATCGGGCTGCGGAAAAAGTACGTTTCTGCGCTGTTTAAACCGGCTGGAGGCCATTAGTGGGGGAAAATTGATGGTGGCGGGAGTGGATCTGTCCCATGCCCATGTCAGTCAAAAAGAACTGCGACAATTACGGGTGCGGGTGGGAATGGTTTTTCAACATTTTAATTTATTTCCCCATCTCACCGTTTTACAAAACTTAATGTTAGCTCCCCAGAAAGTGTTACAACTCTCGATGACGGAGGCTAAGGAACGCGCTTTAATGTATCTCGAAAAAGTGGGTCTAGGCAGTAAAGCCCATAATTATCCCGATCAACTGTCTGGTGGTCAAAAACAACGGGTGGCGATCGCTCGTGGTCTTTGCATGAAGCCGGAAGTCTTATTGTTTGATGAACCCACCAGTGCTTTAGATCCGGAATTAGTGGGAGAAGTATTGGGGGTTATGAAGCAATTGGCAGAAGAAGGGATGACCATGGCCGTTGTCACCCACGAAATGCAGTTTGCCAGGGAAGTTTCCAATAAAGTGCTCTTTTTCAATCAAGGCATTGTCGAAGAAGCTGGCGACCCCGATGAGGTGTTTACTAATCCCCAAAGCGATCGCCTTAAAGCCTTTCTCAGCCGTATTAATAATTAACAAAAATCTGCAATTCTGAATCGGGACAGGCGATCGTCATCAAAATCTAAAAAGCCGGAGGTCTGTCCCCTGGATTTCCCATTTTAGATCTCATTTTTCCCCGTTGTTTTTCCATCAATTGGGCAAATTGTTGACGTTGGTCGGGAGTTAGAACAGCGCGACTCTCTAACATACTTTCAAAGCCCAAATTTTCGAGTTGCTGCCTTAACTGTACGATCTCCGTATGTTTAGTCCGAATACTTTCTTCCGAGGCCGTTCCACTCATCATTGTACGCAATGCCTCCTGATTAGTGCGTAACTGTTCATGGAGTTGCTTCATTTGTCCTTGATATTTTTGTCGAATCGTCGATAGATCTTGCTTTTGTTGACTCGAAAGATTTAATTGTTCCATCAGGCGATTAGGGCCATCGACAAGTTTAGCAGATCGATTTTGAACTAGTAAGGTTGGCGCAAGGTATTGACCTTCAGCCAATACAGGATTAGCAACACAAAAGCTTGTCCCTAAACTCACCGTTAATAGCATTGTTAGTAAGGAAACAGAATAGAATTGCATGGTAAAAACCTCTACAAAATAGAGTGAGAAACAAAACTGAAAACTCAATTATTGAGATCACTCCTTTAGACAAAACTCGCTCTAAAAAGGTTCATTGATAGCTCGATTATTCTCGGTGGTTGCTATCAGGATTGGTTAACAACTGCCAGTCATTGGTCGCACCAACACTGTAGCGACTATTCGCCTCAGAAGTTTCTACTCCTAGGTTCTGCCAATTATTCACTAAAAAAGCTTCTAGTTCTACTTCACTATTTAACTGATTGACACGATGACTCGCATCATTGACGGCCACAGGTTGGAAGGCTTTTTGCTGACTACTCCATAACAGAAATAGACTGGCCGCGAGCGCCGTTGGAATTAGCCAAAATCGGGTCATTGGATTAGTTGTGGGGCGAGATTGCCGAATCAATAGCATTAACCTCTCCTCACAATGGGAAGAAGCCGGTGGTGGTGAGGGTTGGTGTTTTTTCAGAAAACGAATTAAATTATGGTCGGGGTCAGGATGCATCATCAACTCCTTGTTCGTGCAAAAAGGTGCGGATTGCTTGGCGAGCGTAAAAAAGACGAGATTTAACAGTTCCCGTCGGTAATTTGAGAATCTCGGCAACTTCTTTTTGAGGTAAATCTTCGAGATCGTGGAGAACTAAAACGGTTCGATGTTCAAAGCTCAAGGACTGCAAACCCCGTCTTACCAGATCTTGGTAGTGCATTTCCATCAAACTAGGACTGTCTTGATGGCGAGATAAACGGGTTTCTAACTCTGCGAGATCGCCACCTTGAGTCATCGCTTGTTTCGCAAATTGTCGTCGTTCATCATTGGCCACATTCCAAGTAATGCGATAGAGCCAGGTAGAAAAATAGTTAGTTTGTCGTAATCTGGGTAAGCCTTTCCAAACCCGCAAAAAAACTTCTTGCACCAAATCATCTAGGTTTTGGTTGCCACAAAGTTGATAAAGGGTTGAGCGTACCTTACTTTGATAGCTCTGGTAGAGATGACGAAAGGCTGTTGCATCACCTTGTTGACTCTGAATGACTAACTGTTGATCAGTCAGTGTCTTGGAATTTGACCCTAGCACCGATTTACCTCATCCGTAGATGCTTGAGTATAGACAATGGGAGAGTTAAAAAGGTTCAGGGCTGCGATCTCCAATTGATAGAAGATGGTGTAATCAGGGTTCTACTTTAAAATAGCTTTGATTTGTGGAATGACTTTTGCTACTCTTCTGCTTAGACGAAGAAAGTTATCTAAAATAGTAGGCGATCGCTTTTCCAATCATAAACGACAAAAACGCGATCGCCCTCCGTAAAATTTTAGACCATCTGTTACCAAATCCACTTACGAGTTAATCTTTCATAGTACTGGTATTCAAGGTTTCTAATAAATGCTCCGTTATATCAATTAGTTCATATACAGATTCTTGTGATAATTGGGTGATTTTGAAACCATGAGCAATGTTACTACGCAACGAATATGCATTTTTAAGTAGCTGATATTGAGATCGAGAAATTAGACCTTCAGTTACGAGTTGCTTCATTAAATAAAGCGGCTCAAATCTTTGTAAATTTAATCCCTCATGGTCTGCAACAAGCCTTAATGTTGCTTCAACTAAAGACCAAGAATAAAGAATAGCTGATTCAGGATATTGACTTACAAGTTGCCTTGCTGCCTGTAATCTTGTTTCTATTTCAGACTGCTGAAGAGAACCTTCAATATTTGGAGAATCGATAATATCCTCTGAGTTTGTCATTACCAACTCAAATCGCCAGTCAGAATGCTCTTCCACTACTTGAGCCAAATAACGCAAATATTGTGTAGAAGGAGAATTCAGTGAAAAACGTGATCTAACCTCAACAATGACGGATTCATTTCCTCTTTTTAACACTAAATCAGGGCGATAACCCTTAAGAAAATCAGGTAGGTCATCAGAACTAGGACGAAAAAAAACTTCGTACCCTTCTTTACGATATTCTGCTGCTAGTTGCAGTACTTTTTCTCTTTCTAAATTTACAGTTGGGGTTGCCATCAGATAAGTACCTCTTGATCAGGAGCATCAGTTACGACAATATGCAGAAATTCGTTTCCACGAGAAAAACCTTCTGCTAGAGTGGAGGTCATATTTTCTATTCTAAAGTTACTCGATAAATTCCGCTTTCTGACAAGAACATCAGTTATTTGGTCATCATCAACATAGGCTAATCCGATTATGGCATCCTGAATCGGCTTGACGATATTATCCACATCTATGGCTATGGCATCATAGAAATAGGTTACTTGCAGCATGACAAAACCGGTAGTTGCTTTTTGCTCTGACAACCAGTATTTTTCAGCTTCTTGCCGAACCGTCACTTTCCAAGCCCGAAGACGATCTCGCCGACGAGCCTGTTGTGATACTGGTGGTCCATCTAGTATGAACTCGAACTTTATCAATGTACTTTTCGATAAAAGGTTATGAGTTATTTTATAGGACTATTTGCACTTGACTGCAATCTTTTTAAAGACACATTACACTTTGTTGATATATCCCACAGCGATGGCGATCGCTTTTCCAATCATAAACGACAAAAATGCGATCGCTTTTTATAAACTTTGTTGTCTGTGCTAACGCGCATTAAGGTACATAAATCAAATCACGGATCATCAGTCAGAATTTTGAGTTAGAGCAATTAAATATTCATTTTGTGATTGAGCAGCGATCGCTTGAACAGTTTCCAGAAAGTAGGGAATATGATATTGAGGATTTTGGCTTTTTTTAGAGTAAAAATCAGCTATTTTAAGCAATATTTGTTCTCGAAAGCGTTCAGACTTATAAGGCCAATTCTTGGGTTTTTTAATTTTCTCCCAGTAATCAGTTTTTGCATTTTTAATTGTTAATAAAGACAAAATTACTTTTTGTTTTTGCTCCTCATCTTTAGCATTTTTAAATTTTTCTTGAAAAATAGTTTGTAATTGCTCAGGACTTATCTCTTCCCCATTAGCTTCAAAAAAGGAAAGATTTTTTAGACGGTTTTGAACAGTTTTAAAATTAGTTATGATTGCTTTATCTTGAGATAGAGAATTAATCATATCCCAATAGATCGTTTCTAAAGAAAGCGGATTATTTTTATATTCTGCCTTACTATCACAGCCCAAAATTACTAATTTATCAAATAACTCTGTTTGCAGTTCTGGTATTAAAAAATAGGCTTCTTTATGAATTAAACCTGTTGTCCAAATACGATGACTGGTTACATTTTTTTCATTGACTTTAAATTGACAGTAGAGATTTTCAAAAATGCTTTCTGTGTCCGAAAAAGAATAGTCATAAATTGGTCTGATTTGAATATCTAAATCAACTAGAGTGAATAAATTCTTGGGTGTTAGATACGAGTTTTTGGGGTTTTGATCGTGTAGTTCTAACAGTTTAAAGTAGGTTGCTATAACTGTTGAGCAATCGCCGCAATTAAAGAATTCAGGTAAATATTGATTGTGTTTTTGCGGAACACAGGCTTTATAAAAGTTTGCGTCTGGAAAATCTTCCATTCGTCCATAGGATTGAGGCGATCGCCGACCTTGAAGGGGGGCAAAACTACCTTCACACAAGATGACAATTTTATTTTTAATGCGACGAGATTGCAGAATCGTTTGACAATGTTCTTCAAGTTGTTGGGCATCAAAACTCATTACGAATGATTAACGTTATTCAAAAGTTTGGGTTCAATTTCTTTAACATGAGCAGGGGTTAAAGCTTGGCAAAGTTCGTAGGAATGGGTCGCTAAAATATATTGATTAGTTGGCCCCCATTCTTCCAAGTCTCGAATAATTTGATATTGCCAATCAGGATGAAGTGCAATTTCAATTTCATCGAACAGAATAATCGCATTTTCAATATTACTATGTTTTAGCCAAACATATAAACTTAGTCTTTTGAGTTCCCCATGACTTAAATCTTCAGGATATAGTTCTATGATTTCACCATTCCTTTCTGCTTTAAAATTAACTCCTGATAAGTCTTTGTCTAGATTGATTTTTTTATCTCTTAGAAATTCATTAAAATCATCAAGTAAGTTTTGATAATGATTACCATAGTGGCGTGTTTCGATTGCCTCCTCAAAATCTTTATCTCTTGCTTGTTTAAAAGAGTCAATAAGAACATCTATTGAAATATTATCATAGGGATAAAAATTAACCAGTTTAGATTTTGCTTCTTGTATTCTAAAATAATAGTTTTTGGTTTTCTGATCCTGTTTAAATAAAAGTTTTCTATAGTTAGGGTTGAGAAAAAGGAAAACTTGAGTCGAGGGAGCGGCTAAAAATATTTTCTGAGATATTGCCGCTAAAAAATCATCAATTCGATCACTTGAGTCAATACGACACATTAAATTAAGATATAATATTGAGCCATTTTCACTAACACAATAATCATAAATAAGCTTTAAATTATTTTCACTTATTAGTTTTTTGATTTGTTTGTCATATTCAGCGAATGATTGTGAAAATCTTTTTTCTTCTCGCATTTTATTCTGAACAAATTGACGACTTAGAAAGTATTTAGTTGGAAGGTCTAATCTAGGAATATTTTGCGATTTTTTTTCTGTTTCTTCTTCGTCAAGATTGTCAGGATAATCAAGGATAGGTGTTTGTTGCTGTTTGATCTCCAACCAGTCCCGAAATGTAAAGGAATTATCATTAATATCCTCTTCTTCTAAATTTTTTTCAAAAAACAACAATGCCCCTAAATAAAATCCCTGACAAACGAAGAATTCAAGACTGACAGCTTTTGTACCATCCCAAATCTCAAACTTTGCTATAGTCCTTTGCTCAGAGTGTTTAGGAACATCAAAATGAGCCAATAAATTGCGAATAAATTCATGCTTTTCAGGATCAGCCGAACAGTGGAGTAGAATAAAAATTAATTGCAATAACGTACTTTTTCCGCCACCATTTAAGCTAACCAGGGGGAAAATACGAGGAGAAAACTCCTTCTCAAAGCTAATATCAATATCCTTTAAAACCCGAAAATCGGGAACTTGAACCCGTTGTAAGTGCATGGAATTTATCTCAACTAACCAAAGTTGCTTGTAATAGTAACTTATCGTTCGCGCAAAAGAGAATAAGTAAAAATACCGAGGAGGATAGTACGATCACCGATTAACGATCTTCGTATTGCCCTAAGACAATTGGCGATCGCTGTTTGCTGAGAGTTAAGGCGGCGATCGCACTTTAATAGCACCTCCATCGAAAACTGGCAGTTGACAGGGATAATTCTCAAAAAAATTCCCCCTTCCGTAGCTGTCGTGTACACACATCTTGAAAACAGACACGCTTTGAGGTTTTATCCCCCTTGGTAAGGGGGACTTCCAACCGTTAATTTGTCTGGTTCCTCCCTTTCAAAGGGGGGCTAGGGGGGATTCTGTAACTTGTGTGTACACAGTGGCTTCCGTAGGGGGAGCAAAGACAGAGTAACGCAGTAGAGAAAATGACTGTAGGAGACTAACCGACCGTTGTTAATCGAAAAGCCGCTCCTAAACCAGCCGCCATTTCTGCCACCGTAATTTTGCCATCGTGATCATCGTCGATCGCATCAAAAACCGCATCCATTCCGGCCCATTCTTCACGGGTAATAAAGCCATCCCCATCCAAATCATAGGCATGGAAAATTTCTTCGGCAGCGTGGGTAATGCTTTCCAGACCTTCAAGACGGGTCAGTCGTTCTTCTAGCAAATGTTCCAAGGCTTCTAAGGCTTTGGTAAAACCGGCAATGCCTTCGGCTAACTTCTCGGAGGCCATGCGATCGCTTTGGTGCATTTCCTCAAAAATAGCTTTGTCCATTGGGATTTTAGCAATGTCTTGATTAACCTGAGCCGGATCAAGTTTGCGGGGTAAATCTCCTTCCGTCGAGCGTAATTGATCCAATAATTTGGGAGAAATAGTGAGGAGATCACAGCCTGCTAATTCCTGAATTTCACCAATATTGCGGAAACTCGCTCCCATTACTTCTGTTTTATAACCAAACTTTTTGTAGTAATTATAGATTTTGGTTACAGACTGCACACCCGGATCGTCTTCAGGACTGTACTCTTGCCCCGTTTCCTTGACATACCAGTCTAGAATTCGGCCCACAAAGGGAGAAATTAAGGTCACTCCCGCTTCTGCACAGGCGATCGCTTGATGAAGTCCAAAGAGCAGGGTTAAATTACAGTGAATACCTTCCTTTTCCAAGACTTCTGCGGCTTTAATACCTTCCCAGGTAGAAGCAATTTTAATTAAAACGCGATCGCGGGACATTCCGACTGCCTCATATTGGGCAATCAGATAGTGGGCCTTGTCAATAGTGGCCTCTGTATCGTAGGACAAACGGGCATCTACCTCAGTGGAAACCCGACCCGGAATAATTTCCAAAATTTTGAGTCCAAAGGATACCGCCAGTCGATCAAAGGCCAAAGTAACGACTTCCGACAGCGAAGCCTGTTTACCGAGGTCTGTGCGTGCTTTTTTCAGGGTTTGATCAACAATTTCCTGATATTGGGGCATCTGGGCCGCCGCCGTAATTAAAGAGGGATTCGTCGTAGCATCCCTGGGCGTAAAGGTTTCAATGGCTTGAATATCGCCCGTATCGGCTACCACAATGGTGACTTCCCGAAGTTGTTCAAGTAAGGTTTTGGCCATGGAAATCCTGAGTGACGAGAATAACTTTTACTATAAACGCCTTCTTTAAAACCCCACGGGGATATTTGCTTTTTTTTAACTTCCGTTGGTGAATCCGCTCGTTTTAACCCAAGAGAAAGGCGATCATCATCAATACCAGACTTTTCCCTATCCCAGCAAATACTTCTTTTCGATAGAATTGCTGTATATTATATAGGATTCCTCAATCAGCGATCGCACCTTGTCTGGGTTAGGTCGTCCGATTGAGACTGATGGGCTGAATTATCGAAGGAGAAAATGGTCAATGCTATTAACCAACGTAAACCAATTGTGGGCATTCGATTCGCGTGCCAACTTGCCGTATAAAGTTAATAGTCTCTGGAAGATTCAGTATGGTATGGTACGAGGTTTTACCTGGCTAGACGATGGCACGATGATTACGTTGGGGGTCTGGGGCCCCGGAGACACGGTGAGTAAAAGCTTTGCTAAGGTTAATCCCTACGAATTGGAATGTGTTACTGAGGTCAAAGCCGCTCTCATTTCCTGGAATAAA
This sequence comes from Woronichinia naegeliana WA131, assembly GCA_025370055.1. Lineage (NCBI taxonomy): Bacteria > Bacillati > Cyanobacteriota > Cyanophyceae > Synechococcales > Coelosphaeriaceae > Woronichinia > Woronichinia naegeliana. Next base: position 3,186,053 of record CP073041.1, on the reverse strand, counting down.
GGGGCAGATATGACCCATATTCTCCTTTCCCATATTCAACCGATGCAAGAATTAACCATTATCCGTAGCCAAAAGACGGTAGAAGCTATGCTCATCCAGCTATTTAATTGGCTAGGGAAGAAATTTGGGACAGAAACCTCAAAAGGCCAACTCATTGATTTTCGCTTAACCCATCAAGATTTAGCTGATATTTTAGGAACCACCAGGGTCACAATCACGCGATCGCTCAGTCAATTAGAAAAACAAGGTTTTATTCAGCGCAATCCCCTACACCGTTTTATCTTGCGGGAAGAGCAAATCTGGCACTATGAAATCTAAATCCTGGTCGCCAAGTCCTGACCAATTTGGGCAACCGCTCTAAAATCATCTCAGATTAAGAGATTTAAAGACTTTTGACAAATTACAAGCCTCTATGGCAAAGTGAGCAAAATAAGTTCTAATCTAGATCTTGCCAAAAATCAAGGATATAGAACAAAGAAAGTTCACCGTTAGGCTGTACATGGATAAACAAAAGGTAGAGACAGAAAACATTTGGGACTATTTGAGTAATTCTCAATTAACCCGCTATTTATTATTGTTTGCCTGTAGCTGGATCACTATACTAATTATTAACTATTTTTATGGCACGATCGCCTTATTTACCACGGCTGCTATTTTTGCCGCCCTCTTAAATTATCCAGTGGTTTGGTTATCTCGTTATATGCCGAGGGGATTAGCGATCGCCATTACGTTTATAGTGGCCTTAGCCTTATTGTTAGGGTTAGTAACCGGCATTGGACTACAGGCGATTAATCAGGGACAAGGTTTAGTCACTCATCTCAAAGATGCACTCAAACAGCAAGATTTATTACCCTACCAGGATTTTCTTGAGCGGCTAGATATCGGCAAGGTCATTGACAAATTACAGGCGGGTTTAGCCTCTGGCTTAGGGATTGTGCAGGGAATTTTTTCGAGTGTCTTTGCCGGTATTTTTGGGGCAGTAATTAGTTTATATATGCTGATTGATGGTGATAAACTTTGGCAGTCTTGCCTTAAGCTACTTCCCCTTACTTCCCGCGATCGCTTTGCCCAGACCTTTCGACAAAGTTTTCTCGGATTTATACGGGGACAATTACTATTAATGCTGTTTTTGTCTATCACCAGTTTCTTGATTTTTACCCTGTTAGGAGTGAACTATTCTTTAGTTTTTGCTATGATTGTGGGTATTCTTGATGCGATTCCGGGAATTGGGGCAACCCTAGGGGTTTTGATCGTGACGTTATTAGTCTTTAGTTCCCAGGGATTAGCGATCGCCGTTAAAGTAATCATTGCTTGTATTATTCTTCAGCAGATTCAAGATAATATTATACGCCCAAAAGTTATGGGCAATGCCCTAGAATTAAATCCCATTGTTCTCTTTTTAGCTCTGTTTATCGGTGAAAGAGTGGCAGGATTGTTGGGAGTTTTTCTGTCTATTCCGATTGCAGGTATGATTGCTATTTGGATGCGAGCGATCAAGGAAGATAAAGTTCAGTTAGAATCAGAAGAAGGAAGTTTTTCTGAACCTCCAGAGACATAATTTTTTACTGTAAATTTTTCGTTGATTATATCTAATGCGATCGCCCAATACTCGTCGTACCTATTCCAAGGCATTGAAAGATTTCTTTGCCAATCGGAGGTGACTAATATTTTGGCGGATCTGGTTTAGATTAGGCGATCGCGCTAATTAAATTAACCAAAGGATGTTGGGTTTTCTTCCGTCAATCCAACCTACAGGCGATGCGATCGCGCTCTCACCCACAAACCAGCGATCGCCGCTCACTCTATCAGAAAATGATTGTCGAGCTATGACAAGAATAAGCGATCAAAGGGTTGTTTGCGATAGCGTCGATAAATATTGAAGTCTTTGTCTAAAGTTGCGATCGCCGAGATGTTTAATCTTTCAGAAATAGCAATGAGTGATAAATCGGTAAAATCTGCGGGCAGATCTTGGTAAGTACTATTAAGTTCTTGAATTCTTTGATAGTCTGAGGGAAGCAAATGCTCACATAGGAATGCTCTTTTCGATAAAGCAGATAGAAATTCATTTTGAACTTTTGTATTTGGAGCGAGTAACCACATTACTTCTGTAACGCAGGCAATGGTTGTGATGAGTTGGCTGGTACAGTTACTAAAAAAACTAAGAGACTGTTGATGATATTCATCTTTACGGTCATAGAAGGCAACAAGAATTCCAGTATCAATTAAAATCTGGGGATAGTTATTCATGATGTCTCGCTTGATGTCTTGCTTGGATTTTGTCAGCGATCAATTTTTTGCGTACATCTCTATCTGACAAATTTCCTGTCCCCTCTAGTAAAAATTTTGGATATCCTCCCATTCTCTCTAAAACTGTTTGAGGTTTGGTTGGATAATTGTTAACTTCGGTTTCTAGGGAGGAGATAAATTGCAGGACAATTGGGATTTGTTGATCACTAAGATTGCCGATCGCTTGTAGGAGTTGTTGTTGTGGGCTAGTGGAGGACATTGTGGTTAAGTGGGTGTTGTGAGCATTGCCAGTTTAGCAAATAAAAATGGAAACAAGATTGCCCCTCGCTCCTGTGAGTGGGAATGGGATTTACCATATTGTGAGAAATTCGTCTGAGTTGGCGGGTATTACTAAGATGATGAGTCCCCATAGAATGCGACAGCGATTACGGCGGCTCTGGTTTAGGGATGGTAGGCGATCACTCAAATTAAAAAAAACGGAAAAGCTTAGATTTGTAACATCTTGTGTTATAATCATTTCCAATAAATTTACTTATTCACAAATTCTGCAAGATTGAGTCGCTGGTAAACACTCAATATGGCTTAAACAATTTCCACAAACCGAGAGTCTTATGTCAAATCAAGTAATCTCAAATGGGCAAACTCCTAGCAATTTAGCCAATATACCAGCTATTCGCACCTTTCAGATGGACGGGGGAGGAATTGGGAATATCTCCAACAGCGTCAATCTCTTTCGAGGCGATGTAAATTTGCCCTTGGAGTTGATCTCGTTACCAGGGAGGGGTGATTTAGATGTCAAAATTGCCATCATGTACCAGAGTAATATCCAAAACCTGGTGGACACATGGAATTTAGAGGCCCCAACAGGTATTTTGGGGTTAGGGTGGAATATGCCTTATGAGATGATTGCTATAGACAACAAAAATACTGGCTCTAGCTACGATGATCAATATTACCTTGTTTCTGGCGGAGGAGCTAGTCGGCTGCGTCAGGATGGAGTTAATTTAGCCTCAGACAGAGTAACCATAGAATCCTGGAATTTTGAGACTGAAGATTATAAACCTTGGGATATTCGTTATTACCCAAAAGACGAAAAATGGGTGATTATCAAGGAGAATGGGGTAGGGTGCATCCCACTTAAGATAATACATTGACACTCAAAAGAGGAGAGTGATTGAGATAAGCACATCGTAGCCGAAGAATACGAGAAACATTATGAAGATGCCAACGTGCTCCCGACAATTTAACCCTAGCTCCCACCTGTTTAATCTTAGACTCCACATCACCAGAACCAATCACAATACCAAGCTGTTGATAGTATTGGTAATCAGGGATACGCTGATAATGCTTCGTCAAATAGGCTTGAAAATTCTTTGCCCTCTTGCTTTTGACTCCATCAAACGCATCTATTGCCTTGTTCACAAAACCCCGCCACAGTAAATGCTCCACTGCTTCTAGCCGTTTGAGAGAGCCACCCACTTTGAACAGATTCTCCTTGAGATGATACCAATCCAACACCTCTCGTCGTATCAGCCACGATTGAGTGGCGAAACTCTCTACCGCATTCCAGATTGCGGGATGACCATCTCCCAAAAAGGTCACTATTGGGGACAAAGGTTGAACATTGCTCCAATTCTTTAAGCCCTCTGGGTCTTGGAAAAAGGCTTCACAGACATTGCCATGAAGACTCACCAGTTTATAATCTCGCCACTGTCCCCCTTCCTTCTCCTCGCCCCGCAGACAAATCTTTCCCCCATCTATACTGACCCCCGCACTCTCTGACTGAGCTTGAGCTAAGGGCAGTTCTGTCCGTTCTACCAAGCGATGTAAACTGCTATGTCCTACTTTTATCCCCATCAACTCCTCTATATCTTCTTCTGCTTGTTGGTAGGATGTTTTCGCACTGGCTCTTAGACAGCATTTCTCTAAACCTGGACTTAAGACGATTTTTGGCGACACCTTTAGTTTTCTGGCTTGTTTTTGGCTTATTTCCACTTCTCCGACTAGGGTTTTGATTTTTCGCTTGTTTCCAGACCGTTTTTTTCCCCCTTCTGAAAAAAAAACTCCCCCATTGTTGGCCCCACAATTTCTAACATCTGGGTTCTGACTTCTACTTCGATGCTTCCAAAGTCCTTCTGTTTCTCTGGTTCCGTATATTTGCGCAGGATACGGGCTGATTCGGTGAGATGCTGTTTTAACAGTGCTTTTTCTTCTGGGGGAATCGGTAACATACTTTTTTCGCTCATCAGTTTTTTTCCATTTTACCCCAGATTCTATGTACTACTTTATCCGGGATGTACCCAATGGGGTAAAGCAGATTTATGGAGGTAAAAAAGACGATTTACCAGAAAATAACTCATACATTCAATCTGACTTTTCCCGTTAAGTGCGGATTGCAAGCTGCCAGCCTTGGCAAAGGTCATGCAACTTCAACCAACCGCGCCAAAGGACTTGGATACCGAGAGGAGTTTTACGACGATGTTCAAGATAACCACCAAGAAAAGCAACAGACTCGACAGCCCAAGCAACAGTCAAAATAGGGGGAAGTTTTTGAGAGGCGGCTGCTTTTAACACCTGAAGTTGAAGAGGATTAAGAATTTCAATCGCGAGAGCATCGGGCTGGGTACGATGAAGATAAGTAACGTGTAAAAGTTCAACAGCAATGACACTTAAAAAACCCAAAAGAGTTTTCATTCCATCAGAGGCAAGTCGATAACGCTCACTCTGACAACCAGACTTAAGGACTTTATGAAATTCTTCAACCCGCCATCGGTAGGTGTACCAACGAAGAATAGTGACAGCCATCTCAATAGTCTCAACAACTTCTGTAGTCAGAAGCATCCAAGATAAAGGAGTTTCGCCTTCGGGACAATCGATTTCTGTCGCATAAACAGCATAGACATTCAACGGGTCACGATTATCAAAACGATAGGGAGTTCGTAGATTAACTGAGCAAAATCGGACGGCAAGCTTAACCTTCCGTGCTTTTCTTTTTCCTGTACTCGGAATCTCGATTTCTTGATGAAAACGAATCGGTTCTGATTCCAAATGTTGCCAAAGTCGTTCACTATTTTTGTCTAAACTACGATTATGAGACGCTCTGACCAGCACTCCTGTATGCTTGAGTTGACGCACTGAGTCAAAGACTTCTGAAACATCTCCTTCTCTGTCAAATACATGAATTACCCTCGTTGAACTTTCTACCTGTTTCTCACAGGTGTTTAGAGCCTCTACCCATTTGTAGGATTCTTTTTCCTCAAATGGTCTTTGACGAGCTGCTTTTCTTTGTTCTTTCTGTCAACACACCTGATCATGGAATAACGAAGTATAACGGGGTTAATCGGAGCAAAAAGAATCTTGTCGATAAGAGAATTCCCCCCTTTTTTTGCTACAATCGTTATTAAGTTTCAAATCGCGTAGGTTGCGCGATTGTTGGAATTGACAAGTGTTGATACGTCACAACTCGATTCTCAGTTCGAGACTCTTAAAGAGGCTCGCTCTGGGGAGCAGTTTACCAGAGATAATGGGGTCGTATTGCACTCAAATACCAATGTTGCCGACGGTATCCTGCAAGAATGGAGGATTTTGAACTCCCCGCCTCCTTGTTTTTTAAAAAACAAAGGAAATATTGCTAGAACGGACTCGGAAGTTTCCAGTAATTGATACCACAAGGAAGTTGATTATTGGAGGCGAAAACGGACAAAGGCAAGTCCCAGACCCTAGAACCAAGGAAGCGTAAGCCTCCATCGGTCAATCGGGGAGCGAATATAAAGCAGTTGACTCTGTTTAACTTCGGTTAACTACGTTTTCTGTGTGCCTCTTTCTTTTTTCTGCTTCGCCGTTTCATCTGTTGGGGGCTTTTCTTTTACCTCCCTATTCCACAGTTTTTGCCATAATAAACCTAATACTTGTCCTTTTTCTGGCTCAATTGCTAAAGCACTATGCAGTATTAATCCATTCCCTCCTTTTCCAGTCGGCCCATACCCTTCCCTTTTTTCCTTGATATTGCGATAATCTAAGAAGGTCGTATCTCCGACTGATAGCATTATCTTATATTCTTCTACGGCGGCAGTTGTCATTTCACAGTGCGGCTCTATTATCTTGACAAAGTCTGTTTTCGGATTCCCAAAAATTCATAGGCCCTCTTTAACTCGTTTCCTCCCTTAAACACTTCTGATAAGGCTTTTCCAAACCCCTCACTTAACTTTTTCCCAATCGAGAAGGCACGATTGTTTAGCCTCTCGTCTCCCAATTCACAACTGGCAAAGTTTTTTGTCCACCATTCCAACATTTTTTGACCTGCCCTTTAAGATTTTCTCCATTTTACAGTCTCATACTCCCTTCATCCTTTGTTTTTGAAATTTGAACGATAAGCGGGATGATGGCTTCAGAATATTTTTTTCCTGTCAAGAGAATCATTACTCAAACCCTTGCCAGATAAAGCCTCTAGAAGTTTGCATTGCTGGATTTTGGACTTAACGGGAAAAGTCAGATACATTCAATGGGGTATAAAATGGGGCGGTAGGAATGGTAACTGGATTGATAGCACTACCAATACATCAGGACAGGAACCGATTGCACTAGCTTGGAATTTAGCCGAAATCCAAAATACTTGGGGTGAAAAAGTTACTTTTAACTATGATGTTGATTTAGAACTAATTGGTAATAGTGGTTATCAATATACTAGAGCCACTTATTTAAAACAAATTACTGCAATAGATGGACGTAGTGTTAATTTTGTTTATCAATTGAAGCAGTACGATGAAAAAGTCAGGGAGTATCAGATTCCCCATGAATATAGCGGACAATCAAATCTTCACGCTTATCAGGATAGGTATGAAACTAAATTTCTTGATTCTATTGAATTAAGAGATAAAGAATCAAACTCAATATTATTTTCTCTTCAGTTTGATTACGAAGTAAAGAATGTTTCCTTGAATAATTTTAATAATGCAGATTTCTACAAGCGTTATCTAACAGGAATAACTCAGAAAAATGCTAATAAAGAGTCTTTACCTGGTTATAAATTTGGGTATTACACGAAGTCAGACGATCTAACGGATAATATTCATCGTGGTGCTTTAAAAAATATTACTTATGCCACAGGTGGTATTGCGACTTTTAATTACGAAAAGAAAAATTTAGTAGGTACATCCCATATAGAAAATATTAGTGGTTATGGTATTCCTCGTGTTTGGTTTGGTGGTGATTATGTGGTTGTTGCTTATTATGATGAAAGTCGAGGAAGTTTAGATGTCAAAGTTTATAGTTGGAATGGTAATTGGATAAGTGACGAACCCAGTGCAGGAGGTTTTAATTTTAAGCTGGATATTGATAGCTTACAGATAGTAACTCAATCGGATTTCTTTGCCCTAAGCTTTAAGCAAAAAGATCGAGCTTTGATGAACGTTTATCTATTTCATCAAGAAATTGGACGTTTCGGCAAGTGGAGTTATAAAAATTACTTTCTAGATTTAGCTTTAAATGATGTTCAAACTCATCTCGCTGTTGGTAATGATTTTGTGTTTTTCTGTGCTTCTGGTGGTACAAATTTAGGTCTCTATGTATGGAATCAGCAGTCAAAGAGTTGGAATGATAAAAATATAAATATCAGTATTAGTAAAGGTAATTATGCTTTAGCGGCTTTAGGGAATTATTTCACTATCGCCATCTATGATGCTGATTCTAAAAAATGTGATTTAGTATTATATTATCAAGATGAAATCTACAAACAATGGAATAATCAAAAGATTGCTAGTATTAGTCCAGTTGAAAAAGATGACAAAGGTAATCCCTACCTTAATTGGAGTTTGAGCAATCACTCAGCCACAGTGACTTTTATTAAAACGTTGAGTAGCGATATTGATTATGAAGTTCGAGTTTACCAATGGGATGCTGAGTTTAACGTAACTTTAGCTTTAAGTAATTCTTATAGTGTACCTCAAGGGACAAAAGACTTTAACTATTCAATAATGACAGGTAGTTTACTAGCAAATGCTGGTCATCTCTGGCGATATAATGGCAGTGAGTGGAAAAAAGAAAGTCTAACAGTTGCTAATAAAGTGACTAAGTTTGCTTATGGTTCAGATTTAGCGATCGCAGTTAGTGCTAATTCAAATGATATAAAACAGTATGATCCTTACCGAGATAACTGGACAAACGCTAATTTACAAGATTCGTGGTCAAATAATGAATATGAACCCACTATTAGCGGTAATTTTGTCACCATTGGAAATGGTATTTTTTATCGAGATAATCAAGGACAACTGAATAAAGATCGACAATCGATTCCATCAGAAATTAAACCAAATAGTATCATCAACCGCGCTCCTTTTTATATTGCTTGTGAAACGAGTGATGGAGAAAGTCAGATATTGTTGCTAAAAAATGGCAAGGTTGTTCATACTGAATCTCTCTCGAAGGAAAGGATTTATGTTGATAACGAAAGCAGTAAGGGTAAATCTGGAACCATGTTGGCTGGATTTAATGCTTTTGTTACTTACAAAGGAGATAATTTTGATAAAGCTTCTAATTTGACTCTCTATTATGTTTTTGATGAATCAATAAAAGGCAATGTTACTGATTTTCCTACGGTAAAAGTTAGTATCAATGATGGTTATCAAGAAAGTCAGACTAGCTATGATTATGACACCAGTAAAATAGCTATTAGTGTTCAAGGAATTGTCACTGAATATTCTCAGGTTACAGTCATTAAAGGTAGTGATAATCCAAAATTAACTCCTTTTGGTAAGACTGAACATCTTTTCTTTAATGGACTATCAGCAGAAGGTTTAGGGTTTAAAGATTTTAAAGGGATGCCTCCCTATTATTACAGTGTTTTACACGGTTCTCTGTATCAACAAAAAGTCTATGATTCTAATGGGGATCAGCTAACTCGCCAAAGCGTGGAATATGACATAGTAACAGAAAGAGAACGATTAGGAGAGTCAGGTAAGGTTAATCTATATGGGTACTATATTCAACAAAAACGGGAGGAAAGTATTCTCTATAGCAAAGAAATTAGTAGCATATACTCTAATGGAAATGCTTCCAATGTGGGAGTTAAACGAGAGGTTGAATATGAATATGATTCAGCAACAGGATTATTAAAGACACAGACAACTAAGAATTACAATAGTTTGGGTGAAGAGGAAACACTGACACAAACTTCTGTCTATGGATGGGAAAAATACGAGGAATTGAGACAACAAAATATCCTGACTCCTGTTGTCCAAACTGTTAGCAAAACTAACGAGAAAACAACAGCGATCGCGGTTTCGACTTGGAAAGATTGGGGAGACGGAAAATGGGGTTTATTTAGAACTTATCAAGGACTGAATGAATCTGCTGTTTTTGAACAATGGGACAATCAAACTGAACCAAATTTAACAGATTGGTTAAAGGCTTCAGAAGTGATTTCTCGTACCTTAAACGGAGTAACACAAGATTCAATTGATGTCAATGGAATTCACAGTTCAATTCTATCAGATAAAGAGCAATTTTATCCTGTTGCTCAGTTTGATAATGCTAGTCTTAAAGAAGCAAACTATACTGGTTTTGAAGATTACGAAAATCTCAGTAATTGGGGTGTAAATCAGCGGAATATAACTGATTTAATTGTTAAAGGTGATGCTCATACAGGGGTGTCTAGTTTACAACTTAAGCCTAGTCTTACTCTCAACTTAAAAACACCTCTAAGCTTAACCAATACTCAGCAAGTTTATCTGGTTTCAGCTTGGATTAAAACAGAAGCAGGTTTTGAGACAGATGGGGGTAAAGCTGAAGTTAAACTGCAATTTTATAATGGCAATAACCCTGTAAGTAATCCAATTATTATACCTATTGAAGCCACTGATAACGATTGGAAATATTTACATTATGCGATTAAACCGAGTCAAATTCAGGAAACACAATTAGGTATCGAAATCTCTAATCAAAAAGTCTCTAAATTTTTCTTGATTGATGATCTTTGCTTTGCTCCTTTGCTCAGTGGTTTTCAAGCAAATGTTTATGATACTAAGTATAAACTGGTGACAGCACAACTGGGAAATAGTGGCGATACATCACGTCATTTTTATGATTCTTTCCAGAGAAAAGTAGCAGAAATAGGACTCAATGAAACGGTAAATGCTCTCACGACTTCCTATCTTAATCGACAGGATACTGATAGTGTAAATTATGTCTTTCCTCAAGATAAACCTAATAGTAGTCTCAGTATTGGTGCAACAGAAGGAGGTGTTTATGCTAACTTTATCAATGGTGAACAATGGCGACAAGATTGGCAATCTTCCCAGCTTAATAATTGGCAGGTAGAAAATGGTGCTTTAGTTCACACTGGAAATACATCAGACAATATTACTTATCAATCTACTACATCTTTTAGTAATTATGGTGTCAGGCTATCCGTTCATGCTTCAGATACACCGAAACAACCGTTAGGTATTTGTATCGGCAATCAATTAACGGTAACATGGACACAAAATCAAGGTTGGATTTTAACCATTAATGGTGTATCTTCCCAAGTAGCAAATACAGGATTAATGGCCCATGAATGGTTATTAGTCGCTGCTAATAATGTACTGCTTTTCTATGCTGATGGTCAACAGATATTTGCTCAGACCGTCACCAATAACATTACTGGTGCGTTAGCGTTATTTACAGCCGATAAAGTTGCTTTTTCCAATATTGTTACTTTCAAAAATCCTCAAATTGGTATTACCTATAGTGATGGTGCGGGAAAAGAACGGCAAACCCAAGCATTAGAAGGAAGCAACTGTCTAGTAACAGAGACGGTTTATGATAGCTTAGGTCGTGGTGTTATTAGTACCAAAACAGCGCGGTTTGATAATACTCTGTTAGGTTATCGGCAAAAATTTGTTGAGACTGTTAATTGGGACTCTGGCATACTGACAGGAGAAGTCGCTGATCATTATCCCGATGATCAGGGTTATCCTTACAGCAGGACAGTGTATGAAGCATCACCCTTGAGTCGTCCCATTCAGCAAGGAATACCAGGGAAAGCATTTGCTATTGGAAATAATAATACCCATATTATTACCAGTGAATATGGTACGAATCTCCAAGGATTTTTTGCGGAAGATTCTTATCCACCACATCAATATTTAGTAGAAAAGGTAACGGATGCTGACGGAACACTTGTTTATACTCTAAAAGATCAATTAGGACGTACTTTAGCGAAAAAAGCAGGCCCCATTGAAGCAGGAAGTAATATTTATCAAACCACTCGCAGTATTTATGATGCGGCAGGAAATGTGGTTAAAACGTTACTTCCTAATCATTTTGATCCTCCTGCTGGTTCTCAATCAGATGCTTGGGAAATCACGATGGAATATGATTTCTTAGGACAAATGATCAGTCAAACTAACCCAGATTCAGGGACAACTAAGTATATTTATGATCGCGCAGGTCGTCCTCGTTTTATGGTGGATGCGGTGGGGTTAGAAACTCGGATAATCTGCTATAAAAAATATGATATTATCGGGCGTTTAATTGAGGAAGGCTGGTTATCTGGAGACTGGGGTGATGGAACGGATTTACAGAACCAAGCGAATAGTAACCCCCATTATCCCGAACAAGGGAACTGGCGTAAACGCTATGTTTTTGATGGGGATGGCTCAAATCCACATTTAATAGGTCGTTTGTGGCAGGTTTTGAATAGTAATCTAGGGGATGGTAACAGCGATGTTGAAGAAATCTATGATTATGATGAGTTGGGTAATGTAGCGAGTAAAACCCTGACGGTGACGGGGTATGCAGCGCAAACGGTTCGCTATGAATACAATAATCTGGGCAATATCATCAAGGTAATTTATCCCAATAATAGCAATATTCCTGAAGTGGTTTACAGCTATAACAGCTTGGGAGAAACTATTGCGGTAGGAACACCAGAAAATATTCAACAGTTTGCGACTTATCGTTACAATGCTGATGGTAGTCTGGCAACTACAACCCTCAATAATGGGGGATTACAAAACAGTCTTAACTATAATTCTCCTGGTTGGCCAACGCACATTGATAACAAGAAAGCAGATGATTCTCTAATGATGGAACAATCTTTTGCTTATACGGAAAATGGTTATCAAGATTCAGGATATTACAACGGGAATATTGCCCAAAATAGCATTAATTATGGGACATGGAAAAATCCACCCCAAAATTATGACTATCAATATCAGTATGATCAGTTAGGACGCTTGAAAGTTGCCCAAAATAGTCAAGATGAAAAGGCAAGTTTAGGAGTCGGTCAACCGACAACTTACGATATCAATGGCAATATTCAAACCTTGAAACAGGGGGACACCACTAATCAGTATAAATATATTGAGAATACGGATAAAGTAAACAGGGTTAGTAATAGTAGTGAACCGCAAAACTATGGTTACGATGCGAATGGGAATGTTAAAAGTGCTTCTCACCGTCAGATTTCTGAGATTAAATACGATCCTTTAACTCAGTTAACTACTCAGATACAACTTGAAGGAAACACATCAGTTTTCTTTAAATACAACGGCGGAAATCAGCGAGTTTTGAAAACATCTCAGGATAGTTCGGGAAATCAAACCGCAGGGAAACTATATGTTCATGGTTTGAATGATTATCCTCTGTTGGAAGTGAGTAACGAACCTATCCAGTATATCTATGGTCTTGGGGGTTTGGTTGCACTGGTTAAAGAGGGTAAAATTTACACGATACTGAAGGATCATCTCGGTTCGACTCGTGTGGTGGTGGATGAAGCAGGAACGGTGATTGCTGCCTTTGATTATCTGCCTTTTGGGGATTTGATGGGGACTGCTTATGGAAATCCTGAGTTTATTAGTTATCGTTATACGGGACAGGAATTTGATGCTGAGTTAGGACTGTATAACTATCGAGCGCGATTTTATGATCCGAGGTTGGGGCGGTTTTATGCTACTGATCCTAAGGGTCAATTTGCGAGTCCTTATTTATACGCTGGTAATAATCCTATTATCTACGTTGATCCCGATGGACAGTTAGCTTGGTGGGGATGGTTGGGGATTGCTTTGGCTGTAGTTGCTGTAGGTGTTGTAACAATAGCAACTGCTGGTGCTGCTGCCCCTGTCTTAGCCGCCTTAACAGGAGAAATAGTGAAAGATACGATCATAGCGTCAACTCTAGTAGCTGCTGGTGAAGGTTTAGTTACTATTGGAGCTAGTGTTGCAGTAGTAGGAACTGCACTGAGTGGTTGTTCGAGTGGTGGTACAGCTAGTGTTCCTACTAGTTCAGGTGGTGCATCGGGTTCAGGTAGTGTTCCTACTAGTTCAAGTGGTGGTTTTGGCAGTGGTTCTGGTGGTGGTGGTGATGAACGAAGACCACCAAAGCGTGATAGTTATACAGGGCATTATGCTCCCATCACTCGTGCAAGAAAAAGAAAAATTCTTCGTCGGTATCCTGGTATAAATCCCGACAATATCGTTCACGGGCGAAGACTTCGTAGGCCACCAGATCGCTACGGTTTTAGCCGACAACCTAGATTCGTACCAATTGAGGGAAACCGTTGGGGGTTAGATCCCGGTACATATTATCGGGCTTCTGTAAGAATACAATATAATCTCACTAGTGCAGATGATATTGCTGAAGCGGATCAGTGGTTAATAAATCAAGGATTGCCCCCTAGAGACCCGAATACTGAAGTGTGGCATCATTTTCACGACTATGACCCGAACACTAATACTGGGACATTGTATCTGATGCTCAGAATATACCATTGGCTAGGACATTCTGGTGGACGGTGGCAATATGACAGAGGTTGGTAATATCCATCCAAAAAACCTTAAAAATTAAGCTTAAGGCGAATTTATCGATTATGAAAAACCAGAAGCAAAAAAAAGCAATCCGATCGCCATAACAGGAAATCCTAAAACCCGATTTCTTGTCCTATAAAAACGGATTGAACTATCAAGTAAATACTCAAATCAAACAAAGGAAACTTTAAAATTATGAACGTACCTATTGGAACAATTCTCGCTTATGCTGGTGATGTTGATGGTAATGCTAGAGGTAGCCTAGAAACTCAAGGATGGCTCGTTTGCGATGGCGCAGAATATGCTGAATCAGACTATCCTGACCTAGAAAATACCATTGGAACATATTACGGAACAGCTTCAAAGGCTGGAATGTTCAAAGTACCTGATCTACAAGGGTTCTTTCTACGAGGTTTGGATGGAGGTACAGGACGAGATCCCGATGCTAATTCTCGTACTTCTTTATATTATGGAGGTAATGAGGGTAATAAGGTTGGTTCTTACCAAGGAGATGAATTAAAATCTCATACTCATACATCAACAAGAGAAAATGTCCAGGGTTCTGCCAATTTTCAGGGAGGACAAGACGGCTGGGGAAATAAAGCTGAAGTAACCGAATTTGGCGGTAGCGAAACCCGTCCCAAGAATATCTACGTCAATTACATCATTAAAGCTAAGGATGTATAAATGATTTTTACCGTAAATTGTTAAACAATTATCAGTAATTCGTCATAAGAGGAGTTTTCGCGTTTTTAAAATGACCAATATTACAAGAAAACTCCCTTGCTTCCTTTGACGAAAACATCCTAACCGCATTACTCCGCTATAAGCGATCTCTGAATAGTCGTCGTACCTATTCCAAGGGACTTGATAAACGGGGTGTAACCTTCTTCTTCTCGAAATAGATGGCGTTCACCATAAAAAGCAAACTGAACGAGATTATTCCCGCGATCGCGTTTTACTAAAAGAAGGAATCCGAACGGTTAGATTTACGGCTAAGGAATGCCACGAAAAAACTGCCGATGTCGTAACCGAGTTTATGGCTATTTTTACTAAGGAACAACCTTTAAACTATTACTGCATAAGACTTGTAGCCTTAGAGTTGTTTTTTGTCCAGTGCGATTCGTTACAAAACCTTACATCGTGTCCTATTTTCTTCTTATGTCGGCATAACCCCTCGGTGGCTTGAATAGAGGCGATCGCTGTGTCTTTTCAGGCGATAATTGACATTCCAAGCTGTGATATGTCATGATCTAGATAACAAAACCCGCCAAGCCTCTGATTCAAGCTCAAATAGGCGGGTTACTCTTTTGTAGTTGGTTTGATGCCAGAACATTTCAATAAAAAGCCCAAAAATCTTGATGAGCAGATTGATTTATTAGAATTGCGGGGTATGATTGTCGAGGATCGTGAGTCGGCTAAATTTTATCTTCAGCATATTAATTACTACCGATTGAGAGCTTACTGGTTAACCTTTGAATCAGATTTAATTAGTCACCAATTTATTAAAAATACCAGATTTCAAGATGTTCTGGAATTATACATTTTTGACCGTGAGCTACGGTTGTTGGTTTTGGATGCAATTGAACGGATAGAGGTTTCGGTTAGGAGTCAATGGGCCTATCAATTAGCTCATTTACACGGTTCCCATGCCCATCTCGATCCTACTTTGTTTAATCCTCGATTTTGGCAAAAAAATATTGATGATTTAACAAGAGAAGTTAAGCGTTCTGATGAACTTTTTATTCAGCATTTTCAGACGAGTTATGTTGAGCTATTGCCTCCTGTCTGGGCTGTGTGTGAGGTGATGTCTTTGGGGTTGCTTTCTCGGTGGTATGGCAGTTTACGGTTTACTAAGACTCAAACGGCGATCGCTAAGGTTTATGGGGTTAGGGCTGAGATTTTGGGTTCTTGGCTCCACCATCTTTCGGTAATTCGGAATATTTGCGCCCATCATTCTCGGCTATGGAATCGGGATTTTGCCGTTGTACCTCAACTTCCCACCAGTAAAAATAATCCGACAATGCCTCAATTTGTGACAGGTTCGCGTAAGGTCTATAACACGTTGGTTATTTTGCTGTACTTGATGGATCAAGTTTCCCCGAAGCATCTATGGCGTTCTCGTTTATCGACACTACTTTCTTCCCACACTCATTTCTTGACGGCAATAAATTTTCCGCAAGATTGGATAAATAGGTCAATTTGGAATAAATCGGAATAAAATATCTGTTTATCGTTAATTAGTAAGGAAAAAACGCGGTATGAAAGAGGATTTATTGGGCTGTGGAGAAAGTAGGACGCGATCGCAGCCTCCACCACATCGGTCAGGGTAACACCAGTATTGTTGAGGTGAGATTCGAGTAATTGATATAGGTCACTAGGCAACTTTAAAACGATGATTATGCTCTGATACGATGGCAGAAGTCTTAGCGCACCGTGACCAAGGATAAGCTATCAACGAATTATTTACAGGTAGAGTTAAATTGGGAAACCGAATGTTTGACAGCAGCAATTCCAAATTCAAATGGTATAAATAGAGACAGAAAAACTTTGACCTATAGGAAGTTATGAATAAAGAGAAAAGTGTCTACTGATTTTGCAGAGAGAAAGATGGAAGTAAACGACCTAAGTTTTGACGGAATCGTTCACTGTTTAAACGAGGTCATTGGGAAGATAGATGACCCCCGTTCGGTTAGTAATGCAACGAAATATAGTCTAAGAGAGGCGATACTGGGGGCATTTGCCGCCTTTTTTATGCAAAATGAGTCATTTTTAGAGTACCAACGTCAGCTTAACAGCCGTTGTGGGCGAGATAATGCTCAGAGGTTGTTTGGACTAGAAAAAATACCAACAGTAGAACAGATTCGCAACATTGTGGATGGGGTAGCAGCGAGTAGTCTATCATCCGTGTCAACTTAAAGGAATGGGTTCCCAAATTTGTTGATTGAGAGCGGCCTTTTCTCGATGTCGCTTTCTCTCAGCTTTGACCAAACCAAATAACTTAGCACGTTCAGCCAGATAGGTTACTGTATCAGGCTTTTCTCCTCTAGCAATAGCCTTCGCTACATAGTATAGACTCCGAAACACCATCTCTACTGAGATTTTTTCTTTCGGTTGATTTAGAGCAATCGCCACTTCCCCTACCAATTGATTTAAGACCGTATAGAAAATCAAAGTGCAAATAATCTGGATTTGGACACCATTCTTATTCCCTACCCATAAATAGGCTAGTCCTAAAAGTCTTTTCGTTAATAAAAAGGCTTCTTCGATTGTCCATCGTCTTCGATATAAATCACAGACCTCTTCGGCGGACAGTTGTTCGGGAGACAACACATTTGTTAAATACTGATACCAGATTGTTCCCCATAATACTGAGACTAATCTCACCGGATGCTTGCAAGGATTAGAACGGTAATTTCCCATAATGATAATCTCATCTCTGTAATGACTACCTTGAGACAATACTTGTTTGGTTTTGTAAGATGTACCCGCTCTAAATCTGGTTAGAAAAAACTTTTTAGCTTCTGTTAACAAATCAAACCACACAAAGCTAAAAAATCCCATATCTACGAGAATTAAACCATTTTCTGGTAATTTAGCTGCCAATTCTTCACACCATATTTTATCATTTGATTTATCATTTTCTGTGTACCATAAAGTAACGGGTCTTTGGGTAAAGGCTTCCACTACCATCATTATTTTACCCCCCAATTTACTCTTTTCTTCTTTACTTATTTTCATATTTTTCCTTATCTGCTCTAGCGTTGAGCCATCTGCTATCCACACTGCACTAAACTTTTCTCTTATTTTTTCCCATTTTTCTCCTACTTGGAGCTTCTTCCCTTTTTCGGCTGCTTTTTCTAACACTCCTTTTAGTAATATTGCAAATATTTCGGCTGGCACATTCATCATTCTTTTTGATACTGCCTGTTTGCTTACTTTTAATGATGCTACCCATAGCAATCCCTCTTCCTCTAACAGTCTTACCGCTTCACTTATACCCGCTATTTGACGATACACTATACTTAACACTAATGCCACCATTACTGGTAAATTTAGCACCCTATCTCTCATCATTTTCTCATGAGTTCCCTGTAAATATTTTAATGGTGTAAACATTGTGGGTTCTAGTAATTCAAACAACTCTTTTGTTATTTCAGGGATTTCTACCCCTGGCTGATTTGTCTTACGACGTAAGTCTGGGTTTCCTTTTCTCCGAGGATGTTGTCTTGCCATTTGTTTTTTGCTCACTTTTTTATATACTAACCTTTTTTTCAGCCTACTCTTACTTCCGCCTGCTTTTAGGCTAATCTTTTGTGAGTAGGCATTTTGGCTTAAGTTGACACCAATGGTAGTCTATTCCCTTTGTTTGGGTTAATTTACCAAGCATTGAGGAGCATGGGATTCTTGAAAGCCTATGAAATATTGAGGGGAAATCTTCTAGTAGCAATGGATGGGACAAATTACTACAGTTCGGAAAAAGTAAATTGTCCATGCTGTTCAACCAAAACGTCAAAACAGGGAAAAGTCACCTACTTCCATCAGGCATTATTGCCCGTGATTGTTTCCCCAGACCATGAATCAGTTTTTTCCTTACCCCCTGAATTTATTACCCCTCAAGACGGGTCTGAAAAGCAAGATTGCGAGCAAAATGCGGCGAAACGTTGGATAAGTAACCATGCTAGTTTGTTTGCGGGACAGAAGATAACTCTGCTAGGGGATGACTTGTACAGTCGTCAGCCCACTTGTCAGCACTGTCTCGACCACGATTTCAACTTTATCTTCGTCTGTTTACCGACTTCTCATCCCACACTCTATGAATGGTTAAACTATTTAGAAGCTAATGGAGAAGTCAAAACCACTCAACACCGACGTTGGAATGGGAAGTATTTCGAGATTTGGCACTGCCGTTATCTCAATCAGATTCCCCTGCGAGACCAACAGCCTGCTTTGTTGGTTAACTGGTGTGAGCTAAAAATCCACCGCGAATCCGATGCTCAACTTCTTTATCACAATAGTTGGATTACCAATCATTTTCTCACCCCTCACATCGTTCTTGATGTCTGTCGTGCTGGACGGACTCGTTGGCGCACTGAGAACGAGAATCACAATATTCTCAAAAATCGAGGCTATCACTTAGAGCATAATTTTGGGCATGGTAAACAACACCTCGCCTCTGTTTTGCTTACCCTGAATTTGCTGGCTTTTCTCTTGCACACGGTTTTAGGTTTGGTTGATGAACGTTACCAGAGAATTCGCGTCCAACGCGGCACTCGTAAGGGATTCTTTCAAGATATTCTCTCTTTGACCAAATATCTGTTCTTTGAAAGCTGGCATCATCTTTTAGATTTTATGCTTGATGACTCAGTTTCTCTCGCTGTCTCGAATTCTTCCTAGTTGATTAATTGGCAATTTTCATAGCAAAACCCTTGCCAGTAAATACATCGAGCCTTTTGTATCTTTGACTACATTCTGAATTTGGAATTGCTGGTTTGACAGCCAGTCTTTTGACCCTGTGAACCCTTTACGGTAGGATTCTGGCCCTTACTATTTGCTCATTTCTATGGAAAGTCCTATTTCATCATCGGTGGATGTTGTTCAACCTGTGATTAATAAACCATCTCGTCCCTGGTACCATGCCAAACTGATTTCGGTCGGTATTACTCCCACTGGTTATATTGCGATCGGTGTTGTCCCCATGGGCATTATTTCCATCGGTATTGTTCCTATGGGCGTTGTTTCAATTGGTACGGTAGCAATGGGAGCGATCGCGGCTGGCTTTGTTTCGATGGGATTAGCGACCTTTGGCGGAGTGAGTATGTCGCTGCTTAATGGCCATCAGACCTTAAATTCTCCCCAGAATCCGGCGGTTATTCAAGATAGTCAGCCGACAGAGCCATCCCATCACCATCATTAACTGGGATTATTCGGGTTTCTGAGTAGGTTGCCTTGTATGATAAATATCGCCAAGGTTGAATCTTTTCCCATGCGTGATCCGTTTTTGTTGAATATTATGCTCGGATGGTTGCCCCTCTTGGGCTGGCAATTTCAGTCACCCGGCCCCATTTTTTTTGAATTTGGCCCCCTGACTTTCCGTTGGTATGGTCTGCTGATTGCCACAGCCGTTTTACTGGGTGTCACCCTATCCCAATTTTTAGCAAAACGTCGTCACCTCAATCCTGAGTTAATTGGCGATCTGGCTATTTGGCTGGTGGTGGCAGCTATTCCCTCGGCTCGCCTTTATTACGTTTTCTTTGAGTGGTCTGCCTATAGCCAACATCCCTGGGATATCTTTGCTGTTTGGAAAGGAGGTATTGCCATTCATGGGGCCATTTTGGGGGGCATGGTTGCGGCCATTATCTTTGCCAGATCCCATAAAGTTTCGATTTGGCAACTCAGTGATGTGGTAGTTCCTTCCCTGGCTCTAGGTCAGGCGATCGGGCGTTGGGGAAATTTTTTCAATTCGGAAGCCTTTGGCGATCCTACCAATCTACCTTGGAAACTCTATATTCCCCCCCAGATGAGACCTAATGTCTATTTAGAATTTGATTACTTCCATCCTACTTTTCTCTACGAATCTTTATGGAATTTAGGGTTTTTTAGTCTCCTGCTTTGGCTCTTTTTCTGGGGACTGAGACATCCTCACCAATTAAAAGTAGGTACTTTAACTTGTCTTTATCTCATTGCCTATAGTTCAGGACGAATTTGGATTGAGGCCCTGCGTACCGATAGCTTAATGCTGGGGCCGCTCAAAATTGCTCAAATCGTTAGTTTGATTTTTATAATCTTAGGAAGTTTTGGCTTAATTTGGCTCTACGCTCGCCACGCCTCTTTACCCGATGTGGTTGCTCTCAATACCCCCCAAGAATCAGTTGAAGATCCTTTGTCGAACTCTGATCTCACGGCTGGAAGCAAAAAAAATAAAATTTAATTAACAAGATTTGTCTTAATTCTAACCCTTAATTTTTAACCCATGACCCTGACTTCTTCCTTTAAACCCGCCGTTTATTTTATTGGAGCCGGGCCAGGTGATCCCGATTTGTTAACCCTTAAAGGACATAAACTCTTAAGCCAAGCGGATGTCATTCTCTATGCCGATTCTCTTGTTCCTAGTCAGATGTTGCGAGATGTGCGGCCAGAGGCACAATGTATTAAAACAGGAAATAAAACCTTAGAAGAAATTTTACCCTTGATGATTGAAAATGTGCAGCAAAATCGTATTGTTGTGCGTCTTCATTCAGGGGATTTAACCCTTTATAGTGCTATTTACGAACAAATTCAGGCACTCAGTCAGGCCAATATTGCCTATGAATGTGTGCCAGGTATTAGTGCTTTTCAAGCGGCGGCGGCGAAACTGAGTACTGAGTTAACCGTTCCCGACCTAGTGCAGACCATCATTCTCACCCGTATTAGTGGGGCGGCATCCTCCGTCCCTGAAGCAGAGGAATTAGCCTCGTTGGCGGCTCATCAAGCGAGTCTTTGTCTGTATTTAGCGGCCCGTCATGTGGAAACGGCTCAGGAAAAACTGTTACAACATTATGCTCCTGATACCCCTGTGGCCATTTGTTTTCGGGTCGGTTGGGAAGATGAAAAAATTTGGATTGTACCTCTCTCTGAAATGGCGATCGCCACTCGCTCAGAAGATTTAATTCGCACGACTTTATATTTGATTAGTCCCGCCTTAACAACAAGTCAAGCAGTGCGATCGCAGTTGTATCATCCCCAACACCGTCATCTGTTTCGACCTGGTAAAAAATCACCAGACAATATTCCCGCTCAAAAACCCGAATAGCAATAATCTTTCTTTGGCCAATGCCCAGGATTGAGATGCCATTATTCCCGAAGACCTGCTATAGTGAAAGTGTAGTCGTTATGAGTTTAAGCAAGGCCGATGACAACTTCAACTGTGGAAAATGTAGTAATTATTGGTTCTGGGCCCGCCGGATATACAGCGGCCATCTATGCAGCCAGAGCCAATCTTAAGCCGCTAATGTTTGAGGGATTGCAAGCCGGAGGCATTCCAGGAGGACAGTTAATGACCACAACGGAAGTCGAAAATTTTCCTGGTTTTCCTGAAGGCGTTACCGGGCCAGAATTAATGGAGCGGATGAAGGCTCAGGCAGTACGTTGGGGAACAGAATGTTATACCGAAGATGTGATCAGTGTCGATTTGCAACAGCATCCCTTTGTGATTTGTTCCGCAGACAGGGAAGTTAGGGCCAACAGTGTCATTATTGCGACGGGAGCAACGGCCAAACGCTTGAATTTGCCCAAAGAAGCAGAATTTTGGAGCAATGGGATTTCCGCCTGTGCGATTTGTGATGGGGCTAGTCCTATTTTTAAAGATGTTCCTTTGGCAGTGATTGGGGGAGGCGATTCGGCGGCGGAGGAAGCGGTTTATTTAACCAAATATGGTTCCCAGGTTCATTTATTAGTGAGACGGGGCGAAATGCGGGCCAGTAAAGCCATGCAAGATCGGGTTTTAGCCAATGCCAAGATCACGGTTCATTGGCATACGGAACCCGTTGATGTGTTTGGCAGTAATCAGCGTTTGGATGGTATTCAAGTCCGAGATCTGCAAACTGGGGAATTACGCGAATTGGCCGTAAAGGGGCTATTCTACGCGATCGGTCATAACCCCAATACGGGTCTCTTTCAAGGTCAGTTAGAACTTGATGCCGTGGGTTATATTGCAGTTAAACCTGGAACCGTCGCGACTAGTATTGAGGGGGTGTTTGCGGCTGGGGATGTGCAGGATCACGAATATCGTCAGGCGATTACGGCGGCTGGAACGGGTTGTATGGCGGCTCTATTAGCAGAACGCTGGTTATCGGAGCAGAATCTGATTATTGAACACCATCAAACCAACTCTTCTGAAGCGTACCAGGCACCAGAAAAAACCGTGACGGTGGACGATACGGCGGCTACTTTTGATCTGGCCCATACTCGCCATGGGGGGGGTTATGCTCTGCGAAAACTTTTCCATGAAGGCGATCGCCCCTTAGTGGTGAAATATGTGTCGCCTACCTGTGGCCCCTGTCGGACATTGAAACCAATTTTAGATAAGGTTATTGATGAGTATGATGGCAAAATCCATTTTGTGGAAATTGACCTCGAAGCCGATCCTGAAATTGCTCAAATGGGTGGGGTGACAGGTACACCAACGGTTCAAGTTTTCAAAGACAAGGAACTATTACAGGAGTTTAAGGGCATTAAACAAAAAAGCGAATTTCGAGCGGCGATCAATCAGGCCTTAGGATTAGGGTAATGTTTTAGACCTGTGGAGCACTTTTCTAGAACGTTGTCAGCGCACGAATTGCAATTGGTCTTATCCACAGATTCAGAACACTACCGCATTGATTGGTATTATTTTTACTGCGGTGGTCAGTGTGGTTGTTAAGTTTGGCTTTTTTCCTAATGTTTAAATAAGGTCAGTATCATGCTCAAAACAATAATTACCTCAGAAGTGTTTGTTGCTTATTCACAATGTCCTCTTAAGGCATTTTTACTATTGTTTTCGGATGATCAAGGGAGTTTCCATGATTACCAACGCATTTTGGAAGAACGAAGACAAGTTAACAAAATACAGTATCTAGAAAAAGTCAAGCAATCTCACGAAAATGTCGAACAATACAATCAACATGGTTTAAATGAAAAGCAATTTTTGATTGAGGCAAGAATTAGGGCAGAATGTTGGGAAGCTCATTGTGATGTTTTAACTAAAGTTGAGCCAAATACATCAAATAAAGCAATCTATGAACCAACTATTGTTGTTGGAACTTATAGCATTACACCAGAACAAAAAACAGAACTTTTATTTGTTGGGCAAGTTTTAGGTCTGATTCAAGAGCAATTACCTGGGACGGGAAAAATTGTGGGGATGGACGGAAAATCACACAATTTAAAGCTGGAAAGTGGGTATAAAGCAATCGCTCCATTCATAAAGATATTAAAACAGTGGACAGAAGAAAAACCGACTCAAACTCCTGCTTTGATTCTAAATCGGCATTGCTCTTCCTGCCAATTTCAGCAGAATTGCAGGGCTAAGGCTAAAGAAATGGATCACTTAAGTCTTTTAACAGGAATTACTGAGCGAGAAATCAATAAATTAAATAAGAAAGGACTTTTTACTGTTACCCAACTTTCTTATACTTATCGGGCTAGAAAGCAGGGAAAGAATAATCGAAAAATAAAGCATTCTCACGCATTAAAAGCTTTATCAATTAGAGATAATAAAATTTATGTAGTACAAAAAGGAGTTGTAAATGTATCCGATACTCTTATTTTTCTTGATATAGAAGGTATTCCTGATCAAAATTTTTATTACTTGATAGGTTTAGTAATCGTTCAAAATGGAAACATAAAAGAATTTTCACTATGGGCAGATAGTCAGATTGATGAAGTAAAAATTTGGAGAAAATTAATGGAGATTCTCAATTTATATGATCAATTTACTATTGTCCATTATGGAAGTTATGACGCAAATTTTTTCAAGAATAAAAGCAAAATTTATGGTGAGAATGACGTTTTATTGTTAGAAAAAATCCAAGCAAATTTAGTGAATATTTTGTCATTAATTTATACCAGTGTTTATTTTCCGACTTATTCTAATAGTTTGAAAGATATAGGAAAATATTTAGGTGAAAGCTGGTCAGAAAATGATGCTAGTGGACTTCAAAGTTTGGTATGGAGATACAATTGGGAAAAGACTGAAGATGAGGCTCTCAATAAAAAATTGATAACTTATAATAAGGAGGACTGTCACATTCTCAAAAAAGTATTTGAATCTATTATCGAAATTTTCGATGATAATAAAGACACTAAAGATTTTGATAAATTTATTTCAGTTAGTGATTTAAGTTTGAGCAATAAAGAAAATCTAACTTTTAAAAAGAACGAATTCCTGCTAGAAGAATTAGATTTTGTCAACAAATGTGCGTATTTTAATTATCAGAGAGATAAAATTTATTTTCGAGAAAAGAGTTCAAACAAAAAGAAAAAAAATCAATTTACAACAAATAGGAGTGTAGAGAAATACAAAATCAATAAAACAATCTTAGTTGTTATGCCTGAAGTATGTTCTTATTGTGGAGGGACTAATCTTTATCGTAGTAACTATCGATCAAAAGTAGTCCTCAATGTGAAGTTTCTCGAATTTGGAATAAAAAGATGGATTGTTAAATATGAAACTCGTACAGTAAAGTGTGCTAGATGTAATAAAAATTTTCCAGCTTCAGAATATGCGAAAATTACAAGTAAGTATGGTGATGATTTCTACCGATTAATTATACATAAAATTGTTGGACTTCGCCAATCTTTTGGTAAAGTTATTGATGATCTTAGAGATATATTTGGCTATCATTTTAGTCCTTCGATATGCTCTAAAGCAAAAGCTAGGATGTCAAAATATTATCAATCTACATACGATAATATTCTTGATAAGCTTGTCAAAGGAAAGCTTATTCATGCAGACGAAACTTCTGTCAGTATTAAAGGAGTAAAAGCTTATGTTTGGGTATTCACCAGTATGGAAGAAGTTCTCTATTTATATTACCCAACGCGAGAAGCAGATTTATTAAAGAATACTATTAATGATTTTCATGGAGTTTTGGTATCAGATTTTTATGCTGCTTATGATTCAATAGACTGTCCAAGGCAAAAATGTCTTATTCATCTTATAAGAGATATGAATGATGATCTTCGTAGCTATCCTTTTGATAATGAATATAAAAATCTTATTAGAGATTTTAGTTTGTTATTACAGTCAATTGTTAAAACCATTGATATTTATGGATTGAAAAAACTATATCTTCAAAAACATAAAGAAGAAGTAGAAGAATTTTTTCAAAAATACTTGTCAAAAGATTTTAAGTCAGAAATTTGCTTGGTGTACATTAAAAAATTCAAAAAATTTAAGGAAAATTTATTTACTTTTTTGGATTATGATGATGTCCCCTGGAACAATAATAACGCAGAACACGCAATTAAAGCATTTGCTGCTTATAGAAAAATGAATGATGGTACTTTCACAGAATCTGGTATTAAACAGCATTTAATTTTGCTGAGTATTTATGAAACTTGTATTTATAAAAATATCAATTTTTTAGATTTTCTACGTTCAGGCGAAACCGATTTTGATACTTTCAAGAAAAATAATTACTGAGTGCGATCACTACTTTCATTAATCAAAGAAACCTAATCTTTAACCATCATTTTAAACCAAGAGGATAAAAATTGTGAACTCCATCACCATCAATCAATTTATCAATAACCTGCAAAACCTAATCAAACCAGTCATTAATCAACATACTTCCCTCAAAACCACCAATCAAAACGGAGCAAATATTGTGGTAATCAGTGCTGAAGATTGGGACAATAAGAAACCCTAGCAATACCATTTAGAATTGCTTTGCTCAAATAAATGTTAACCTTTATTGAGGCTCAATATGAACACCATCAATCTTAAAAATGACTTAATTAATCAAATTAATCTACTTTCAGAAGAACAACTTAAGACCGTTATGGCATTTGTCAATAACTTATATCAACAACGTCTCCCGATCAGGGAAAATCAAACTACCAAACAAGAAGAGCGAACGGCATTATACTAAACACGGTCACAGGTTGCGAATTCTAAAAATAAGAGATAATATAATAAAAATAGAAAAATTAGTCAAGAGGCTGAGAAATGATTAAGTTAGAATTTACAGAAGAAGACAAAAGACTGTTGTCTTACGGTCGGTTTAATCACCCGCATCCTAGAGTGCAGCTAAAGATGGAAGTTTTATGGCTAAAAAGTCAGGGATTGTCTCATCAAAAAATTGCTCAATTCGCAGGAGTTTCAGTAAATACGGTGACAAGCTATATCCGTGATTATCAAGAGGGCGGGATAGAAAAACTAAAAGAAATAAAATTTAATCGCCCGAAAAGCGAGTTAACAGAGCATCAAGGGACAATTGAGGCATATTTTGAGTCAAATCCACCAGCAACAATAAATGAAGCAGTAAAAAGAATAGAAGAATTAACAGGAATAAAAAGAAGTCCGACGCAAGTCAGAAAATTTTTAAAGTCAATAGGAATGAGGTGTCTAAAGGTGGGAACAATTCCATCAAAAGCAGATGTAGAAGCTCAGGATAGCTATAGAGAAAAAGAGCTAGAACCAAGGCTAGAAGAGGCAAAAGCAGGAAAAAGGGCAGTTTTCTTTGTAGATGCCTCTCATTTTGTAATGGGAGCATTTGTAAATTTTATATGGTGCTTCAAGAGGATTTTTATTAAGTCACCATCAGGGAGAAAACGTTTTAATGTGTTAGGAGCATTAAATGCAATTACCCATGAAGTAATTATGGTAACGAACAGTTCTTATATTACGGGAACTCAGGTTTGTGAACTCCTAGAAAAGATAGCAGAATTAGGACTATTAATACCGATTACGTTGGTATTAGACAATGCTCGTTATCAAAAATGCCGAATTGTGCAGGAGTTGGCAGAATCATTAGGAATAGAGTTACTGTACTTACCTCCTTATTCTCCTAACTTGAATTTAATTGAAAGACTGTGGAAGTTTGTGAAGAAGAAGTGTTTATACGCAAAATATTATGAAGATTTTACGCAGTTTTCTGCAGCAATTTCAGGATGTCTTGAGGATGCTAACGTAAAATATAAGGAGGAGCTTGATTCTCTGCTCACCTTACGATTTCAACGCTTTGATAAATCTCAGATTATGAACGTTTGAAGTATAGCAGAAAAATTCAATCAACT
This sequence comes from Woronichinia naegeliana WA131, assembly GCA_025370055.1. NCBI lineage: Bacteria > Bacillati > Cyanobacteriota > Cyanophyceae > Synechococcales > Coelosphaeriaceae > Woronichinia > Woronichinia naegeliana. The sequence goes on along the minus strand of CP073041.1, from coordinate 3,158,265 downwards.
CTGCGAAGACACTCAAAACCTCTTTATTGAAAATCCCATTACAGAAGAGGAAATTCAAGCTGAAATTGATGCTTATCGGAGAGGTGAATGAAAATCATCATTTTTAGAATTAATTCAATAACGATATTTACAAAAGTTAGATTATTTAAATTTGCTACTCATTGACTGATTAATGTTTCAAAAATAAATCCCAACTTCGGCGATCGCCTAACTATTATCTCTAATAAAAATCCAAGGCACTGGTATCGTCTAGCTAGAAGCTACAAACGTTGCAATACGGGAGGTTCAAGAAATCAGGCGAATTTGGAGTAAGTCCTCCCAAGTTAACCCTTTTTCAATTATACCGAGAGCTACAGCAGGAACTTCTCTAGTAGTAAAATGGCTGCGAACAAAGTTATGAACCATCCAGAAAATATCTAGGACTCGCTGTAATCCCACAACAGATTTAGCATAAGTATTTGTACGACGGCGAAAGGCAGATAAATAGTGTCGGATAGCACTATTAAATGCCTCAACGTGGTTGGCATGGACGTCCTTTTCTTCTGGTTTTTCTGTTGTCTCAGGATGTTCTGGTTTCGGAGTTTCTACTTTCTTGAGTTTACCCTCAGAATCTCGACGTTTACTACTCTTATTTTTTAGTCTTACCACCATACCTTTCGGTAATACTTTGGTGGGACGACCTCGCTTTCCAGTCCTTAATACTTCGTGACAAATATCAAATAGCAGTTGACTATATCGCTTTTCTCCATCTGTAAATAACTGGAGAGATTCTGCACTCCTTTCAAATAATTCCGCTACCGTCATCATTGCTTCTAGAAATAGTTTCTGCTCTTTTCGACCACATTTTAAATGCCAAATAAAGCGGCTAGCCCTGTCCATGAGCACGATTGTCCACCCCTCAGAGGCACTTGCTTCTTTATTTTTTCCAACTTTTGTGTATAGTTCATCCCCTTCTATTACTAATTTAACAAATTCATTCACTAAGGCGTATAAAAATAATGTCTCTTGTAATCCTGATAATTTCTTTTCCCAATTCAATATTGTTGTTTTCGCGTAGCCGAATACTCGGGCTGCTGCATTTAATCCTATTCCTTCCATTCTGGCTTTTAATACTTTTACAATTTCACTTAATGGGGTTTCTAAGCTAGCGATTACGCTACCATAAGTTTCAGTAAAACAAGAACTACATTCTTGACAAATGAGCATTTTACGTTCCCCGTTATCTTTCGTTTGATAATGAGAATGTATTTTTACTTTTTCACTATAGCAATGAGGACAGTTTTTCTTGAATAAGGCATCCTCTTTCTCTTGGCACAAGCCAACATCATTCAGGATTTCCATAGAGCTTTTCTTATTGTTTTCTGTTTCCTTCTTCTTTGATATAACCGACATTCCGCAGGTTGCCGCCACCTATAGAGTAATTAATTTAAACTACTCTATTCATAGTGCATTAGAACAAATTAACGCCATACAGAAAGAGCATCTATTTGTATTTATGCGCTATCTGTAGCGTTTGCGGAATGTGGGATATAATGACAATAATAATAGTATAATAAAAACGGGCCGATGTCTAGTCTTAAACTATTTTTCTATTTTCTCAAAGCCTTACACCATAAATTTTTCCAACTTTGATCAGACGATACTAGTGCCGAAGAATTCAAAAATAGCAGCTATTTAACTCTAGTACCCTATAACCCGACTACTGAGGGTTTACAAAGGCAAAAAACGCCTCTTTGGCCGCTGTTTGTTCTGCTATTTTCTTAGAAGGCCCTGTTCCCTTACCTAACAACTGATCTGCTAACCATACTTCGGCAAAAAAACGTTCTTCTTCTAACGAGTCCTGAAAATTCTCCTTAACCCGATACTGAGGCAAACATTTATGCTTAGCCTGAGTCCATTCCTGAAGAGCATCCTTATAATTTTGCCGAGCCGGATCTTGCCAAATTTCCATCGCCTTAGCCCTTAGATGTTCATCTAACCAGGGTCTCACTAAATTCATATTCTGTGTACTTAAATAGAGAGCACCTAAAACTGCTTCAAAACTATCTGCCAATAAACTAATCCGTCCAGGTTTATGACCTAAGACACTCGGCGCAATCCATAGATACCGATCCAATCCATAGGACTCGGCCCATTGGGCCAAGGTGCGATCGCTGACCATCATAGAGCGTAGAGAGGCAAATTCTCCTACCGCCGCCTCAGGATAACTTTCCAATAATACTTCCGCCGCCGCTAACCGAATAACCGCATCTCCCACAAATTCGAGTTTTTGATAATTTTGCGAGGTTGAAACACTGGGATGGGTAAGAGCTAAATCCAATAATGACCAGTTAATAGAAGCTTGCTCAGAAAGTCCTAACTTCTTCACCAAATTACTGAGTTGCTGCTGACGACGAGGATCTAAAGTCATCGAAAAAAATGGGTTTGAAACCCCGTCCTTCTAGGACGGCTTTACTTTGTTTTCCCTTGCGGGAAGCTGGTTTTTGAAAATCCCGATAAGGGCAAGAACCAGCAAACTTGTCTAAGTCCCTTCCCGCAACACAGCTAAGATGCCTTGTCTGACAACGCCTTACCAATAAGGCTTAGAGATAGTCCGAACTAGGGAAGTATTCGGAAGTCTGTTCCAACCCACATTCCGCAGGTAAGTCAAGAGACAAAGTAGTACTTTTGACATGAAGAGCCAAGAAAGGAAAGAATATGTTTGTGTTTGGAGCCCACATTCCGCAGGTAAGTCAAGAGACAAAGTAGTACTTTTGACATGAAGAGCCAAGAAAGGAAAGAATATGTTTGTGTTTGGAGGTCAAATTAACGATAGTTTGAATGCCGTCAATCTCTACTCTAACCAACGGATAAACAGAAAAGACTGAAAGACCCAAAGCAGAGTGGGAATGGCGGTCGGTTTACCCTTTTGATTAGGAATAGTCTGATGGGCAAGAGCCAAAGCCTGTCGTAGGCGACGTTGTGCCAAAGTATAGGGTAGTGTTCTGAATCTGTGGAAGCACATCTAAATAGGGCTTGCTGAATAAGTCTGCAAATCGAACCTAGATGCCACAGGGCGCGAAAAATGGTGACTTCAGAAATCAGTTTCCGATTTTAACCCACAATTTTCTAGCAAAGTGCATGGATTTTACGCCTTCAAATGCCATAAGCTTGCACCTAATCGTGTTCAAAATGGCTGAAAAGCTTATCTGATAAAGGTTCTGCCTTTATTCGGCAAACCCTAAATAAGACATCCAAATTCAAAGCGATTGATAAATAATCCAAGGACAATATCGTGCATCACAATAGATTTGGAGAAACAAATCGTTTTTCTCGCTAATCTCTTTATTCGAGTTCTCAATGTCAAGTGCTTTCGTTCGATTTTTTGAGTATTATACTTACCCACCTCATGCAATGCTGGCTCAATATGTCGTTCGTAAGCCCCCCATCCATCTGTATAATATTGAGTAATACCAAAAGGTTCTATACTAAACACGGTCACAGGTTGCGAATTCTAAAAATAAGAGATAATATAATAAAAATAGAAAAATTAGTCAAGAGGCTGAGAAATGATTAAGTTAGAATTTACAGAAGAAGACAAAAGACTGTTGTCTTACGGTCGGTTTAATCACCCGCATCCTAGAGTGCAGCTAAAGATGGAAGTTTTATGGCTAAAAAGTCAGGGATTGTCTCATCAAAAAATTGCTCAATTCGCAGGAGTTTCAGTAAATACGGTGACAAGCTATATCCGTGATTATCAAGAGGGCGGGATAGAAAAACTAAAAGAAATAAAATTTAATCGCCCGAAAAGCGAGTTAACAGAGCATCAAGGGACAATTGAGGCATATTTTGAGTCAAATCCACCAGCAACAATAAATGAAGCAGTAAAAAGAATAGAAGAATTAACAGGAATAAAAAGAAGTCCGACGCAAGTCAGAAAATTTTTAAAGTCAATAGGAATGAGGTGTCTAAAGGTGGGAACAATTCCATCAAAAGCAGATGTAGAAGCTCAGGATAGCTATAGAGAAAAAGAGCTAGAACCAAGGCTAGAAGAGGCAAAAGCAGGAAAAAGGGCAGTTTTCTTTGTAGATGCCTCTCATTTTGTAATGGGAGCATTTGTAAATTTTATATGGTGCTTCAAGAGGATTTTTATTAAGTCACCATCAGGGAGAAAACGTTTTAATGTGTTAGGAGCATTAAATGCAATTACCCATGAAGTAATTATGGTAACGAACAGTTCTTATATTACGGGAACTCAGGTTTGTGAACTCCTAGAAAAGATAGCAGAATTAGGACTATTAATACCGATTACGTTGGTATTAGACAATGCTCGTTATCAAAAATGCCGAATTGTACAGGAGTTGGCAGAATCATTAGGAATAGAGTTACTGTACTTACCTCCTTATTCTCCTAACTTGAATTTAATTGAAAGACTGTGGAAGTTTGTGAAGAAGAAGTGTTTATACGCAAAATATTATGAAGATTTTACGCAGTTTTCTGCAGCAATTTCAGGATGTCTTGAAGATGCTAACGTAAAATATAAGGAGGAGCTTGATTCTCTGCTCACCTTACGATTTCAACGCTTTGATAAATCTCAGATTATGAACGTTTGAAGTATAACCTGACTTTTCCCGTTAAGTCCAAAATCCAGCAATGCAAACTTCTAGAGGCTTTATCTGGCAAGGGTTTGAGTAATGATTCTCTTGACAGGAAAAAAATATTCTGAAGCCATCATCCCGCTTATCGTTCAAATTTCAAAAACAAAGGATGAAGGGAGTATGAGACTGTAAGATGGAGAAAATCTTAAAGGGCAGGTCAAAAAATGTTGGAATGGTGGACAAAAAACTTTGCCAGTTGTGAATTGGGAGACGAGAGGCTAAACAATCGTGCCTTCTCGATTGGGAAAAAGTTAAGTGAGGGGTTTGGAAAAGCCTTATCAGAAGTGTTTAAGGGAGGAAACGAGTTAAAGAGGGCCTATGAATTTTTGGGAATCCGAAAACAGACTTTGTCAAGATAATAGAGCCGCACTGTGAAATGACAACTGCCGCCGTAGAAGAATATAAGATAATGCTATCAGTCGGAGATACGACCTTCTTAGATTATCGCAATATCAAGGAAAAAAGGGAAGGGTATGGGCCGACTGGAAAAGGAGGGAATGGATTAATACTGCATAGTGCTTTAGCAATTGAGCCAGAAAAAGGACAAGTATTAGGTTTATTATGGCAAAAACTGTGGAATAGGGAGGTAAAAGAAAAGCCCCCAACAGATGAAACGGCGAAGCAGAAAAAAGAAAGACAGAAAGAACAAAGAAAAGCAGCTCGTCAAAGACCATTTGAGGAAAAAGAATCCTACAAATGGGTAGAGGCTCTAAACACCTGTGAGAAACAGGTAGAAAGTTCAACGAGGGTAATTCATGTATTTGACAGAGAAGGAGATGTTTCAGAAGTCTTTGACTCAGTGCGTCAACTCAAGCATACAGGAGTGCTGGTCAGAGCGTCTCATAATCGTAGTTTAGACAAAAATAGTGAACGACTTTGGCAACATTTGGAATCAGAACCGATTCGTTTTCATCAAGAAATCGAGATTCCGAGTACAGGAAAAAGAAAAGCACGGAAGGTTAAGCTTGCCGTCCGATTTTGCTCAGTTAATCTACGAACTCCCTATCGTTTTGATAATCGTGACCCGTTGAATGTCTATGCTGTTTATGCGACAGAAATCGATTGTCCCGAAGGCGAAACTCCTTTATCTTGGATGCTTCTGACTACAGAAGTTGTTGAGACTATTGAGATGGCTGTCACTATTCTTCGTTGGTACACCTACCGATGGCGGGTTGAAGAATTTCATAAAGTCCTTAAGTCTGGTTGTCAGAGTGAGCGTTATCGACTTGCCTCTGATGGAATGAAAACTCTTTTGGGTTTTTTAAGTGTCATTGCTGTTGAACTTTTACACGTTACTTATCTTCATCGTACCCAGCCCGATGCTCTCGCGATTGAAATTCTTAATCCTCTTCAACTTCAGGTGTTAAAAGCAGCCGCCTCTCAAAAACTTCCCCCTATTTTGACTGTTGCTTGGGCTGTCGAGTCTGTTGCTTTTCTTGGTGGTTATCTTGAACATCGTCGTAAAACTCCTCTCGGTATCCAAGTCCTTTGGCGCGGTTGGTTGAAGTTGCATGACCTTTGCCAAGGCTGGCAGCTTGCAATCCGCACTTAACGGGAAAAGTCAGGAAGTATAACAACTCTTTTAGCCTTAGAAATGCTTCGTCTTTGTGACCAGACAAAACATAAGCTAATATCTCACCTGTCTTATGATCAATAGCGTGCCATAACCATCTTTACTCTTTTTTGCTCTTCACAAAACCCCACATTTCGTCGAGTTTTGCTTCCACGTCATTCCATTGGCAGAGCGTTACAATACTCTGACTGGGTTCCAGTTCTGCTAGTTTTTTTTCGTTGACGAATACTAAACTAGACTCTTTTTTTTTAGTTCACTAATCACTGTTGATGGACTAATCCTCAGCACACGGGCTGTATCCCTTATGCCACTACCATTCATTGCCATTTCGGCAATCTTTTCCTTTACTTCTGGCAAATAACCTTTATAAGTATAGTTTAAGATAAATGTGCAACGCTTACATTCTGTATTACGACATCTGTAACGCTTTTTCCCCTCCCCAGAGGGGCCGTGTTTCACAATATCCGTACTTTGACAACTTGGGCAAACAATTGCTTTGAATAGCATGGCACACCAATTTTAAGATTTACATTTATTTATTATTACTCTTTTCCACAGGTTTAGAACACGACCGGCAGTCTGACAGTGAAAAGTGAACAAAAGCAAGGCAGTACTTTTACAATAAAATTAGCAATTTAACGTAATCAATTAGGCTTTGTGTGTCACCAAAGTCTGCGATCGCGGAGTCGTTGCTTTTATGTTCTCATTTAGATTATACAAAATCACCAATAAGCCTTGGCAGTCATTTGCATCAGCCAGGGATGTCCCCACCAAAGTAGAAAAATAAAAGCGGTTACTCCTAGATAGGCCGGTTTGAGAAATTCTTGCCAGACAAAAGTTTGACGGCCTTCTAAAATGGCTTGAAAGGGAATAATAGAAGTTCTGGCCTTTACTGCTAGAAAAGCCTCTCCATACCGTTGTTGCCAACGCCGATCGCCGTGCCAGACGGCAAAACCATGATGGGCAATTAAACCCAGGGAAGTCAGCAAGGTAAAACTCGTTCCCAACCAAAGGCTATGGGCTAAACACCAGATTACTTGACCGACCATTTGGGGATGACGACAAATACGAATGATTCCCGTTTCGTAGAGATGAATTTCGGGTTTTTGAATAGCAGCAATTTCCAACAGATTAAAAGTGGCAGGATAGAGAAAGAAAAAGGAAAGGGCCGACAGTCCCCAAACCAAAGGTTTAACACCAGCGAGGGTTTGTAATTGCCAAAATCTCACCCCATCGTAGCGATGATTGAAAAAATAAATCACCAGAATTCCAGCTAAGGGCAAACTCACCAAGGCGAAGAGAACACGATAAGCTCTGGCCCCAATTTGACTTTCTCCCCAGGGACGCAGGGCCGCCAAACCACTATGGGCGATCGCAAAAAGTCCTAAAAGTCCTAACATGATGCCATGACTGGGCGTAAACCAAGGGAGATCCAACATAATAAAGCCGTGATTTGAGAAGTAGCAAGAATTGAAACCATCTTGATCTCTGATCCTAAGGGAATTTGATCCCCTGATTATGCTAATGTTCAGTTTCAATAGGGATAGACACCGTTTTCTCCCTTCAATCTTTTTACTCCTCCTCACTGAACCTATGCCAGACATTCCGTTCACTTTGGATCAATTGCGTATTCTCAAAGCGATCGCTGCTGAAGGAAGTTTTAAACGCGCTGCCGACACCCTCTACGTTTCCCAACCAGCCGTTAGCTTACAGGTGCAAAACCTCGAAAAACAGTTAAGTGTTCCTCTTTTTGATCGCGGTGGACGCAAAGCCCAGTTAACGGAAGCGGGCTATCTATTGCTCAACTATGGCGAAAAAATTATTACCCTCTGTCAAGAAACCTGTCGGGCGATCGAAGATTTACAAAACCTCCAGGGCGGAACCTTAATTGTTGGAGCTTCCCAAACCACCGGAACCTATTTATTACCCCGTATGATTGGGCTGTTTCGTCAAAAATACCCCGATGTGGCGGTGCAACTCCAGGTTCACTCTACCCGACGAACTTCCTGGGGCGTTAGCAATGGCCAAGTCGATTTAGCCATTATCGGCGGCGAAGTTCCTTCCGACCTACAGGACACCCTCCAGATTATTCCCTACGCCGAGGACGAATTGGCTTTAATTTTGCCGACTTTTCATCCCCTAGCCAAGGTGGAAACGATTCAAAAGGACGATCTCTATAAACTCAAATTTATTAGCCTTGATTCCCAATCGACCATTCGCAAAGTCATTGATAAGGTTTTGAGTCAGGGAGGTATAGACACGAAACGCCTACGGGTAGAAATGGAACTCAACTCCATTGAGGCCATTAAAAATGCTGTGCAAGCAGGATTAGGAGCAGCCTTTGTTTCCACCACGGCGATTGAAAAAGAACTGGCAATGAATGTACTGCATATTGCTCCCATTCGGGAAGTGGAAGTCCGACGCACCCTTTATGTGATCTTGAATCCCAACCGCTACCGTTCTAAAGCCGCCGAAGCTTTTATTAAGGAAATTTTGCCGCCCTTTTCGACTTATCCTGAAGCCCTAGAACAGCAAAATCTTCCTGATCGCGTTTATCCCCTAGCCAACGCTGAGATCGCTCCCTAAGCTAGTAGACTTGCATTGATGAAATCTCAATTTCTGAGAACCAGTTTTTTCTGCACAGCCTGAGCTGGTTTGGCGATCGCTTCTGTCAATAGCTCTTCATAACGATCTAGGGCCAAATCAAAACGGTAATAGTTTTCAGCATAGCGGCGGCCAGCTTGAGCTAATTGCGCCATCTGAGCAGGACTATAGTATAAAGCCAGAATCGCATTGGCTAACGCCTGGGGATCTTCGGGCGGAACAACCACACCCCCACCACTGCCATTAACTGCCTTGGCCGCAGTACCATCAGCCGGGACAGAAGCGACAATAGGACGTTGACTCGATAAAAGCACCTGAATTTTGGAAGGCATATTGAAACTAATGACATTTTCCTTTTGGAGAACAGTGACAATATCGGCTGCGGCTAACATTTCCGGTAATTGCTGACGAGGTTGAAAGGGACGAAAAAGAACATTATGAATGCGACGACGTTGGCAGTAGCGAGATAAACGTTCGGTAGCTTCTTCTTCGCCCACGATCACAAATTGAATATCGGTTTGGGACTGAAGGAGTCCAGCCGCTTCAATTAAGGTTTCTAGGGGTTGAGTTAAACCAATATTGCCAGAGTACAAGACAACAAATTTATCCTCTAGACTGTTCTCACGACGGAAATAATTCGATGGTTGGAATAGCGGTTTAATAAAATGGGTATCGACCCAATTGGGAATTTCTCGAATCTTTGCGGATTTAACCCCTTTTTTGAGCAAATTATCGACAAAACCGTCGGCAATAACGGCAATTTTATGGGCATGGCGATAGGCTAAAGATTCTAGCTTTTCAAAGAGTCGGATCATTTTAGGATTACGGATCAAGCCCACATGGACAGCCGCATCGGGCAGAATATCCTGAACATTTAAGATCATGGGTGCGCCATATAGCCGGCTAAGCAGAATGGCTGGAACACAAACCGGTAAACCAGGAATGGTCAGAAAAATCGCATCTGGCCGCCAGCCCCGCAAGGCTTGGAAAAAACTTAAACCGGCAAAACTGAGCTCAAATAAAGCTCGATTGCGAAAAGTCCGTTCTTTTTTGGCCCAAACATAACAACGCTGAATCAATACTCCATTTCGTTCTTCGGTGGCAAACAAACGATTGCGATATTCTGGTGCAATTTCACTGGCCGGATACCAAGGCATCGCCGTTACTACTCTTACCTCATGACCGCGTTTGACCAGTCCTTCTGCTAACTCAGTCATTAAAGGCGCAATGCCAATCGGTTCGGGGTAGTAATTGTAGGAATAAAGTAAGACTCGCATAGATTATGTTTGGAATCGGTGAGTTTAAAAATTTTGTAAGCTGTGTTTGAGCAAGACTCATTTTTAGAAATGATTTTACTGGCTAATTATGGTTTCATCAACAGCTTGGAGTCCCTAAACTCGGAGGAAAAGGACGGATAAATCTTTCGGGTTTACCGAAAAATTATGAAGCGGTGTATTCACCAGAAAATTATAAAGACAGTGTAAAGGGGATCCTCGGTGAAGTCAACAAACCAAGGTCATAAATTATGGATAATTCACAACCGCTTCCTTCTACTATCGTTATTTAGCGATAAAAGAGGCGGGTTAAATATAGTAAAAAATATTTAATCCCTAAAAATGTCAAATTTAGTGAGGTTTGGGATGTTCGATTGCCGCTTATTGAACTGAGCAAGACAATTCAGGATTGATGAAAAGTATAATAGCAGACAGGAATGGTATATTCCACCCTGAATAAATCACAAAGTTGTGAGGGAAGATTTTGGTCATGATTAAACGTTTGCAAAAAATTGTCACCTTTGGGTTAATCCCTGTTTTACTGATTTTAGCGATCGCGGCCTGTTCTCCCAAACCGCCTTCCCGCTTTGATCAAGCTCAACAAACGAGTACTCAACGAGGAGCCACTGCTGTTGTTAAGGAATCAGCCAAGGGGAGCGATTTCAACCAATTTTTCCCAAAATCGGGGGATGGCTATGAGCGGGTTTATACCCAGGAGAAAAAAGGTTTTGCTGAGGCCAAGCTCAAAAAAGATGGTCAGGACTTAGCTGTGATGGCGATTTCCGATATTCGCAATACACCAACCGCCGCCAACAAGTTCCAAAACAGTACGACTCAAATTGGAGGCTTTCCAGCCGTTAAACAGGGTTCAACCGGAACGGCAGTGTTAGTCGCGGATCGTTATCAAGTCAAAGTTCTATCACGAAATCCGTCTTTTACAGCCAGCGATCGCCAGGTCTGGTTAGAAAAATTTGACTTACAGGGTTTGGCCAAATTAAAGTCCTGAGTACGTAGAGTCTAGTTGCTTTTGCATCAAAAAGCTACTTTAGCAACCATTTAGTTAACATTGAGTGACATTCAGAAACCCTCATTAAAATTTAGGAGATATCCCAGTGAGTAAATCTATTTTTGAACTAGTTGATCAATTACCTAAAGATAATTTAACTGTTAAATCTTTACAGGCCTTGGATTTTGTCATTCCTGGTCAGTGGACAAATTTGGTCGGTTTTGAAAATACGATCCGTACAATTACGGGGGAAACCGATGAAGACCTGATTCAGCAAATCGGCGATCGCGCGGTTTATCTCTTTAACGATAAATCCCAGGGTTATCAAACAGCACTATGGCTCTACCAAACCATTGATAGTGCGGGAAGTGCTCTCGGTACGGCGGCCTTAGCCAACAAGATTAGCGAAAATGTCGGTTTTTTATCTTTTTTAGGCAAGGTTACTCCTAAAGCGGACAAGGCTCAGACCATTGATTTATCGCTAAAAGTGATTGTGGAATTATTAGCTTTCTGTCAAATTAATGGCATTCCAGGCAATAGTATTGGCGACTTTCTGGGGGCGTTAGGAGACTACGGAGGCGAATCTCTGATGCGGATGGCTGCTCTCGTTTGTTTTGACGGTTTACTGCCCCTTGGCCCCGATTTTATTCTCTATGTCGGCGATCGCCTGGGTCAATTAACCCAGTCAGATTTAAAGGAAAATCAGGCCTTTAATCAAATCAGCAAGTTTATTCCTGGTGGCAATCCTGCCGGTCAATTGGCATTTATTGGCGAAAGTTTTCAGTCAGTTTCTGGTTGGATGACTAGTTTTGTCGGCGATCGCGGTTTAACTCCCCAAACCATTGCTCATCATCTATCCCAATTTGTGGAAATTGCCGATGATAAATTAGATTACGTGGCCGCTTTTCTCGATATGTCCACAAACTACTATGAGCATACGGGCATTCAAACCCTTGCCCACCGCTTGATTGAACGGGCCGTGGCTGAGATTTAAGGCTCTTCTTTTGCATAGGACTAAGCTGTTTGTCATCTAAAACCCATACAGGCAAGGGGCTTAAGCCCCTTGTTATAAAACTTGTAGAATAAGTCACTATGAAATCTAAACGCACAACAACTTAACGGAAGAATCACTTATATTTTCATCGAACAGATTCACGACAGTTTGAATAAGTAGCTGGTTGCAATTAAATATAAAACGTGGGATGGGCATCCTGCCCGTCCACAGGCTAGAAGCCTGTTCCACTATCTAACAATTAATTAAGCTCACTTACTTAGTCGGGGAATTTTTAAAAATTTATACCGTCAAGAAAATTTATGCTCAAAAAATTCCAAACCCTGGGTTTGCTCCCTTTACTGCTAACCACTAGTCTGGGGGTTACGTTAAGTCCTGCAATCATCTACCCCGTTCAGAGTCAGGATTTTCCCTATCCACCCAACAGTACTTTCTTTACCGGCAAACCGCCTAGTTTTCAAGGAGCTAGGGTTTTTTATAATTCCATTTACGCGCCCGATGTTCCCTATTACTTTACCTTTTATCTTCCTGAGCAATCGATTCAATCCATTGGCAAAGTGACTATTCAACAGAATACGAGTCCCTATACTCTGGATTTTAGATTTTCCCAAACCCAAGCCTTTTTAGGAACCCCCGATCAGAAGCAAACACTTCTCAAGCTGAAAACAGTCAGCCAAGATCCAGAAACGGGGGCGATCGCCGTTGAATTTGAGACACCAGTACCGCCTGGTAGCACTTTTTCTGTGGGATTAGAGGCGGTGCAAAACCCCTCTATTGGTGGAACTTATGGATTTACTGTTCGGGCCTTTCCGGCTGGCCCCCAGGCGATCGGGATGAATTTGGGCGTTGGTCAGATTCAAATTTATGATTTCCGTCCCTAATAGCTTAATTAAGCCAAAGCAATCGTAAGATAATTCAGGATTGGGTCAATTAAACGCTGCCCCTTCTTTGACTGTAGATTTGACAGATTTGACCATGATAGAGCCATCGGCTGATTTAACTGTAAAATTCTCCCTTAATCGGCTCTTAAAAGGTCAAAAGACCTGGCTATTATTAATGTGTTGGATCGGGTTGGGGTGTTTATTACGATTGGATCATTTAACGGTAAAACCGCTCTGGACAGATGAATTTGCCACCTTAGTTTTTAGTTTAGGCAATCAGTTTGATCAAGTTCCCCTCGGCCAAATAATTACTCCTGAAGTTCTCTTAAGACCACTCCAGCCTAATCCTCAAACAGGAATAGGAGATGTCGTTAATTTACTACTTGATAAAGATAATCATCCGCCTCTCTATTTTGCGATCGCCCATCTGTGGTTATCCTGGTTTCCTCCGACCGGAAATTATCTCAATCTTTGGGCCAGTCGCGCTTTACCAGCCTTGTTTAGCGTGTTAGCCATTCCCCTTTGCTACAGTTTAGGAACTTGGTTAGGGCGATCGCGGCGATCAGGCCATTTAGCGGCCTTAATGATGGCCGTTTCTCCCTACAGCATTTTTTTATCCCAGGAAGCTCGTCACTATACCTTTGCCGTTATCTGGGTATTATTATCCCTCGGTTATTTTGTCAAAAGTGCCAGATATTTATCTCAAAATCAACGTTTATCTCTTTCCTTCATCAGCAGTTGGATTGTCATTAATGGCATCGGTTTATCTGTTCATTTTTTCTGTGGATTAGCCTTTGTCGCTGAATTTATGGCCCTAGGCTGGTTATGCTGGCAAAAACGAAAATCTTTAAAATCTTTCTATCCTTGGTTGAGATTAGTCTGGGTCATTTTAGGAACCGTAACTACTGCGTTAACTTGGATTATGATCATTCATCAACGTGGTTATGGCAATGGTATGACCCAATGGATTCATCAAGATAACAGTCATTTAATCGGCATTATTAGTCCACCGTTTCAACTATTAGCCGCTTGGATAACTATGCTGTGTCTATTGCCTATAGAGTCAGCCAATTTAGGTATCGCCATTCTATCGGGTTTGGGAATGTTTCTCTTCTTACTTTGGTTTGTCCCTTTGGCAAAATGGAGTTTAACCAAAGCTTGGCATTCGGAGAGCTTCGGCCTTGAAACCCAAATGCTAATCATCTGTTTTTTGAGCTTAGTACTGCTCTATTTAGGCATTACTTACTTTGGCGGTATGGATATCACTCGTGGCGCGAGATATAGTTTTCCCTATTTACCAATTATGGTTTTAATCTTGACCATCAGTTTAACCGTTTGTTGGCAGGAAAAGAGAGCAGAATTGGATTTAAAGATGTTATTGAGTCAATCGCCTAAACATTGGCTTTATCTGAGTCGAAATAATGGCCAAATCATTATTTTAGGGGTTGCCTTGATGGGCATCATGAGTTGCTTGAGTATTACCCATAACTTAGGCTATCGCAAATACTATAGTCCTGAACAGTTTTTAGGTATTATTCAGCAAAAATCCCAGGTTCCGAGTCTGATCGTTACGACCCATCAAAGTCTGGTTCAAACGGGAGAAATGATGAGCATTGCTTGGGAAATGGTCAAATCCCCCACAAATAATACGAATTCTTTTCTCTTGATTCCCCAAAACCAGGAAAATAGCCCTGAAGCAACCCAAAAATTGCAACAGGTTTCGCAAACATTATCAAGTCCGACGGATATTTGGGCGGTGAATTTTCGTGCGCCTATTGTTTTACCAAATTGTTCCCTAGATCCTGAAAATTTTCCCTATATTAATGGCTACGGTTTTCAGTTATATCATTGTCATGATGACCGTTCTCTTCATCCTTAATTTCTACGGTTGGCTTTAATTTTGCTTGTTTGGCAATAATTCTTTGTAACAACACAGTATAAATGGGTTGGCCGCCTAATACTTGAGCCACCATGCTAGAGATTAAACAGGTAATCAGTAACGGTAAAATGACAAAATAATTATCGGTCATTTCAATGGTTAATAGGATAGAAGTTAAGGGTGCTCTCACGGTTGCTGAGACTAAGGCCCCCATGCCCGCTAATGCCATGACCCCTGGTTCAGGAACCTGACTGGGAAAAAAATGATGAATTTCCTTGGCAAAACCGAGACTCGCAATGGTGGCGATCGCTAACATCGGTGCAAAAATACCGCCGATCGCCCCGGATCCATAACAAAATAAGGTCAGAAAAAAACGAAGAATAAAAACAAAAATTAAGATCACACTAGGAATTTCATTATTAAAGGCCCACATAATGGCAGCTTCGCCGGTTCCCGTGATCGGAATAGAAAACAAAGACAACAGGCCAATGGTTCCCCCCACCCATAAACCAGTTGCTCGATAGGGAAAACTAGGCAGACCACTAAACCAATCTAAAGCACGAAAGAGATAGTGGTTAAATAAATAGCCTAAAATTCCAAAAAAGATACCTAATAAAACAAAAATCCAGAGGGTTTCTAGAGGCACTCGTACATATTTGGTCAAACTAATTACAGATCCCTGACCTCGCAAAGATCGCTCCACAATGGTGGCAAAGGTGCAGGCGATCGCAATGGCGCGATAGGCCACATCCCAATTGAGAAAAGTCGGCTTAACTTCCTCGGTAATAAAAACGATACCGGCCAAAGGCGCGTTAAAGGCCGCGGTTAATCCGGCGGCGGCTCCCGATGCGATCAGAACTCGGACTTGCTCTTGATTGGCTCGAAACCATTGACCCACCATTAGACCGATACTACCGCCAATCTGAATCGTCGGGCCTTCAAAACCGCCAACCATGCCCGCTCCCAGGGATAGCAATCCACCAAAAAACTTGATCGGCAAAACCCGTTGCCAATTGAAGAGCATGATTCCTTCTAAACGGCCTTCTATTTGGGGAATGCCACTGCCTCCCGTATCAGGCGAGAATTTCCTCATTAACCAGAAACTCAGCGTTACCATACCAGCCGAAATCAGACAGGGAATTGTCCAATAGAGCCAGGGCCGATCCGACAGCGATCGCGCTAGGAGTTCCCGTTGATTCAGGATTTGATGTACCCAGATCTGAAAAAAAGTACCAATCAAACCTGTGATTATGCCGACCATCGCAGCCCATCCCAAGAGAGCCACATCTAAGGTTTGGGTTAAGGTTTGGGTTAAGGTTTGGGTGACGGTTTGCAATCCTTGGGGAACTTGACGATAAAGGGTTTTCCACTGCTTGGGATTGATCATGAATATTTAGGAAGAGACGATTTGAGTCTAGGTAAAACTTTTGTGCTTCTTATTGTTGGCTACACTGGAGGAATGCTTAACAAATTTCCTCGTCTCTAGTCAATTGTTTCTGAGAAAGGTTAACATAAGTTAACAAGAATATCATTTGCCTTACCCTGGGTTAACCAGATTTCTCTGCCATCATCCTATTTTTCTGTCTTTAGGAGACCTATAGCGTGAACAAAAATAATAAAAAATGGCGTAATGCTGGTCTGTATGCACTATTGCTGATAGTGGTTTTGGCCCTAGCATCTGCCTTTTTAGATAGACAACCGCAAAGCCGTGAGGTTTTAAGTTATAGCGATTTTATACATCGAGTTGAAAGTAACCAAGTTGATCGGGTCAATTTAAGTGCGGATCGCACCCAGGCCCAGGTTCCTAACCCCAGTGGTGGACAGCCTTTTCTGGTCAATCTTCCCAATGATCCGGATCTCATCAATATTCTCACCAAACATAATGTGGATATTGCGGTGCAACCCCAGAGCGATGATAGTTTTTGGTTAAGGGTCGCCAGCAGTCTTTTCCTGCCCATTTTGCTTTTGGTAGGTCTCTTTTTCCTCTTGCGTCGTGCTCAGAGTGGGCCCGGTTCCCAAGCCATGAATTTTGGTAAGTCGAAAGCCAGAGTGCAGATGGAACCCCAAACCCAAGTAACTTTTGGCGATGTGGCTGGTATTGAACAGGCCAAATTAGAATTGACCGAAGTTGTCGATTTCCTGAAAAATGCGGATCGGTTTACGGCGATCGGAGCCAAAATTCCTAAAGGGGTATTATTAGTGGGCCCACCAGGAACGGGTAAAACCTTATTAGCCAAAGCGGTTGCCGGCGAGGCCGGTGTGCCTTTCTTCTCCATTTCTGGTTCAGAATTTGTGGAAATGTTTGTCGGGGTTGGTGCATCTCGTGTTCGTGATCTCTTTGAACAAGCGAAAGCTAGTGCGCCCTGTATCGTCTTCATTGATGAAATTGATGCCGTTGGTCGTCAACGGGGAGCCGGTCTAGGGGGTGGTAACGATGAGCGGGAACAAACCTTGAACCAGTTACTCACGGAAATGGATGGTTTTGAAGGGAATACAGGCATTATCATTGTGGCGGCAACGAACCGTCCTGATGTTTTAGATGCAGCCCTGCTTCGTCCAGGCCGTTTTGATCGCCAAGTCGTGGTAGATCGTCCTGATTATGCCGGTCGTAAGGAAATTCTTAATGTTCACTCTCGCGGTAAAACCCTCTCCAAGGATGTGGACTTAGATAAGATTGCCCGTCGTACTCCTGGCTTTACTGGAGCCGATTTATCTAACCTACTCAATGAAGCGGCTATCCTAGCGGCCCGTCGTAATCTGACCGAAATCTCAATGGATGAAGTCAATGATGCGATTGACCGCGTTTTGGCAGGGCCAGAGAAGAAAAATCGGGTGATGAGTGAAAAACGCAAAACCTTAGTTGCCTACCATGAAGCGGGTCATGCCCTTGTGGGGGCTTTAATGCCCGACTATGATCCGGTGCAAAAAATCAGTATTATTCCTCGTGGTCGTGCCGGTGGTTTAACCTGGTTTACCCCTAGTGAAGATCGCATGGAGTCTGGTCTCTATTCCCGTTCCTATCTGCAAAACCAAATGGCCGTTGCCCTGGGGGGTCGAGTCGCTGAAGAAATCATCTTTGGGGAAGAGGAAGTCACCACTGGAGCTTCTAACGATCTGCAACAGGTAGCGCGGGTTGCTCGCCAAATGATTACTCGTTTTGGGATGAGTGACAAGTTGGGGCCAGTGGCCTTGGGACGACAGGGGGGAGGCGTTTTTCTGGGACGAGATATTGCCTCAGATCGTGATTTTTCCAACCGAACGGCGGCGGCGATCGATCAAGAAGTCAGTGCCTTAGTGGATCAAGCTTATCAACGGGCCAAGGATGTTTTAGTTAGCAATCGTATCGTGCTCGACAAAATAGCAGAAATGTTAGTTGAAAAGGAAACGGTTGATGCAGAAGAGTTGCAGAATATTCTGACTCATAATGATGTAAGAATGGCTGCTTTGGCTTAATTTTCATCTACTTTCATTGTGCATTCAGGGGGCCTTGTGGCCTCCTTTTTTCTAGGGATTTGGGTCATCGATTTATTGGAGCCAGTATTTGGTCGGTAGTGTTCTGAATCTGTGGATAAGACCAATTGCAATTCGTGCGCTGACAACGTTCTAGAAAAGTGCTCCACAGGTCTAAAACATTACCCGGTCAGGTTCTCTTTCACAACGATTGGATTACCGACCTTTTTCCCCAAGCCGATAACATTGTTGAGTTAGTCAGTGTCGCTCGCTCTCGTTGGAAAACCGAAAATGAGAACCATAATACTCTTAAGACTCAGGGCTACCATCTAGAACACAATTTTGGACATGGTGACCACCATCTTGCTACCTTTTTGCTCACCTTAAATTTACTGGCTTTCTTGTTTCACACCGTTTTACAGCTTTTAGATGAGTCCTACCAACGTATCCGACTACTTTTAGGGACTCGAAGATGCTTTTTTTCCCATTTACGTACTCTTACTACCTATTTTGTCTTTGATAGCTGGCAACACCTTCTTGATTTTATGCTTGAGCCATTTGACTCTCTGCCCGCCACTAATTCCTCCTGATTTTTCAAATTTAGAATTGCTGACTATCAGAACAGCAATTCTAAATTTGCCCTGTAGCAAGGGTTTCAGGTTTTAGTTCGCGTAATACGGGGTAAAATTCAACGGGATTAACAAGTTCATTTTACGAGTCTTCAGGCTTTCAGGCATGGTAGTACACATAGAATTGCCCCAAAAACCCCCTTTGAAATGTTCTTTAAATCCCTAAAAGGCTTGCTGTATCTAAAACTGAGAATTGCTGCTATCAGAACAGGGCGAACGCATCTAAAAATGATACAGATACAAGAACATTATAGAGGGATGGATAAGGGAAAATAAGGGAAAGTGCATAGAAAACAAAAGCGATGAAACTCCGACCCAAATATAGACTGGTAGAACACTTTGCCGAAATAGATGACCCTCGCATCGAACGAACAAAACGGCATAAACTCATTGATATTCTAACGATTGCCATCTTAGCCGTTATTTGTGGAGCAGAAGGTTGGGTAGCCATGGAAAGTTTCGGCAAGGCTAAACATCAATGGCTAAAAAAAATTTTGGAATTGCCAAATGGCATCCCCTCCCACGATACGTTTGCGCGTGTATTTGCTAGTCTGAATCCAGAGCAATTTCAAGACTGTTTTCTGCATTGGGTCAAAAGTATAGCGGAGGTAAGTGAAGGGGAAGTGATAGCGATTGACGGCAAAACCCTTCGCCACTCCTATGATAATGCCAACGGAAAGGGCGCAATTCAGATGGTAAGTGCATGGGCAACAGCAAATCGTCTAGTACTAGGACAGTGCAAGGTGGAAAGCAAATCGAATGAAATCACGGCGATACCCAAACTCCTGAAAATGCTAGAGGTCAAAGGTTGTATCGTAACGATTGATGCCATGGGAACTCAGACAAAGATTGCCCAACAGATAGTAGGGCGAGGGGGAGATTATGTTTTGGCATTGAAAGGCAATCAAGGTAATCTATGTGAGGATGTTGAACAATTATTTGCTCATGCTCAATCGGTTAATTTTGCGGGAATTAAGCATGATTTTCATCAAACAATAGACAAGGGACATGGACGGATTGAAATTCGCCGTTGCTGGACGATGGAACAAACAGAATTTTTGCTGGGTGGGGAGAAATGGGCAAAGTTGACGAGCATCTGTATGATTAAAGCGGAGAGACGATTGAAAGACAAAACAGAGTATGAGACCCGCTACTATATCAGTAGCCTGCCGAGTAATGCTCAAAAATTATCCCAATCTGTTCGTAGTCATTGGTTGATAGAAAACTCTTTACATTGGGTTCTAGACTTGGCCTTCAACGAGGATGCTTGTCGCATTCGTAAGGATTTTGCTCCTGAGAATTTAGCCGTCTTACGCCATATCGCTCTTAACTTGCTCACAAAGGAAAATACTCTGAAACTTGGTATCAAGAATAAACGGCTACGCGCTGGTTGGGACGAGGACTATCTCCTTAAGGTTTTACTCGGATAAGATGCGTTTGCCCTGGCTATCAGAACTTACGCATTGACAGGATTTCCATAATGTGTGTTTGAGCTTCAGACTATTCCTTCCCAGTTATTGAGGTCAAGGCAGTTAGACTCTAAATTAGGGCTTGCTGAAAAAGTCAAAAAACGAAAGAAATGTGGGTTAGGGAAGTATGGACTGAAAAAGCATAGATAACTTATCCTTATGGAAACAAATCAAAATACAGATTTTGTTTAATCTATTGTTCCTTTCTGTCTAAAAAGGTCAACACAAATCACTCCTCACAAAAGAGAGGAAAATTAACACCATTTTTCACAAGAAAAACGACTCTACAACTTTTTACTTTTTGTCTTCTGAAGTAGAGTAGAAAGATTCATTACCAAAAAGTTCATCGCAATTACCGTTTCCGAGGTCTCAGGTAGTTTGGCCATCACTCGACCAAGACTAAATTTCCTCTTTCCCTGTCCGAATTTACCCTCAATGGCATTACGCACTCTTTCATCTGAGCGTGCCTCTTTCTTTTTTTCTTTGCTCACCTCTTTCGGCGGTCTTCCCAATCGGGGACCACTCATTCTTATATCCCTTTCTTTACAATAAGCTCGATTCGCTTTTGTTCGATAGATTTTATCCACATGAACCGATTCCGGATAACATCCTGTTTCCCTTTTATATTCTTCTATTCGCGCTTGTAAATCTCCCGATTCGTTGTAATTATCCCAACTTAATTTGTCTAAGAAGACAAAGCCATTCACATTACTTGCCGATATTTTAGCTCCAAACTCTACTGCTTTTCCCGCTTTTCCACGCACTATTGGACGCACGTGAGGTTGGCTTACACTCACAATTCTGTTTTCTACTTTATTTGTCTTTTTTTCATACATTTCTAACTGTTGCTCATACACTTTTCCTATCGTTACAAGCTCTTCTTGCTCTTTTTTCGTTAGTTTTTCTAACTTTGCTCCCTCTTCTATCATTTTTTCTATATGAGACAAGTTTCTTTTTATATATCCTAGTTGTTTTTTTGTTCCTTTTCTTCTTTCTTTTTTTGACACACGACGTTTTTTTGCTATGGCTAAGTACTCTTTTCTTGCCACTTCCCTATAAGTCCTCGGCTTTTCTTTCCTTTTCTCTTTTATTTCTTCATACAGCTTATCTATTATTTTTTCTGTTTTTTCTCTGGCATCATTCAATATTCCTATATCCGTTGGATATTTTATATCTGCTGGTGTACAAGTCGCATCTAACAATAACTTTCCTTCATTTTCTTTTTTTTCTGACGCTACACCCGTCGCTTTTTTTTCTATTTCTTTATTAATTTTATTTATTAATTCCATTCCTATTTTTTTACGAAAATGAACCATCATTGACGCATTAAATGCTTCTTTGCTACTATAGCTTTCCATTCCTATAAAGTACTGTAAATAAGGGTTCTCTTTTATTTGTTCTACTGTTTCTCTGTCACTTTTTCCTGAAATTTCTTTGATAATTAATGCTCCTAATGCCATTCTAAATGATTTGGCTGGGGCTCCTTTTTTTTCTGTGAAGTTTTTTGCATATTCTTCCTCATATTCTTCCCAGGGAATCATTTTTGACATTTCTATCCAACGATTTTCTTCGTCTAACTGCCCGCCGAACAGATTTTTCAAGTTTTCTGGTGTTTCAATTGAGTACTGTTGCTTTCGGTACATCTGCTTTCTCTCTTCTTAATGCAATGGTTTTGAGGCATTATACCCTATTTTCGTGCATTCTAGCGGTTCTTAATTCGCCTACTATTTTTCTCCGTAAAGGTTTCAGCTT
Organism: Woronichinia naegeliana WA131; assembly: GCA_025370055.1. Taxonomy (NCBI): domain Bacteria; kingdom Bacillati; phylum Cyanobacteriota; class Cyanophyceae; order Synechococcales; family Coelosphaeriaceae; genus Woronichinia; species Woronichinia naegeliana. The sequence goes on along the minus strand of CP073041.1, from coordinate 3,136,099 downwards.
TTTTCAGCAAGCCCTAAATTATTAACAATAAAAGAGCGGATGACCTCAGTAAATAAATTTCTCTGCAAGGAATACCAATTGATAATTTGCCCTTTAAATCGGAGGCATTCTAACTGAACAAAGCAGCGAATGGCACAAAAGATATGAGTCCTTATCGCCCGACTTTCTCTCACTTGAAACCTCTCAATATTACACACTTGTTTTAAGGCGCGATGATACTCCTCAATTCCCCAATGTTGGTCATGAATTTTCTGGAATTCTCTCCAGGTGATTGAGTCCAGTTTATCTAAATTGGGGACGAACATCACGTAGTAACGAATTTCGTTTTTGAGAACCGTTCTAAATACCTTGACTCGTCCCACTTGTTTGAGATAAACAATTAAGCCATCTTGAGGAATATCTAAAGTTTGAACTTGAACATATTTAGTTTCTAGTTCAACCGAGACTAAACGATTTGCTTCCATAGCGAACAATCCCTGAAAGCCCTTGTCTTTAATGGTATTCAGGTTGTTTTTCGAAGCATACCAACTATCTCCTGTGGCTGTCTCTGCCTTCAGTCCCCAAGCTTTTACTTCTGCCAACATCTCTAAGAAATATTCATGTTTTGTCTTTCCCTCCTGTTTATTAACTATTCGATAATTGACAGGAACTGACAATCCCTGCCCGTCGGTCTAATATAGGGTAACCACGTTTATACCCTTGACTACCTTTTTGTGTTTACCTGAGTAAAAGTAATCGATTAACTCAGCCTTGGCTTGGTCACTCTAAGGCCTGTCAATTACCGTGTCATCTACACTGAGTGTTCCGCCTTCTAGTTCAATTTGCGGAGCCACTTCATCAAATAAATCCTTGGGTGTATAGTCCTCTCGCCACAAGAACCGATTGATACTGTCATGAGATAAATTGCCGGTAGTGATTCGATAGTAGTGGTGGTCTAAATAGCTTATATGGCAGGGATGATGTAGAATATCAACTAATATAAATTTTTCTCAAATCTATCCCCTAAATCAACGTTTTTATGACTAACATTTTTGCGCTATTATTTTTTGTCTTAAATCAATTGACAGTAGAACAGCAATTGGCAGAGAAATATTGTCCCTCAAGACTAATTTTAAACAGCCTTGCCCAAGTTGTGGCTCTTATCACACTATTAAGAATGGTTCCGCCCATAATGGTAAGCCCAAAAATCTATGTAAAGACTGTGGTCGCCAGTTTGCTATTAACTCTAGTCAGAAGAGAGTTTCAGAACAGACAAAACAATTAATTGATAGGCTCCTACTAGAGCGAATTTCTCTACGGGGAATTGAAAGAGTCACAGGAGTAAGTTGGTCATGGTTACAGAATTATGTTAATGATAAATTTGCTGCGGTACCTCGTCAGATAAGCGTTTCAGAAAAAGCGCGAGGAAAATTGACTATCGAATGTGATGAGCTTTGGTCATTTGTTTTCTCCAAAGAAAATAAGTTTTATGTCTGGTTAGCTATAGACAGAACAACAAGAGACATTGTTGGTTGTTATATTGGGGACAGAAGCCGTGCATCAGCCAAAAAACTTTGGGCAAGTTTGCCTGCTGTTTACCGACAATGTGCCGTTGCTTACACGGATTTTTGGGTATCTTCTGAGAAAGTTATTCCCAGTAAACGTCATCGAGCAGTCGGTAAAGAGACGGGACAAACTAATCATGTTGAAAGATTAAATAATACCTTTCGACAAAGAATCTCTCGACTGGTGCGAAAAAGCCTCTCTTTTTCCAAAAATGTGGAAAATCATATTGGGGCCAGCAATTCCAAATTCAAAACTTGATAGCTCTGAAAACCTTACACCAAGAGGACTTTACAATTCTTGACAATTTGGTGAATCGCTGAAACGACGCAAAATCGTTCTGAATTTATTTTTGCTGGTTCTGGTATGGACTGAAAAAGCACAGATAACTTATCCTTATAGAAAGAAGTCAAAATACAGATTTTGTTTAATCTATTGTCCCTTTATTATCAGCAATTCCAAATTCAAACGGTAACATAAGATACAGACGTTATCTCGCTTTTATGGGGTCAAGAGAGATTTCGCTGATTTCTGACGTTTTTTGTACTTCCTCCTCGAATCTTAGCCTCTTGGAGAGTCAGCAACCTGCAAACAAACTTGATCAATCACTAAATAGAGCATTACGCTGATTCCACATATTGAAACAAAACCCCTTGACCGTAAGCACTTCAAGACTTTTGTATCTTGGACTACATTCTGAATTTGGAATTGCTGCTTTATTATCCTAAACACGCTAGTCCAAAACTATGCACTTTCAGTGCAAGGCTTTAGCTGCTACACATTTCTGAGGTTAGATATGGCTCGAATTAGAATTTTAGATAAAATGAAGCTGAAGTTGTTCAGTAAGTTATACTTCACACGGCTATAATTTAAGCCTTTATCGTACTCCCCATTATTATAGTTACGAACAATGTAAGTTATGACCATGCAAAGTATAATAACGAAGCTAAAATATGGGACTTTCAGTCCCCATCAAACCTATGCACTTTCAGTGCATAGTGGTTTAGTTCTAAAAAGGTCAGCAAAAGTCACTCCTCACAAAAGAGAAGAAAATTAACACCATTTTTCAGAAGAAAAACGACTCTACAACTTTTTACTTTTTACTTTTTACTTTTTGCTTCCTTCTTTGTCTTCTGAAGTAGCCTAGAAAGATTCATTACCAAAAAGTTCATTGCAATCACAGTTTCCGAGGTCTCAGGAAGTTTAGCCATCACTCGACCAAGACTAAATCTTCGCTTTCCCTGTCCGAATTTACCCTCAATGGCATTACGCACTCTTTCCTCTGAGCGTGCCTCTTGCTTTTTTTCTTTGCTCACCTCTTTCGGCGGTCTTCCCAATGGGGAACCACTCATTCTTATACCCCTTTCTTTACAATAAGCTCGATTCGCTTTTGTTCGATAGATTTTATCCACATGAACCGATTCCGGATAACATCCTGTTTCCCTTTTATATTCTTCTATTCGCGCTTGTAAATCTCCCGATTCGTTGTAATTATCCCAACTTAATTTGTCTAAGAAAACAAAGCCATTCACATTACTTGCCGATATTTTAGCTCCAAACTCTACTGCTTTTCCCGCTTTTCCACGCACTATTAGACGGATATGAGGTTGCGTTACACTCACAATTCTATTTTCGGCGTTGCTGACTTGAGGTATGAATCTCTAAAGATGCAATTTTTAAAACATTGACTCACACTGGTTTCTAGATGTATGCAAAATTCTATTTCATACCCTGATTAAGCAACGCCCTATTTTCTACTGTATTCGTCTTATTCTCATACATTTCTAGTTGTTGTTCATACACTTTTTCTATGGTTATAATCATTTCCTTCTCCTTTTTTGTTAGTTTTTCCAATTTTGCTCCCTCATCTAACATTTTTTTTACATACAATAAGTTTCTTTTAATATATTGTAGCTGTTTTTTAATCCCTTTTCTTTTTTCTTTTTTTGACGGACGACGTTTTTTCGCTACCGTTAGGTAGTCTTTTCTCCCTTTTTCTCTATAGGTTATCGGCTTTTCTTTCTTTTTTTCTTTTATTTCTTTTACAACTTATCTATTATTTTTTCTGTTTTTTCTCTGGCTTCATTCAATATCCCTATATCCGTTGGATATTTTATATCGGCTGGTGTACAAGTCGCATCTAACAATAACTTACCTTCATTTTCTTCTTTTTTTTTTCTACTCCCTCAACCTTCTTTACCATTTCTTTATTGATTTTATTTGTTAATTCCATCCCTATTCTTTTACGAAAATTAACCATCGTTGATGCTTCAAACGGCTTCTCGCTACTGTAGCTCTCTATTCCGATAAAGTATTGTAAATACGGATTTTCTTTTATTTGCTCTACTGTTTCTCTATCACTTATTCCTAACCTTTCTTTAATGATTAATGCCCCTAATGCTATTCTAAATGACTTCGCTGGTGCTCCTTTTTCTTCTTTGAAATTTTTAGCATATTCTCCTTCAAATTCCTCCCATGGAATCATTTTTGACATTTTTATCCAACGATTTTCTTCGTCCAATTTCCCCTCAAACAGGTTTTTGAAGTTTTCCAGTGTTTTTTCTGTGTACTGTTCTTCGCGATACATACTGTTGAGGGGAGGGATGCAAGGTTTCCGACTCATTCTAGCTTATTTTCCTGCATCTTTGACGTTGTTTTTATGGCTATACTCTTTTCTCTATAAGGGTTTTAGCCTTTTTCGGTAAGTCCTAGATAAGGTTAAACATAAAACCCAAAACTTGTGTGTACACGGCAGCTTTTCAAGGGGGGGGCTAGGGGGGATTCTATAATTTGTGTGTACACAGTAGCCAATCTTGGGGGGCTGGGGGGGCAAAACGAGGTTGGCAGGTAGATGTGTGTAAGCAGTAGCTTTTTAAGGGGGATTGAGGGGGATCAACTAATTTCTTAAAGACAAGCAATTTAAACCTTTGGTTAACATCCTCTGTTAATATCCCTCAAAAGTATCATTGTGACTGCTACAAAGTCGGTTTTTGAAGGTGCCAGCTTGTGGCCTGTTCATAGGCATAACTGACATGAAATAAAATATCTTCTCGTAAAACATTGCCAATCAATTGCATTCCAATCGGTAAATTCTGGCTATCAAAACCACAGGGAATACTAATCGAAGGCAGACCCGCTAAATTGACAGGAATAGTCATTAAATCCGAGAGATACATACTGAGAGGATCGGCTGTTTTTTCACCGGCTTTAAAGGCAGTAGTAGGAGAAGTGGGACAAACTAAAACATCCACCTGGGCAAAAGCGTGATCAAAATCTTCCTTAATCAAGGTTCTGACCTTTTGAGCCTTCAGATAATAGGCATCGTAATAACCGGCTGATAGGGCATAAGTTCCTAACATAATGCGACGCTTAACCTCCGTACCAAAGCCGTTGGCCCTGGTTTGGGTGTACATTTCCAGTAAATTATTAGCTTTTTCTCGAATACCATATTTCACCGCATCGTAACGGGCTAAATTGGCTGAAGCTTCCGAGGGGGCGATGATGTAGTAAACCGGCAAACCGTAGCGAAAACGAGGACAGGAAATTTCTTGTACTGTGGCCCCTAGAGATTTTAAAGTCGCGATCGCCGTTTGTACTGTTTCAGCCACTTCCCCCTCTAGACCTTCCCCAAAGGTTTCCGTAATCACCCCAACTTTGACCCCCTTTAAATCGGTTTTAAGGGATTGGCAATAATCAGGAATCGGCACATTTAAACTGGTTGAATCCTTGGCATCATAACCGGCGATCGCCTGGAGCAAAATAGCTGCATCCTCTACTGTGCGACCAAAGGGGCCAATTTGATCCAGAGAAGAGGCATAGGCCACCAGACCAAAACGGGACACTAAACCATAGGTCGGTTTTAAACCCACCACACCGCAGAGAGAAGCCGGTTGACGAATCGAGCCGCCGGTATCTGACCCTAGAGCAACCACACATTCTTCCGCCGCCACTGCTGCTGCAGAGCCTCCAGAGGAACCGCCTGGAACTCGTTCCAAATCCCAGGGATTAGCCGTCACCTGATAGCCTGAATTTTCGGTAGAACTGCCCATCGCAAATTCATCCAGATTAGTTTTGCCAACGATCACGGCTCCCAAATCCTGAAGCTTTTGGGTCACAGTGGATTCATAGGGCGGAACAAAACCTTCTAAGATACGGGAACCACAGGTGGTGGGAATGCCCCGCGTTGACATATTATCCTTTACCGCCACTGGAATTCCCTCTAGTAGGGCGATCGCTTTCCCCGCCGCAATTTTGGCATCCACTTGTTTGGCTTTGGCCAGAGCCTGTTCCGCCGTTACACACAGAAAACTTTTCAGTTGGGGTTCAAGGGCCTCAATCCGTTGCAAGGTTGCAGTCGCAATTTCAACAGCAGAACGTTCTTGGCTAATCAGTTGTTGATGAAGGGCACGGATAGAGGACATAGGGGTGCTGAACCTGTAAAAAAATATCAGTCTGGATTGACCCTTGATTAGTTTAGCCAAAAACGTCGCACTCCTACGCCTTGGGGTAAAATTTGAGGTGAACTATTGAGGCTATTTTGGCGATGACGACTGACGCGACTGTTAAATTAACCATTAGTTTGATAGACCCCGAACTCGATGCCGAGGAACTGGATGAAGAGACTCAGCAGTTGTGGATTGAATTGAACCAACTAGAAGAGGTGGAAAAAGTGGAGCGGGTGGCTGATCCAAATCCGCCGGAGGGCAGTAAAGCTATCGTTAGTTCTCTGGTAGGACTGTTAAAAGCAGAGGTTAGCATTTCCAATGGATTGAAATTAATCCGATTTTTAGGCAATTGCTTTAAGGGTAGATCGACGATAGAAATCTCAGGGGAAGTTAAGGGCAAAAAATTCAAAATCAAGGTCGGTAGTTCAGAAGAATTGCCTGTTGCTCTTGAAGCTTATGAAAAAATAATGAATATGATGAATTGATAGGCTAATTGAAGTGGCGAAAGTAGCATTATTAATTGGAGTTAGTGAATATCCACCTGGTTTAAATCCTTTACCTGCGGCGGTTAAGGATATTGAAGCTCTGGGAACGGTTTTAGAAGATCCCGAACTCGGTAATTTTGATTCTGTGGAAATTTTGGCCAATCCTGACTGTCAGGAAATGCAATTTGCGATTGAAACCTTATTAGAAAACCGTACCAAAGAAGACTTAGTTTTATTATTTTTTTCAGGTCATGGCATCAAAGATCATGATTACAACAAACTGCATTTTGCCACGCGCATTACCCGCAAAAATAACCAGGGTCGTTTGATTGTTTCGACGGCGGTTTCTGCTCATTTTGTCCATGATTTGATCAATAGTCCTAGCAATCGTCAACTTAAACGTTTAGTGATTATTCTCGACTGTTGTTTTAGTGGAGCTTTCGATCCTGCTTTGTCTGCTAAAGATGGTGGCTCCATTGATTTACAATCTGAATTAGGAGGCGAGGGACGCATTGTTTTGACCGCTTCTAATTCTATTCAGAATGCTTTTGAACAAAAAGGGGCAGATTTATCGGTTTATACTCGTTATTTAGTGCAAGGGATTGAAACGGGTTTAGGGGATCTCGATGAAGATGGCTGGGTATCCGTATCCGAATTACACGATTATGCGGCGCGTCAAGTACAACAAGCGGCTCCCAGTATGACTCCCCAAATAATCACGCTTAGGGGAAATATTACTAAAAATTTTGATATTAAATTAGCAAAAGCAAAGTTAACTGATCCTAAACAAAAATTTCGTGAAAAAGTAACTAAATCTGTTGTAAACGGTCAAATTTTACCCGCTGCTAAACGGACTCTAGAAGCCTATCGAAAACAGTTTGGTCTAACACCAGAAGAAGCGCATGAAATTATTGCCGACATTTTGCGCCCTTTTCAGGAATATCGGGATAATTTACAACAATATCGAGAAGCTTTCCTAGAGTCCTGTGAACATCAATATCCTCTGATTGAAAGTGAATTAGCCAGTTTACGAGATTTACAGCGAATTTTAGCTCTGCGTGATGAGGATATTGAACCAATCCAGCAAGAAATAGAAGCTCTATTTGCTAATAAATCTCTGAAAAAAGTTGAAATTCAGACCATCACAATTACAGGAATTAAAAATGGAAAAGCGATTATCCAAAGTCAAACCAAGCAGATAGAACTCTTTACTGAAGATTTGGGCAATAATATTTTATTAGAAATGATCAAAATTCCCGCAGGTCAATTCTGGATGGGACAAACCGAACTTGAAAAACAAGAATTAATTCGTCAATTAGGAGAAGAAGGATATCAAAAATTGCTTGCAAGAGAACTTCCCCGTCACCAAGTAAGTCTTCAATCTTTTTTTCTGGCAAAATATCCCATTACCCAAGCTCAATATCAACAAATTATGGGAGATAATCCTTCTAAGTTCAAAGATTTTGAGGATTCTTTTAACCTTCCTGTGGAAAATGTTAGTTGGGAAATGGTTAGGGAATTTTGTCAAAAGCTCTCTGAAAAAACAGGAAAAAATTACAGTTTACCCAGCGAAGCCCAATGGGAATATGCCTGTCGAGCAGGAACGGAAACGCCCTTTTCTTTGGGGGAAACAATTACGACTGATTATGTCAATTATGATGGCAATTATTCTTACGGAGACGAACCGAAAGGAGAATCTCGTCGGAAAACAACTCCCGTAAATAAATTTTTTCCTAATGCTTTTGGATTGTATGATATGCACGGAAATGTGTGGGAATGGTGCGAAGATGGTTGGCATAAAAACTATGAAAATGCGCCAAGGGATGGAAGTAGCTGGAATGATAATCATTCTCAAGGTAGTACTAGAGTTATACGCGGCGGTTCTTGGTACGGTAATCCTCGGTATTGTCGTTCTGCGTATCGCAACAACAGCGTTAATCACGGCGGTTACCACGGTTTTCGAGTTGTTTCCCCCCAGGATTTCTAGCTCTTTGCCCTTTTTCCCTCTTGCCCTTTGCCAACCTAATGCCGCCTTTTGGCGGATCGATTTTCTTCCGTAGGGACATAACACTGTTATGTCCTCAACCCCAAATCAACAACAGAAAAATCAATAAAAATTCAAATAAATCAGGACATAATATCAGGAAATATGAGGATTAGGACATAATGGTATTATGTCCCTACAAAAAATGATTTAATAATGGTATTATGTTCCCATAGATAATATGAAGATTAGGACATAATGGTATTATGTCCCTACAAAAAATGATTTAATAATGTATTATGTCCCCACAGGCAATATGAAGATTAGGACATAATGGTATTATGTCCCTACAGGAAACATGATTTAATATAATAATGGTATTATGTTCCCACAGGTAATATGAACATTAGGACATAATGGTATTATGTCTCTACGGAAAACATGATTTAAAAATTGAACAATAATACAAGAAAACCATGATTTAACCATGCCGTATAATCCAGACATACACCATCGCCAAGCTATTCGCTTAAAAAATTACGATTATAGCCAAGCAGGAGCGTATCTTATTACAATTTGTACCAAACAAAAACAATGTATATTTGGTGACATCAAAAACAGAAAAATGCGATTCAATTCCCTGGGTTCCATTGCCGATAAATATTGGCAAGAAATCCCTCAACATTTTGCGAATGTTGCCCTAGATGTTTATACAATCATGCCCAATCATCTACACGGGATATTGTGGATTATGAAATCTTCAGAAAACTCTCAGGGCAAACGCATCTTATCCGAGTAAAACCTTAAGGAGATAGTCCTCGTCCCAACCAGCGCGTAGCCGTTTATTCTTGGTACCAAGTTTCAGAGTATTTTCCTTTGTGAGCAAGTTAAGAGCGATATGGCGTAAGACGGCTAAATTCTCAGGAGCAAAATCCTTACGAATGCGACAAGCATCCTCGTTGAAGGCCAAGTCTAGAACCCAATGTAAAGAGTTTTCTATCAACCAATGACTACGAACAGATTGGGATAATTTTTGAGCATTACTCGGCAGGCTACTGATATAGTAGCGAGTCTCATACTCTGTTTTGTCTTTCAATCGTCTCTCCGCTTTAATCATACAGATGCTCGTCAACTTTGCCCATTTCTCCCCACCCAGCAAAAATTCTGTTTGTTCCATCGTCCAGCAACGGCGAATTTCAATCCGTCCATGTCCCTTGTCTATTGTTTGATGAAAATCATGCTTAATTCCCACAAAATTAACCGATTGAGCATGAGCAAATAATTGTTCAACATCCTCACATAAATTACCTTGATTGCCTTTCAATGCCAAAACATAATCTCCCCCTCGCCCTACTATCTGTTGGGCAATCTTTGTCTGAGTTCCCATGGCATCAATCGTTACGATACAACCTTTGACCTCTAGCATTTTCAGGAGTTTAGGAATCGCCGTGATTTCATTCGATTTGCTTTCCACCTTGCACTGTCCTAGTACTAGACGATTTGCTGTTGCCCATGCACTTACCATCTGAATTGCGCCCTTTCCGTTGGCATTGTCATAGGAGTGGCGAAGGGTTTTGCCGTCAATCGCTATCACTTCTCCTTCACTTACCTCCGCTATACTTTTGACCCAATGCAGAAAACAGTCTTGAAATTGCTCTGGATTCAGACTAGCAAATACACGCGCAAACGTATCGTCGGAGGGGATGCCATTCGGCAATTCCAAAATTTTTTTTAGCCATTGATGTTTAGCCTTGCCGAAACTTTCCATGGCTACCCAACCTTCTGCTCCACAAATGACGGCTAAGATGGCAATCGTTAGAATATCAATGAGTTTATGCCGTTTTGTTCGTTCGATGCGAGGGTCATCTATTTCGGCAAAGTGTTCTACCAGTCTATATTTGGGTCGGAGTTTCATCGCTTTTGTTTTCTATGCACTTTCCCTTATTTTCCCTTATCCATCCCTCTATAATGTTCTTGTATCTGTATCATTTTTAGATGCGTTCGCCCTGAGAAAACTCTAATAAAAATAGAAAATTCGGTGATATTGGTATAGAATCAATTTCTAGCGTGATTCGTTCTTATAAAGCGATTGTCCTAAGTACAGGACAAAAAATGTAGGGAGTCGAGAAAAAGAGAAAAATTGGGTAGAGAAGGATTAAGAACAAGATGACGAAGATGGTCAAAACCAAGACGAAAAAGACTCTGCGCTAGGCGACCATGTTTCTTGAGGGGAATGGGATGAAGATGATGAATTGCTAGACCAGTTTTGAGAGACCAAGCCAAAGCTAAAGTCAGTAAAGCCAAAAGCTTACGAAGACGCTTGGGGTCAGTAAAGTGAGTAGATTCCAAGCAAAAGCCACGAGTCTTAAAGATGCCAAAAAGGGTTTCAATGCCCCAACGCAGGGCATAATCGTGAATAAGACCTTGGGAATCGGGATGTCCAATGACGATAAGTAGAGAATTATCAGGCAAGCGAAGAGCCTCTACAGAAACAGGATATCCCCAAACCCGACAACTCCCTTGAAGACGTTGAGATTCACCAATAGCAAGATGGGCAAAAATGACTTTGGCGGCCAAAAGCTTGCCATTGTGCTCAATCTTGTCCGTAGCCCGAATTCTCAGACAGAAAGCCAGTAGCGGTTCGAGCAGAAGATAGCGAAGCCAAGCCTGACCAATAAACTCACGGTCGCCACATAAACAACGAATCAGGGCGGTGGGAAAAATCTTGAGCATCTCCTCGATAAAACGCATTCGTTCATCACTGTTAGAATTGCCCTTTTTCTTGCTAAGCATCCACCACAAGATGGGAATGGCTACTCCTTCATGGACAATGCCGACAGTGAGGATATTATAACCATGACTGCCAAACTCCCAGGTTGTGCGGTCAATACTTAGGGCTTGCTGAATAAGTCTGCAAATCGAACCTAGATGCCACAGGGCGCGAAAAATGGTGACTTCAGAAATCAGTTTCCGATTTTAACCCACAATTTTCTAGCAAAGTGCATGGATTTTGAGCCTTCAAATGCCATAAGCTTGCACCTAATCGTGTTCAAAATGGCTGAAAAGCTTATCTGATAAAGGTTCTGCCTTTATTCGGCAAACCCTACTTAATACCCAAGGTTGAGGGATATCCAGCCCATCCGTGTCAACTTAAAGGAATGGGTTCCCAAATTTGTTGATTGAGAGCGGCCTTTTCTCGATGTCGCTTTCTCTCAGCTTTGACCAAACCAAATAACTTAGCACGTTCAGCCAGATAGGTTACTGTATCAGGCTTTTCTCCTCTAGCAATAGCCTTCGCTACATAGTATAGACTCCGAAACACCATCTCTACTGAGATTTTTTCTTTCGGTTGATTTAGAGCAATCGCCACTTCCCCTACCAATTGATTTAAGACCGTATAGAAAATCAAAGTGCAAATAATCTGGATTTGGACACCATTCTTATTCCCTACCCATAAATAGGCTAGTCCTAAAAGTCTTTTCGTTAATAAAAAGGCTTCTTCGATTGTCCATCGTCTTCGATATAAATCACAGACCTCTTCGGCGGACAGTTGTTCGGGAGACAACACATTTGTTAAATACTGATACCAGATTGTTCCCCATAATACTGAGACTAATCTCACCGGATGCTTGCAAGGATTAGAACGGTAATTTCCCATAATGATAATCTCATCTCTGTAATGACTACCTTGAGACAATACTTGTTTGGTTTTGTAAGATGTACCCGCTCTAAATCTGGTTAGAAAAAACTTTTTAGCTTCTGTTAACAAATCAAACCACACAAAGCTAAAAAATCCCATATCTACGAGAATTAAACCATTTTCTGGTAATTTAGCTGCCAATTCTTCACACCATATTTTATCATTTGATTTATCATTTTCTGTGTACCATAAAGTAACGGGTCTTTGGGTAAAGGCTTCCACTACCATCATTATTTTACCCCCCAATTTACTCTTTTCTTCTTTACTTATTTTCATATTTTTCCTTATCTGCTCTAGCGTTTAGCCATCTGCTATCCACACTGCACTAAACTTTTCTCTTATTTTTTCCCATTTTTCTCCTACTTGGAGCTTCTTCCCTTTTTCGGCTGCTTTTTCTAACACTCCTTTTAGTAATATTGCAAATATTTCGGCTGGCACATTCATCATTCTTTTTGATACTGCCTGTTTGCTTACTTTTAATGATGCTACCCATAGCAATCCCTCTTCCTCTAACAGTCTTACCGCTTCACTTATACCCGCTATTTGACGATACACTATACTTAACACTAATGCCACCATTACTGGTAAATTTAGCACCCTATCTCTCATCATTTTCTCATGAGTTCCCTGTAAATATTTTAATGGTGTAAACATTGTGGGTTCTAGTAATTCAAACAACTCTTTTGTTATTTCAGGGATTTCTACCCCTGGCTGATTTGTCTTACGACGTAAGTCTGGGTTTCCTTTTCTCCGAGGATGTTGTCTTGCCATTTGTTTTTTGCTCACTTTTTTATATACTAACCTTTTTTTCAGCCTACTCTTACTTCCGCCTGCTTTTAGGCTAATCTTTTGTGAGTAGGCATTTTGGCTTAAGTTGACACCAATGCACTTATACCCGCTATTTGACGATACACTATACTTAACACTAATGCCACCATTACTGGTAAATTTAGCACCCTATCTCTCATCATTTTCTCATGAGTTCCCTGTAAATATTTTAATGGTGTAAACATTGTGGGTTCTAGTAATTCAAACAACTCTTTTGTTATTTCAGGGATTTCTACCCCTGGCTGATTTGTCTTACGACGTAAGTCTGGGTTTCCTTTTCTCCGAGGATGTTGTCTTGCCATTTGTTTTTTGCTCACTTTTTTATATACTAACCTTTTTTTCAGCCTACTCTTACTTCCGCCTGCTTTTAGGCTAATCTTTTGTGAGTAGACATTTTGACTTAAGTTGACACCAATGGACCGAAACAAGGGGCTACCCCTCTCGGTTTTCATTACCGCTTAACTGGGCAATTAAGCCTTGATTCCTCTTGCTTGGAAGCCGCATCTAAACGGGCTGGACGTTTTATTTTAGCTACTAATGTTCTTGATTCTCAGGTTTTGAGTCCCGACCAGATGTTGGCTGAATATAAGGCTCAACAAAACACCGAGCGCGGCTTTCGCTTTCTCAAAGACCCTTTCTTTTTTGCCTCTGCTCTTTTTCTCAAGAATCCTCAACGCATTATGGCTTTGATGATGATTATGGTTGTCTCTTTATTGGTTTATACTTTGGCACAACGTCGCCTACGACAGGCTTTGGCTCTTGCCCATCAGACTATTCCTAATCAAAAGGGTAAACCGACCGCCATTCCCACTCTGCGTTGGGTCTTTCAGTCTTTTCTGTTTATCCGTTGGTTAGAGATTGACGGCATTCAAACTATCGTTAATTTGACCTCCAAACACAAATATATTCTTTCCTTTCTTGGCTCTTCATGTCAAAAGTACTACTTTGTCTCTTGACTTACCTGCGGAATGTGGGTTCTAATGCACTATGAATAGAGTAGTTTAAATTAATTACTCTATAGGTGGCGGCAACCTGCGGAATGTCGGTTGAATCTTCCCCTGAGACATCGGAAGGTCTGGTGCTTTCCGCTCTAATGCTTGAATTCCCGTCATTTCATCTAGAGAAATAGTCTTTTCTCCCTTTTCCTCTCCTAAAATTGCACTCTCATAGGCTTGGCAGATATCATTCACTTTTTCCCCAAAATTTGGGTCAGGGGGGGGATTCAGCCAGTATCCTGACTGATGGGGTTTAATATCTGCTTCTTCCCATAATCTTCCTACCTGTCGAGGAGATATACTTTCCACTATTCCTTGCTTTACTAATTCCTCGGCTAATTCTCGTCCTGTCCAGTGACTTATCGGACGCTCATAATTCTTTGGGTCATCACAGGCTAATTTGAACAACTTCAAGATTTGTTCGCGTTTAAACTTGGCGGGTGCTCCACTACGTTCAGCATCTTTGATTCTTTCTGTTATTTCTATTTCACTTTTCTGTCCTGCTATCCATCTTTCTCTCCATTGACTTGCCATTTTTCGGCTGATTTTTAATTTTCTAGCAATTTCTCGATTATTTTCTCCCTCATCTGCCAGAAGCACTATTTTTGCCCTTAAGGCAATTTGCTGCTCTGTTGTATGACGATTTATCAGTTTTTCTAGATGTTCTCGTTCTTTTGCTTCCAACTTTAACTCTTTGGGGGCTAATCGGGGCATGACTTTTTCTCCTATATACCTATATTTATCTTTTTATCGGTTGCCTAATAATAGTATCTTAACTTACGCCTTAGACTACTAGTTCAATTTGCGGAGCCACTTCATCAAATAAATCCTTGGGTGTATAGTCCTCTCGCCACGTAACCGTCCAATAGCCTATAAAAAAAGGCGTTGCTGACTTGAGGTATGAATCTCTAAAGATGCAATTTTTAAAACATTGACTCACACTGGTTTCTAGATGTATGCAAAATTCTATTTCATACCCTGATTAAGCAACGCCTAAAAAAATCAAGGGTCTAGGATTTGAGACGGCGGGCTCCTGAACAACAGGAATTAGAGAAGGAGGCTGCTCCCCTAGTCGAGCCGCTAGACATGATTGCGTCAGAAAATCTAAGACAGAACGCCCTTGTAATTTCAACGAATGATTGACTGTCAGCATTCTCGACACAAACTCACTCCCCGCTTGAGACTGAGAACCAAAGCTGAGGTTACGCCAAATTACGGCTGGTCGCAAAGCTCGTTCTGCTGAATTATTCGTCGGTTCCACCCCCTCTCTATAGACAAACGTCCAGAGAGCCGCCTCCACTTTCAGCAACTTTCGACAGGTACGGACTGTTTTCGCGAGGGGCGATTTTTCGCGCCAACCAATTTCGATAGCCGCCGCCGACATTAATTCTTGGTGCATTTCCCATCTGAGCAATTCTACTGCTTCGATAAATAACTCCTTCGACAGCGTGCCGTCTCTGGCTTTGTGCCACCAATGAAACAGGCGATAGCCTCTCGCTAGTAATGCTGTGCCGATTTCTTGTGATGCCCCTGTTCTTTCTGCCATCGCCTGAAAGTCTCTCAGCACATGAGACCAACATATACTAAACACGGTCACAGGTTGCGAATTCTAAAAATAAGAGATAATATAATAAAAATAGAAAAATTAGTCAAGAGGCTGAGAAATGATTAAGTTAGAATTTACAGAAGAAGACAAAAGACTGTTGTCTTACGGTCGGTTTAATCACCCGCATCCTAGAGTGCAGCTAAAGATGGAAGTTTTATGGCTAAAAAGTCAGGGATTGTCTCATCAAAAAATTGCTCAATTCGCAGGAGTTTCAGTAAATACGGTGACAAGCTATATCCGTGATTATCAAGAGGGCGGGATAGAAAAACTAAAAGAAATAAAATTTAATCGCCCGAAAAGCGAGTTAACAGAGCATCAAGGGACAATTGAGGCATATTTTGAGTCAAATCCACCAGCAACAATAAATGAAGCAGTAAAAAGAATAGAAGAATTAACAGGAATAAAAAGAAGTCCGACGCAAGTCAGAAAATTTTTAAAGTCAATAGGAATGAGGTGTCTAAAGGTGGGAACAATTCCATCAAAAGCAGATGTAGAAGCTCAGGATAGCTATAGAGAAAAAGAGCTAGAACCAAGGCTAGAAGAGGCAAAAGCAGGAAAAAGGGCAGTTTTCTTTGTAGATGCCTCTCATTTTGTAATGGGAGCATTTGTAAATTTTATATGGTGCTTCAAGAGGATTTTTATTAAGTCACCATCAGGGAGAAAACGTTTTAATGTGTTAGGAGCATTAAATGCAATTACCCATGAAGTAATTATGGTAACGAACAGTTCTTATATTACGGGAACTCAGGTTTGTGAACTCCTAGAAAAGATAGCAGAATTAGGACTATTAATACCGATTACGTTGGTATTAGACAATGCTCGTTATCAAAAATGCCGAATTGTACAGGAGTTGGCAGAATCATTAGGAATAGAGTTACTGTACTTACCTCCTTATTCTCCTAACTTGAATTTAATTGAAAGACTGTGGAAGTTTGTGAAGAAGAAGTGTTTATACGCAAAATATTATGAAGATTTTACGCAGTTTTCTGCAGCAATTTCAGGATGTCTTGAAGATGCTAACGTAAAATATAAGGAGGAGCTTGATTCTCTGCTCACCTTACGATTTCAACGCTTTGATAAATCTCAGATTATGAACGTTTGAAGTATAGTTGTCGCAATTCTGGCTTCACCCAACTGTAGCTGCCATAACGGTCACTGCCTAAGTAGGGTCTGCTGAAAAAGTCCACAAAACGAACCTAGATGCCACAGGACGCGAAAAATGGTGACTTCAGAGAGTAGTTTCCAATTTCAACCCCCAGTTTTCCAACGACGTGCATGGGCTTTGAGCCTCCAAAGGCCATAACCTTGCACCTGATCGTTTTTAAAATGCTTGAAAGCATTATCTGGCAAGGGTTCTATACTTATTCAGCAAGCCCTAATTAGGCTCTACTGAAAACGTTACGTTACGAGTAATCCGCTACGCTGAAAACAGCAAAGGAGAAATTCTCTCCAAAACCTAAACAAAGTTTAACCGATGCCCACTGATAACGAACGCCTTGATCGTATCGAATCAATTCTGGAAATAACCCTCACCCTTGGCCAACAGTTCCGTGAAGATCTGATACAGATTGACCAGATGACGAAACGAAACGCTTCTGCCATTACCCGATTAGAGGAGAAAGTTACCCAATTTGTTGAACAGTCCATACAAGACAGGGAAACTGTAACCTCTGAATTTAGGGGATTGCGTCTAGAGATGCAACGTTTGATCGAGTTGACTTTGAAAAATGATTAGGCGATCGCTTTACGCTTTACTTAGCACTTCATGAAAATTTATGGGCATCACTAGTTTAACTTTTAGAAGAAAACAAAAGCGATCGCGGTTTTTGAAGACGACAAGGCGATTGCTCCCAATTATAAACTGCAAAATAGTTGATCGCCGTCTCAACGCTCATCAAAAAGCGATCGCGGAAAGTACCTCAAATCGTCCTGAGCGTAGGTTAAGTTGAGAAAAGCCAACATCATCTGAGGTAGAATCAATAAATTTTTGTTAAAAGGGGTGCTTTTTTGAGGGAAATTGATAGAATATACCCTAATACTTTGTCTAACGTCCTTATTGGGTTAGTTATGCAGAGATTTTCCAATGAACTGTAAATTACTAACTCAAGGTTGAACAGTATGGATATTTTAAGTCATGGAGAAATCGTCGGCACTCATCATTTACCTGACGGAGTGATTGATCATGGAGGACAGCATTTCAGTGATCTCAATCATGATTTGAATTCAACTTATTCCAGTAATGTCGAGTCCATGTCTCAGGGAATTGATCTTCATTCTTATGATCTCTCAAATAGTTTTTCCCACGAGTTCAATCCTAACGAAATAGTGCATTCTGACTGTATTGCTTTCTCTGGGACTGATTTTAATTCTGGTCTTGATCATCTACACAATTCTATGCAGATCGAAACCCCCAGTTTTGAGCATCTATCCGCCAGTAATTTTCATGCTGAGGTGATCCCCCGTGAGGCGACTCCAGATTATGCGGCGGCGGCTAATAATGAGGGCTGGGCAAAGCATTATGAGGATCGGGCCGCAAGTTGGGCAAGTGAGGGGTCTTTTAATCAGGCAGATTACTTGCAAAACTGGTGAGTGCGAAGTTCTCTGTCAGACATTTTGACAAAACGCCTAAAAGCCTTGCTTTGAAAGTCTTTCAGCGATTATAAGTCTTGAAGAGGTTTGAAGGGCGTTGGGGGCTGAAACCCTAGTAAACTCGTTGATTTTCCTAGAACTTCGCACTGTCCAGTTGCAAAAAGAGGCGGAATATTATCATCAAAAAGCCGATGAAAATCTTAATAAATAATTGTGTTTTCTGCTTTTGAGTTCAAGAGCGATCACAGTTTGATAGACTGACTGACCACAGTTCGATAAACTCACTGACCGCAATTCGCCCCTACATAAAATCTTGGGGATTCGTAGGGGTGCAAGGCTTGCCATTGGTGTCAACTTAAGCCAAAATGCCTACTCACAAAAGATTAGCCTAAAAGCAGGCGGAAGTAAGAGTAGGCTGAAAAAAAGGTTAGTATATAAAAAAGTGAGCAAAAAACAAATGGCAAGACAACATCCTCGGAGAAAAGGAAACCCAGACTTACGTCGTAAGACAAATCAGCCAGGGGTAGAAATCCCTGAAATAACAAAAGAGTTGTTTGAATTACTAGAACCCACAATGTTTACACCATTAAAATATTTACAGGGAACTCATGAGAAAATGATGAGAGATAGGGTGCTAAATTTACCAGTAATGGTGGCATTAGTGTTAAGTATAGTGTATCGTCAAATAGCGGGTATAAGTGAAGCGGTAAGACTGTTAGAGGAAGAGGGATTGCTATGGGTAGCATCATTAAAAGTAAGCAAACAGGCAGTATCAAAAAGAATGATGAATGTGCCAGCCGAAATATTTGCAATATTACTAAAAGGAGTGTTAGAAAAAGCAGCCGAAAAAGGGAAGAAGCTCCAAGTAGGAGAAAAATGGGAAAAAATAAGAGAAAAGTTTAGTGCAGTGTGGATAGCAGATGGCTCAACGCTAGAGCAGATAAGGAAAAATATGAAAATAAGTAAAGAAGAAAAGAGTAAATTGGGGGGTAAAATAATGATGGTAGTGGAAGCCTTTACCCAAAGACCCGTTACTTTATGGTACACAGAAAATGATAAATCAAATGATAAAATATGGTGTGAAGAATTGGCAGCTAAATTACCAGAAAATGGTTTAATTCTCGTAGATATGGGATTTTTTAGCTTTGTGTGGTTTGATTTGTTAACAGAAGCTAAAAAGTTTTTTCTAACCAGATTTAGAGCGGGTACATCTTACAAAACCAAACAAGTATTGTCTCAAGGTAGTCATTACAGAGATGAGATTATCATTATGGGAAATTACCGTTCTAATCCTTGCAAGCATCCGGTGAGATTAGTCTCAGTATTATGGGGAACAATCTGGTATCAGTATTTAACAAATGTGTTGTCTCCCGAACAACTGTCCGCCGAAGAGGTCTGTGATTTATATCGAAGACGATGGACAATCGAAGAAGCCTTTTTATTAACGAAAAGACTTTTAGGACTAGCCTATTTATGGGTAGGGAATAAGAATGGTGTCCAAATCCAGATTATTTGCACTTTGATTTTCTATACGGTCTTAAATCAATTGGTAGGGGAAGTGGCGATTGCTCTAAATCAACCGAAAGAAAAAATCTCAGTAGAGATGGTGTTTCGGAGTCTATACTATGTAGCGAAGGCTATTGCTAGAGGAGAAAAGCCTGATACAGTAACCTATCTGGCTGAACGTGCTAAGTTATTTGGTTTGGTCAAAGCTGAGAGAAAGCGACATCGAGAAAAGGCCGCTCTCAATCAACAAATTTGGGAACCCATTCCTTTAAGTTGACACGGATGCTTATCCTTTTACCCCTTTTCCCTTTACCCATGAGTTTTTAGTACAGTGTAGGGGGTTTGGTTTCCAAATCCCCAATCTTCAATGTCTATCCCATATTTCTGCTTTTTGAGCTTTCCCTAATCTCTCAATTGCAAACAACGAAATTCGAGAATAACATTTTTAAATATGGGCGATTATTTTTAATAATTGTGATTGGAAATGGAATTGAATTTGGGAAATAATTTGGGAAAGGATTTGGAAACCAAACCCCTACGGTTAATGTGAAAATAGAATTTGAGAAAGGGCGATCACAGTTTTATTGTTTATGATTGAAAAGAGCGATAAAATGATAAACACTAACCTCAAAGCAAAAAATTGATTACGTCCTTTGGCAATCAAGCAACTGCCGACTTATTCAACGGTATAAATAGGGCTTGCTGAAAAAAGCTGAAACCTTTACGGAGAAAAATAGTAGGCGAATTAAGAACCGCTAGAATGCACGAAAATAGGGTAGAATGCCTCAAAACCATTGCATTAAGAAGAGAGAAAGCAGATGTACCGAAAGCAACAGTACTCAATTGAAACACCAGAAAACTTGAAAAATCTGTTCGGCGGGCAGTTAGACGAAGAAAATCGTTGGATAGAAATGTCAAAAATGATTCCCTGGGAAGAATATGAGGAAGAATATGCAAAAAACTTCACAGAAAAAAAAGGAGCCCCAGCCAAATCATTTAGAATGGCATTAGGAGCATTAATTATCAAAGAAATTTCAGGAAAAAGTGACAGAGAAACAGTAGAACAAATAAAAGAGAACCCTTATTTACAGTACTTTATAGGAATGGAAAGCTATAGTAGCAAAGAAGCATTTAATGCGTCAATGATGGTTCATTTTCGTAAAAAAATAGGAATGGAATTAATAAATAAATAAAATTAATAAAGAAATAGAAAAAAAAGCGACGGGTGTAGCGTCAGAAAAAAAAGAAAATGAAGGAAAGTTATTGTTAGATGCGACTTGTACACCAGCAGATATAAAATATCCAACGGATATAGGAATATTGAATGATGCAAGAGAAAAAACAGAAAAAATAATAGATAAGCTGTATGAAGAAATAAAAGAGAAAAGGAAAGAAAAGCCGAGGACTTATAGGGAAGTGGCAAGAAAAGAGTACTTAGCCATAGCAAAAAAACGTCGTGTGTCAAAAAAAGAAAGAAGAAAAGGAACAAAAAAACAACTAGGATATATAAAAAGAAACTTGTCTGATATAGAAAAAATGATAGAAGAGGGAGCAAAGTTAGAAAAACTAACGAAAAAAGAGCAAGAAGAGCTTGTAACGATAGGAAAAGTGTATGAGCAACAGTTAGAAATGTATGAAAAAAAGACAAATAAAGTAGAAAACAGAATTGTGAGTGTAAGCCAACCTCACGTGCGTCCAATAGTGCGTGGAAAAGCGGGAAAAGCAGTAGAGTTTGGAGCTAAAATATCGGCAAGTAATGTGAATGGCTTTGTCTTCTTAGACAAATTAAGTTGGGATAATTACAACGAATCGGGAGATTTACAAGCGCGAATAGAAGAATATAAAAGGGAAACAGGATGTTATCCGGAATCGGTTCATGTGGATAAAATCTATCGAACAAAAGCGAATCGAGCTTATTGTAAAGAAAGGGATATAAGAATGAGTGGTCCCCGATTGGGAAGACCGCCGAAAGAGGTGAGCAAAGAAAAAAAGAAAGAGGCACGCTCAGATGAAAGAGTGCGTAATGCCATTGAGGGTAAATTCGGACAGGGAAAGAGGAAATTTAGTCTTGGTCGAGTGATGGCCAAACTACCTGAGACCTCGGAAACGGTAATTGCGATGAACTTTTTGGTAATGAATCTTTCTACTCTACTTCAGAAGACAAAAAGTAAAAAGTTGTAGAGTCGTTTTTCTTGTGAAAAATGGTGTTAATTTTCCTCTCTTTTGTGAGCTGACTTTTCCCGTTAAGTGCGGATTGCAAGCTGCCAGCCTTGGCAAAGGTCATGCAACTTCAACCAACCGCGCCAAAGGACTTGGATACCGAGAGGAGTTTTACGACGATGTTCAAGATAACCACCAAGAAAAGCAACAGACTCGACAGCCCAAGCAACAGTCAAAATAGGGGGAAGTTTTTGAGAGGCGGCTGCTTTTAACACCTGAAGTTGAAGAGGATTAAGAATTTCAATCGCGAGAGCATCGGGCTGGGTACGATGAAGATAAGTAACGTGTAAAAGTTCAACAGCAATGACACTTAAAAAACCCAAAAGAGTTTTCATTCCATCAGAGGCAAGTCGATAACGCTCACTCTGACAACCAGACTTAAGGACTTTATGAAATTCTTCAACCCGCCATCGGTAGGTGTACCAACGAAGAATAGTGACAGCCATCTCAATAGTCTCAACAACTTCTGTAGTCAGAAGCATCCAAGATAAAGGAGTTTCGCCTTCGGGACAATCGATTTCTGTCGCATAAACAGCATAGACATTCAACGGGTCACGATTATCAAAACGATAGGGAGTTCGTAGATTAACTGAGCAAAATCGGACGGCAAGCTTAACCTTCCGTGCTTTTCTTTTTCCTGTACTCGGAATCTCGATTTCTTGATGAAAACGAATCGGTTCTGATTCCAAATGTTGCCAAAGTCGTTCACTATTTTTGTCTAAACTACGATTATGAGACGCTCTGACCAGCACTCCTGTATGCTTGAGTTGACGCACTGAGTCAAAGACTTCTGAAACATCTCCTTCTCTGTCAAATACATGAATTACCCTCGTTGAACTTTCTACCTGTTTCTCACAGGTGTTTAGAGCCTCTACCCATTTGTAGGATTCTTTTTCCTCAAATGGTCTTTGACGAGCTGCTTTTCTTTGTTCTTTCTGTCTTTCTTTTTTCTGCTTCGCCGTTTCATCTGTTGGGGGCTTTTCTTTTACCTCCCTATTCCACAGTTTTTGCCATAATAAACCTAATACTTGTCCTTTTTCTGGCTCAATTGCTAAAGCACTATGCAGTATTAATCCATTCCCTCCTTTTCCAGTCGGCCCATACCCTTCCCTTTTTTCCTTGATATTGCGATAATCTAAGAAGGTCGTATCTCCGACTGATAGCATTATCTTATATTCTTCTACGGCGGCAGTTGTCATTTCACAGTGCGGCTCTATTATCTTGACAAAGTCTGTTTTCGGATTCCCAAAAATTCATAGGCCCTCTTTAACTCGTTTCCTCCCTTAAACACTTCTGATAAGGCTTTTCCAAACCCCTCACTTAACTTTTTCCCAATCGAGAAGGCACGATTGTTTAGCCTCTCGTCTCCCAATTCACAACTGGCAAAGTTTTTTGTCCACCATTCCAACATTTTTTGACCTGCCCTTTAAGATTTTCTCCATTTTACAGTCTCATACTCCCTTCATCCTTTGTTTTTGAAATTTGAACGATAAGCGGGATGATGGCTTCAGAATATTTTTTTCCTGTCAAGAGAATCATTACTCAAACCCTTGCCAGATAAAGCCTCTAGAAGTTTGCATTGCTGGATTTTGGACTTAACGGGAAAAGTCAGCTTTTGTGAGGAGTGATTTGTGTTGACCTTTTTAGACAGAAAGGAACAATAGATTAAACAAAATCTGTATTTTGATTTGTTTCCATAAGGATAAGTTATCTATGCTTTTTCAGTCCATACTTCCCTAACCCACATTTCTTTCGTTTTTTGACTTTTTCAGCAAGCCCTAAATAGCAGAGACTCAAGAAAAATCCCCTCTGAGATCACTCGAAAAGCCTTGAATAAATTGGATATTTTAAACTCTGTTGAAAAGAAATTGGATATTTTAAACTCTGTTGAAAAGTTAGATGACCTAAAAAGTCCGCCAGGCAATCGTTTAGAAGCACTTAAGGGCAATCTGAAAGGATTCCACAGTATTCGGATTAACAATCAATGGCGAATTATCTTTCAATGGCAAAATGGTAACGTTAGCAAAGTCCAAATTATTGACTATCACGATTAAATAATATGATACCTACCAATCGCATCCCCACCCATCCTGGAATTATTCTCTTAGAAGAATTTCTCCAACCGATGAATATTACTCAAGAAACTCTAGCAAGTTATTTGAATATCTCAATAAAGCAAATTAACGAAATCATTCAAGAAAAAGATAAAATTACACCAGAAATAGCCTGGTTATTAGCTCAAGCTTTTAATACCACACCACAATTTTGGATGAATTTACAGACTAACTACGATCTAGCCTTGAATAAACCTAAAGACGTTAAACAGGCAATAACAACTTGAAGAGATATGCAAACTTTATGACTTTTTAGTGCGATCGCGGTTCTTTCGTTTGTAATTGAAAAAGGCGATCGCTGTAGCTAATTGTCACAGCTTCTCATTATTGCTTTAATGTTAAAATGAAATAACTACTTTTAGGTTTTTCTATGCGTGCGATTGAAACTACTGGTATTCTAAATACCCAAGGGCAAATCCAACTTGATCATCCCATTCCCCAAGAAAAGGCCAGGTTTGTGCGTGTTATTCTTTTGATCCCAGAGGATGAACTCAATGCAAAAACCTGGCTAGATGCCGTTGCAAATAACCCTAGCTTTGCTTTTCTGCATAATTCAGAAGAAGATATTTATACCCTTGAAGATGGACAACCTGTGGCAAATGAAGGGTAAAATCGTTTTGATTCAATTTCCCTTTGAAGATTTATCTTCCAGTAAAGTTCGTCCTGCTTATTGTCTAACAAATAAAGTTGGAGTCTATCAACATATTATCTTTGCTCTAATCACCAGCCGTATTCCCGAAAGTCCCCTCCATACAGATATTATTCTAAGACCAGAAAATCCAGATTTTATGATGAGTGGTCTTCGCAAATCATCAACCATCAGGCTTGATCACTTGGTAACACTTCGAGCTTCACTGATTCAGCGTGAGCTAGGATTATTATCCTTAAAAACTCGAACCTTAATTGTAAATATTTTGTATGATATTCTACGCTCCTAAAAAGTGCGATCGCGGTTTTGTTGTTTGTAATTGAAAAGGGCGA
The DNA here is from genome assembly GCA_025370055.1 of Woronichinia naegeliana WA131. Lineage (NCBI taxonomy): Bacteria > Bacillati > Cyanobacteriota > Cyanophyceae > Synechococcales > Coelosphaeriaceae > Woronichinia > Woronichinia naegeliana. The sequence goes on along the minus strand of CP073041.1, from coordinate 3,111,104 downwards.
TCACTGTTTATTCCAAAAGTCATTAAGATAGAGAGTGTCGCATTTGCCATCTAAGCAGAGAGCAGTCCCCATGACCGTTGTCACTTCTCCGCCCATCCTTACCGAAAACCAACGTTTTGTCTTACCTGGTCGCCATTCTTGGCAGGATTTTAAGGCGATTCAAGGGGTGATGGAACAGCAATCTGGACTGCGTATGACCTATCTAGACGGAGTAATTGAGTTCATGACTCTGGGTGAGTACCACGAAACAATTAAAAGCATGATTGCCATTTTGTTAGGGATTTATTTTTGGCAACAAGGAATTCAATTTATTCCAGTCGGTAGTGCGACCCGTGAATCTAAAGAAAAATCGGTATCTTTTGAGCCAGATGAATCCTATTATCTAGGAGAAAAAAAAGAACATCCTGATTTGGCGATCGAGGTTAATGTCACCAGTGGTAGTCCCCAAAAACTGGAAAAATATCAACGGCTTAGTATTCGAGAAGTTTGGATATGGCAAGCTGAAAAATTGGTGATTTACGTCTTAGAAGGCGATCGCTACCAGGAAACTCCAACCAGTAAATTACTGCCAAATTTAGATATTGCACTACTGGAGGAATGCGTAATGATGCCTTCCCGACTGGAGGCAATCCAACGGTTTACAACTCGATAAAAATAAACGGTAATTTTCTAGAGTAAATGAGGAATTGGCGAGCATAGACAATAAAGTTTTAGAAAAGCGATCGCTGCGTTATTACTTGTAATTGAAAAAGGCGATCGCCCCTCCTTTAGTTGACAAGAGGAAAACTAACATCTCACTACTAGAATTGGCAGTTCAGCGATATTTTCCGTCATTAGACCTATTCCAAGCCGACAATCATGATGTTAGTTCGATAAACCTAGCTTAATACTAGCATTGCCTTTAACCTGATTAAGCGTCTGTTGGGCAAAATTCTGAAGCCAACTATAACGCTGGGTTTGCTCGAAAACTTGTCGGATCTTTTGACTCAGATTTTCAATATTCAAACCATGATTAGTATTGAGATTTACTTCGGCTTCCTGCATATATTCCACCAAACTTAAACCAGCGACACGGGTGAGATAGGCTGCACTAATCCCCTGTAACGCTCCACCCGCCACATAGGTTAGGGGTTGGGTTTTCAAGATACTGCCTAACGCCTGGGTCGAAAGTTCCACTAAACCGAGTTTAACCATGAGTTGCGCTAGGGTTGTGGCCACTGTTCCAGCCTGGGAAAGGGAAAGTTTTTGTTGATAAATCTTGCCTAAATCTAAGACCATCTGACCGTTAATCGCGGCGGTTGCTAGCAGATCAACACTGGCAATAGGGTTAATTAAAGCGGTTCCGGCGGCTAACCATTGATATTGTTCAATAATCGGTAAAGCGCGATCGCGGCGAATTTGATTTAAACGGGTTTGGGCCGTGATTTTTATTTGCTGTACTTCTCGCCACAGTGTACCTAACAGTAAACGTTCTTTTTCTGATTGAATTAAGTGATCAAGGCGTTGGCTAAGATTGCCTAAATCGGGATTGGGTTGTTCCCAAATTTCCTCCACTGTGCCATTCATTTGATGTTTTCTCACGGCAATGGGTTGAGGAGCCGCCGCCATACTCAAGACATCTTCTAGTGGCGCAATGGTTTGCCAATGGTGTTGTAATTGTTGCAAAATTTCCTGGCGATCGCTGAGGGAATATTGATCTTGCTTATTGAACAGTAATAGGCAATGGTAGTATTGACGATGCAGGGATTCTACACATTGCCATTCTGGATCGGTCAGATCGCCATTGGTTAAAAATAAAACCAGATCTACCTGGGTCAAAGACTGTAGCGGATCAAGAGATTCTTTTTCTAAAAAGAGGGGGTCTGTTTCCAGCCAAGTTAAACCTAATTTTTTTGACCAGGCTTGAGACTCAACTAAGGCTTTAAAAGCCGTTTTGCCCGTGCGTTTGCCGCCTGTAATGCCAATCGTTAAGGTCGTGCGTTCTAGACCTTGGGCAAGGTTGGGTAAAGCTAAATCTCTGAGATCTAAATCAGGATTGTCCTGGGCAATGGTTTCTAAACAATGCTGAGTTGTGGCGATCGCCGTTGAGACCGTTTCGACACTCAAAGGGGCAAGAGGGCTAGAAGAGGCCACTTTAGCAGGACGTTTCAGACTCCAAATTCCCAGACCGAGCAAGGTTAATCCCCAAAGACCCCATTGGCCCACCGCTAAAATGTGGGTGTGTAAACCTTCCCAAGCTCCTAATAAAAGACATAATGCCATGCCCGTCATTAAAAGTGGTTTCCGTCCTGGAATTCCCATTTTCCTTGCCCCTCTGCAAAAAATAGATGCTTTGCCCGACCACGCTCTAAAAGAGACGTAACCATTCTTTTCTATGCTACTGCAAGGGGGGAATCGCATTTTCTCTCTCCCATATCCATTTACGATTTTTAACGATTGTTGTTCTTTTGCTTTTTTTGTTTTGAGGACTATGTTGGAAGCCAGCGTCTTAACCCAAAAACTTAACCAACTGCGAGATTCTCTGCGGCCAGGTCAACGTCCTTTAGCCGATTGGTCTGGGGGAGAAATGGCCGTTTCAGCCGTACCAGGAGCCGGTAAATCCCATAGTCTGGCGGTGGCCGCCGCGATCGCCATTGCCCGTCATCAATTGCAAGCTCAACGCCAGTTAATCATTGTCACCTACACCCGTTCAGCCGCAGCGGCCATTAAAAGTAAAGTACGAGAACGTCTTCAGGAATTGGCCCTACCGGCCATCGGTTTTTCTGTCCAAACGTTACATGGTCTAGCTCTGCAAATTGCTAACCGTCATTCAGAAGTCTCCGGTCTGAATTTAGAGCAGATGACGTTAATTACTCCTAATCCAGGCCATCGCATTATTCGAGATACGGTAGAGCAATGGATAGAAAATTACCCGATTGATTATCGAGAGTTATTAACGGCTGGTATTTTTGATGGTGAAGAAACGGAAAAATTACGGCGACAATCGGTATTACGAACTGAAGTTTTGCCCAGTTTAACCTTTACCGTAGTACGAGAAGCAAAAAGTTCTGGTTTGTTGCCCCAGGCAATTTGGGAATTAAGTAATCTCTCCCAGAGAGATGGCATTTTAGCGATCGCGGCCGGTCTTTATGAACAATACCAAAGCTTAATGCAAGCTAAGGATTGGATTGATTACGATGATATGATTTTGGCGGCTTTGCGCGTTTTAGATCAGCCAGATATTTGTCACCATTGGCAACAACAAATTTTTGGTGTTTTTGAAGATGAAGCCCAGGATTCTAGCCCACTTCAAGAAGCTTTAATTACCCGTCTTGCCTCCAATGCCTATCATCCCGAAACACCGGCCAATTTAATTCGAGTGGGCGATCCCAATCAGGCGATTAATTCCACTTTTACCCCCGCCGATCCCCTTTACTTTAATTGGTTCTGTGAACAATGCGATCGCCAGGATCAGTTTGCCACCATGGATCAAGCGGGTCGCAGTAATCCCACCATTATCGAAGCCGCTAACTTTCTCCTCCATTGGGTCAATCAAAACTGGCAAAAACCCTCCTCCCTCTCTCCCCATCCCCCCCTCTCCTCGTCCCCCCCTCTCCCCATCCCCCCTCCTTTTCGCTGCCAAAATATTCATCCCGTGGCCAGCAACGATCCCCAACCCAATCCGCCCGCCACTGGCCAAGGCTTGGAATTATGTCAACCGGAAGATATTTTTCACACTGTCACCCTGATCCGACAAAGGGCGATCGCCTTATTAAAAGCTAATCCGGATCACAATCTAGCCATTTTAGTCCGAGAAAATCGTCAAGCTCAATTTTTAGCCCAACAGTTAGAAGACCTCTTTAAAAATGAAAATATTCCCGTTTATGAAGTGGGAGGCAGCGATCGCTTTTCCCAAATTCCCAAAGAAATCCTGACCCTCCTAAAATTTATTGACCGTCCCCATTCTCCCGACTTTTTGAAAGCAGCCCTGGGTATTTTGCAGGAAAAAAATCTCATTCCGGCCCAGGATATTAACCGTTTAGCCGTCTATCCCGAACAATTTCTTTATCCTAGTCCCCTGGAATCTCCCACATCAGAAGCGGTTAACCTAGCCCGTCGTTATTGCTGTAATTTATTACGGGCAAAAATTGAATTACCCCACTATCAATTAATGCCTTTTCTGGGTATGACCCTCAATTATGATGGTTCCCAATTAGCCACGCTCCAAAAACTGTCCGAACGCATTCAACAGGAAATTAATCAGCAAAATTCCTTAAAAAATACCCTGATTGTCCTCCAAGAAATTGTCAACTCGGAACGTTTTGAAGGCATCGAAGAAGATAGCGATGATCTCTACACCCGACCTGGGCAAATTACCATTATTACCATGCACAAAGCCAAGGGATTAGATTGGGATTATGTGTTTATTCCCTTTCTGCACCAAGATATCATTCCGGGTCAACTTTGGGTTCCCACCGCCGCCAAGTTTTTAGGCGACTATACCCTAGCAGAAGTAGCCCGCGCCCAAATTCGTACTGCCATTCACTATCAACATATTCATCACAAAAGTATTTCCCATTTGCCTGATCCTCTCACTGCCTGGGAAACAGCTAAAAAACTGAAAGAAGCGGAAGAATACCGTTTACTCTATGTGGCTATGACTAGGGCAAAACGACTGTTATGGTTAGCGGCCGAGCAACAGGCTCCCTTTCGTTGGAGTATTTTTCAAGGCGATAAAAATCCTAAGTTGGAACCTAAACAACCTTGTCCAGCTTGGCTTGCCCTTCAACAAGTATAATCTCCAAGAACTAAACAAAGGCACTCAGCCTTGAGAACTCGAATACAAAGATTAGCGAGAAAAAGGTGTTAAAAATAGCTCAACTCGACCCAAAAAAGGGACACAAGCTATTATGCCCCCATCATCTATCAAATTTGAACACAATAAATGACTTTTTAATACCTATTTATGACGAATAAAATCATAAACTCCTTCATATTTTTCCCCTGGAATCTTCCATGAATAATCATATTCCATTCCTTGAATGGCTAACTGACGGAATTCCTGGGGATTATTTTTGTACAAATCAATAGCTCGCCCTAGGGCAGATTCGAGAGCTTGTTGATCCGCTTGATAGAAGACAAAACCATTGCGTTCTTGGGGTAAATGTTCCTGATCATAGTCCCAATCAAAGACCGTATTAACTAAACCCCCGACTCCACGCACCACCGGTACTGTACCATAGCGCAGTCCGATCATTTGGGTTAAACCACAGGGTTCATAGTTACTGGGAACTACAATCATATCGGAACCCGCATAGATGAGGCGTGATAACTCTTCGTTAAAACCTAGCTCAAAATGAACATCTGGGTTATCGTTTAAATGCTGTTTTTCATGCCAGAATTGACTATTTATTTTAGGATCGGTGGCTGAGCCAAGCAGGACAAATTGGCAGCCATGAGCTAGGGCATAGTAAATAGAATGATGCAATAGATGAACCCCTTTTTGATCATCTAAACGGCCAATAAAACAGAGGAGGGGTTTATCAGAATCTTGGAGTAATAGACGTTCTTGTAAGGCTTTTTTGTTTTTGACTTTTTCTTCAAAAGTTTTACTATTATAGTGGACAGGGATACACAGATCCTTATCAGGATTCCAGACTTCATAATCTAGTCCGTTGAGGATGCCACCAAATTTGCCTTGATGAACTTCTAGGGTATGACCTAAGCCGCAACTAATCTCGCTAAAACGAGCTTCCCAGGCATGGTGAGGAGAAACGGTGTTGACATAATTGGCATAGACAATGCCCGATTTCATAAAGTTGATTGCCCCCGGATTAAAGTTATCTTGTAGGCGATCATATTCATAATAATAAGCATCATTATTTAAGCCCGTTGACCAGAGAATATTGGGGCCAGCAATACCTTGATGTTTAAAGTTGTGGATGGTATAGCAGATTCGCTGAGTTCCCATGCCATGATATTGATAAATTTCAAATAATAAAACGGGGATCAGTCCTGTTTGCCAATCGTGACAATGGATAATATCAGGGCGTTTATTACTCCGGTGTAAAAATTCGATCGCTGCCTTACTGAAAAAAGCAAAGCGCATATGGTCATCTAACGCGCCATAGTAATGACCACGATTGAAATAATTTTGTTCAGAATGGGGTTGAATAAAGAAGCAAAGACGGCCATGAACCCAACCGCAAAAGACGGAACAGTGAACCTCTCCGCCATCCCAAGGCACCATTAAGTCTCGATAGGCATCATGGAGACCCCAAATTTGGTCGTAACGCATACAATCGTACATGGGAAGAATAATTTCGACACAGTGGCCGCGATTTTCGAGTTCCCGACTTAGCCCATAAATGACATCCCCCAAGCCTCCTGCTTTGATGACTGGGGCGCATTCTGAGGCAATTTGAACGATATACATGCTGACTCCTTAGTGAGATGAAACGTTGGGTTATCCTAATTTAGTTGCTTGTATTGTCCTATATTTTTGCAACAGTCCTGATTCACAGTAAACTCAGGTATAGTCTTAGCCCACAATTAGCTTTCATTTTTCCACGCCTTTGCCCATTATGACCACGCAGTTAGAGACGGATTTACACACCCTACAGCAAGAAGCCCAAACCGCGATCGCCGCTACAACCGATCTCAATGCCCTGGAACAACTACGCATTCATTATTTGGGTAAAAAGGGACAGCTATCCCTCATTCTCAAGGCCATGGGCAAATTAAGTGCGGAAGAACGCCCTCGGATTGGTGCGATCGCCAATGAAGTTAAAGAAGCCGTCCAAAATCAATTAGAGGAGCGCAAGCAAAATCTACAGGATGCGGAAATTCAAGCGCAGTTAGCGGCGGAAACCCTAGATGTAACGATGCCTGGCACCTATCGCCCCTTGGGACGCATTCACCCTCTCAACAGCACGGTAGATAAGGTTTTAGATATTTTTGTCGGTTTAGGTTATACCGTGGCCACGGGCCCACAAGTGGAAACCGATTATTACAATTTTGAAGCTCTCAATATTCCTGCCGATCATCCTGCCCGCGATATGCAGGACACTTTCTTTTTAGGAGATGGTCGTCTCTTGCGAACTCACACCTCTCCGGTGCAAATTCGTTATATGGAAAGCCACGAACCCCCGATTCGGATTGTTGCCCCTGGTCGGGTTTATCGTCGGGATACGGTGGATGCCACCCATTCTGCGGTTTTTCATCAAGTGGAGCTATTGGCGATCGACAAGGGGTTAAAGTTTACCGATCTGAAGGGAACTATTCAAGAATTTGTTAAACAAATGTTTGGGGAAGCCTTGCCTGTCCGTTTTCGTGCCAGTTATTTTCCTTTCACCGAACCTTCTGCGGAAGTCGATGTGCAATGGAAAGGCAAATGGTTAGAGGTGATGGGTTGTGGCATGGTTGATCCCAATGTGATGAAATCCGTCGGTTATGATCCCGAAGTTTATACGGGTTATGCCGCAGGATTTGGGGTCGAACGTTTTGCGATGGTGTTACATCAAATTGATGATATTCGCCGTTTGTATAACAGCGATCTGCGTTTTTTACGTCAGTTTTAAATTAAAATCACGACAATTAAGGAGGTTTTGTAACAAAATTTAACATTCGCCCTAACCCTTGTATCTACTGGCTTTGTGGTAATTGACCGTTAGAACAGGGCTTGCTTTTTTTGTATTTATTGCTAAACTACCGAAGAGTATGCCCGCTAAGAATCCTATTCAAATTTAGTATTTCTGAAATTTCTGGAAAAACTTCTGTTGTTAGAGATTCTCTTTTTCGCGGCTCTAAAGTTTTTCAATCATTCTCCATCAAGAATAATCACTTAACTTATTACCACTATGAGCATTAACTCTACATTGAGCCTTGTCTATGACCAACTTAGCAATTTTGCGAGTTTGGAAAATTTCTGGAGTCTATTTGATACGGCGTTTGGAACGCAATACGACTATTTAACGGCTTTCACGCTTAAGTCGCAATGGCAAAGTCAGGATTTTAGTTTGTTTCCCCAGATTGAGGTCGTCAGTAGGGGTGTGACCTTTAGTTGATGAAGGAAAAGAAAAGTGTTAACATGAGATGAAAAGTGACAAAGAGGAAACAATGATGACAGCAAAACTAATTAATGTAGAGGGTTCAAAGATAAAAATAGAACTAACATTAGAACTCAGTCGTTCAATGTTGGATACAGAAATAAATATTCAAAAAGGCTTAAACGAAGTAGGTTGCATCGCCAGCAAAGAAGCCTTGAAATATTTAGATACAGATGGTTCACCCTTAAAAATCGGTGAAGAAATCTGGAAGAGTAAGGGAGAGCAACCGAAAGAATATCAAACACCTTATGGTGAGGTTATAGTGAATCGTCATGTATATCAGCGTTCACCTTTGAGGAAAAACGTATTGCCCCTTAGAAAGAGAAGCAAGGATAATCATAACATCAACGCCATTATTGGCAAAACAGGTATCCTCAAAAATGTCAGGGATGGCAGGCAAAGAGGTGAAAAATGATTTATTAGAAAATCATGGTAGAAAAGTAGCGCTATCCTATATCCAAAGATTGAGTGAAGCAGTAGGAAGTGTGGTACAGGCAAAAGAAGAAGCGTGGAGTTATGCCCCGCCCAAGGAGGATAGCCAAATTGCAACAGTGGGAATAGGATTAGATGGAACCTGTATGCTGATGTGTGAGGATGGCTACCGTGAAGCAATGGTGGGAACCGTTTCCCTATACGATAGTGAGGGAGAACGTCAACAGACAATCTATCTAGGTGCGGCACCAGAGTACGGAAAAAAGAGTTTTCTAGAAAGATTGGAAAGAGAAATTGAGCGAGCGAAAAACCGTTATCCAGAGGCAAAATTTGTCGGTATAGCAGATGGTGCAGAATCAAATTGGAAGTTTTTAGAAAAGCAGACGGAAGAACAGATATTAGATTTCTATCATGCCTCTGGTTACTTAGGAGCGTTGGCAGAAGCGTTGCATCCGAATACCGTGTCAAAACAAAAAGAATGGTTGACTGAAAATTGTCGAGAACTCAAGCATGAAAAAGGAAAAGCAGGAGAACTGCTAAATCTGATGAAAGAAGTCAAAGAAGAAAAAAGTCATTCTAAGAATCTTACCGAGAAACTACAAGCGGCGATTACTTATTACGAGAATCATCAGCATCAAATGGATTATGCTGAATACTTAGAGAAAAAGTATCCGATTGGTTCAGGTGTTACGGAAGCAGCTTGTAAGACGTTGGTCAAACAACGATTATGTTGTTCAGGAATGCGATGGAAGGAAAAAGGAGCAGGAATTATTTTGAGCCTACGAGCTTTGGTATTGACCAAGGAACGATGGAGTCAATTTTGGGCAAAACTTGATCAATATGGGTTCCCTGTAGAACCCTGATTACAACAGCTTTTATCAACTAAAGGTCGCACCCGTCAGTAGCGAGGTTTTGGGAACGGCGAAGGGTGCTTATGCCATTAGCACGAATAAGATTTATTTGTCGGATGCGTTTATCAGTTCGGCGAGTCAGCAGTCTTTGGAAGCGGTTATTTTAGAAGAGTTTGGGCATTTTGTGGATGCTCAGGTTAATGCAACAGATACGTTAGGAGATGAAGGGGAACTTTTTTCGGATTTGGTACGCGGGGTGAGTTTGAGTGCTGCTGAGTTGGGTCGCATTCAAGCGGAGGATGATCATGCGGTGATTGTGGTTGATGGCCAAGAAGTGGCGATCGAGCAGAGTGCTGTTATTTCTATTTCGCCCTCAACGATACCGAAAGGTTTTGTGATCAACGCGACTCTCCCTGGCGGTACAGCAAGGTTAGGTCGGGTCGTTAAAGGTAATGGCGACATCAATGGGGATGGTTTCAATGATTTTGTTGCTCTTGCACCAGACGAAAATTTATTTCATGGTATTCTTTATGTCTTTTATGGCGGAAATGATCCCAATACTTTAAGCATAATTCCCTCTACTGCTATCAATCTTAATTCATCTTTTGCTGATCAAATAGCGGTAAGTCTTGGCGATATTGATGGAGATAGTTTCGATGACATCATTATTGGTGATTCTGCTACCAGCAATAACCCAGGAGGTGGAGTTCATGTCATCTTTGGTGATTTCATTACTACTAATATTGCTACTAGTGTAACAAGCCTTAATGGAAGCAATGGCTTTACCTTCTATGACGGGGGCAACACGTCTGGTAGTTTAGGCACTTCGGTCAGTGCAGGTGATGTTAACAATGATGGCAAAGATGATGTCATCATCGGCGATCTCTTTGCGGCGGGTACTGATGGTCAGGTTCATGTCATCTTTGGTGGTAATCCTAGTCTTTCTTCGAGTTCGGGAACTGTCGATATTAGTACGCTCGCCCTTAATACTGATTTCCTAAAAATTAACGCTCCTAGTGGTTCATCGGGTGGTCTAGGTGCTTCTGTTTCGGTTGGAAATATTGACGGAACTGCTGGAAAAGACATTATTATCGGCGCGCCTTTTTCGTCTGTAAATCAAGGCAAGACCTATGTTGTTTTTGGGGACAACACTATCTACGGCACTCCCTCAAGCATCAATACTAACTTGAGTCTTCTTAGTGGCAGCAATGGTTTCAGTTTCGACGGCGGATCACTTCCTCCAGAATTTTTAGGCTATAAAGTTAGCAGTGTCGGTGATATCGATAAAGATAATTACGATGATTTGCTTGTCACTGCCCCTGGAAATAGCACGGGTTCAAGTACGTCAAACCCATTGCGATACGTCCTTTTTGGTAACTCAACCTTTACCCCAAACATTACCTCTAGCAGTATTACTAGCCCAAATGGTTTTCGCATTACCGGTCTTGATGACCCTAACCTGTTTAACACATTTGAGGAGGCGATTAGTGCGGCGGGTGATATAAACCACGATAATATTGAGGATTTCATCATCGCCCAAGCCTACAAAGATACCAGTGGATTAGTTGATTCTGGTCTAGTTACTGTCGTTTACGGAAAAGATCGGAATGGGTCAACACCTTTTGGTAGTACTCTTAATCTGGCAACTTTAGGCATCAATGATGGTTGGTCAGTCCAGATTAGTGGCCTGACTGCGGGTGATTTGACTGGCTTGTCTGTTAGCAATGGAGGGGATATCACTGGGGACGGAATTGATGATTTCTTGATTGGTGCGCCTGGTGCCAATGGAGGTGACGGAAGGGTTTATGTTGTGGCGGGACACCCAACAAATGTACCTATTCCTGAAACTACTGTTGATTTTTATCCCAGTTATGTTTATGGCAATGGTGTTGATCCTGCAAATTCTCTTTATGGCTACAACGATTTGGGAAAACGTTTGATTGGAGAAAATCACAAATTTGTGGTTACTTTTGATAACGTAGCCTCATCCCCTGGCAATATTGGTTATCAGCCTTTTTTCGACATATTCCTCGATACAAATGGCGCGGATGGCCCTGCCAATCCCGACGGGTTTGATACGACTTTTGGGACTAATGGGATACAAGTTACGGCTCTTTCAGATGCTTATTACCCAGTTAATCCTGTCACAGGCCAGCCTAGCGGAGCAAATACTATTAATTATTTGCCGAATATTTTGACTTCTACTATTTATTTAGGTACGGGTGCAAATGCTGGAGATTTAATGGTTCTTCATCCCTACGACTCGGTGCCAATTAATTTAACTGCAACTCTTCCTTCTCTACCTACGGATATTGGGGTAGGGGATACGTTGTATGTTGTTCCCTTATTCACACAGAGTTTTGCCCCTGATCAGCAACCGCTAAAATTTGAAGTAGAAGTCAAGATTAGCGACAAGGCAGATTATCTAGACCCTAATAATCTCCCTATTCCCCCAGCAGATACGAAATTAACAGTAGCTACTCGTGGTGGTTTTAAAACAGGTAATGGTATTGCTAACACTCCTATTTTTGATACAACGGCTACGGATGACAGTCTAGAACCGCAACTATTTCGGGTCTGGAAAACCTTTAATAATGGATTTGACTACGGCAAGATTATTACAGGTGAAAACTTTGGTGGACGCTATGACATTTTTATTGATGTTGCTCCTGGACAGACCATCAATACATTAAATATGTCAGATACTTTATTCAAAGATATTTTATTCACAAATCTTGCTTCTACTAACGCGACTTCTTGGAGCTACTCACCTACTGGCGTTCCTGGTGGTACTGTCACTGCGTCTTTTGGCAACATAACAGGTGTGAATGGTCAGGTTGATGCTTCTTTAAGCTTTGATGTCAATATCGGACTTAAAGATAATCTTCCTGTGGATGTTCTCAATCCAAATACGGCTGATGATGTCGTCGCGGATAATGACGCTTTTGTTACTGCTGCACTCTGGACACCTATTGATACGAACGATCTTCCACGTTCCAATTTAACGGAAGATCTGGGAGACATTGATAACAGCATTAGTGAATTGGCAATAGGGGTACGAAAAAGTTATTCCATCGTACAGGACAATAAAGCAGTTGGATTAAGCCCTGGTGATGTCATTGAATACACCTTAGATTTTGCTGTATCTGATTATTTTGCCTTTGGAAATGTGGTTCTTAATGATTCCTTTTCTGATGGTCAAGCCTTTGATACCAGTTTCGCACCGTTCTTTAAGGTTACTGAGCATAATATTACAACTGGTGGCAATTTTGCCATTGGCAACTATTCTGTGACTAATCCTGGTACTAATGGCACGGTAAATTTCAATCTCTCTTCCCAATTATTAGCTTCTGGTGCTGATACCAAATTGTTAGGGGGTAAGATTGGCAATTCAGGTGGTTATACTGGCAACTTTGGGCAAACCACAGGAATCATTAAATTCCGCACTGTCATCCAAGAGGATTTTGCGACTCAGTTTCCATCAGGAGACAGTTCTGTTGATAATGGTGACTATTTGAGCAATAACGTCAGCATTACAGGGAATGTTTTAAAAGTTAATACTTTAACACCCACTGGTTTCAATGAAAGCGACAGTTCTGGTGTTGGGCTTCTCCTACCGCGCGGGCAGTATTCTAATTACGGAGTCAGTGTTTACGCGATCAATGGTTTAACTCCAGGAAATGTTGTGGTAGCAGGCGATCTAGTTACCTATCGCATTCAATATACGATTCCTTTTGGAGACATTGAAAAGTTAAATTTCGTCTCTGAACTTCCTTTTCCTGTTTTTGATCTATCTCTTTTTGATACAACTCAGATATACAATACAGGTACACCAGGCTTACCAAACTTAAATCAGGTCTCCTATCTCCCAAGTGATACGGTTCATACTTTTACCACTTTGAATCCTAATGGTTCTGTAACACCAACTCTGAGTGTTGATGTTCAAAACAATAAATTGCAGATTGATTATGGGACGTTTGATGATCCAACGACTAATCTTACTCCTGTTACGGTTGATTTGATTTACACCTTGAAAGTGGGTAATCAGCCTACACAAAATAACTTACTGACGAATATTGTCTATGAGCTAGAAAGCAGTACAAATGCAGGCGATCGTCTTTTTTACAATTTTGCCAGTCTTCAATTAGGTCAACCACAACTCAGTATCCAAAAGGGTGTGGTAGCGACAACCGAATCTGCAATTACTCAAGCAGTGTATAGCCAATTTTTCCCTGTAGTTGGTAGTCCACCGACTGTTAATTTTCAGAACCCAGGTGCTACAGGAACACAAGCATTTAATGGCACAATCAACTCTAGTCTTCTGGCGACTAACAACTATTTTGATAGTGATGTAACAGCGTATCTAAATCGGACTACTCCTTCAGACAAGGTTACCTATGCCATTATTGTCGAAAATACAGGTTCCACTGGGGCCTATGACGTGCTGATTAAGGATGCTCTCCCTCTTGGTTATACTGTTAGCGATGTTAGCAATCTTAAGGTGACAGATGGTGCGGGTACTGCTATTGGCTATACGGGTACGCTATTCAGTACAACTGGAATTACCTTAAATAATGGCTCAGGAGGTTCAATTAAACAAAATAATCTTTTGAGTGGTGATAACATCGCAGTCATCACCTATGACTTAACCATACAAGATGGAGGATCATTACCACCAAATCAAACCGTCTTAACGAACCAAGCCATCCTAGAAGAGTATGCGGCATCTCCAGGTGGAGCCAAGTTCTTACCTGGTAGCCTACAACTTACTGATAACGCTAAGGTTCAAACTCAATTTTATCTTCAAGATCAATTTCTAGCTTTCCGAAACGGTTTGGGGGGAATTTTAGCGAATCAAATCTTTAATGCCTTTAATTATCAACAAGGCAATCTATTAAACTATCACGTGGTTGTAAGGAAGGGAAGCCCAACCGGTCTGGTTGTATATGATAGCGCAATACCATTCAGCTCTAGTCAGAATCCTTTTGTCTCCATTAATCCAGCCACTCTTCAGTTTCAGTTTCAAAACTCTTTAGGTGCATTCGGAATTGGTGCACCAACTTATTACGTCACAGTTGAAATCTCTGACGCAGATCCTCTGAATAACCCATCTTTATCATTACCTTATGATGCGATCGATAGTTTCCTGTTTCGAATTCTTCCAAATGGATTGGTCATTAACAATTACATTGCCGGTGCTACCGTATTTTTTGATGTTAATAAAAATGGCATTTTAGATACAGGCGAAGTTCAGACTAGCACCGACGAACAAGGTAAATATGCCTTTGCAGTTGATTTATTACCTCTCTACGACACCAATAGTAACGGCATTCTTGATCCTACAGAAGGTCAAATTGTCGCTATTGGAGGCATTAACACCGCGACAGGACTAGCCCAAACAACTCCCTTAATTGCCAGTGCCGATGCCTCCGTCTTATCCCCCTTAACCACTATTCTCAATCAACTAATTAACAGTGGTTTGACCAAAGAGCAAGCCAATAGCCTGTTAGTCCAAAGTTTAGGCATCTCTAACACCATTGACATCAACAACTTTGACCCTATTCTGGCAATTAATAACAACGAAGCTGGTGCAGTCTCGGCCTATGCAGAATATACCCAAATAGCCATTTTAGTGAATGCCCTGACAGAAGTTGCCTCACAATTTTCTACCACTTCCCGAAATGACAATTTCAACAAAATAGTTCCAGCAATTGCCACGCAAATTCAAGCTGGTTCCTTAGATTTGACCAATCAAAATCAGATCAATGCCATTATTGCTAAAGCAGGAGTATTCAGCCCAAGTAATGCCAGTATTGCCCAAGGGATTGCTCAAGTTATAGCAGAAATCAATCAATGTGTTGCTACTTTTGCGGCTAATTCCCCCACGACATCCCTTGAGAATCAATTTGCTCAAGCGGAATCTGTTTTAAGCGCAGTTGCCCAAGACTTCAGTGCGGTAGCCCAAGGGACAAAAACAATTACGCAAGCCGTAGAAGAAAATATAGGAACAGCCCTAAAGCAACAGATTACCAATGCCGTTGTTAACAGTGCCAATCCCACCGATATTGCCTTAAGCAACGCTAGTGTTTTTGAAAGCCAGCCCGTTAACACCTCTGTCGGTACACTAACAAGCGTTGATCCTGACAGTAATAGCTTCACCTATAGCTTAATAGCAGGTTCAGGAGACACCGATAACGCCCTATTTACTATTGCAGGCAATCAACTCAAAACTAACGCCATTTTCGACTACGAAACCAAAAATAGCTATAGCATTCGGGTCTTGACTTCTGACGGCAATGGCGGAGTTTACTCAAAACAATTCACCATTAACATCACCGATAGTGCCAACGATATTTTTACTATCACTCCCCAAAAAGACATTATTGATGCCCTTGATGGCGATGATACTGTTACGGGGACTTTTGCTAACCTGCAACAACAGGACTCCATTAAAGGCGGAACAGGCATTGATACTTTAGTTATCACCGAAGGAACCACTTCAAATGCCGTCACCATTAATGCCAGCAACACCACCAACCAACTCAACATCACAAATACAACCATCAACGGTTTTGAACGCTTTGACCTAAGCGGCTTCCTCGGCAAAGTTACCTACACAGGCACAACTGCCAATGACTGGGTTGCAACGGGTGCAGGTGCCGACGTACTTAATGGTGGTACAGGAGTCGATACCCTAATTGGTGGTCTAGGCAATGATGTTTACCAAGTGGATAGCACCACCGATGTCATTACCGAAAATGCCAACGAAGGAACCGACACGATTCAATCCTCTGTCACCTATACGATCGCTTCTCTGCCAAACATCGAAAACTTAACCTTAACCGGTTCTAGCGTGATTAATGGTACTGGTAATACAGGGAATAATGTTCTCACAGGCAATACTGCCAACAATACTCTCAATAGTGGTGATGGCAATGACATCCTCAATGGTAGTACAGGAGTCGATACCTTAATCGGTGGTCTAGGCAATGATGTTTACCAAGTTGATAGCACCACCGATATCATTACCGAAAATGCCAACGAAGGAACCGACACGATTCAATCCTCTGTCACCTATACGATCGCTTCTCTACCAAACATCGAAAACTTAACCTTAACCGGTTCTAGCGTGATTAATGGTACTGGTAATGCTGGCAATAACATCCTCACAGGCAATACTGCCAACAATACTCTTAATAGTGGTGATGGCAATGACACCCTCAATGGTGGTACGGGCGTTGACACCCTAATCGGTGGTCTAGGTGATGATGTTTACCAAGTTGATAGCACCACCGATATCATTACCGAAAATGCCAGTGCAGGAACCGACACGATTCAATCCTCTGTCACCTTTAGCCTAGCTGCTTTCCCCAATATCGAAAACCTGACCTTAACCGGTTCTAGCGTGATTAATGGTACGGGTAATGCTGCCAATAACATCCTCACAGGCAATACTGCCAACAATACTCTCAATAGTGGTGCTGGTAACGATACCCTTAATGGTGGTACGGGAGTTGACACCCTAATCGGTGGTCTAGGTGATGACATTTACCAAGTGGATAGCACCACCGATGTCATTACCGAAAATGCCAACGAAGGAACCGACACGATTCAATCCTCTGTCACCTATACGATCGCTTCTCTACCAAACATCGAAAACTTAACCTTAACCGGTTCTAGCGTAATTAATGGTACGGGTAATGCTGCCAATAACATCCTCACAGGCAATACTGCCGACAATACCCTCAATGGTGGTACAGGAGTCGATACCTTAATCGGTGGTCTAGGCAATGATATTTACCAAGTTGATAGCACCACTGATGTCATTACCGAAAATGCCAACGAAGGAACCGACACGATTCAATCCTCTGTCACCTATACAATCGCTTCTCTACCAAACATCGAAAACTTAACCTTAACCGGTTCTAGCGTGATTAATGGTACTGGTAATG
Source organism: Woronichinia naegeliana WA131 (assembly GCA_025370055.1). Classification (NCBI taxonomy): domain Bacteria; kingdom Bacillati; phylum Cyanobacteriota; class Cyanophyceae; order Synechococcales; family Coelosphaeriaceae; genus Woronichinia; species Woronichinia naegeliana. Next base: position 3,093,782 of record CP073041.1, on the reverse strand, counting down.
CTGGCAATAACATCCTCACAGGCAATACTGCCAACAATACTCTCAATAGTGGTGATGGCAATGATACCCTCAATGGTGGTACAGGAGTCGATACCTTAATCGGTGGTCTAGGTGATGATGTTTACCAAGTTGATAGCACCACCGATATCATTACCGAAAATGCCAGTGCAGGAACCGACACGATTCAATCCTCTGTCACCTATACGATCGCTTCTCTACCAAACATCGAAAACTTAACCTTAACCGGTTCTAGCGTGATTAATGGTACGGGTAATGCTGCCAATAACATCCTCACAGGCAATACTGCCAACAATACTCTTAATAGTGGTGATGGCAATGACACCCTCAATGGTGGTACGGGAGTTGACACCCTAATCGGTGGTCTAGGTGATGATATTTACCAAGTTGATAGCACCACCGATATCATTACCGAAAATGCCAACGAAGGAACCGACACGATTCAATCCTCTGTCACTTTTAGCCTCGCGTCCCTTGTCAATGTAGAAAACCTAACCTTAACCGGCTCTAATGCCATTAATGGTGTAGGCAATGCTAGTAATAACATCCTAACGGGCAACACTGCCAATAACCTCTTAGATGGTGGCACAGGCATTGATACCCTGATTGGAGGTGCAGGAGATGATACTTATGTTGTGGATAATGCCACCGATGTCATTACTGAAAATGCCAACGAAGGAACCGATACCATTCAATCCTCCGTCACTTTTAGCCTCGCGTCCCTTGTCAATGTAGAAAACCTAACCTTAACCGGCTCTAATGCCATTAATGGTGCAGGCAATGCTAGTAACAACATCCTAACGGGTAACACCGCCAATAACATCTTAGATGGTGGCACAGGCATTGATACCCTGATTGGAGGTACAGGAGATGATACTTATGTTGTGGATAATGCCACCGATATCATCACAGAAAATGCCAACGAGGGAACCGACACGATTCAATCCTCTGTCACCTATACGATCGCTTCTCTACCAAACATTGAAAACTTAACCTTAACTGGTTCTAGCGTGATTAATGGTACGGGTAATGCTGCCAATAACATTCTCACAGGCAATACTGCCAACAATACTCTCAATGGCGGTGATGGCAATGATACCCTTAATGGTGGTACAGGAGTCGATGCCTTGATCGGAGGTCTAGGCAATGATATTTACCAAGTGGATAGCACCACTGATGTCATTACCGAAAATGCCAACGAAGGAACCGACACGATTCAATCCTCTGTCACCTATACGATCTCTTCTCTACCAAACATCGAAAATCTGACCTTAACGGGTTCTAGTGCTATTAACGGCACAGGTAATGCTGGCAATAACATCCTCACAGGCAATACTGCCAACAATACTCTCAATGGTAGTACAGGAGTTGACACTCTAATCGGTGGTCTAGGCAATGATATTTACCAAGTTGATAGCACAACCGATATCATTACCGAGAATGCCAACGAAGGAACCGACACCATTCAATCCTCTGTCACCTTTAGCCTAGCTACCGTTGTCAATATCGAAAACCTAACCTTAACCGGAGCTAGTTCCATTAGTGCGACAGGAGATTCAGGCAATAATGTCCTAACGGGCAACACTGGCAATAATACCATTGATGGCGGTGCTGGTGCTGATACCCTGAATGGTGGTGCTGGCATTGATACCCTGAACGGTGGTACTGGTAACGATATTTATGTGGTCGATAGTACTACAGATATTATTCTGGAAGGAGCAGGGGCTGGCACTGATACGGTTCAATCCTCTGTCACCTTTAGCCTTCAGGTTTTCCCAGACATTGAAAACCTCACCCTAACTGGTGCTAATGCTATTAATGGCACGGGCAACAGTGGCAACAATGTCCTAACTGGTAACACTGGTAATAATGTCCTCATTGGTGGTACTGGTAACGATATTCTTACTGGTGGATCTGGTAAAGATACCCTAACAGGTGGCACAGGGACAGACCGGTTTGTATTTACTAGCCTCGCTGATTCCCTGCTTGCTGGCTATGATGTCATTTCTGACTACACAATCGGTGAGCAAATAGATGCTCCGCCTACTGTCGCTGCTGTTGTACTCAACACTTCTAGTGGTATTGCAGCTAGTCTGGCAGCAGCAGATATCTCTAGTGCGTTAGGCGTGTTTGCAGCCAATACTGCTAAAGCGTTTACCGTAACTGGTCAAAGCGGAACCTTCCTTGCTTTCAATGATGCAACGGCTGCTTTCAATGCGGCAACTGACTCTATCGTTCAACTATCTGGCTACAATATCAGCGCGGCGAATACAGTTACCATTGTCTAGTGTGATATTAATCGCCGATAGACCTTAAATCCTAAAGTAGGGTGGGCATGACTCACCCTATACTCTTTTTTATAGCGATCGCTTTTTTTTGTTGAAGGGGAAGAGGCGATCTCTTTTTTAAAATGGATAATGGACAATTAACAATGGATAATTATCAACTATTTTTTTGAATGGATAATGGACAATTAACAATGGATAATTATCAACTATTTTTTTGAATGGATAATGGACAATTAACAATGGATAATTATCAACTATTCATTATCAATTATCAATTATCAGCGATCGCTTATAATAAACTCAACAGTTCTCTGAATGAGCAATGACTACCACACCCACTACGGTTAGCTATACCCTCGAAGATGTTCTAGATCGCTTTGAGCAAAAAATGGACAGGCAGTTTGCCGAAGTCAACAAACAGTTTGCCGAAGCCAATCAAAAAATGGACAGGCAGTTTGCTGAAGTCAACAAACAGTTTGCCGAAGCCAATCAAAAAATGGACAGGCAGTTTGCCGAAGTCAATCAAAAAATGGACAGGCAGTTTGCCGAAGTTAACCAAAAAATGGACAGGCAGTTTGCCGAAGTTAACCAAAAGCTTAATAAACTGGAAATTGGGCAAGTGGAACTGTCCGGCGAAATTAAAACTCTAGACGAGAAAGTCAGTGGTATTGATAAACGTCTAGATAATCAAGAATTTATTAATCGAGGAGTTTTAGTTGCACTGATTGTTGCTCTTATTGGTGGAGCAGCGAAATTGTTTGGATGGTTGCCGACCAGTTAAACGCTCTCAATTTTGCAAGCGATCGCTTTTTTTCCTGGTTAAGAAGGGAAGGGGCGATCGCTGCCATTGCCATAGACCTTAACTTAGGACGCGACTAGGGATTTTTCCTTCTCTTTAACTTTCTGATCAGGAATGTCTGTTACTGACGAAACTTGTATTTGTCCCTCCCCTGTAATAATTCTGGCTCCTCGACCGCGCGTAAAATAATTCCAGCCCCATTGCAACATCACAATTAACTTATTATCAAACTCAATTAAATAATAAATATGGGCCCAAACCCAGATCATCCAAGCTAATAAACCCGTAAACTTGGCAAAACCGAGATCCACCACTGCTTTATTCTGTCCAATCACGGCCAAACTACCGTAGTCAATATAACGGAAAGAAGGCAAGGTTTGACCCGCTAAACGAGCCGGAATTAAGCGAGAAAGATAGGCTGCTTGCTGCATGGCGACTGGAGCCACACCCGCTAACGGTTGATTATCCTGATGGGCAAAATGGGCTAAATCTCCTAGGACAAAAACATTGTCATAATGGGACACACTTAAATCTGCATTCACCACAACTCGTCCTACCCGATCCAGTTCGGCCCCTGTCCGTTCTGCCAAAATTTTACCTAACCCAGAGGCCGTCACTCCGGCTGCCCACAGCACTGTATAGCAAGGAATGGCGCGAATGGTTTCTCCCTGGCGCACAGTCACGGTGTCATCCGTGATATCAATAACCATTGTTTGGGTTTGTACTGTTACCCCTAACTGAGTTAAGTCTGTCTGCGCTTTAGCGGATAGTTGGGGAGCATAGGGCGGCAATACCCGATCCATGCCCTCAATCAGTAAAATCTGGGCCTGTCGAGTATCAATTGTGCGGAAATTAAGCTGCAATGAACTATGGGCAATTTCAGCGATCGCCCCGGCCAATTCCACCCCAGTCGGGCCACCCCCCACAATCACGAAGGTTAACCAAGCCTGTTGTTTGATCGGATCGGTTTCCTTTTCAGCAGCCTCAAACGCGAGAAAAATACGCCGCCGCATCTCTAGGGCATCTTCAATTGTTTTTAAACCTGGTGCCAGGGGTCGCCACTGCTCCTTGCCAAAATAGTGATGACTAACTCCAGTCGCTACGATCAAAATATCGTAGGAAATTGGTTCATGATCTTTGAGGATGACTTTTTGCTGTTCAGGATCGAGATCAATGGCCTCATCTAGCAGGACTTTGGTATTGGCATGATTGTGTAGGACAACCCGCAAAGGTGAGGCAATATCAGCAGGGGAAAGACTACCAGTGGCGACTTGATAGAGTAGGGGCTGAAAGAGATGAAAATTGCGTTTGTCGATCAGGGTAATTTGGACAGGGGCATTTTTTAAATGTTTTGCCGTGTAGAGACCGCCAAATCCTCCACCCAGAATGACGACGTGAGGTTTGTCTGAGCGATTAGGATGACTCATAGCCGGACTCCTGGGAAGAATTTTTTGAAGATTTGTAAATTTTTAGCTGTCCCTAGTCTAAATAACCTGACACGCTTCCAGGGTAGCGATCGCTACCAGGTTTAGCTCAAGACGTTATTAGTATCTTTGATGCAGGACTATCAATTTTCGTCAATTTTTGCTTAAATTCCCCTTTATACGACCAAAAGTGGCGATCTTCCAAAAATTCCATATCCAGATTTATTGACTTTCCCCCAATGGCTAATTAACGGATTTTCCTTTAATTTTCCTCACGAGTAATATTACTCACTCCCAATCGTGATATAAAAGTAAAGGTTTGTTAAGGTGTCTTAAGATAACGACATAAACCCCAGGATTCTTGCTACCCCAACTTAAGCTTGTCCAGCCATCTTCTAGGGAAAACAAGCTTTTGACCTTAAGGTTAATCGAATCCTTGCTTATCCCTCGACCTAGAGATTGGTTTTTATACATGACTGCAACGACAGAAAAGTTCAACCCTAGTTCAATAGCTTACGAAACAACCGAGTTACAACTCAAAGATATTGTTAAAACCCTACCTGCCGAATGCTTTGACAAAGATCCTAGCAAGGCTTGGTTTACGGTTCTTCTGAGTCTAACCCTGACGATCGTTGGCTATTTGGGTATTATCTATCTGCCCTGGTACTGTTTACCTGTGACCTGGATCTTTACCGGCACCGCTTTAACCGGCTGGTTTGTTATCGGCCATGATTGCGCCCATCGTTCCTTTGCCAAACGCCGTTGGGTTAATGATTTAGTGGGTCATTTCTTTATGATGCCTCTCATTTATCCCTTTCATTGCTGGCGTATTCTCCATGACTATCACCATCTCCACACCAATAAACTAGAAGTTGATAATGCCTGGGATGTTTGGACAGTAGAAGCTTATCAAACAGCTAATCCCATCGTTCAGGCCTTTTATCGTGCAATTCGGGGACGGTTCTGGTGGATTGGCTCCATTTTCCACTGGTCACTGCTACACTTCAAACTTGCTAATTTTGCAGAACGCGATCGCAGTAAAGTCAAGTTATCGATCGCCGTTGTGGTTATTTTTGGAGCAATTTGTTTTCCAACCTTAATTCTGACCACTGGTGTTTGGGGTTTTGTTAAATTTTGGCTTATGCCTTGGTTAGTCTATCATTTCTGGATGAGTACCTTTACCATTGTTCACCACTCTATCCCTGAAATTACTTTTAAAACACCGGATCAATGGAGTGCAGGAGAAGCCCAATTAAAGGGAACCGTTCACTGTGACTATCCCAAGTGGGTCGAGGTTCTGTGCCATGACATTAATGTACACATTCCTCACCATCTTTCCGTTGCCATTCCTTCCTATAATCTGCGAAAAGCTCATGCCAGCATCCAAAAAAATTGGGGTAATGTGATCCATGAACGTAAATTTGGCTGGCCATTAATGAAAGAGATTGGCGATAAATGTCATCTGTATGATCCAGAGAATGGTTATCGAACCTTTGCTTCTTTGCAATAACTTGAAACAAATCAAATTAATCATCAGACTGAGCAAGTTGAGTTTTAGAATTCGCTTGACTCGGTTTTTTATTTGAATACACAACATGGAACCCATCGTGAAGGCTGGCAGACTTGTTTCACAATAAATTCAAAAGAACTTTTTTGGAGCATTTCTTGGGGATTTTGCTAAGCCCTTATCAAGGTTATCCCGAACTAGCGTTACCAGGAAGACAAAGATCCGTTATAAAACTAAGTAAAAGGTCTAAACTCAATTGAGGTTTCTGTTGCGGTCAACCTATGACATCATTTTATTCCCAACTCAAGACCTTAGTCCTCGGTCATCAACTTCCCACTAGTGCCCATTCTGAAGAACGTCTAAGCAATGCTGAAGCCTTGGCGGTGTTATCCTCTGACGCGCTTTCCTCCGTTGCCTATGCGACAGAAGAGACCTTAATTGTTTTAGTCACTGCCGGCAGTGCTTCTCTATGGTACTCCTGGCCGATCGCCATTGCGATTATTGCGTTACTGATGATTGTCATGTTGTCCTACCGCCAAACGATTAAAGCCTATCCCAAAGGCGGAGGATCTTACATTGTGGCACGGGAAAATTTAGGACTCTACCCAGGACTGATTGCGGCTGCGTCTTTGATGATCGACTATATTTTGACCGTCACGGTCAGTGTGTCAGCCGGTACCGCCGCCCTCACCGCCGCCATTCCCTCTCTTCATAGTTGGAGAATTGATCTGTGCTTGTTTTTTACCTTGCTGTTGATGTTAGCGAATCTACGGGGAGTTAAGGAATCGGGACGGATTTTTATGATTCCCACCTATGCCTTCATCTTTGGGGTCTTTGTCTTGATTACGGTGGGCATTTATCGCTTAAGTACAGGTTATATTCCAACGGCCTATCCTGATTTTCCCATTGAACAATCCCTGAGTCTCTTTCTAGTCTTAAAGGCTTTTTCGGCAGGTTGTTCGGCAATGACAGGAGTTGAGGCCATTTCCGATGGGGTGTTGGCCTTTAAGACTCCAGAATGGAAAAACGCACGGCTAACGCTCCTGTGGATGGGCATCATCTTAGGCCTGATGTTTTTAGGGATTACCTACCTAGCCAATGCCTACCATATTACTCATCGTGAAGGGCAAACTGTTGTTTCCCAGTTAGGGTTAGCCATTTTTGGGGACAATTTTCTTTACTATTTTCTTCAGTTTTCAACCCTTTTAATTTTACTCTTAGCCGCTAATACCAGTTTTGCCGATTTTCCTCGTCTCTGTTATTTCCTCAGTCGGGATGGGTTTTTACCGCGTCAATTATCCCTGTTAGGCGATCGACTCGTCTATTCCAACGGGGTAATGATGCTGAGTTTATTTGCTGCTTTTTTAATCATTATCTTTCGAGGGGATGTTAATGCCGTTATTCCTCTTTATGCTGTAGGGGTTTTTACCTCCTTTACCTTTTCCCAGGCTGGCATGGTGCAACACTGGTACAAAGATAGATCCTCTGGTTGGCAAGCGAGTGCCCTCATGAATGCGATCGGTACCTTAGCAACCTTGCTCGTTCTAGGGGTGATTATCTTTACCAAATTTAAACTGGGAGCTTGGCTAGTGGTAATTGCCATTCCCCTGGTGGTTGCCGTTTTCCTGAAAATTCGAGGTCATTATCGTTACGTTGCCCAACGTCTCAGCCTAGATGGTGTGGCTCCTAGAAGTTATTTACCCCATCCCAAACCCGCCGTTATTACCCATCCCGCCGTTGTCATTGTCGGTCAATTAAATCGGGGAACTTTGGAATCCCTAGACTATGCCCGTACCATTGCAGACTATATTGTGGGTGTTCATGTGGATCTCGGTAGCACTGATCGCGAAAAATTACAGAAACGTTGGCAAGAACTAGAAGGAGATTTAGATTTAGTTATTTTAGAATCTCCCTATCGTTCGGTGATCATGCCCCTAGTTGATTTTGTCAACCAGTTTGAAAAGGAACATACAGGATTATTATCCACCATCATTATTCCTACCTTTGTGACCCGTAATTGGTGGGAAAATCTACTCCACAACCAAACCACTATTTTCTTAAAAGCAGCTTTACGGGCCAGTAAAAAACGGGTTGTCACTAGTGTCCGTTACTATCTCTAGAAATTAAAATTCTCGTCTGATCGCTGCCAAAGTTGAATTTCATAGCAAAGATGCTTGTCAAAAATTTTACGGGCTTCTAATCCTTCTAAAAGAGTTTTTTCTAGCCAACGTCCATAGGCCCATTTGAGAATTGCGTATAAAGGAGGAACAGCTATTTCCAGTACATTGCCAATATATTCTCCTGTACTTAACCCAAACTGACGTAAATGTTCAATGGCTAAATCCAATGTGGGGGCAACTTGTGGAGAAATATCTTCCCGTTTCACTAGACGAAATCCGGCTTTAGATAGAGCTTTATCAAATTCTGCAACGACATGACAATTAGAAAAAATTCCCTCGCTATAGCTGGCATCAGAGCGCAGCATATCTGCCAAGAGAAGATAACCGCCTGGTTTAAGAGCCTTAGCCGCTCCCTGGGCAATATCGATCGCCGCCATATATTGACTACTTTCACTAAAAAGAATCAGGTCGTACAAGGTCTTAGGGGTAAAGTCTTCAAATTTCATCAAATGAAAAATGGCTTTACCCTCTGTCATCTCTAAAAATTTTTCTTTTTGAAAAGGATCGGGAGCCAGTCCTTCTACATCTAGTCCTTGTTTGAGCAGAAAAAAGGCATTCCCACCAATCCCACAACCCACATCTAATAAGGTTTGGATTTCAGGGGGTATAAAACTTAAAAGTTTTTTGGAATAGGCTTCCTGAGCAATGCGTAACCGATACAGCGATCGCTCCTCTATGGAAGTGGGTAACGGTTCCCAGTAACCATAGTGAAGATAGGGTGAACCTGTCAGTTTTAAATAATAATTAAGGGCAGCATTTTGATAACGGGTAACGGAGGAAACTCGATTGGATGAGGGCTTGGGCATTAGTATTACTAGAAGTTAATTAGGCTTTAAATTTAATCGTTAGGTCGCAATCCACAGTTAGGCTGAAGCCTCTTAGTGCTCAAGCAATCGTCATTTCTGGTAAATATTGCTGGGTATAAATTCTAGGCATTAAACTAGAGCTAGAGAATCTTAAGTATAGCGGTTAAGTTGACAGTCAGAATCAGGGTATGGGCAACAGTTGAATTATTTTAAGCACAATCTATTCCTTGTCGGTAAAAATTAATTTGAAATGTTTCAAGCAACTCGTCGTCGATTGGCATTATGGTACACACTGGTGACGGCTCTATTACTCATTTTATTTGCCACGGGGATCTATTTCTATGTGCGCCAAACCTTGGTAGAACGAATTGATGATACCCTCAAGCACGTTATCGAAGTGGTTAATCGTTCCTTGGTGATCCAGCCGATCGCCGCCGGTCGGTATCGTTTAAATGTGGAAGCCAGTTTTCAGGAAAATAGCGGTGCTGCTGAGGATGATCACATTGATTTGGAATGGTTTAATTCCCAGGGAGTATTGCTTTGGTCAACCTTAAGTGAAATCCCCCAAATTACTTTACCCTTAAGCCGCAAAACGGAAACCGTCACCTTTTCTCCCGATCATCTCCTGCGTCAAGTTACAGAGCGGATTGAACGGGATCATCAGGTCTTAGGATATCTACGGGTCAGTCATCCCTGGTTTGAAGTGACTAAACCAATACAGCAATTTTTACTGGATTTAACCCTGGGTCTTGTCGTCATGATTAGCAGTGTGGCGGCGATCGGTTGGTTTCTATCGGGTTTAGCCATGCAACCTATTAAGGAGTCTTACCAAAGTCTAAAGCAATTTACTGCCGATGCTTCCCACGAATTACGGAATCCGATCGCGGTGATTCAGACTAATGTACAGATGGCCCTCGCTTATCCTGATGCCGATCCCCAACAACAACAGCAACAACTCAGGATTATTGAACGTTTAACCCAACGTTTAGGCAATCTGGTGAATGACCTGCTCTTTCTAGCCCGAACGGATAGCGGCACGCTCCAATTCATTCCTAAACCCATTCCCCTCGATGCGCTTTTGATTGAGGTCATGGAAGAACAACGGATTAATTTAGAGTCCAAAAGCAGTTTTCTTTCCCTACAAATCGAAGAACCGACCGCCGAAGATTTTCAGGAGGACTTTACACTGTTAGGAGATTGGGATCAACTAGCCCGTCTATTCACCAATTTAATGAGTAATGCTATTGAACATAGCCATCGGACAGATGACCGAGAAACAGCCATTAGCCTCAGATTGAAACAGGTTAAACGCGATCGCTATCCCTCTCTTCAGGTTGAGATTAAAGACAACGGGGTGGGAATTCCGGCCTTGGCTCTTCCCCATATATTTGACCGCTTTTATCGTCTTGATCCTGCTCGTTCCCATGCAATCGGTCAGGGGACAGGACTAGGATTGGCGATCGCTCAAGCCATTGTGATCAATCATCAAGGGCAAATTACCGTAGAAAGTCAAGAAGGAGTGGGAACAACTTTTACTGTCACCCTACCGTTTGCGGCTACCCTTGCTAAGGTCAAAAACGTCTAATTGGCCGCTTTTTGGGATTTAAGGTTTTGTAATTGACGGAGCAGAACATCAATTTCAGCTTCTAAATAGACGTATTCAACTTGTTGCGCCGCTTGATAAGGCTTTTTGACAAGGACGGAACTAGAAGGTCTGGTTTTTAAAGCAGTAGTCATGATTAGGGGGATGTTTTAAATAAAGTATTGTAAAGGTGAATGGATTATACAACAAAACGTTGTCATAAACGTGAACTTATATCAAGTTATCATAAGATTCTGTAACATTTTTGGCTAAAATCTCTGATGATGCACCGATTCAAGTGGTTTTCTTTACTGTTAGCATTGGCTCTAACCCTTGTCCTGATTCTATTGCCGACTCCTGCCTTAGCCTTAGGTGGCCCCCAACCGCTCCTCAATCAACTGGCTCCCAGTTTTACCCTAGCGACCAATAGTGGGGATGGAGAAATCAGTCTGAAGGACTATCGGGGCCAATGGGTGGTTCTATACTTTTATCCTCAAGACTTCACCCCTGGCTGCACCCTCGAAGCTCAACGGTTTCAAAAGGATTTACCCAAGTATCAAGGCCTGAATACCCAAGTCATTGGAGTCAGTGCCGATGATGTGGTTTCCCACGAGGAATTTTGTGCCGAGGAGGGCCTACGATTTCCTCTGTTAGCAGATACAACCGGAACGGTTAGTAAAGCCTACGGTTCCTGGCTAGGGGGTCGCTCTTTACGTCATACCTATCTCATTGATCCCGATGGTATTTTGCGGGAACGCTTTTTAGGGGTTCAACCGGTTATTCATAGTCAGGAAGTTTTGGCTCGCTTACGGGAATTACAGCGTTAATCTTTGGGAGAATGTTCCCAGGAACGGGGATCTTCCATTGGTTCAAGATGGGTGGTAACGTGACTGCCTGGTAATTTTGCAGCGATCGCGTTTTCCAGGGTTTCACAGAGATCATGGCCTTTTTGTACTGTCCAGCAGCCAGGGACGAGGACATGAAAGGAAATAAAGCGTTCGGCTCCAGCCAGGCGAGTTCGGAGCAAATGAAAGCGAATTTCCTGAACTTCGTAATCGCTAAAAATCTCAATAATACGGTCAATATCAGCTTTGGGAATCGCTTGATCCAGGAGACCAGATAGGGTTTCCCGCATCAGTTTTATCCCTGTCCAAATAATATTCAGGGCAACACCGATGGCAATGAGGGGATCGAGAATCAGCCAACCTGTGATTTTGACGAGGAGAATGGCAATGATCACACCGATGGAAGTCCAGACATCCGTGAAAATATGATGGGCATCGGCCCGAAGGGTGATGGAATTCAAACGTTTACCTGCCCTGAGCAAGATCCAGGCAACGACCCCATTAATCGCTGTGGCCAAAAAAGAGAGAATTAAACCTAATTCAACTTTATCCAAAGGTTGAGGATCTAATAATCTTCCCCAGGCCGCGATCGCAATACTGAGGGCAGCAATCAGAATAAAGGCACTTTCTAAGCCACTCGAAAAATATTCCGCTTTGCCATGACCAAAAGGATGTTCCTCATCGGGGGGTTTGGCCGCCAAGGACAAGGCCCAAAACGCGACACAGGCAGCAAGTAAGTTAACACCTGATTCCATCGCATCAGAAAGCAGTCCCACCGAATCTGTCAGTAAATAGGCCCCGAATTTTAAGGCAATGGTGGCGATCGCGGCCAAAATAGACAGAATAGTATAGGGTCGAGCCGATTTAGCACTCATAGATAGGATTCCAGAATTGGACTCAACAAGAAAACAGAAAGCGCAGGATAATACCTAAAAGTCTAAGAGCAGGACTGAGGCCAAATTCAAAAGGGGGAGGAAAATTTAACGATCTATTCTGCCTTCTGAGCAATTGAGTCGGAAATTGCAGATTATGAAGTTGCCTAAAAGTGTTAAAAAGCACAAAATTTTCTAAGCTGAAAGTGTTAGAAAGTGACAGGCTCGCTTTATAAATAAAAGACAAAGCAAGATTATCGCCAGAGGAGTAACGTTTTGAAAAAAGTAGAAGCCATTATCCGCCCCTTCAAGCTCGATGAAGTCAAAATCGCCCTTGTTAATGCTGGAATCGTTGGTATGACAGTTTCAGAGGTACGTGGTTTTGGTCGTCAAAAAGGCCAAACGGAACGCTATCGAGGTTCTGAATATACCGTGGAGTTCCTCCAAAAACTCAAGATCGAGATCGTTGTCGAAGATGCTCAGGTTGATATGGTTGTGGATAAACTGATCTCCGCAGCCAGAACTGGAGAAATCGGTGATGGGAAAATCTTTGTTAGTCCTGTTGATGCTGTCATTCGGATTCGGACAGGGGAAAAGAATCTAGAAGCGATCTAGTCTCTGTTTTTACTCGTCAGGCTGGCCATTGAGGGAGTAAGTTCGCGAAGGCTTTCCCTCGATGACTGACCTGGTGTTTTTCTGCTGGAGTCATTTCGGCAAAGGTCTTTTGATACTCAGGTACGTAAAATATGGGATCATAGCCAAAACCCTGCTTTCCTCTAGGGGCAAAGAGAATTTCACCTTCACAGATGCCTTCACTCTCGGCAGCAATTGTGCCATCAGGACGAGCCAAGGCGATCGCACAAACAAATTTTGCCTGACGGTGACGATGATTTCCCAATTCTCGTAGCAACCGTTCAATCCGCTCTGCATCGGTTTTTCCATAACGGGCTGAGTACAGTCCTGGTGCCCCCTGAAGTGCTGCCACCGCTAACCCAGAATCATCAGCGATCGCCCATTCTCCTAAGGCTTGAGCTACCTGGGCCGCCTTCAGACAGGCATTGGCTAAAAAAGTCTCACCCGTTTCTTCTATCTCTAATGCCAAGGGTTTCAGTCTGAGTTGACAATCTCGTCCCACCAAATAGGCTTGAATTTCAGCTAATTTACCGGAATTACTCGTTGCCACCACCAGGGTTTTCATAGAAAAATCAAAATAGTTCAGTTGAAATTATATCCTGCTTTCTTGATGAGATAGCAGCCGGAGATCAAGGAAAAGCCAATTTGGTGTACATTCATAAAAGTGTTATTAAAGCGTATTTAGTCAGCATGATTACTCAAAATAACCCTAAGGAACGCCTTCAGATTGAGAATTTATTATTAACTCATCCCCTCAGTTATACCCAACACGGTAATGATGTTATTAAAGGATTAACCCAATTTCCCAAGATTTTACCCCCTCATTATTTCTATGATGATGATGGCTCTCACTTGTTTGAGCAGATCTGTCATTTACCTGAATACTATCCCACTCGAACAGAAGCCAGTATTCTCGCCAAAATCGCGCCAGTCATTGCGGAAATAACCCGTGTTTGTGATTGTATTGAGCTAGGAAGTGGGAGTTCTGCTAAAACCCGTTTATTACTCAGTGCTTATGAAGAATTAGGTTATGGGATTCGCTATGTGCCGATTGATGTTAGTCCAGTCATCCTAGAAGTCAGTGCCCAGGAATTATTAAAAGAGTTTTCTCACTTAACCATTCATGGATTGGTTAGCACCTACGAATTAGCCTTACAGGAGTTACCCGTTTCCTCTCTACCGACTAAAATGGTTGTTTTTTTAGGCAGTACTTTAGGCAACTTTACCCCTGAGCAATGTGAGCAATTATTTACCCAGATTTATCAGGCTCTAGACCCAGGTGATTATTTTTTATTTGGGGTGGATCTACAAAAAGACATAAAGGTTTTGGAAGCAGCCTATAACGATAGTCAGGGAATTACGGCGCAATTTAATTTGAATATGTTACGTCATCTCAATTGGCGATTTCAGGGAGATTTTGATCTCACACGATTTCAGCATCGGGCTTTTTATAATGAAACGGAATCTCGGATTGAAATGCATCTTATCAGCCAATGTTCCCAAGTTGTACATCTGAAAAAATTGGCTTTAGCGGTGAATTTTGCTGATCAGGAAACTATTTTGACGGAAATTTCTCGGAAATTTAATCTGGCGACGATGGCAGCCAATTTAGAAAAACACCACTTGCAACCTCTTCATAGTTGGACTGATCCACAACAATGGTTTGGTGTGATGCTGTGCCAAAAAATTGATTCCTAAACAGAAAACTCTGAGGTTAGATCTCTCGCCATGAGATTCTTGACGGCGATTTGAGGCGTAATGAGTCCCTGGAGCAGGGCATAAACTTGATAGGTAATGGGGACTGACAGCGATCGCGCCTTAGCAATTTGGATAACAACGTCTGTGGTATTGATTCCTTCAGCGGTTCCGTCACTTTCCATCAAAATTTGGGTTAAAGACTTGCCGCCGGACAGTTTGTAGCCGACCTGATAGTTGCGGGATAGAGCACTATTACAGGTTGCCAAGAGATCTCCTAATCCCGATAGTCCGAAAAAAGTTTCCGGTGAGGCTCCCAATGCGATTCCGACTCGCATCATTTCTGGTAAAGCCCTCGTTAATAAAGCAGCCTTAGCATTCGTTCCCAGATTCAGACCATCACAGACTCCGGCGGCGATCGCCATGACATTTTTTAAAGTGCCCCCCAGTTCTGTTCCCAGGGGATCGGCATTGACATAAACCCGAAACTGTTCTGAAGACAGAATATTTTGTACGGTTTCCGCTGCGGTGGGATCGAGACTGGCGACTGCCGTTGCGGTGGGGAGACCTGCGGCAATTTCCTTGGAGAGATTAGGGCCAGAGAGTACCACTAAATGTTGTTCAGGAAAGGCTTGATGCCAAAGTTGAGAAGGCGTTTGCAGGGTTTCGAGATCTAATCCTTTGGTAGCAGTAGCCAGAATTGTTTCCGGTTTCAGATTAATGGCCTGTAGAGCGGCGATCGTCGGTTTAACCCCCTTCATGGACACAGCGGAAATAATCACCTCTGCCGATGCCACTGCCTGCTCTAAAGAATCGGAACTTTGGCGTGACCAGACACAGACAGAATTCTGCTTTTTTTTCACTAAGCTGGCTAATCCGTTTCCCCAATGTCCAGCCCCCAGAACAGTCACCATTTTGCCGGAATTTTCCATATTTAACCTGTTGATAACCCTAAGATGCTCAAAAATCGCCTTCAATCTTGTCTTTTAACTTGTTAGGATAGAGGACAGTTGTTGTGATCACCTTTCAAATTATGACATTTCGGAATCCCGTTCCTACTGTTGACATCATTATTGAACTGATTGATCAACCTAAACGTCCGATCCTACTGATTGAGCGTAAAAATCCTCCCTATGGTTGGGCCTTGCCTGGGGGATTTGTGGACTACGGAGAACGGGTCGAGGTGGCCGCTATTCGGGAAGCCAAAGAAGAAATTGGCTTAGATGTTGAATTAATTGAACAATTTTATGTTTATTCTGACCCTAATCGGGATGAACGTCAGCATACCGTCAGTATTGTCTTTATTGCTACTGCTAGGGGAGTCGCCCATGCCGCAGATGATGCCAAAAAAGTAGGAACCTTTGATCTTTGGGAATTACCAAATCAACTTTGTTTTGATCATCAAAAAATCCTGCAAGATTATCTCCACTATCGTTATTACAAGTTGCGTCCCCGTTTATCGTTTTGAGACAAGATCTCGAAACTCAGCAAATAGGTTAGGATAGGCGTGATAACTATCGCAACCTAATAATTCGCCTTTGAGGTTAATCATGGAACTAACCGTAGCTAATGTAGAAACTGTTTTAGACGAAATGCGCCCTTACTTAATTGCGGATGGCGGTAATGTGGAAATTGTTGACCTTGATGGCCCCATTGTTAAAGTACGCTTACAAGGTGCTTGTGGTTCCTGTCCTAGTTCGACTATGACACTCAAAATGGGGATTGAACGCCGCCTCAGAGAGATGATTCCTGAAATTGCCGAAGTAGAGCAAGTGATCTAGGGGCAAGACGTTGCTGATGATTTGGTAAAAGTACCAGCAGCCTTCGTCTGAATGTGATCCCCCTTTTGCTCCCCCCCCCTTGATAAAAGAGATTGATCTCCACCCCCTTTTTAGGGGGCTTTTTACGGTCGGCACTGGTATCGTCTAGCTAGAAGCTACAAACGTTGTAATACGAGAGGTTCAAGAAATCAGGCGAATTTGGAGTAAGTCCTCCCAAGTTAACTCTTTTTCAATTATACCGAGAGCTACAGCAGGAACTTCTCTAGTAGTAAAATGGCTGCGAACAAAGTTATGAACCATCCACATCCAGAAAATATCTAGGACTCGCTGTAATCCCACAACAGATTTAGCATAAGTATTTATACGACGACGAAAGGCGGCTAAATAGCGTCGGATAGCACTATTAAATGCCTCAACGTGGTTGGCATGGACGTCTTTTTCTTCTGATAATGAACTTGAGTCTAGATGAGAACTTCTCATCATTATTTTAAAGATTTCTACAGCTCTTAGACAAATGCCGATAAATAAACGGCTGATGCCTGCCATCTAAGTACAGGACAAAAAATGTAGGGAGTCGAGAAAAAGAGAAAAATTGGGTAGAGAAGGATTAAGAACAAGATGACGAAGATGGTCAAAACCAAGACGAAAAAGACTCTGCGCTAGGCGACCATGTTTCTTGAGGGGAATGGGATGAAGATGATGAATTGCTAGACCAGTTTTGAGAGACCAAGCCAAAGCTAAAGTCAGTAAAGCCAAAAGCTTACGAAGACGCTTGGGGTCAGTAAAGTGAGTAGATTCCAAGCAAAAGCCACGAGTCTTAAAGATGCCAAAAAGGGTTTCAATGCCCCAACGCAGGGCATAATCGTGAATAAGACCTTGGGAATCGGGATGTCCAATGACGATGAGTAGAGAATTATCAGGCAAGCGAAGAGCCTCTACAGAAACAGGATATCCCCAAACCCGACAACTCCCTTGAAGACGTTGAGATTCACTCTTTTGCAAGATGGGCAAAAATGACTTTGGCGGCCAAAAGCTTGCCATTGTGCTCAATCTTGTCCGTAGCCCGAATTCTCAGACAGAAAGCCAGTAGCGGTTCGAGCAGAAGATAGCGAAGCCAAGCCTGACCAATAAACTCACGGTCGCCACATAAACAACGAATCAGGGCGGTGGGAAAAATCTTGAGCATCTCCTCGATAAAACGCATTCGTTCATCACTGTTAGAATTGCCCTTTTTCTTGCTAAGCATCCACCACAAGATGGGAATGGCTACTCCTTCATGGACAATGCCGACAGTGAGGATATTATAACCATGACTGCCAAACTCCCAGGTTGTGCGGTCAATACTTAATACCCAAGGTTGAGGGATATCCAGCCAACTGACTACAATACGGGCAATGTGATGGTAATCCAGCTCAAATCCTGAGAAAAAGCGTTGTAAGCGTTTGTAATGAGAATCCACCAATGCCCGACCTTCAAAACCCAGAGCCAATTCTTTAAGGTTAACCGTTTTCACTTTGAGGAGGGCGAGTAAGAACAAGGCTAGGAAGGAGAGTCTGGCACCATGCCATCCCAAATGGGGTTTTAGGGCTTGTTTCAATGCGTTATATTGGTTCATGGGTTTTCTTACATTACGTTCATCTTCCATGAAACCCCTTTCTCGTATACTTTTCAAGCCTTTTGTCCTGTACTTAGGCCTGCCATAAATATTAAATCTAAGACTCTCCCTAAACGGTCATCGTTCAGGTAACTGGCTTTTACTCCTTTTCCTAAGAGATGTTCTAGGGGTTTATCTTCAAAAAACTGACTGAATAAATACAACGGAGAGTGGGTAAATCCTAGACCATTGAGAATCATTGCTTTGACCACTAGACCTGCGCTGATTTCGGCACGGTCATTTTCTTGTAACTGTTCATTAATGTAATCCACGATGCCAAGTTCGTCAACTATGGTAGCGATTATCCCTAAATGGTCTAGATTTTTAACGCTTAACTTAGTCATTTTCTCTTGAGATTTATTCGCTTATTTGATTTTAACTATTCCGTTACCATTTCCCACTTTATTTTTATTTTTTCAAAATCAGTACGGAATATGGGATGTAAGTTATGACCGTGCAAAGTATAATAACGAAGCTAAGATATTGGACTTTCAGTCCCCATCAAACCTATGCACTTTCAGTGCATAATGCTTTAGTTAGCCCAGTGACTTAGCCTTTTTTGAAAGTCCTAATTTCTTCTTTAACTTATCGAATATTCTTTGCCCTTGTAACGTTAACATTCGTGTACTGCTCAAACTAGGGATGCTAGAGGAAAGCTGTTCTTTACAATCAAAGAATTGATTAATATCTTCCAGAATGACCTGTAAACGCCTCAGAATATTTTCAGTCCGATATTCGGCAACTAATTGCGTAAATAGTGAAGAGGAATTATCCGTTACTGGACGATTAATCACCTTAAGAATGCGTTGTACATCATACTCGGTAGAATAGCCAGCAATTTTGTGACAATTAAAACCAGGATCAAGATAGTCGGACAGACCACCATTGATGCTAGAAAAAACCTGACAACCACAGGCCAAAGCTTCCATCGGTTGTAGCCCAAATCCTTCGCTAACTCCCTGAAGTGCCCAGTATTCAGCCGAATCGTAGAGGTATGCTTTCGTTCGATTGAAGAGAGCGGCAAGATTGTCCACGTAGGAATCCACAACGTATAATTTACATCGCTTTTGCAAGGCTGGAATAAGTTCTTGCATCAAGTAGGTGGAGGATTTGCGGGTCTGCACCAATACATCAAGATCCCGATCGCGGTTTAAGTTCTGAAATTCATCATTAATTTGATTAGGTAAATAATAAATCATGGAATTAGGAGATCGCTGTCCCCAATAACCCATCGTATTTCGACTGACGGCAATGATGGGGATACTAGGAGGTAATCTAAAGCCGTAGCCCGCGCTATGGGCATGATAGATGACGTTTTGACGTTTTAGTCTAGCCGCTAGTTTGGCAACATCAAAACCCCAGCTAATCACAAAAATGACATCTGCTAAGCTTTTTTGTCTCAGTAAATCATCGAGAAATAAAACCTCTTTTTCCCGTTGCCGATAAGTCACTACCTCCGCCAAACAGATTTGCTGGGCCAGAGCAAGGGTTTTTAATTCTACCGAGAGACCGCCACAGGTATATTTCCCTCCTGTACCAGGGACTAAAAAGTATAGCTTTCTCATGGCATTGTTTTTCTTAGTACTATTACACCCAGATAAGTTACCCTTTTTCACCTTTACCGCGATCGCCTACGAGGTCTATCGGCTATAGGGGCGATCGCTGTCTGCACAACATTCGGATTATTACTATTGGGATTATTGGGATTATTGGGATTATTGGGATTATTGGGATTATTGGGATTATTGGGATTATTGGGATTATTGGGATTATTGGGATTATTGGGATTATTGCTAGGGGAATTATCGTAGAGACGTTGGCGGCCATTATGAACAATACGAATCATTTCCCCCAATTCCTGCTCTAAACGACCTAGTACTGTATCTGCATAATTATCCGCATCTCGTTGAATTTCTTGGCACTCTCGTACTGTTTGCTGGCGATACTGCTGTAATTCCTGGGTTGTCACCTGCCGAATTTGTTCTAACTCTCCTAGGGTTTGACGTTGCATCGATTCGCATTCCTGTTGAACTTGATAACGAACCTGAGCAGCCTGTTGTTCTGCCTGCTGAATAATTCCCGATTCATCTAGAATCTTAGCCGCCTGTTGTTGGGCTGATTGAATAATCCGCTGGGCATATTCCTCGGCTTGTCGCATGATCGCCTCTTCCTGATCGAGAACGGCCAGGGCTTTTTGGATAGCCTCTGGTAGATTGTCGCTGATTAATTCAATTTGATCGAGAATTTTACCCTCATCGATTATCGTCCAAGGAGAAACCGGAATATGAAAACTCTCATAGATCAGTTCCTGAAGTTGTGCTAACTCCTGTTGAATGTCAAAATCGACAACCCGACGACGACCCAGGGATTTGGTTGCAGGGATCTCAGTATTAGGATTCTCGCGACGTGCCATAGCGTTTAATAATAAAATTTTATGTTTTGTGGTTAACGGTAGTATGAATAGATATCACCGGCGACATTTTCAGGAACCAAGTGGGTGATGTTGCCGCCAAATCGAGCAATTTCTTTGACAATGCTACTACTTAAAAAGCTATATTCTTTGGTTGTCGCCAAAAAAACTGTCTCAATGCCGTCCCAAAGGGTTTGGTTGGTATGGGACATTTGGAGTTCTTTCTCAAAGTCGGATAGAACTCGTAGCCCTCTCAGCAAAACATTAGCATTGCGGAGCTTGGCATATTCTACCGTTAGGCCACTAAAGCTATCGACTTCAATATTAGGTAAATGACTTGTACAGGCACGGATCTGCTCAACCCGTTTTTCAACGGAGAAGAGAGGTTGCTTACCAGGGTTACAGAGAACAGCAACCGTGACATGTTCAAAAAGTTGACTACCACGCTGAATAATATCGAGATGTCCTAAGGTAATGGGGTCAAAGCTTCCAGGGTAAATGGCAATCACAGGATTTGGGTAATAAAACAATAACTGGAATATCAGTTTTAGGGATTTTTGTACGTCCGATATTAGCAATCTTCATCGCTTGACCCCTAGTTTATCCTTAACTCCCGATCTCAAGCAAATATTTTGCACAGCGACTCCTCTGAGTGGTAAAGGTAGCGATCGTAACAGAATTCTTTAGTAATTCTTTCTAAAGTCTTGGCAATTTACTTTCCATTCCATTTTTAGTACAAATGCCACTGTCCATTGTAATTTTCTATGCTACAGCAAACGAAATATAACAAATCATTCAGGGCAAACGCATCTAAATTCTAGACTCCTTATCTGATAACTCATATTTCGTACTGATTTTGAAAAAATAAAAATAAAGTGAGAAATGGTAACGGAATAGTTAAAATCAAATAAGTGGTTATGCAAAATGAATTACCCTTTAGATAAATCCGAAAGCCTTGCTACACAAGGATCGCTATGTATAAATAATTTTACTTAAGCACTTAAGCGAATAAACCTCAAGAAAAAATGACTAAGTTAAGCGTTAAAAATCTAGACCATTTAGGGATAATCGCCAGGGCAAACGCATCAAAATTCTAGACTCTTTATTTGACAAGCCTTTTAGCATTTTATAAAAAATCAATAATGATTGCTGAAACCTTTACCTAACCTATCGTTCAAAAATAAGATGCGTTTGCCCTGAAATTCTAGACCCTTTATTTGACAAGCCTTTTAGCATTTCATAAAAAATCAATCATGATCACTGAAACCTTTACCTAGCCTATCATTCAAAAATAAGATGCGTTCGCCCTGCCCCTTTCCTGAATCCTTACTACAAGACTCTATTTTAGAACTTTATTTATATTTTTTATCCTTACCCAAAATTAATGCACAGGCACCCATAATAGCTCGCGCGAACTACTTCGCCTCTTCGACAACCTGCGGAATGTGGGATACATCCGAAAATAAAACAAGATGGGTTGGCTTAGTAAGCTTTGCTGAAACTTCAGCCCGTCTTATCCGATTTAGCCCAAAAAGCCGATCAATTAATTCCCACTAATCAACTGCAACAATTGATCCGTCGAAACCTTGCCACTAACATCCGTACCTTCCAATAAACTATCCGCTAGGTCGCGTTTTTGATGGTGTAAATCGACAATTTTTTCCTCAATCGTATTCTTTGCCACTAGACGATAAATAGTAACAGGACGCTTTTGGCCAATACGATGGGCGCGATCGCTGGCTTGATCTTCTACGGCGGGATTCCACCAGGGATCCATGTGAATCACATAATCGGCAGCCGTTAAATTTAAACCCGTTCCCCCTGCTTTGAGACTAATTAAAAAGACATCCCCTTCCCCATTTTGGAAAGCATCTACTCGTTTTTTACGCTCCTTAATTGGAGTGCTACCATCGAGATATTGATAATTAATTTTTTGCTCGTCTAGATAGTTACGAAGAATGGTCAAGTGATCGACAAATTGACTAAAAACTAAGGCCTTGTGACGGTTTTCTAATAATTCTTGCAAAACCTCCCCAAAGGTTTCCAATTTGGAGCTTTTGACCGGACTATCCGGCATGATGAGACTGGGATTACAACAAGCTCGCCGTAACCGCATAATTTCCGCTAAAACCTGTAAGTGTTTGGCTCCTGCTTGAGCATCACTATTTTCCAATTTGGCGATCGCCTGACGACGGAGAGCTTCATAAAAAGCCATTTCTTCTGAACTCAGTTCGACCTGTAACAGAATTTCAGTCCGGGCGGGTAATTCTTTGAGAACTTGGTTTTTGGTCCGACGCAATAGGAAAGGTTGAATCAAACGCTTGAGTTGATTACGGGCAGCCTTATTTTGACCCCGCTCGATCGCATTGGCAAACCGTTCATTAAAACTATCCAGGGAACCCAATAAACCAGGATTAATAAAGCGAAACAAATTCCAAAGTTCTCCTAGATGATTTTCAATGGGAGTGCCGGTGGTAATCAACTTAAATTCTGCTTGTAAATTCATTGCCGCTTGGGAACGTTTGGTGGCCATATTTTTAATCGCCTGGGCCTCATCTAATACCACCACTTGCCACTGCACTTTGGCCAACATCTCAGCCACTTCTTCCTGTTGTAAAAGTCCATAGGTGCATAACACTAAATCAAAGGGTTGCAAGTTTTCTAAAACTAAGGCTCTGTCGCCACTACCAAACTGCATCGGATTTAGGGTTGGCGCAAAACGATTAGCCTCACTGATCCAGTTGGGACAAACGGAAGTGGGAGCCACAATCAGAGTCGGCCCTGCGGCGGCTTTGGTGAGAATTAAGGCCAAGGCCTGCACCGTTTTACCGAGTCCCATATCATCAGCTAAACAGGCCCCCACACCCCAATGGGCTAAACGAGCTAACCATTGAAACCCCTCTACCTGATAATCCCGCAAATCCGCTTGCAAAGTCGAAGGTGGTTGGGGATCGAGGTCTTTCATTTCCTTGATGCGTTTGATATGTTCCTTCCAATGGCGATCGCTTTTTAGGCTTTCGGCTTCGTCTAACATATCTTCAAGGGCCAAGGCTGCTAAGGGATGAAAACGTCGTCCTTTACCTTGTTTTTCCGAAAAGGCTTTTAACTCCTCTAATCGTTGTCGAAACTCGTTGGTTAGAGCCAGAAATTGCCCATCGGCCAAAGCGATAAACCGCCCAGGACTTTTTTCCAGTAATTCGATTAACTGTTGTAATCCGATCACCAAATTGTCATCAACTTGCAACTCTCCTTCGGCAGCAAACCAATCCCGTTGACGTTGAATATTGAGATTAAATTGACCAAAACTAGCCTGATGACTGACCCGTAATTTTTCACCTTCGGGCCATTCAATTTTGACATTTTCTCCTAAGCCTTGCAATTCTAAGAGTAACTCCAGACAATGTTCTGGCTCTTCCAGATACCACTCTCCTCCCTCACTATCATTTAAAGCCAAAGTCGGACAAGCATTAATCGTTTCCTTGGCCCGTTTCTTTTCTTCCTGGAGATCACGATTGGTTTGATAACGTTGACCCTCAATTTCTGTAATCACGGTTTCTCCTCCTTTGCCAGGCTGAAAATAGGGGCCTGTTTCTCCAAAAGGACGAGTTAAAATGGCGACCTTTAAGCCTCCTCCCATCGGCAAAAGATGAATATGGGGTCGGTTATAGGACGGTACTTCCTGAGCATTTTCTGAGCCACCCCCAATGTCGGAATGCACCGTTACTAAACTAGCAACGGCATTTATTGCCGTTAAAACCTGTTCTTGCGCTGCGAGAGGCACTTCTAGACGATTATTCTCGCCTAAAATAGTGGCAATTTTTCGATGTTGCGGAGTAACCTCAATGACTTTAATACGAGTCAGACTTTCTTTGATCACTAATACTTGTTCTCCACTAGCCAGATTAGGCTCAAGTTTTAGAACAATTCTTGTCTTTTTGAGCTTTTCGACCTTTAACTCTGGTTCTCCAGCAACAACCTCAAGCTGTACCGGCGGAGTATTATCTAAAAAGACCAAAGGATGACCGACTAAGGCCACAAAAGCCAGATTATCAAAACGATAATCCATCTGTCCGTAATAACCGACTGAATAACTTTCTAAATAACTGCAAATTTGCCAATCCTGGGGGGTGAAATAATTGAGATCTGAGGATTGTTTGGTTAAGCGTTTTAGGGCGATCGCTCGTCCGGCTGTCCAATCTCCTTTTTTTGTCCAACTCTGTTCACGGGGAGATAAAGAATAACTATTTTCAGAATAATAGGTGACAAACCAGGCTAAACGTTTAGTCGCCACAGGTATCTTTTCCAGACTTTTAGCTGAAGGTTGACCCACTAAATTAGCTAAAGCCGTTAAGGACAATTCCCACTCACTTTGGGGTTTAACAATATCCAGTAAACTAACACCGCCCTCCACTGCCTGCCATTGCTGGACGATCTCCCCATAAGAATCCTGACTTAGGGAGTCACAGCGTAGGATCAAGTCAGCTATTTCGACTGCCAACCATTGATAATCGGCTCGATAGGCTCGTGTTTGAAAATTTCTAGCCCAATTAAGCAGAGATTCCTGGCGATCAGGCTTTAGCCAGTAGGTACAGATTAATTTAAAAAAAGTTACTAAGCTATGTTCTTCTGGGTCGGTGATGCAAAGATGGCGTAAACGCTCTCGGTAGGGCTGATTGCCCTGTTGCCACTGAAGTAAATTATCTAAAAGCACATAAATTTCATTAAAGGAGTCAGAAACCGCTAGATCTAAGGCATTTTTGACATAGCCCTGAGCTTCTTGTTTGCAGTCCCCTGAGCCTTCTCCCAGGAGGGACAAAATGAATAATAGGCCAGCAATGCCTGGCAGATAAATTTTGCGTTTTTTCGTTAGTTTCCTAATACTTACTAAAGCTTGACGATAACTGGCGATCGATTCAGCATAATGTCCTTTCAAACAAGCAATATTCCCTTGATAAATAAAGAAGTTACTAGGATGAAGATCAATATTTTGTTTTTCAATCTGCTGAAAGAAAGATTCTAGCTCCTTCAACTCACCCCGTAATAACAATTGCTCTGCCAATAACACGACCAGGACAGGAGATTTACGCTGAACGACCAGGACTTCCTGCTTGAGTAATTCTAGTTCATCTTCTGTGGTGGACAACTTGTGGAGGGATTCTGATAGTCGAATCTGTAAGGCAAATTCAATCAGCTCAGGCGATAAACTCTTTAGCCATTCCAGATCAAAAGGATTTTCTAGCATTTCTAGGAAAACGCTCTCCAGGGTAATCTGCCGAGAGCTAGATGAGTAATGATAGAAATCTTCAAATTGACGCTCAATGAAAACCAGATCTTGATTGTGGATGCCAATGCGAACTTCCCGAATGAGTTCAGAATCCGACCGAAATGATCGTCGTGAATTATAGCTAGACTCCCGAATGGGATAAGCCATTTCAACCGCCGTTACTAAGTTTTCAAATATCCCTGTTTTTACCGCATCCCGACTAGGGATTTCCCGCAATTGTTGATGGCAGGTTATTCCGGTGTTACTTCCTGTTTTTAGCAATTCTAATTTTAAGAGTGGCTCGATGATTGGCTTCAGACTGGCAACATTCCAGGTTTTCTCTCTGCTATCCCGATAACCCAGATGATTCAAGCAATTTGCTAACTCCATACGAGTAACTGGGTGATAGAGAATAGACAATAATTGCAGAATGGTCTTCTCTAGGAGAGGTAATTGCTCGTACCGTGTTTGGAGAACTTGATAGGATTCAGGGAGGCTAGTACTAGTCATGTTGTCGAGAGGGGATTAAGTGCAGTTAGGTGTCTTCAACTTACTCAAACTGTTTGGACTTAGAGAATTAAGTCTAATTTTTAATCTTATCCTAATCTACTGCGATCGCAACTAAAACTTATTTCCGTATCACCCTACGAACAGAAGTCTAAACCCCACAGATTCAGAACAATGCTTCGACTTTTTTTACTTCCTGCTAATCGGTCTAACCGTCAGGGTTACAATCAAGAGACGACCTTCAAACCGATTTTTCTGATGACTAGAGCCAAACTCCTGCAACCCGACCTTGTTCTCGGCAATACTATCCTGCATCTGACACCGAGGATTTTACAACGTCATCATTTACAGGGACTGGTCTTAGATGTGGATGAAACCCTAGTGTCCTTTCGACGGGCAGATGTTTCTGAGGAGTTACAGTTTTGGGTGGAAAAAATTCGACCGATCCTTCCCATTTGGTTAGTGAGTAATAATCTTAGCGAGGTTCGGATTGGGCGCATTGCCGATAGCCTCAACTTGCCCTACCTATTTGGGGCCGGAAAACCCTCTCGACGGAAAATTCGTTATGCCATTCAAGCCATGAATTTACCTGTATCAACGGTGGCAATGGTGGGCGATCGCTTATTTACCGATGTCTTGGCCGGTAATCGTTTGGGAATGTTTACTATTTTAGTGGAGCCGATGGTACATCCTGAGTTATCACCCAAAAGTCACTCTTTGCGAAACCTAGAAGTTTGGATTTCTGAGAAATTGGGGGTTACACTTCATCATTCGTAACATTAGTCAACAAAAGTCTTTAAACGTTAGCCGGATCAAATCTAAAAAAAAGATTAAGGATTCGACACAATTCCCAAATATCGTCAATAATAATACTTAGTTCAAATGGGGTCAGCCGATATAAAGATCCTAACTATAACAAGCAACTCAAGGGGGTTAAGGTCTATTAAGTGCCTTGCCCCTTTAAAATTTTTAGCTCAAGGAACATCAATTTATATATCTTTACTTCCTCACTTTTGGTGAAGGGCAGGGACAAAACTTTAGATAACTTTACAAACTCCAGTCGTTTGAGCCTCTAGTTTTCTGAGTCAACGAAAGCTTTTAGAGCATTTGCATTAATTTTGCTGAGATGATGCTCAATTATCCTCATCTTCAGAGCCAAATCGAGAGGTGAGTTGGGGAGCTAAATCTTCCCTTTCCTGCCAAGGCGCGAAAAAGGGCAATAAAATTAAGCCTGGTAAAGCAGCGATCGCCGTCATCAAGAAAAAGTTCGGCCAACCCATTGCCTTAGCCCAAATACCAGAAGGCGCGACTAAAATATCTCGATTGAAGGCAACTAAACTAGAAAGTAAGGCATATTGAGTTGCAGAAAAACGTTGGTTACAAAGGCTCATCAAAAAGGCCACAAAAGCGGCGGATTCCAAGCCAGAACAAAAACTTTCCACATTAATGGCTCCAATCATTAAAAGCTGATTTCTTCCCACTAAAGCCAAGGCGAAGTACATTAAATTGCCGACCGCTTGGACAATGGCAAAAATCCAAAGAGAACGATTAATGCCAATCCTAGTCATAATGGCTCCCCCCGCCAATGTCCCCACAATAGTGGCAATAATACTAAGGGTTCCGGGTAAGGCAAGGTCACTTTTGCTAAAATGTAAACCCTGCTCCAATAAAAAAGGAGTCGAAAGGTTTTTAACCATTGCATCCCCTAATTTATAGATAGTAATAAACAATAAAATAAAAATAGATTTTTGTAGTCCATTCCTTTCTAAAAAATCTAGAAAGGGATAAACAATCGCATCCTTTAGGCTCTTGGGCGGCTCTCCTTTTTTAGGTGGTTCGGGTGCAAAAAATGAATTGACTAGACCAATGATCATTAAGGCAGACATTAATAAATAAAAGAAATTCCATGAGGTTTGTTCAGCAATCCAAAGGGGTAAATAACTCGTAAAAATAATGGCTAAACGATATCCCAATAGGAAAACAGAAGCTCCTGCCCCTAATTCCGGTTTTTCGAGAACATCAGTGCGATAGGCATCGGCTAAAATATCCTGGGTTGCACTAAAAAAAGCAATTAAAAAAGCATTGATAGCCAGAAATTGCAGGGCTTTGGACGGATTTTGTAACGCCATGGCCGCGATCGCCACAATTAAGGCAATCTGGGAAATGACTAACCATCCTCGTCTGCGTCCTAAAAAGGGAGGAACAAAGCGATCTAGGAGCGGCGACCAAAGAAATTTAAGGGAATAGGGAAGGCTGACCAACCCAAACGCACCAATGGCCTCTAAACTGACCCCATCCTCACTCATCCAAGCCTGGATCGGATTTTTACTAGAGAGATAGAAGGGAAGTCCCGATGCAAATCCCAGAAAAATCAGGGCTGACATCTTGCGGCTTTGGAAGACTTTGAACCAGTTAGCAACCATAACAAGGATTGAACAAGAAAATGAACTGTTCCCCATCATACTGCTAATCAAACCCATCTTCTCCGCAAAACTTTTCTGCTAGAATGCCTTTTCAGCTAAGAACAAATCCTTGATAAAGAATATTTGCCTGGGTAGATAAGTTTATTTAAAAAAGGTTTTGGACAAACAATCACCTTGAATAGCATGGTTCACTAATTTTGAACTTCCTATTTTTTATGATTATCTATTAAGCCGTTTAGAAAGTTACCTATTTAACTTCCCTCTTTTTCATAGGCTTCTACAATTTTTTGTACCAAGGGATGACGAACCACATCCGCCTGACTCAGGTGGCAAAAAGCAATTCCTTCTACATTTTTTAAAATTGATTGGGATACCACTAAACCGGAAGGTTGATGACTGGGTAAATCAGTTTGAGTAATATCCCCTGTCACCACCATTTTAGAACCAAAACCAAGACGGGTAAGTACCATTTTTAATTGGGCTGGAGTGGTATTTTGAGCCTCATCAACAATGACAAAAGCATTACTCAGTGTCCGTCCACGCATATAGGCGAGGGGAGCTACTTCAATTTTGCCTCGTTCCATCAGATCAGGAATTTTTTCAGGATCAATAAATTCATAGAGAGCATCATATAGGGGACGCAAAAAGGGATCTACTTTCTGTTGTAAATCGCCTGGTAAAAACCCTAATTTTTCACCCGCTTCTACAGCAGGACGAGTTAAAATCAAACGCTCATAGTCATTATTTAATAATGCTTGAACGGCTAAAACTGCGGCTAAAAATGTTTTTCCAGTTCCGGCTGGGCCAATGCCAAAAGTAACATCGTGGCTTTGAATGGCTTTAACATATTGTCTTTGCCGAAAGGTTTTAGCACGGATAATTTCACCCCGTCGAGTTTTCGCCAGGATTGTTTGTTGGAGAGAACGATATTCTTCCGTTCGGCCACTGTCCATGGCCTGAAATGCCGTTAAAATATCAGGCCGCGAAATGGCTTTACCTTCTTGCCAATAGGTGGAAAGCGATCGCAGGACTTTCATCGCCCGCTCTACATTTTTCTCTTCTCCATAGAGTTGTAAATCCTGACCCCTAAGCACCAATTTGGCCCCCGTATGACGGGCAAGATAGGCTAAATTATCTTCTCCTTGACCGGCTAACGCGATCGCACTTTCGGGACTGGGAAGCTGAAGGATTTCAGAAATTTCAGACATGAATTCAAAAATGGCAAAATTAAAGATAAAAAAGAAACATCAAGAAGAAGATAAAATGGTTTAGGAATGTGATTCTAGACGGCGTTGCCATTCTTGATCAATCTTATCGGATTGTAGAGCTTCTTGCGTTAATAAATCCTCATCGGTACGATAGGTAATATCCGCCGCCGTGATCACTTTTTCTGCCGCAAAATCTTCTGCAAATTGAAGTTTCTGACGGAATTTAGGATTAGGAAGGGTTAACCATTCGGCCTTAGCTTGACGTTTTTGATTGCGACTATCAATGCCTTGGTTTCGCCATTGTAGCCAAAAATAACGTCCGAGGGGAATGGCCAAAAAAGCGATCGCATAGATTAATAAAACACCATAAACAGGCTGTATTAAACTGGCAATAGCAATGCCTGCGCTATATTGTCGTAATAAACCGCCTAACATCAAAGCTAGAACAATATTAACTGTTCCCAGTCCTAAACTCAGCATAATTTGGCCGCTATCGGCTTGGCTAAACTGCCAACGTTTCTCATTCAAAAAACTAGAAATGGCAGTTAATGTCCGCTTTTTGGCTGTCACCTGGAGTTCGGGGAAATAATAAATAAGATCACCCTGATCAGAAACTTGAGGATAACCATTAAAGCGAGCCAGTACCGGCAAAATATAATCTTCTGTTTCTTGATTACTGCTCGTGACATTATCCAGATAGGGAGCAACCTGTTCGGCGGCGATCGCGCCCCCCTGATTGCGAATTAAAGTGCCAATTGTCTGCCAACGTTTTTCTTCTAAATCTTCGTTCGGATTGCCATCTCCAAACAAAAAGGAAAAAATAGCTTCTAAAAAATTCATAGATCGTACCGAGGATGATTTACCATGGCCAGCCCTTGATTCATAACGGTTGTAGTCAGGACTAGGATTAAAAATCCAGAAAATATCCGTCGGAAAGAAGAAAAAGCCACCACCATCGCGATCGCCGCCCGAATTACTATCGCTATCTTTAGAATTAACAGCAATCAAAATTGCCACAATTGCCAAAAACATCACAATAATCGAGATAATTAAAATAACACCAAAGGAAATCCGAATCAGATAAAATAATGCCCCCCAAATCTTTTGCCAAAGTTCCTGTAGTCTCAGTCGCCAAAAACGGTTGCGTAAAATAGTGCGAAAATTTTTAGGAAATTGGTAAAGAATATCCCCAGAATCCGTCACCTGTAGATGTCCCCCTGCTTCCGAGGCTAGGGCCAATAAACCCTGCTGGGTAACATTCAGTTCTAAGCCTGCTTGGGTTGCCACATCCCCAATGGTAACGGCATAATCGAGTTGTTCAACTGACCTCATAATCTGAGGATTAAGCGTTACAGTCATAGAAGCGTCTCACGGACTAAGGTTTTGTAAAGATCTATTTACTCAGTATAAATAAGAAAAGCGAAGGTTAAATGATTATTCTCAGAGGAACAGGCTCAATGACAAGGATTTGCCTAAAATTATTTTTGGTCATGGCACTCACAACGGGCTTTCCCTTACCTAGTCAAGCTGCTGAAAAGATCATCCTCAAATACAGTATTTTGCGGGAGTCGGTTTCTATCCCTGAACTGAGTCAGTTAAGCAAAACAGGGGAAGTCTCTTCATCGCTCCAGTCCTATCTCAACTTAGCGAATCAAAAGCCAGAAGATCTACAGCGTTGGCTCAATCAATCGTTTAATATCGATCCTATCGTGCTATCTGAAGTTCTTAATAGTTTTGTCGGAAAATATTTGCTCCAACAGATCGCAGAGGTCATTCATACACCGTCCCAGCGATCTAACATAGAAGCCTTACGGGGCGCGCTCATTTCCTCGGCAACGGAAGATCAGAATATTAGTCTCATAGAAGTTTTAGAAAATTATCCCACGGCTGAACTTCAGGTAGAAGGCGATCGCCTGATGGAACTCTATCAACAAATTAAGGGACTCGTCGGCAAGATTCCCCGTTTTCCTCTTTAAACGAAGGCAAGAAAGTAGCGGATGATACAAAGAGAATGGTTGACGAACTTGTCCCTGAAAATTTCGGATTGAAGATCTTTCTTTTTGACTATCCAGTAGTCTTCTCCGCGAAAATACATTGAGATTTTTTACGTAATCTGTAATTTTGCCCTATTTTCAGGGCAAGCGGCACTGGTATCGTCTAGCTAGAAGCTACAAACGTTGCAATACAAGAGGTTCAAGAAATCAGGCGAATTTGGAGTAAGTCCTCCCAAGTTAACCCTTTTTCAATTATACCGAGAGCTACAGCAGGAACTTCTCTAGTCGTAAAATGGCTGCGAACAAAGTTATGAACCATCCAGAAAATATCTAGGACTCGCTGTAATCCCACAACAGATTTAGCATAAGTATTTGTACGACGGCGAAAGGCGGCTAAATAGCGTCGGATAGCACTATTAAATGCCTCAACGTGGTTGGCATGGATGTCCTTTTCTTCTGGTTTTTCTGTTGTCTCAGGATGTTCAGTTTTCGGAGTTTCTACTTTCTTTAGTTTACCCTCAGAATCTCGACGTTTACTACTCTTATTTTTTAGTCTTACCACAAGACCCTTCGGTAATACTTTGGTGGGACGACCTCGCTTTCCAGTCCTTAATACTTCGTGACAAATATCAAATAGCAGTTGACTATATCGCTTTTCTCCATCTGTAAATAACTGGAGAGATTCTGCACTCCTTTCAAATAATTCCGCTACCGTCATCATTGCTTCTAGAAATAATTTCTGCTCTTTTCGACCACATTTTAAATGCCAAATAAAGCGGCTAGCCCTGTCCATGAGAACGATTGTCCACCCCTCAGAGGCACTTGCTTCTTTATTTTTTCCAACTTTTGTGTATAGTTCATCCCCTTCTATTACTAATTTAACAAATTCATTCACTAAGGCGTATAAAAATAATGTCTCTTGTAATCCTGATAATTTCTTTTCCCAATTCAATATTGTTGTTTTCGCGTAGCCGAATACTCGGGCTGCTGCATTTAATCCTATTCCTTCCATTCTGGCTTTTAATACTTTTACAATTTCACTTAATGGGGTTTCTAAGCCAGCGATTACGCTATCATAAGTCTCAGCAAAACAAGAACTACATTCTTGACAAATGAACATTTTACGTTCCCCGTTACCTTTCGTTTGATAATGAGAATGTATTTTTACGTTTTCACTATAGCAATGAGGACAGTTTTTCTTGAATAAGGCATCCTCTTTCTCTTGGCACAAGCCAACATCATTCAGGATTTCCATAGAGCTTTTCTTTAATATTGACATTGTTTTCTGTTTCCTTCTTCTTTGATATAATGACAATAATAATAGTATAATAAAAACGGGACGATGTCTAGTCTTAAACTATTTTTCTATTTTCTCAAGGCCTTACACCATAAACTTTTTCCAACTTTGATCAGACGATACCAGTTCCTTATTTCTGACTCCAATGAATAATGGTTTTAGCTGCCGAGTCCAATTCAGTGGCAATGTTCTAGTCGTCCTTGCCGCGATCGCTGGACTATTTTGGGGTTTCTATGATCCCCTAACTCCCCTACTAGCTCAATCTTTCGTTGCACCAAGTCTTGAGAGTCAGAGGGTCGATCTTCCCAGTCCTGGGCGAATTTTGTTGCCGCCCCAACCCTCCCAACCGATTATTCCTCCTAGTCCTCTACCCTCGCCTCCTTTAGAAATTTTCCCCAGCAATCCCATACCGCCCAATTTACCGCAGAATGTGCCAGGGACGATTACCGTCTCGCGCTTTGAATTTCAAGGCAATAGTGCATTTAGTTCAGAAGAATTAGCAGAGGTTACAGCCCCTTTTACCCAACGTCCTCTCACCTTTGCCGAACTGTTAGCCGCAGAATCCGCCGTCACTCAGTTTTATACCGAGGCGGGCTATATTAATTCGGGAGTCATGATTCCTGCTGGTCAGATCTTTGATCAAAATCAGGCTGTTATTACCATACAAATCGTTGAGGGAGGGTTAGAAGATATTCAAGTCCAGGTAGAGGGCCAACTCGATCCCGATTATGTGAAAAGTCGTTTGGCGATCGCGACGGAGAAACCCTTCAATCAGAAACGCCTGCTCGAAGCCTTACAACTGCTACAACTCAATCCTCTTATTGAATCCATTTCCGCCGAACTATCTGCTGGCCCTCGTCCTGAATTAAGTTTGCTTTCAGTGCAAGTCAAAGAAGCCAACACCTTTAATATTGAAACTTTTACTGACAATGGCCGAGTCCAGAGTATTGGTAGTTGGGAAAGAGGACTGCGAATCAGTGAAGGGAACCTCTTGGGAATTGGAGATGGGATTACCTTGGATTATGCCAATAGTGATGGCAGTAACGCTGTAACGGCTAGTTATACCCTGCCCCTTAATCCCCATAACGGCACTTTAAAAGCAGCAATTCAGTACAATAATACAGTGGTAATAGAAGAAC
The DNA here is from genome assembly GCA_025370055.1 of Woronichinia naegeliana WA131. Classification (NCBI taxonomy): domain Bacteria; kingdom Bacillati; phylum Cyanobacteriota; class Cyanophyceae; order Synechococcales; family Coelosphaeriaceae; genus Woronichinia; species Woronichinia naegeliana. The sequence continues at coordinate 3,059,457 of CP073041.1, read as the reverse complement.
CTTTTAACATTCTCGATATTACTGGTGACTCCCTCTATTTTGATCTGAGCTATCGTCAACCCCTGATCCAAACCCCTCGTCAAGAATTAGCCTTAGGATTGACAACCTCCTATTCTGCTAGTCAGACCAGTTTATTGGGAGAGGGATTTCCGCTCTCACCAGGAGCTAATAATGATGGCCAAACTCGCATTGCCGCCCTACGCTTTTTTCAGGAATGGACAGAACGAGGCAGCGAGGATGTGTTGGCGTTGCGTTCCCAATTCAGTCTGGGATTAGGCATTCTGGATGCAAATGTCAATAATTTGCCACCCGATGGACGTTTTTTTGAATGGCGGGGTCAGGGACAATATGTTCGTTTGTTAGGGCCAGAGACATTATTTGTCTTTCGCTCGGCAGTGCAATTATCCACTGAGCCATTGGTTCCCTTGGAGCAATTAACCCTAGGGGGTCTCAATACGGTGCGGGGCTATCGTCAAGATTTATTGCTCACTGATAACGGCATTTTTGCCTCTACCGAAGTGCGTTTACCCGTGCTACGAGTTGAGGAAATTCAAGGAGTCCTGCAAATTGTTCCCTTTCTGGATTTTGGAGTCGGCTGGAATGATCGGGATAATCCGATCCCAACACCTAATCCGAATACTTTAGCTAGTGTGGGGCTGGGACTGCTCTGGCAAATGGGCGATCGCCTTACAGCCCGCTTAGATTGGGGATTGCCGCTAACAGAGTTTCGAGTACAAGGTAACACCGTGTCTCAGCAAAGTCTTTATTTTTCGGTGAGTTACAATCTTTTTTAACGAATATAATTAACTTAATACTACTTAAAATCGAGTGGTTAATCCTCTCTTTTCCCCTTCTTCTGGGTCAACCTATGACGCTCTCTGAATCTTCCTCTAACCTCTCTCCTTTTCATTTTCTACAACAGACCTGGCGTTCCGTGATCAAGGCGATCGCTGATTTACGACTAGCGATTATTTTACTGCTTTTAATTGCTATTTTTAGTATTAGTGGAACTGTCCTTGAACAGGGTGAAACCCTAACGTTTTATCAAACCAACTATCCTGAAGATCCAGCTCTGTTTGGGTTTTTATCTTGGAAAATTATTTTAGCGATCGGTCTCAATCACGTTTACAGTACTTGGTGGTTTTTATCCTTACTCATTTTATTTGGTAGCAGTTTAACAGCCTGTACTTTTAATCGTCAATTTCCAGCCCTTAAAGCTGCTCAACGTTGGCAATATTATCAACAACCTCGTCAATTTCAAAAATTAGCCTTTAGTATTACCTTAGACAATCTTTCCCTCAGTAAAATTATTCCTCACCTACAAAATCAAGGTTACAAAATCTTTCAGGAAAATCAAACGCTCTACGCTCGAAAAGGCTTGGTGGGCAAAATTGGCCCGATCATTGTTCATGCAGCCATGCTTATTATTTTAGGGGGAGCTATTTGGGGAATCATGACCGGCTTTCTGGCCCAGGAAATGGTGGCCAGTGGCGACAGTTTTCAAGTTAAAAATATTATTGAAGCCGGCCCTCTGGCCAAAAGACAAATTCCGACAGATTGGGGAATTAAGGTCAATCGTTTTTGGATCGACTATACACCAGACGGTAATATTGATCAGTTTTATTCCGATCTATCGGTGGTTAAAACAACCGGCGAAGAATTAGATCGCAAAACGATTTTTGTTAATCAACCTTTGCGCTATAACGGTGTGACTTTTTACCAAACGAATTGGGGTATTGCAGGAGTTAAAGTCCAAATTAATAATAGTCCGATTTTTCAATTGCCGATGGCTCCTCTGAATACGGAAAATGGCGGTAAACTTTGGGGAACTTGGATTCCCACAAAAACGGATCTAAGTGAAGGTGTGGCTCTGCTGGTCAAGGATCTTCAGGGAACCATGATTCTTTATGATCAACAGGGAAATTTATTTAATGCAGTAAGAGCTGGTAGTAGTATCGAGATTAATGGTGTCACTCTCAAGGTCTTTGAATTAGTTGGCAGTACGGGACTGCAAATTAAAGCAGATCCAGGGATTCCCTTTGTTTATCTCGGTTTTGCTTTGCTGATGTTGGGAGTAATAATAAGTTATTTTTCCCATTCTCAGATTTGGGTACTAGCTCAAGATTCTGGAAGTGAATTGACCAAACTTTATCTAGGGGGAAAAACGAATCGTGCCCAGGTCAGTTTTGAACGGGAATTAGTGGCGATCATTGCTCAACTTCAGGCAGAAAATTAATTTTACAACCTGCCCACCTCGAATCAAGATTGGCCAATTCGGCACTGGTTCAGCTTAGTTGTTAAATAGCCTGAAAGTCTTGCCCTGTAAGGATTTTAGTGATTCAGGGCAAAAATCGTTGTATCCCTTGCTGCACAGGGGTTTGATGCAATTCCAATAATCAGACTGAACCATTACCCACTATTCAGCCTTGACATATTTTGTTATATTCTTGAGTACTATCATGAAATCGTTTCGACCAGCAGTCCCTTGAAAGTCTTCGTTTATGGAACCCTTAAGCCTGGAGAATGTAATTATCCGCTTTACTGCCAAAACCAGGTGATACAATCCCGGAAAGTTTATACCTACGGTCAGCTTTATCATCTCAATCAAGTAGGTTATCCAGGCATGACAGAGGGCGATCAGAAAGTCTATGGCTACGTTCTAAAGTTTGCAGATGAAATGCCTCTCCAGATTCTAGATCAACTGGAAACCTATGATCCTCAATCCGCCCCCCAGGACAACGAATATGATCGCCGTCTCATTCCCATTTACGATCTAGAAAGCGGCCATTTTCTGGAACAGGTTTGGGGTTATGTGATGCGACCTGAAAAGGTTCAAGAATTAGAGGGGATCGTGTTGCCATCAGGATGGTGGACAAATCCAGGACGAGAGCCAATATTTGTTTAACGCCTTATTGCACCAAAATGTTGGCGAATCCCCACCGTTTAGCTATTGAACATTGCCGGGAAGGTCAATAAGCGGTTGGTTAAGTGCGATCGTTAATGGCTCAGATTCTAATTCCAAATTAGCTTGTTGCAGAGGGGGCGGGGAAGGGTATTGGCCACCGATAAACAGATTGGATAATGCCCCTACTAACACGGCCGTCACCACCATTCCACCCCAAAAGAGAAGGCGATTCAAACGATTGGCCTGCTCAATGCGCTGAAAAACTCGTTCCGATAATTGCTCTGGGGTAATTCCAGTTGAAGGGGTGGGGACACAGGGCATTTCTCGTTGTAAGCGCAGTAGTCCTAAATAGGTTTGCTTTAATTGCGGATCGGTATCGAGCCATTCTTGAACTTGCTGACGCTCATGGGGAGTTATTTCACCATCCATGTAGGCACTTAATAACTCGAAACGTTGAAATGGTTCATTCATGTTGTCGGAATCGGCATCAAACTGCCCATAGGAATTTTTAAATTCTGATTTCATGGTGACCTCACGGCGGGGGATACAAAAAACGCTTGTCTTATAGACAGACGTAAATAGATGGCATTGCCATAACACTCCTCACCTTCGTTAGGACTTTCCCAAGCCTTTTAAAATTGACTGACCGATTGCTATTGAAAAAATCGCCGCTTTAATCTAAGTAGTTTTGTAAAACGGATTGCAATTTGGCTCTGGCTCTGGCGATCCGTGACTTTACCGTACCCAAAGAAACCCCAGTAATTTCGGAAATTTCTTCGTAGGCCATGCCGTCAATTTCCCGCAACACAATAGTAGTACGAAAGGCTTCCGGCAAATCGGCGATCGCCAAACGCAGACGTTCATAAAACTCGGTCGTGGCCAACGTATCATCAGGACTTGGATAATCCGAAACGATATCCCAATCAATTTCTCCATCATCAACACGACGGGGAGCATCTAAAGAAATTGGATGACTAATCCGTTTTCGTTTCCGCAACTCATCGTAGAAGAGATTGGTAGCAATGCGACTGAGCCAACCTCGAAACTTGACAGGTTCGTTCAAACGTTTAATATTGCGATAAACGCGAATCCAAACCTCTTGAGCTAAGTCAGCCCGATCTTGCCAATCTGGAGCCAGGTGATACAAAATCTTATCCACATGGGACTGATAGCGACGTAGTAGCTCGTTAAAAGCTGCACTATCAGGATGTACACCGTCCTGACAGCGAAGAATGAGATCGTAATTTGACAATTTATCCGGGGTTGCGGACAATTGGGGCTTGTGACCCTCAATACTAGACCAGGATGCTGGAATGGATTGACTCATCGACTTACCCAACACAGATTTTCCTCACATTGATAGCTTATGACGACACCATAGCTTATCAAGTTCCGAAGGCTTCCACAATTTCAATGATATTTTACGGCTACTGAGGTTAAGGATTGGTGACTTTGTTTCCCTGTATCCCAATCCCCTAGTCAGGGGCAAAGGATTTCAACAATTGACTCATGTCTGCCACAATCTCTTTAATATCTTTGCGCGTTGGTTTATCCAAAGGACTGCGACCAGGAAGGGTGGGATAATCTAAAAAGCGACGAATTCCTTCGTTAATCTGAGTATTAATAAGACCTTGTAATTCTTTTTGGGCCCGTTCTCGTTGGTATAATGCTCCTTCCTCTGAGGTTGCATAGAGGGGCGGCAGACGATTCAGGGCATAGGCTGCCACATCGGAAATGTCTAAGTCCCGTTCACTGACCCCTTCTAAGACGGCTATTTGCGTAATAACCTCCGTGATGACTAGTTCTTCCATCACGTTGATGAATTGTTTGTTGGGAACTGCAACAACCTCACCTGCCAGTAAAGATCCCATCAAGCGATCTAGGGACATATACTCTTCTAAGGATAAGTCGGTTGCCCCTTCACAAATCCGACCGACTTCCGCTTCCATTGTCGGTGTCAGATAACCATCGTTTAGGGCTTGTTCGACAATTTGTTGAATACTCATTTTGGGTTCGAGATTAGAAGAACAGGATTAGGAAAAAAAGACGACTGTAGATCATCTTTTAGGATTTTGGTTGTAGATAGACGATGGATTGTCGCCAAATTAAGGTGCTTTGGTTAGACGAATCAATCAAGCATAGACATTGAACATCCTGCCAACGGATCTTACCAACCAACAGATCATTCGTGATCAACTTAACTTCGACATTTTGTTGAGTTTTGATCAAATTTTGGATTTTTCGAATGCTAGGTAAGCCAGTATCAAATTCAGCCATAATCTAGATGGAAGCGGGCAGTTAAAGAAAATGATTTCAAAGCGAAGTCACTCACCTTATCCCTAACCATACCGCCAAACCTCAACCTTTTTGAGAGAGTTTGGGAAGAAATTGAGCAGGGGATGATCATGATTGCTGGGCATTAGGGGAGACAAAGGCAGCTTTCTAGGTAAAAATAGGAATAGTCATTTGGGAGGAGAACATAATTGTGACGATTACTTTTCAGGCTGTGATCGCTAAATTAAATGAGTTTTGGGCGGAGCAAGGATGTTTAATTGCCCAACCCTTTGATACAGAAAAAGGGGCTGGAACCATGAGTCCTCATACCTTTTTACGGGCGATCGGACCAGAACCCTGGGCGGTAGCCTATGTGGAACCCTGTCGTCGTCCCACGGATGGTCGTTACGGAGAAAATCCGAATCGCGTACAACACTATTACCAGTATCAGGTTCTCATTAAACCATCTCCCGATAGAATTCAGGAGATTTATTTGGATTCTTTGAGAGTTCTGGGAATTCAGCCGGAAGAACATGATATTCGTTTCGTTGAAGATAATTGGGAGTCGCCGACGCTCGGAGCCTGGGGAGTGGGCTGGGAAGTCTGGCTAGACGGCATGGAGATCACCCAATTTACCTATTTTCAGCAGTGTGGAGGGATTGATTGTCGGCCAGTGGCGATCGAAATTACCTACGGCTTGGAGCGGTTGGCAATGTATTTGCAAAATGTGGATGCGATTAGTAAAATTCGTTGGAATGAAAAAATTGAGTACGGAGAGATTTTCTGGCAAGGAGAAATTGAACAATGCACCTATAATTTTGAAGCCTCTAATCCAGAATTACTGTTGAATTTATTTACGCTTTATGAGCAAGAAGCCAAGCAGTTAATTGAACGAGGATTAGTGTTACCGAGTTTAGAATATGTGTTGAAATGCTCTCATTCTTTTAATCTACTAGATGCCAGAGGGGTAATCGCAGTGACGGAACGAACCCGTTATATTGGGCGGATTCGCAATCTAGCCAGGGAAGTGGCTCAACTCTATCTCGAACAACGAGAAGCCTTAGAATTTCCCCTGGCTTCTAAACGCCTTGTCCCAGTAGGAGGCTCTTAATAGAATTTTGAGTATTTTAACAATGGTTTTTTCTGAATAAATATGGGAGTTTTACTGAAAACCTATAGCCACTTACTCGGTATTTTCTGGAAGACGGCGATCGCGGCCGAGTTAGAATATCGTCTTAATTTTGTGCTGGCAAGTTTTAGTAGTTTAGCGAATCTAGTGGGCAGTATCTTTAGTCTTTTTTTATTCTATCGAACGGGATACCATTTTCAGGGCTGGAGTTGGAGTGAAGCTCTGATTGTCTTAGGAATGTTTACTCTCCTACAAGGCTTTGCGGCAACTTTGTTGATCCCTAATCTCAATAAAATTGTAGAATATGTGGAAAAAGGAACCTTAGATTTTGTTTTACTTAAACCAATTAGCAGTCAGTTTTGGCTATCAACTCGTATTTTATCTCCCTGGGGAATTCCAGATTTATTTTTTGGACTATTACTAATCTTTTATGCCGCTAGCCAATCCCCGATTCAGATTGTCAATGTTCTACTCAGTTTTGCCATGTTATTTTTAGGAATGCTGATACTCTATAGTCTTTGGTTTATTCTAGGGACGACGAGTATTTGGTTTGTAAAAATCTACAATGTAACAGAAGTTTTGCGAGGATTATTAGAAGCAGGACGGTATCCCATGATCGCCTATCCGATGACCTATCGTATTTTCTTTACTTTTGTCGTTCCAGTGGCTTTTTTGACGACTGTTCCTGCTGAAGCAATGCTGGGAAAAGCAGATCTGATTTGGATGTTAGGGGCCGGATTATTGGCGATCGCTTTGTTAGCTTTTTCCCATTTTTTCTGGCAATTCGCGCTAAAATTTTATACAAGTGCTTCTAGTTAGTTTGTCTAGGTGAAAGAGTCAAAAAATGTATTGGTTTGATGGACAATGGTTTGATAAAGAAGAGATTACTCTCTCTATTACGGAGCCGGGTTTACTTTACGGTGCAACAATTTTTACGACTTTACGTGTTTATCAGCAATCTCTGGAGCATCCCCTTACCCATTGGCAAGCTCACCGCGATCGCTTACAAAAAAGTGTGGAACAATTGCAATGGCCTAACCCTAATTGGCAGACCATCACCGAAGTGGCTCAAACCCTTGTAAATGATTATTCTGTGCTGCGTATTGTTATATTTGCCGATGGCAAAATTTGGATAACTGGACGGAATTTACCCGAAAATTTAAGTCAACTGCAACAGCAAGGTATTCAGGGCTGGCTTGCCGATCAAACGATTTTTCAACGACCAATGGCGGCCATTAAAACGGGAAATTATTTAACCGCTTGGTTGGCCTTACAAGAGGCTCAAAAACAGGAAGCCAAAGAAGCTATTTTAATTAATGATCAAGGACATTGGCTAGAAACCAGTACTGGCAATTTGTGGGGGTGGAAAGAAGGAGTTTTTTATACGCCGCCCGAAGACGGTTCTATTCTGCCAGGAATTATGCGATCAAGCTTATTAAAGTATTTATCGAGCCAGGGAATAAAGGTACAACAACAACCCTGGCCATCGGATTGGAGTCAAAACTTAGAGCTACTGGCCTATAGTAATAGTGTTGTAGAAATTATTCCTTTCCATCGGGTTAAAATTCAGGAAAAAATCCTAACCTTGCCAGTTGATCATCCTGCTTTAGCTGTTTTAAAACGTTATTTTAACGTAAAATAAAGACGGCTTAAAATTTGTTGAATATCTAAATTCCTATGGTAATGTCAAGCGCCGTTGTAACCGAGGTTAATCCTCCCTCCCTAGAACAATCTCTTAAACACTTTTTTGGCTATGAATCTTTTCGTACTGGACAACGGCAAATTATTGAGCAAGCCCTTCAATGTCAAGATCAATTAATTATCATGCCTACGGGGGGCGGAAAATCTCTTTGTTTTCAACTTCCGGCTTTGCTAATGCCTGGTTTAATGATTGTGGTTTCTCCTTTAATTGCCTTGATGCAAGATCAAGTTGATGCGCTACTAGACAATGGCATTAGTGCCACTTTTTTAAATAGTACTCTTACCTCTGATGTCACTCGTCAGCGAGAGATGGCAATGATGAGAGGGGAAATTAAATTACTATATGTTGCCCCAGAGCGGCTTTTATTAGAACATTTTTTAGAATTTTTAGAAACTATTAATTTAAAAATAGGCATTTCGACTTTTGCAGTGGATGAAGCTCATTGTGTTTCCGAGTGGGGCCATGATTTTCGCCCTGAATATCGACAGTTAAATAAACTCCGCGATCGCTTTCCTAAAATTCCGATGATGGCCCTAACGGCAACGGCAACCCAGCGCGTCAGAGAAGATATTATTGAGCAGTTAAAATTACAGCAACCGGCGATTCATATTGCCAGCTTTAATCGTCCTAATTTATATTACGAAGTTTATCGAGAAAATGGTCAAAGATTTACCCAAATGCTAAAAATCATTAGAGATAGTAAAGGGTCTGGTATTATCTATTGTCTCAGTCGCAAAACGGTGGAGAATGTTGCCGAAAAACTACAGCGATGCGGTATCAATGCTTTGCCTTATCATGCTGGTTTAGAAGATAAACAAAGAAGTGAAAACCAAACCCGTTTTATTCGGGATGATGTGCAGGTTATTGTGGCAACTATCGCCTTTGGTATGGGCATTAACAAACCTGATGTGCGCTTTGTTATTCATTACAATTTACCCAAAACCTTAGAAAGTTATTATCAAGAATCTGGTCGAGCCGGTCGGGATGGTGAAGCAGCCAATTGCAGTTTATTTTTAAATTATGGCGATATCAAAAGTTTAGAATATTTTATTGAGCAAAAGCCTGATCCCAATGAGCAAAGGGTGGCCCGTCAACAGATTAGACAGGTGGTGGAATACGCAGAAGCAACGGAATGTCGTCGCACGGTTCAACTCAGTTATTTTGGCGAATTTTTTGCGGGAGATTGTGGTCAATGTGATAATTGCCTCTCTCAAAATCCGATGGAAAATTGGACAATAGAAGCAATGAAATTTTTGTCTTGCGTCGCTCGTTGTCAGCAGAAATATGGGATGAATTATATTATTGAAGTGTTGCGAGGAACGAAAAATCATAAAATCTTAGAAAGGGGTCATGATCAGCTTTCTACCTATGGCATTGGTAAGGATCGCAGTGTGGATGAGTGGAAAAATTTAGGGCGATCGCTACTACGACAAGGGTTATTAGATCAGAGTGAGGATGGCTATTCTATTTTAAGATTAAATGAACGCAGTTGGGAGGTCATGAAAAAACAGCGTCAGGTTGAGATTAGAGTGGCTAAAACTCCACAAAAAGAATTAAAAAGTGTTAATTTGGCTGCTGAAATTGAAAGGCGTTATGAGCAATTACGTCGCTGCCGCAAACTGTTAGCCGATCAGCAATCGATTCCACCCTACATGATTTTTAGTGATTCTACCTTGCGTTTAATGTCGCAACAAAATCCTCAAACAATCGAGGAATTAAAGCGGGTTTCTGGGGTGGGAGATTATAAATTACAACGCTACGGTCAAGCTTTTTTAAATACTCTAGCTTTGGAAGCAAAGAGAAATGAGGAAGATGGGGAAGCGAGGAAAGATGGGGAAGCAAGGGAGGAATTGTCTAAAAAAGGAAATACCATTGAAACTAGAAGTTTAGTCCATTATCCACCAGAAAAGAGCAATGGCAAGTTGGGAAAAGTAAGAGATTTTCAAAAGCAAGAGATCATTTCATCGGATTTAACCACTTTAAATGCTAAAAGAATTGATTTGTTAGGTAAAGACTCTGAAAATTTAGCAACTAATCCATTGCCGAAACAAGAGCTTAATGGCTCCTTAGTGTTAACAAAAACCTTAAATAAAGATAATTTTGATAACTTTTTTGATCCCGATCTCAGTGATAGTTTAACCAGAACTTTAGTGTTGTATAAAAAGGGGTTAGATCTGGCCGCGATCGCCCTAGCCCGTTCTCTGAAGCCTACTACCATTGCCGAGCATTTTGTGAAACTGATTGAAGCTAATCATGTGACTAATTTAGATTCTTTAATTTCTCCTGCCCATCAACGAGCAATTTTACAGGCGATCGATGTGGTTGGTGATGAACGGTTAATGCCTATTTACGAACAACTGAAAGGAAAATATGCCTACGAAGAAATTAAATTAGTGCGTTCCTATTGGCGACAAAATGCGATGGAATTTTAAACTAAATATAACTAATTGTTTTCAGTAATAGATCTCTTGCAAATTCAAGTAAGTCCCCCTTTTTAAGGGGGATTTAGAGGGATCAAACGCTATTGTGCAAGAAGTCTAATGATTTCAAGGCCATCTTGATCAATTTCTAAAAAAATGGATTTTACCGTTACAACAATATTATGATTAGTGTGTTGTCTTTCCTTTGCTAATCTACTTTGTCTGCCACTCCTCAACTTCCCTCCTCTACAGCGATCGCTGTTAAACCACCACTCAAAGCTGAAAGCGAAAAATGGTTTGAATATGTCGTCCGAGTTCAGCCCCACCACACTGACTATGCGGGTGTTGTTTGGCATGGAACCTATTTGACCTGGATGGAAACTGCCAGAGTTGAATGTTTACGCTCCATCGGCATTGACTTTGCTGAGTTGGTAAAAATGGGCTGTGACTTACCCGTTGTTGAGTTAACAATCCGCTACCACCGTCCAATCCGCATGGGCCAAACGGCTGTGGTCAAAACAATTATGAATCAAATTCAGGGAGTGCGACTGGATTGGGACTATCGCCTTGAATGTCTAGAAACGAAAGAATTATGTTTGACAGCCAAAGTTACCCTGGTTGCCATTGATCTAGAGAAGGGCAAAATTATGCGGCAATTGCCCTCTGCCGTCCAGGATATTTTAGTGAAGTTATAGCGTTTTAAGCAAGGATGAAATCATAAGAATGCTTATACAGCAAGGCTTTGAGGGATATTTTTATATCTCACTCAGGTAAAAACTGCTATAGTTCTATTCTGTTAGTCTAGGAAGACATTTTCAGACCTCAAATACTGAAGTCCTTCCATAGCAAGACTTTTGAGCTATTAAGTTAGGAGAAAACACACAGTTTATTTTATTCTCAGAAATAACGACAGAATACTTATTGAGCAAGGGTTGTAGGCAATGGTTCAGTCTGATTATTGGAATTGCATCAAACCCCTGTGCAGCAAGGGATACAACGATTTTTGTCCTGAATCACTAAAATCCTTACAGGGCAAGACTTTCAGGCTATTTAACAACTAGGCTGAACCAGTGCTGAATAGTGTCAGTTGACTTCAAATAAAATAACTCTCTGGAAATTTTTCTGTAATCATCATAATCGGTTGACCTTGGGAGAAAACTCGATAAGTACGAGAGAAAAGTTTTTCGTCTTGGTTAATTTGAAAGTACTCGGACAAATCCCCCGCCGGTTCTTGAGATAAATCAATAATTTCTTTAAAGGTTTCCACGCGATATTCTAACCAAAGTTTACCAATCGGTTTTTCGGAGTTGAGTAGTTGTTCTTGGAAAAGAACATCCAGCCGTTCAGGAACAATCATCGATTCAGCATAAATCCAGTTCTTTTGGCTGATTGTTCCCTGAAGGAATATTTTTCTTTTAATCACATTGACCCCCTCTTCAAGATTTAAAGCTGGAATCTTTTCTGTAAGATTGATGATTTCTTCAGAGAGTTTAAAAATTGAAATTTTCTCTAAAAGATAAATCTCTAAAATGTCGGTTAATGTTCCATCTGTGATTAGAATAATTCGCTGAAATGTACTGAGATCCGCAAGTTTAAGAGGACTTTCTCTCAAGGTTTTTTGTAGCAATTCGATTTTACATTGATCAATTTCTGGGAATGAAGTCATGAGGGGTTAATCAGGTTATGATTGGAGTTCGACAGGTAATTTATTTTTATTCTGACACCTTTTTCAATAAAACTGGGGAGGACTCAAAAATTTCCTCTTTTGATAACCTTAAAAATAAGTTGTCTAGGGAATTGATCCGTAACTTTTTATGATGAATGGTAACAGAAAAATACTGAGAGTTGTGATGACCATGAGATTTGGTTATCCTTATTTCTGGATCTGGTTTTTTTTGAGTTTTTGCCTAACTAGTGTTGTTGCCCAAACAAGTTTTTTGGAGCAGGAGGGGATTGATGCTCGTCGTCTTCAACAAGCTCCCTATTTACTGACCGGCAGTAAGATTGCCATTGGGCAGGTGGAAGTAGGACGAGCCGGAAAATTTGGTTTTGATAAGATAGCTGCTTGGCAGCCTCCTTTTTCCCTGGCAGGTATTTTTGTCCGCGATCGCCTGGCAGAACCGAATCGTTATTTAGACAATCATGCGGCGATGGTGGCGGGTATTTTGGTCAGTCGAGATAAACGGTTTCCTGGGGTCGCTCCTGGGGCAAGACTCTACGTGGGAGCGATCGGATCGTTGGCAGAGAATGGTCAGCCGGAGGAATGTTTAACTAGTCAGATGATTGCTCAACAAAATGGCAACGATGTACGAGCCATCAATTTTAGTTTTGGAGAATCCTTAAACCGTGATCCCCGACCAGAAGCCAGCTTAGATGGGCAAGCTCTCCTAAGCCAATGTATTGATTGGTTAGCCCGTAGCCAAAATGTTCTCTTTGTTGTGGCCGGTAATCAAGGCAAAGGGGGAATTCCCATTCCGACGGATCACTATAATGGTCTAACCGTCGCCTATAGTACTAAAAGACAGGAAAAATTCGACAAAGTAGATTTTGCCAATCTCAGTCGATCGCCCCAGGGCATTGGCCGACGCATTATTGAGCAAGAAATGAATACGGGTTCACGATCAGGGGTGACACTAGTGGCTCCTGGTAGCCAGATTAAAACCTATGATTTAGCCGGTAAACTGCATACGGTGACGGGAACGAGTTTTGCCGCGCCCCAGGTCACAGGCACGATCGCCTTGCTTCAGGAATTCGGCGATCGCCAACTGAGTAGGTACTCAGCCCATTGGAGTCTAGCCTCCCGTCGTCATGAAGTGATGAAGGCTATTTTGCTCAACTCCGCCGATAAATTACAAGATTCAGGGGATGGTTCTTTATTGGGTATGACTCGCACAATTTTGACCCAAAAAAATCAGATTTGGCGACAATCAACCGCTTTTCACAATCCACAAATTCCCCTAGATCCTTCTATGGGAGCCGGACAGTTAAATGCTTTTCGTGCCTATCAACAATTTCAGGCTGGACAATGGACAAATCAGCAACCCATTCCCCCTCTTGGTTGGAATTATGGTCATCTTACGCCTCAAACTTTTCAAGATTATATTTTGGCCAATCCCTTAGCTCAGCATAGTTTTGTTGCCATTACTTTAGTGTGGGATCGTTGGGTCGAATTGGAGGATCAAAACCAGAATAAAAGCTATGATTTAGGAGAAAATTTCAGGGATCTGGGTTTAAATAATTTGGATCTTTATCTATTACCCGTTGACTCTCAGACAGAGATTTCTGATCAGGCCTTGAGCCTCTGTTCCTCCCAAAGTCTGGTAGATAGCGTTGAACATATTTTCTGCCAAGTACCGCAAACTGGACAGTATAAAATTAGGGTGCGATCACAAAGTGGCGCTATGCGATCGCGTTCAACCCCTTATCCAGTTGCCCAACCCTATGCCTTAAGCTGGTGGACGGCTACACCTAACATTCAGTCCACTCCTTAAAACCAGAACGGAGGGTAAAAATAAACTAGTCTTCCTGGATTTAGAGTTTAAACCGAAAAACAGTTCATTTGCTCAAAGATGAGAAAGCAATATCATGAAGTTAACAAATTCTGATAGTATCTTAGAGAAACTTAAAAAAACGTTACGAAGTTTAAATGCGAGTATTGGTAGTTGGTGGAACAGGGACTCTGGGACGGCAAATCGTTCGTCGCGCCCTGGATCAGGGGCATTCAGTACGATGTTTGGTAAGGAATCTGAGAAAAGCAACTTTCCTAAAAGAATGGGGCGCAGAACTGCTGATTGGCGATATCTGTAAACCGGAAACCTTGCTGATCGCCTTGGTAGAAGTGGATGCGGTAATTGATGCCTCAACTGCTAGGGCCAGTGAACCTCGTTCCATTCGCCAGGTTGACTGGGAAGGAAAAGTCAATCTCATTCAAGCAGTCCAAAAAGCAGGCATTAAAAAATTTGTTTTCTTTTCTATTTTAGGGGCAGCCGATTATCCCAATGTTCCCTTAATGGACATTAAAGCCTGTACAGAAAAATTCCTGGCAGAATCGAATTTGGATTACACGATTTTGCAGCTTTGTGGCTTTATGCAAGGGTTAATTGGTCAATATGCCATCCCCATTCTCGATAATCAGGCGGTCTGGATGACGGGAGAAAGTACGCCCACCGCCTATATGGATACCCTGGATGTGGCCAAATTTGCAGTGCGAGTTCTAGAGGTTCCTGGCACCGCAAGACAAACCCTTCCCGTCGTCGGCGATCGTGCTTGGACAGGGGAAGAAATCATTCAACTCTGTGAACAATTATCGAATCAAGAAGCCAAAATCTCGAAAGTTCCCTTGGGTCTATTGCGTTTTATGCGAAGTTTAACCCGCTTTTTTCAGTGGACATATAATATTTCTGACCGCCTTGCCTTTGCAGAAGTATTGGCCAGTGGTAAACCCTTAACGGCCCCGATGGCGGATGTTTATGCCCTTTTAGACCTTGATCCCCAGGAAACAACCAGCTTAGAATCCTATTTACAAGAATATTTTGGTCGTATTCTCAAAAAACTAAAAGAACTTGATTATGAGCAGAACAAGACCCAAAATGGTAAAAAGAAAAAGGGTTTCTTTGTCTAGTTGATCCAGACGGCCTTTGGTTGTTCACCCTCTATTAGGATTTAAGCTGCTGTGCCAAAAGTAGGCATTATTTACAATGATGAAAAACCGATCGCTTGTAAAGTCGCTCAAGACTTACAGGGAATATTAAAGCGGGCAGATTGTGAAGTCATCTTAGAAACGGGTAGTGGTGGACTACTAGGTTATTCTCAGCCGGATCGTCCCATTTGTCATACCCCTATTGAACTGTTAACGCCGTCCAATTTTGACCGTGATCTGGACTTTGGCATTGTTCTGGGAGGAGACGGTACAGTTTTATCTGCTTTTCGTCAATTAGCTCCCATTGGTGTTCCCCTCCTGACCATTAATACCGGTCACATGGGCTTTTTAACCGAAATTTATCTGAATCAACTCACGGAAGCCATTGATCAGTTACTAACGGGTAACTACCAAATTGAAAGCCGTTCCATGCTGACAGTACGGTTATTTCGCGAGGAAACCTTACTGTGGGAAGCTCTTTCCCTCAATGAAATGGTTTTACACCGAGAACCCCTGACCAGTATGTGCCATTTTGAGATTCAAATTGGTCAGCACGCCCCTGTTGATATTGCGGCGGATGGCATTATTATTTCCACACCCACCGGCTCAACGGCCTATTCCCTCAGTGCAGGAGGCCCGGTAGTCACTCCCGATGTACCTGTTTTGCAATTAGCTCCCATCTGTCCCCATTCTTTAGCCTCTAGAGCCTTAGTTTTCTCTGATGCGGAACCGGTTAATATTTTTCCCGCGACTCCCAATCGTATGGTGATGGTGGTGGATGGCAACGGAGGTTGTTATGTGCTGCCAGAGGATCGGGTACATCTAGAAAAATCACCCTATGCAGCCCGCTTTATTCGTCTGCAATCCCCAGAATTTTTCCGAATTTTACGCGAAAAGTTAGGTTGGGGCTTACCCCATATTGCTAAACCGACATCGGTAGAATTGCCGTGAGAAATCTTAGCTCAGGTTGAAAGTCCTTGTTACACTAAAACAGCCTTAGATGTTGATGCCGTGAAATAGTGGAGGATAGCGTTATCGAACATCCCGATTCTAGAGAGCAAGAATTTGAGCAGTCTCTTGAACAGTTAGAGCGATCGCTGTTAGCCCTAAGGGAACGACAAGCAATGCTTCAGACGACCCAGGCAGAATATGACTCTCTACAACAACATCGTCAGGAAGTGGAGATCCGTTGGCAAGAAACTCAACTGCCGGAATTAGAACAGGAATTTTATCTTTTGGATGAACAGTTAAAGGCCTTGACGGTGACGATGGAAAGTCGTTTATTAAGCGATAGCCAGTTACAAGAACTTTTTTGGCAGGGACTTCGCCAGGGCATTTTGGGAGATCTTTTTTGGCAAATCCTTCGCTTTGGAGGATTGGGAGTCGTGCTGGGATGGTTATTGAAAGCTTGGACTAGTTAGGTGTTATACTACAGCAGGGATGTGTGACGCATCTGGTCAAAGTTCTAAATCGTCAAGCTGACCATGAAGAGCATCTCACTTATGCAATTAAGTAATTATACTTATGCCCGAAATTGGTTAATTAGTTTGGCTTTTTTCAACCGCTATTTGCATCAAAAAACTCAGTTTGATGACTACTTAACCGATACGGCAATTAGTCAATTTAGCCAAGATCCCTTACCCCTACAATTACGGCGATCACTGACCAAAAAGGAGTTAAAAATGACAACACCCATTCCGGCCACTAATTAATTTTTTAGTTTTTAGAGCTATTCTAAGAAACTGCCAAATTCCAGTGCAGATAGGGCAAGGTTGAGGCTGTGACTTCAATGGCTTCTATATTTTGGATCAATTGACCACAGCTATCCCATTTGCCGGTGACTAACATTTGTCTTGCCCCTTCATTGAAGGTTAGGGAGATTTCCTGATCACCATAACTCAGGGCTAACTGTTCTAAATCAAGACGAATTTCCGTTTGGGCATCCTGTTCTAACGCCGTTTGTAAAGCCTCTAGATCATCAGGGGAAGCGGTTAAACAGGGAACCCCATTGGCAATACAATTCCCAAAAAAGATCTCCGCAAAACTTTCACCCACAATGGCCCGAATGCCCCATTTCATAATGGCCTGGGGAGCGTGTTCTCGACTGGAACCACAACCAAAATTGCCGTTAACGACCAAAATCGTCGCGCCTTGATATTGATATTGATCAAAGGAATGTTGACCCTTTAATTGTTGACGATCATCTGCAAAAACGTTTTCTCCCAGACCATCAAAGGTGACACAGCGTAAAAAACGAGCCGGAATAATGCGATCGGTATCAATATCATTGCCTCTCAGGGGAATGCCACGACCGTTAATCTGTTGAAATTGACTCATAAGAAAAAATGGGATAATGACTCCCAGGCTAAACAAGCTAGATTTTTATCCTATCACAGTCAATTATTAATTATGTCTGAATCTGTGAAGAATTATGGTCATAAAGAATTATTGATTAAACTGATGCAATAAACCCACTCCGACTCCAATTCCTAGGATGTTAGGCAACCAAGCTGCTAAAAAAGGGGACAAAACTTCAATCATGCCCAAACTGCCCATAAAAAATGCTAATAAATAATAGGAAAAAATAATCGCGATACTTAAACCAAAGCTAGTGGCACGGCTCACCTGTTGCGGACGAGAACCTAGAGCCGTCCCGACCAAGCCAAAAACAATACACACAAAGGGAAAGGCAATTTTTTGTTCCGTTCGGACTTGAAAGAAGGTGAGTTTTTTAGTATCTCCAATTAATTTTAAAATCCTCATATACTGTTTTGCCTCCTGAATATTCATTTCGTAGGGGTCACGCCCCTGTCTAGCAAAATCGAAGGCAGCTTTGGGCAAGGGAAATTGCTGATATTTAAACGGTAATGCTTCTCGATAGGAGGCATCGGCAGCTAATTTATAAATAATACCGTTAAAAAAGTCCCATTGATGGTCTTGAACATTCCAGGTAGCATTATCCGAAATCACAATTTGACTTAAATTATTCCCCGACCATTTCAACACCGTTAAAGTCTTCATTTTTTTGCCATCAAACTTTTCTGCATAAACTAAACTGCGAAGACGACGACTTTTCTCCCCATTGGGTAATTTAATTTCTTCAAAATCTGGATAAAAAATATCTTTATTTTGCCAAAAAGCGTGTTCTTCTTTAATTGAATTTACTAAAATAGTGGTCGCTTGATAATTGGCACTCGGTACAACCCATTCACTTAAACCAAAGGTGGCTGCTGTTACCCAGGCACTCAGAAAGATCGCAGGCCAGGCAATGCGAAAAAGACTGGTTCCACAACTGCGAAGAGCAATTAATTCGTTATCACTGCTTAAACGACCAAAGGTCATCAGGGTAGTTAACATTACCGAAATAGGTAAGGCATAGGTGACAAATTCCGGTACTTTTAAAAGTAGAATCTCGGCTGCTTGTAGAAGGGGCAATTGACGTTCAACAATTTTATTGGCTAAGTCCGATAAATAACCGATCGCCACTCCCAGGGTTGCCACCAAACCGACACTGAACAGAAATGGCGGCATTAACTGGCTGATCAGATAACGATCCATCATGGATATAGCGGGAAAACGTTGCCACCATTGGTGTCGATGGGTAAAGGCTTTAGAGAGAAACATAATCGAAATTTAGGGATATTGCTACTTTACCAACGACCAGAATAAAACCGACTGTCCCCAAAAGAGAGAACAATCGGTCTAATCACCACAACGTAAGTAAGAACCGAGTTCTAGCTTTCCCGACTAAATTGTTGGAATTGTCTTAACGCAGCAGCACCAATATTGAAAATGGCCCAAGTCCCTGCAATGATCAGAGGAGCCAACACAATGAGAACACGCCAATCCATAATGTCACCTTGCCTTAGTATGCTTAAAAGAACTTTAAGATTTTTTGATTATTCTATATATAGCCTAATCTTGCTGTCTTGTGAATCCAGGTTTTTGACCTTTGCCGGCATGAACCAGGGCTAACTGGGCATATTGTTTGGCATGTTCAATTAGGGCTTGGACTTGTTCGGGTGAGACTTCACTGACCACCTTACCGGGTAAACCTTTGACTAGCGATCGCGGTGGCACATTTTTCGTCACAACGGCCCCTGCTCCAATAATACTTCCAGTCCCAATTCTCACACCATCTAGAATAATGGCCCCCATACCAATCAGGGAAGCTCGTTCAATATAGGCTGCATGAATAATCGCTCGATGTCCAACGGTGACATATTCTTCTAGTACGGTCACTCGTCCAGGATCGCCATGAAGGACAGCCCCATCTTGCACATTACTATAGGCCCCAATTTCAATACCTTCCACATCGCCTCGCACCACCGCACCATACCAAATACTCGTCGCGATCGCCAAGGTGACATCACCCACCACCGTCGCATTAGGTGCAACAAAGGCAGCAGCAGAGAGATCGGGAATCGCTAATATTTGAGGAATTTCTAACATAGTTTTGGTGAAAAGTGAAAAGGTGATAGTGGATAGCGAGGCGTTAGGACAAAGCCAGCATTTTTTGAATGGGTCGTAGGGCGGCTGTTAAAGTTGCAGTCGGCAAGATGATTTCAGGACTTTTATTCTTCATCGCTAGATAAAGTTTTTCCAAGGTATTCAGACGCATATAGGGACATTCATTACAAGCACAATTCCCTTGACCTGGAGCCGGAATAAACCCTTTTTGGGGAGAGGCTTTTTGCATCTGATGAATAATGCCTGGTTCTGTGGCCACAATAAAATTTTGAGCCTGGCTTTGTTGACTATATTTCAGCAGGGCCGTTGTGGAACCAATAAAATCGGCATGACGTAGCAGGATTTCTTCACATTCGGGATGGGCCAAAATTTCCGCTTCAGGATGCTGGATTTTTAAGGCAATTAATTTGCGTTCGGAAAAGGTCTCATGAACAATACAACTTCCTTCCCATAACAACATTTCCCGTCCGGTTTGCTCACTCACATAACGACCAAGATTGCGATCGGGAGCAAAAATAATCGGTTGATCTAGGGGAATTTGCTGAACAATTTTAACGGCATTGGAACTGGTACAAATAATGTCGCTCATGGCCTTAATTTCCGCCGTACAGTTAATGTAGGAAATGACCAAATGATCGGGATGGGCCGCTTTAAATTGAGCGAAGGCCTGGGGCGGACAACTATCCGCGAGGGAACAGCCCGCTTCCAGATCCGGTAATAAGACTAATTTGTCAGGATTGAGAATTTTTGCTGTTTCTGCCATGAAATGAACACCGGCAAAGATAATGACTTCGGCTTGGGTCTGGGCAGCCTGTTGCGCTAATCCGAGAGAATCCCCCAAATAGTCAGCAATGTCCTGAATTTCTGAGTTTTGATAATAATGGGCCAGAATAACGGCATTTAAGTCTTTTTTGAGTTCCTGAATGGCATTAACTAAGTCATAAGGTAATTTTTCTGTTTTGGTTGGTGCGATGGGCTTCAAGGTGGTAAACAAGGGACGCAACTCCTAAACGATTATAGTTAATTCTACCAAAATTCTCACTAAACGGCCAATGATCAATCTGTCAAGGGTTCCGCCTCATG
Source organism: Woronichinia naegeliana WA131 (assembly GCA_025370055.1). Taxonomy (NCBI): domain Bacteria; kingdom Bacillati; phylum Cyanobacteriota; class Cyanophyceae; order Synechococcales; family Coelosphaeriaceae; genus Woronichinia; species Woronichinia naegeliana. Next base: position 3,038,835 of record CP073041.1, on the reverse strand, counting down.
AAAGCATCCTAAGTCGATATACCATTGATCGGTTGCTTGATTCTTGGAAAAAATATCGACAAAACGATGATTCCATAAAAAATCGTTAGTAGTATAGGCATAACGGCTATGAATGGTCTGGGAAAAGGTTTCATCTAAGCCGGTTAAACTGATCCATAACTCGGCCTTACTGTCCTCTATTTCTGCGGGCGTTTTACCATAAAAAGGACTCTGCTCATTAATGGGGTGCATGATTAACCAACTCAGTCCAAACACAGGGGTTTGCGATCGCAGTAGGGGTAAATCATAAAAACGGCGAATTTCGTGGCCCTCTTGGGTAACATGATCTTGCAAAACATTGACCCGCACTTGAGCTTCTAAAATCCGGTTGGCACGACGATTAGCCGCTCGAAACATCAAGGTAGGAACTCCCTCAAAATCACAAATTACTGCCACCTCACTAAATAGCACTCTGGCGGTGGGTCGGGAAAAACGGGCAAACATGAGTCCTGTTAAAATGGCGATCGCTAATAAACCAACAAAAAGCTCGACTGTCACCAGGATTTGAGTTGTTAACGTTTTGGGATAGAGATAACCATAGCCCACCGTAGAAAGGGTCTGAATGCTAAAGAAAAAAGCATCTTTAAAGGATCCAGGTCTGGCATTACCAATACCATCTCCAGCCAATAAATATAACGGTGTAAATAAGAGATTCAAGCCAAAGTAAAAGAGAAAAATCATCCCTAGAAAGCGTTTCCAGGAAATTACCAATAACCAATGGTAGAGATCACTCTCAAATAAGTGCTTTTGTTTCGGTTTGGGATTACGAATGACCGGACGGATGGTTTTTCTCATACGGTTAGTCGGCAAAAAGAGGGATTGACGACCAGGGGGACTATTGGAAGATTTCATGGTGAGGATAGGCAGAGGGTAGGTCAAAATCGTTATGACTATGATATAGTTTTAACAAATCGTAATGATTAATCATCCCTCGAAAATCATTCCAACTCTAAGGAGAATTACAACATGACAGAATGTTTACGTGTCGGTCAAGCAGCCCCTGATTTTACGGCAACGGCTGTGGTGGATCAGGAGTTCAAGACCATCAAACTCTCTGATTATCGGGGTAAATATGTTGTTCTCTTCTTTTATCCCCTCGACTTTACCTTTGTTTGCCCCACCGAAATTATTGCCTTCAGCGATCGCTACGAAGAATTCAGCAAACTCAACACAGAAGTTCTAGGAACTTCCGTTGATAGCGTCTTTTCTCACCTAGCTTGGGTACAAACCGATCGCAAACAGGGTGGTTTAGGCGACATTGCCTATCCCCTCGTTGCCGATATCAAAAAAGAAATCAGTGCTGCCTATAACGTTCTCGATCCAGAAGAAGGTATTGCTCTGCGGGGTCTATTTATCATCGACAAAGATGGTGTGATCCAACATTCCACCATTAACAACCTCTCCTTTGGTCGCAGTGTCGATGAAACCCTACGGACACTCAAAGCCCTTCAATACGTTCAATCCCATCCCGATGAAGTCTGCCCGGCTGGTTGGCAAGAAGGGGATAAAACGATGAACCCTGATCCGGTCAAATCAAAAGCTTACTTCGCTGCTGTTTAAGCAATCAGAGGGCGTACTTAATACGCCCCTACACCACTCCGAAAAGATATCTCTGTAGGGGAAATGCAGTTTACGCCCTAGCTCAAATTTTAACCTAACTTAAAATTTACTCAAATTATTGCCGTGAAAGGACTCTGGCTCGAAGACCAACATCTCTCATTGCGAACCGATCTTCCTACTCCCGTCCTAGCCTCAGATGAAGCCTTGGTAAAGGTTCTACAGGCCGGTATTTGTAACACCGATCTAGAATTATTGCGCGGTTATTATCCCTATCGGGGGGTATTGGGTCACGAATTTGTTGGCATGGTAGAGCAGGGGCCAGCCCATTTAATCGGGCAGAGGGTCGTCGGAGAGATTAATGCAACCTGCGGTCATTGTAGTTTTTGCCTGTCAGGACAATCTACCCATTGTGAAAATCGGACGGTATTGGGCATTGTCAATCGGAATGGAGCCTTTGCTGACTATTTAACCCTACCAGTCCAAAATCTTCATTCTGTCCCAGATGCCCTGACGACGGATGCAGCGACTTTTACAGAACCGGTGGCGGCGGCTTTAGAGATTCAAGAACAGGTAAAAATTAGCCCCAATGATCGGGTTTTGGTGGTTGGAGATGGCAAATTGGGCCAGTTAGTGGCTCAAACTTTAGCGTTAACGGGCTGTGATCTCTGGGTGATCGGTCGTCATCTGGAAAAATTAGAGCATTTACGCCATTTAGGGATTCAAACGGGTTTGGCAGAGAGTTTGATTCCTAGAAGTTTTGATCTAGCGGTGGAATGTACTGGCAATCCTGAAGGCTTTGCGATCGCCCGTCAAGGGTTGCGTCCGAGGGGAACGTTGATTTTAAAAAGTACCTATGCTAATCCTCTGAGTCTAGATATTTCGGCGATCGTGGTGGATGAAATTACGTTGATCGGTTCTCGCTGTGGCCCTTTTGCTCCCGCCTTGCAATTATTAGCCGAAGGAAAAATTAAAGTATTAGATCTCGTTCAAGCGAAATATCCTTTAGAAGATGGGTTAACGGCCTTTGCCCACGCTCAGAAAAGAGGGGTTTTAAAGATCTTGCTAGAGATGAATTAAATTTTTATCACGATTGTTATGTAGGGCTTGCTGAAAAAAGCTGAAACCTTTACGGAGAAAAATAGTAGGCGAATTAAGAACCGCTAGAATGCACGAAAATAGGGTAGAATGCCTCAAAACCATTGCATTAAGAAGAGAGAAAGCAGATGTACCGAAAGCAACAGTACTCAATTGAAACACCAGAAAACTTGAAAAATCTGTTCGGCGGGCAGTTAGACGAAGAAAATCGTTGGATAGAAATGTCAAAAATGATTCTTTGGGAAGAATATGAGGAAGAATATGCAAAAAACTTCACAGAAAAAAAAGGAGCCCCAGCCAAATCATTTAGAATGGCATTAGGAGCATTAATTATCAAAGAAATTTCAGGAAAAAGTGACAGAGAAACAGTAGAACAAATAAAAGAGAACCCTTATTTACAGTACTTTATAGGAATGGAAAGCTATAGTAGCAAAGAAGCATTTAATGCGTCAATGATGGTTCATTTTCGTAAAAAAATAGGAATGGAATTAATAAATAAAATTAATAAAGAAATAGAAAAAAAAGCGACGGGTGTAGCGTCAGAAAAAAAAGAAAATGAAGGAAAGTTATTGTTAGATGCGACTTGTACACCAGCAGATATAAAATATCCAACGGATATAGGAATATTGAATGATGCCAGAGAAAAAACAGAAAAAATAATAGATAAGCTGTATGAAGAAATAAAAGAGAAAAGGAAAGAAAAGCCGAGGACTTATAGGGAAGTGGCAAGAAAAGAGTACTTAGCCATAGCAAAAAAACGTCGTGTGTCAAAAAAAGAAAGAAGAAAAGGAACAAAAAAACAACTAGGATATATAAAAAGAAACTTGTCTCATATAGAAAAAATGATAGAAGAGGGAGCAAAGTTAGAAAAACTAACGAAAAAAGAGCAAGAAGAGCTTGTAACGATAGGAAAAGTGTATGAGCAACAGTTAGAAATGTATGAAAAAAAGACAAATAAAGTAGAAAACAGAATTGTGAGTGTAAGCCAACCTCACGTGCGTCCAATAGTGCGTGGAAAAGCGGGAAAAGCAGTAGAGTTTGGAGCTAAAATATCGGCAAGTAATGTGAATGGCTTTGTCTTCTTAGACAAATTAAGTTGGGATAATTACAACGAATCGGGAGATTTACAAGCGCGAATAGAAGAATATAAAAGGGAAACAGGATGTTATCCGGAATCGGTTCATGTGGATAAAATCTATCGAACAAAAGCGAATCGAGCTTATTGTAAAGAAAGGGATATAAGAATGAGTGGTCCCCGATTGGGAAGACCGCCGAAAGAGGTGAGCAAAGAAAAAAAGAAAGAGGCACGCTCAGATGAAAGAGTGCGTAATGCCATTGAGGGTAAATTCGGACAGGGAAAGAGGAAATTTAGTCTTGGTCGAGTGATGGCCAAACTACCTGAGACCTCGGAAACGGTAATTGCGATGAACTTTTTGGTAATGAATCTTTCTACTCTACTTCAGAAGACAAAAAGTAAAAAGTTGTAGAGTCGTTTTTCTTGTGAAAAATGGTGTTAATTTTCCTCTCTTTTGTGAGGAGTGATTTGTGTTGACCTTTTTAGACAGAAAGGAACAATAGATTAAACAAAATCTGTATTTTGATTTGTTTCCATAAGGATAAGTTATCTATGCTTTTTCAGTCCATACTTCCCTAACCCACATTTCTTTCGTTTTTTGACTTTTTCAGCAAGCCCTACTTAGAGAAAAAGTATCCGATTGGTTCAGGTGTTACGGAAGCAGCTTGTAAGACGTTGGTCAAACAACGATTATGTTGTTCAGGAATGCGATGGAAGGAAAAAGGAGCAGGAATTATTTTGAGCCTACGAGCTTTGGTATTGACCAAGGAACGATGGAGTCAATTTTGGGCAAAACTTGATCAATATGGGTTCCCTGTAGAACCCTGATTACAACAGCTTTTATCAACTAAAGGTCGCACCCAGTAAGTGGGCTTAATTAATTGTTAGATGGTAGAACAGGCTTCTAGCCTGTGGACGGGCAGGATGCCCATCCCACGTTTTATATTTAATTGCAACCAGCTACTTAAATTAATTATTATTTTATAGGTCGGATTTATTGAGCAATATGTGATTATTGTAAGTTTATTAGTTCGGGACAAATTTGTTCGACTAAAGCAATGAGTCTTGAATTTCTTTCTGACTCAGGTAAACTGCGAATTTGTTCTAATTGATGAGAAAGAATTTCTTGTCTGTCTTGTTGAGGCCAATAAGCAACTCTTTCTGAAAGAAGATTTTCTATTTCTCCAATAGACTTAGATTTAAGTAAATTTTCAAACTTCTCCTGATTTTGAGATGCAACAAGACTCTCTTTTGCCATCTGTTTATTAATAAGTTCGGAATAAAGTTCGTTACATTTTTCGTTTAACTGTTCAAACTGCTTTTTATGAAAATCTTCGTAGTTTTTCGTTAAATCCTGAATTATGTCGCCAAAGAAAGGAACACTATCCAAATCAAAACCGCCTAAGTAAGCATTCAATAAAGAAATTTTACCTTGTTTCCTGGCGATCGCATGGCTAACAGAAAAGGCGACAATTAATTTAACCCAAACTGTCTCGTAAAATCGGTTAAGAATAAAGAACAGCATGGCCACAATAACAGAGAGAACAATCGCCCATAGGGTATTGGCAAATAAAAGCCTGAAGACGATCCCCTTGATTTTTCGGAAAACTTCCGAAGTTAGGGTGAGTTTTATCTTCCTGAATCCAGGTCTCCGTCGGGAGGGGCGTTCAATTTCTTTAATAACGCTAGACCAAACTCCCCAAAAAGCCCCTAAAAGAATTGCTAAAACAATGAACCAAGCCAGATTATCTTTAATTAATTGTTCACTCGACGCAAACCAATTATCCATAAGTTAGAAATTCTGGCTTAGTTATCCTCAGGGAATAGCAATAATTTAATAGCTTTTGCCGAAAGATAGTAAACCCTTGGTTCAAGAGTACTTCCTGTGACTTGACTCTCTACCCAGCCAGCCTTTTCCAATCCTTCTAATTCTTGGCCAATACCTTGTCCTAAGCGATTAGTTTCAATCTCAAAACGGCTGAGGGTTGCCGTTCTTAGCCTGAGTAGTTCTCTCAGGATAACATATTGGTTACTTGTTAACCCACGACGATTTAACAAGTTATTATTCAGAATAGATGGGCGATCGCCCGACGATCGCCGATCACCAGATAATTGCTCGTTTACAGTGATGTCTTGAGTTTGAATTGTCATAGTTTGTTTGACACCTCCTTCGTGTCCTAAATCAAGTATATCAGTTAGAAAATATTTGGAGAATATTTCTTATGTTGTTTTGAAGCTAAATACAAGAAATTAAACCCCTGTATCCAAGAGTTTAATCGTCCTTACAAAGATAATAAGCGAATAACGGACATTCATTGCTCTAGTGTTCTTAAGACGATTTACCTCTCTAAAAAGTCAGAAAACAGAGAAAAAGGGAAAAAATAGAGGTTAGAGCCGAAATGAGATAGATTTGGTGTGCTTCATCAGCTTTAGCTCCATATAACACTAAACCGACCAGCATTTCAACCAACTCAGAGTGAATCTCTTTGAACAGCAATCCAAACATAATAGCGAACCTCATTCTAATTTTAATGATGATCAGAACTAGTAAAAGAACAATGAACAGGGAGCCGTAGATTGTGGGAAGACGACGGGGGTAAGTGGTCGCCAATATTAAAAAGGCTACTTGCAGTGATGATTGTGGTGGTCATGGTGGTCAGACCACCTCGGAGAAAGACCACACACAGAGTCATAAAACATTTCTCAGAGGGAATTTTATTCATGGCAGGATTAACCTCATCAAGACATTTCTGGGGGGGGATTTTATTCATGGCAGGATTAACCTCATAGAAAGGCACGAACGATGATCAACCACAACTCCTCGACTAAACACATCGTAGCCCATTCCTAATTCAGTGTCAACATTTGGAGGTAAAATTCCTTAAGTGGATTTTGCTTGGTTCCGTGTTCAGAGTCTTCGCTGGCTTACGAAAAATGTAGATCGCCACGAAATTCGCAAATACAATGTCAGCCTTTATACCGCAATATTTGTAAATAGCCCTTATAAAGTGGCAAGATGGGAGTAGATTAGGTTTTTTTTTTCCTAATCAGCTTATAATTTTGTCTTAGCGGCAAGTCCGACAAGCTTTACACTGTGAGCTTTACATCTGTTGCAGACTTTCCACTTATGTACAACCGACTGGTTGAGGAGAATTAAATTCAAAAATGTCTAATCCTAATCCACGCATAGAAAACTTGGCACGAGGGCGTGGCCAAAAGCCCAAATTAGGTCATCAGTCTTATAAATTCAATATTAGTCCTGAAGATAAAGACCGATTAGAAACGATTGCCGAAGCTTATAGCTGTATTTACGCAGACAAAGGTTCGATTTCTGCCCTGTTAGCTAAAATTGCTAGAGGCGAACTAATTATCGCCCCATCCATCTCCTATGTCCCGATTCAGAATAACGCCACAGGCGATCAGGAACGCCAGAAAAAACGAAAACGAGAACGAGTTTTAGACCAAGATTTACTTGACAGAAATAAGCGAAAATCCTCTGGCGGAGGACATCCTGAGAACAACCATTCCCAACAACAGGATGAACTTTTGAGCCTCGACAGACTCGAATCATTAGTAGAGGCATCATCTTACGCGAATTGATGACGTTCCCGTTATTTCCATTTTTTTCCATGTACGAGATTTGTGTAGATGCTATCCTGACCTAGATCGGGTTAGCATTTTTTTAAAAGGCTGTTTTTGTACTGGATAACACACTTTTTTGATAGTAACTGGGAGAGTATAAATTTGTTGGGTTTGTAAAAAATCATCTTCTGGTTTAGTCAAAACCTTAATAAACAAGGCTTTTCTTTGATTTTTGGGGCGATAAGCAAACGTCTATACGGTTCAAAAGCAAAATTCCCTTTTTTCTTCGACTGACATCCTACAAGCGAATCCATACAATACTAAACAACAAATTAAATTTTAACTGTGCCAGTTATTTTTGCATCATGCACTATCATCACATCGTTACCAGTTTTTCTCCTCTACTAGACCTGTTGCTTGAGCCAGAACAGTCAGATGAACGTATTGATCGACTGAAACAGGCGGTTCGAGCGGGAGAACCTTACATCGAAGTTTCGCCGATTACTATCAATTCAGCCATTCGCTATATTGAGCTAGAATATCCCAGTCTTAATGAACAAAAAAGACTGACCTGTGAATTACTCGATTGGGTTCGGGTTAATTCAGAGCATGGTATTGAATACCAAAATATTTTAGAAGAAGCGAATAATTTACGCCCCTATCCAGATAGTCTGGCTTTTGAAGATATTGTTAACCTGGTATTTGCCAAGGAAATTGGCGGCGGCTCAGTCTATCTAACCGGCGAGTCTGTTGTAATGCAACAATTTATTGCGGATAAAAATCTCGGATTAGAATATCAGGATTTACAAATTTTGGATTTGGAATCTTTGCCCGAATGGTTAGACAATAATTCTCTATTTAGTCATCCCAGGGATTTTATTATCGTCAGAACTCCTGCGGGGGATGAGATAAAATTACGAATTGATCCTCATACAGAAAGGTATCCTACCCCCGTAGATTTTGCCTATGGAATACATACAAACATCGGCCATCGCTGTCAAGGAGCTTTCGTCAACGGAAAAGAAGTACCTCTTAATACACAGTTACAAAATAATCAGGTTGTGCAGATTATTGAAGGTTTTAACAAATGTCTTGATCGCGCTTGGCTAGAGTTTGTCACAACAAAAAAAGCGAAGGAAGAAATTCGCAAATGGTTCAAAGAAAAAGATATTGAGAAGGGCATCAAGATTTTAAAACAAGAATTTGCTGATCTGTATTCTCTTAATGGAGAAATCTATCTTGAAGCGGCTCGACAACTCCATTACAAAAATACTCGAACATTACTAAAAAGTCTAGGTGCAGGACAAATTAGTATTGATAAAATAAAAAGACAAATTGAATTGGAACTCAAAAGAAAAGGGTTTACCATTGCTAATAATAATGTCTTGGATACTCTACCTGCTATTTCAGGTATTGATCCTAATCAAGAAATTATTTTGGCATCCTGCTGTCTTCCTTTGCCCCAGGATGGTGAAATTATTGGCGTTGTTAGTGAGCGCAATCTTAAGCCATTACGAGTTCACCGTCAAGACTGTCTTAATCTGAAAAATATCAAACCCGAACATCAGAAAATACTACAGTGGAATTGTCAGTTTTGTACGATTAAAATTCAGGTGACAATGAAAAATCGCTCTGGTATTTTAATGAGTATTTATGATAAATTAACCGAACTTTTTGGACGAAATTTCAATGTTTTAAAAGTAGATGCAGCTGGACGTAATCCCGCCACTCTGGAGTTTGATGTTCTCTGTTCAGAAGGGTGTGACCTTTAGTTGATGAAGGAAAAGAAAAGTGTTAACATGGGATGAAAAGTGACAAAGAGGAAACAATGATGACAGCAAAACTAATTAATGTAGAGGGTTCAAAGATAAAAATAGAACTAACATTAGAACTCAGTCGTTCAATGTTGGATACAGAAATAAATATTCAAAAAGGCTTAAACGAAGTAGGTTGCATCGCCAGCAAAGAAGCCTTGAAATATTTAGGGCTTGCTGAAAAAGTCAAAAAACGAAAGAAATGTGGGTTAGGGAAGTATGGACTGAAAAAGCATAGATAACTTATCCTTATGGAAACAAATCAAAATACAGATTTTGTTTAATCTATTGTTCCTTTCTGTCTAAAAAGGTCAACACAAATCACTCCTCACAAAAGAGAGGAAAATTAACACCATTTTTCACAAGAAAAACGACTCTACAACTTTTTACTTTTTGTCTTCTGAAGTAGAGTAGAAAGATTCATTACCAAAAAGTTCATCGCAATTACCGTTTCCGAGGTCTCAGGTAGTTTGGCCATCACTCGACCAAGACTAAATTTCCTCTTTCCCTGTCCGAATTTACCCTCAATGGCATTACGCACTCTTTCATCTGAGCGTGCCTCTTTCTTTTTTTCTTTGCTCACCTCTTTCGGCGGTCTTCCCAATCGGGGACCACTCATTCTTATATCCCTTTCTTTACAATAAGCTCGATTCGCTTTTGTTCGATAGATTTTATCCACATGAACCGATTCCGGATAACATCCTGTTTCCCTTTTATATTCTTCTATTCGCGCTTGTAAATCTCCCTGACTTTTCCCGTTAAGTCCAAAATCCAGCAATGCAAACTTCTAGAGGCTTTATCTGGCAAGGGTTTGAGTAATGATTCTCTTGACAGGAAAAAAATATTCTGAAGCCATCATCCCGCTTATCGTTCAAATTTCAAAAACAAAGGATGAAGGGAGTATGAGACTGTAAAATGGAGAAAATCTTAAAGGGCAGGTCAAAAAATGTTGGAATGGTGGACAAAAAACTTTGCCAGTTGTGAATTGGGAGACGAGAGGCTAAACAATCGTGCCTTCTCGATTGGGAAAAAGTTAAGTGAGGGGTTTGGAAAAGCCTTATCAGAAGTGTTTAAGGGAGGAAACGAGTTAAAGAGGGCCTATGAATTTTTGGGAATCCGAAAACAGACTTTGTCAAGATAATAGAGCCGCACTGTGAAATGACAACTGCCGCCGTAGAAGAATATAAGATAATGCTATCAGTCGGAGATACGACCTTCTTAGATTATCGCAATATCAAGGAAAAAAGGGAAGGGTATGGGCCGACTGGAAAAGGAGGGAATGGATTAATACTGCATAGTGCTTTAGCAATTGAGCCAGAAAAAGGACAAGTATTAGGTTTATTATGGCAAAAACTGTGGAATAGGGAGGTAAAAGAAAAGCCCCCAACAGATGAAACGGCGAAGCAGAAAAAAGAAAGACAGAAAGAACAAAGAAAAGCAGCTCGTCAAAGACCATTTGAGGAAAAAGAATCCTACAAATGGGTAGAGGCTCTAAACACCTGTGAGAAACAGGTAGAAAGTTCAACGAGGGTAATTCATGTATTTGACAGAGAAGGAGATGTTTCAGAAGTCTTTGACTCAGTGCGTCAACTCAAGCATACAGGAGTGCTGGTCAGAGCGTCTCATAATCGTAGTTTAGACAAAAATAGTGAACGACTTTGGCAACATTTGGAATCAGAACCGATTCGTTTTCATCAAGAAATCGAGATTCCGAGTACAGGAAAAAGAAAAGCACGGAAGGTTAAGCTTGCCGTCCGATTTTGCTCAGTTAATCTACGAACTCCCTATCGTTTTGATAATCGTGACCCGTTGAATGTCTATGCTGTTTATGCGACAGAAATCGATTGTCCCGAAGGCGAAACTCCTTTATCTTGGATGCTTCTGACTACAGAAGTTGTTGAGACTATTGAGATGGCTGTCACTATTCTTCGTTGGTACACCTACCGATGGCGGGTTGAAGAATTTCATAAAGTCCTTAAGTCTGGTTGTCAGAGTGAGCGTTATCGACTTGCCTCTGATGGAATGAAAACTCTTTTGGGTTTTTTAAGTGTCATTGCTGTTGAACTTTTACACGTTACTTATCTTCATCGTACCCAGCCCGATGCTCTCGCGATTGAAATTCTTAATCCTCTTCAACTTCAGGTGTTAAAAGCAGCCGCCTCTCAAAAACTTCCCCCTATTTTGACTGTTGCTTGGGCTGTCGAGTCTGTTGCTTTTCTTGGTGGTTATCTTGAACATCGTCGTAAAACTCCTCTCGGTATCCAAGTCCTTTGGCGCGGTTGGTTGAAGTTGCATGACCTTTGCCAAGGCTGGCAGCTTGCAATCCGCACTTAACGGGAAAAGTCAGAAGCATACAGGAGTGCTGGTCAGAGCGTCTCATAATCGTAGTTTAGACAAAAATAGTGAACGACTTTGGCAACATTTGGAATCAGAACCGATTCGTTTTCATCAAGAAATCGAGATTCCGAGTACAGGAAAAAGAAAAGCACGGAAGGTTAAGCTTGCCGTCCGATTTTGCTCAGTTAATCTACGAACTCCCTATCGTTTTGATAATCGTGACCCGTTGAATGTCTATGCTGTTTATGCGACAGAAATCGATTGTCCCGAAGGCGAAACTCCTTTATCTTGGATGCTTCTGACTACAGAAGTTGTTGAGACTATTGAGATGGCTGTCACTATTCTTCGTTGGTACACCTACCGATGGCGGGTTGAAGAATTTCATAAAGTCCTTAAGTCTGGTTGTCAGAGTGAGCGTTATCGACTTGCCTCTGATGGAATGAAAACTCTTTTGGGTTTTTTAAGTGTCATTGCTGTTGAACTTTTACACGTTACTTATCTTCATCGTACCCAGCCCGATGCTCTCGCGATTGAAATTCTTAATCCTCTTCAACTTCAGGTGTTAAAAGCAGCCGCCTCTCAAAAACTTCCCCCTATTTTGACTGTTGCTTGGGCTGTCGAGTCTGTTGCTTTTCTTGGTGGTTATCTTGAACATCGTCGTAAAACTCCTCTCGGTATCCAAGTCCTTTGGCGCGGTTGGTTGAAGTTGCATGACCTTTGCCAAGGCTGGCAGCTTGCAATCCGCACTTAACGGGAAAAGTCAGGTAAATCTCCCGATTCGTTGTAATTATCCCAACTTAATTTGTCTAAGAAGACAAAGCCATTCACATTACTTGCCGATATTTTAGCTCCAAACTCTACTGCTTTTCCCGCTTTTCCACGCACTATTGGACGCACGTGAGGTTGGCTTACACTCACAATTCTGTTTTCTACTTTATTTGTCTTTTTTCATACATTTCTAACTGTTGCTCATACACTTTTCCTATCGTTACAAGCTCTTCTTGCTCTTTTTTCGTTAGTTTTTCTAACTTTGCTCCCTCTTCTATCATTTTTTCTATATCAGACAAGTTTCTTTTTATATATCCTAGTTGTTTTTTTGTTCCTTTTCTTCTTTCTTTTTTTGACACACGACGTTTTTTTGCTATGGCTAAGTACTCTTTTCTTGCCACTTCCCTATAAGTCCTCGGCTTTTCTTTCCTTTTCTCTTTTATTTCTTCATACAGCTTATCTATTATTTTTTCTGTTTTTTCTCTGGCATCATTCAATATTCCTATATCCGTTGGATATTTTATATCTGCTGGTGTACAAGTCGCATCTAACAATAACTT